>JABLXU010000039.1 GCA_013177805.1 Candidatus Omnitrophota bacterium
CTTTCTGGCGCTTGTTGACTTGTGGGTTTGGGGATATGGTAAAACATTAAAAAATCTATCCATGGGTTTGGATCGTTAATGATTCAGCGCCGGTCCGGGGGAGGCCCTAGAGCCAGCGATTGGATCAGGTTTCACCCATTGGGAAAGGACCCGAATGATGGCATCGGCTCCCCGGGATATTTACGTGCCCGCCGCAAGTTGGGAAGTCATGGTGGATGTCGTGGCGCCCAAGCCGCGGGGGATGGATCCTTTCTTCGTGAAGGCCATGCAGCAATTCGAGCGCTACGCGAGGACCATCGGTGGCGAGATCGGCGACTCCATCCGTCTTTGCCAGGACCATTTATCGCGCTTTCTGGTTACCGCCCAGGAGGTGGTAGGTTTGGAAGCGGGCGCCAATCCCGCGCGTTTGGGACGGTCCCGGGAATTCCGCTATGGGCAGGAAACCCTTTCCTTCCAAGTATTTCAGTACAAAGGATCAGACACAGTCTCCATTCGCGAGGACCGCATGGCCACGCTGTTGAATTTCTACGCCCGCTTTCGCGAAACGATGCGATTTATGGAGCACAAGGTCGAAGAGGGCGATCTGGGCATCTTTAAAAATAGCTTCGTGTTCATTCACAAGCCCCTGGCCCAGGCTGCCGAGTCCTTCGATCACGCCATGGAGCGCATGCCTCTGCACATCAGCACCCGCATTGGTTCGGTTCCCGATCCCCATTACGTCCACATCATGGGCACTGAATTCAGCGATGAAGTCGAGCCCGGCCGGATCTGCCGCGTCCTAAAGCCGGGATTCGTCTACGAAGGCCGTGAAATACAGGAAGGGGTGGTTATTGTATCGCAAAAACGGGGTGAACCGGAAATCCAGACCGCTGAAATTCAATCTCCGGAAGAATCAATTGAATCCGGCGAATGAATTCCTTTTCCGCTTTTCGTATCCCCTCCCGGCAATTTTTTCCCATCCATAAACCGGGGCGAAAGGATTAAGGCGGGGGATGCAGCCCTTCCCCCATGAATCCAACCCTTTGATTCACCCCTGATTTCCATGACTTATCTTCTTATCTGCAGTCCAATCGCCCACTGGAATACCTGACCGGCCGGCTTGGCACAACGTTTGTGAGGAGTACACGCGGGTGCTGTTAGAAGGTTGATCTGATTGCTTCGACAGGATATTCGAGTGAACTGCCGAGGTAACCCATCAACCTTCGTCCAATCGAAGGTTGGATGTTGGCGGAGCTGACCCAACAGCCTTCGGTCATGGAAAGACCGGAAACAAGCGGAGCTTGGAACCGGTCTTTTTTCTTGTGCAACCGTGGCCAGCCTTCTCCGGCGGATCAACTGGATCAAACCGCAGGTGCTTGACGAAATGCCCTCCCGAAGTTATATTCCTCCTCGGAATTTGATCTGGGAAAGTGGTGTCAGACTCAATCCTTCGGCGCACGGATGACATGGACCTCCGAATGTGATTCATCATCCAGCAACGTTTCACATGGATCATCCTAAAAGGAATGGCACAAAACCATGGGCCCTGAACTATTTATCTACGTGGCGGGCGCGGTGGCCATTGCCATGCTCGTTTGGGACACTATCGAAGTCGGCCGCAACGACGCCGCCAACATAGTCAACGCGGTCTTCGGCGCGCGTGTGCTGCGCCGCAAGCAGGCCGTTCACATTGCTGGATTGGCCGTCATCATCGGCGCGTGGGCTTCCTCCCCGGTGATGGAAACCGCGCGGAAGGGGATATTCGATCCGTTCTCGCTGTCCATGCAAGACGCCCTCGCCGTTTATCTCGGCGTGTATCTCACCGACACCGTTTTGCTCTATTCTTTTTCCGCGTTTGGCTTGCCTATCTCAACCACGGCCGGCTTGGTTTTTTCGCTTATGGGCGGCGGAATGGCGCTGGGAGGATTCGGATCGGTTCACTGGGGGAAAAGCGGCGAAGTGGTCGCCGCCATAATTTGGTCGATCTTCATCAGCGGCGCGTTCGGTTTTCTGGTACAGCGGGCGTTTCGCGGGGCCATCGGCCCAAATTGCGAAAACGTGGCAAAAGTCCGTCTTCATGGCCCGTGGATCGCGGGGGCGTTGCTCACCGGCCTGGCGTATTTCATCGTGATGAAAGGCATGAATAACGTAGGATTTGTCCAGGCAGTCCGATCCCTGACCTTTGACCAGTTGGGCGCGCCGTTGGTGTTGATCGCATTGTGGGCCGTGCTATCACTCGCCGCATATATTGTATTGAACGCGGGAGGAGACCGGTTTTACCAAAAACTCTTTGCCGCCCTGGCCGTGGTCGGCATGCTGGCCATCGCCTTTGCTTTTGGTCAGAACGACTTGGCCAACTGCGCTTCTCCCGGTGTGGCGGCCTTCATGATCTTGCGGCACGGCGAGGTCGCCCCGAAGATCGATGTCCCCTCCTGGCTCCTGTTAGTGTGTGGAATACTGCTGGCCGTAGGCATGACCACCCGCAACGCCCAGCGCGTGACCCGCGCCGAGGTCAACACCGGCAGCCAGGGCGACATCGTCCGCCTTTACGCGCCCCGGTGGTGCCTCTGGATCGCCCAAAAATTCGTAAAACCACCCCATCCGGAAGAGGCCCTCGCCCCGGAACCGGAGTTAGACCCCAACAAAAAACTGCAGCACTACGATGCTTTGCGCGCCGCGGTGATTACCTCCGTCTCGGCCAGCGTCATCGCCTTCGCGTCTGGGTTGGGTCTTCCCGTCTCCACCACGTACGTGGCGTTCGCCGCCGTGGTGGCTACCGGCTGGGCCGACCGCATCTTCCTGCGCGGCGACGCGGCGCTTAAGATCGGCCGGACCATCTGGGTTGTGACCGGCTGGTTTCTCTCGGCTTTTATCGCCGGTTTGTCCACGGCGTTTTGCGCCAAAGCCATCAGCCTTTGGGGCACGATCGGCCTCCTGGTATGCCTGGCAATCAACCTCACCGTCCGGTACTACATGAAACGCCGGGCCGACCAACAGGAGGAACGGCTGATGCGCGAAGCGCTCGAACGCCGCCAACAATTGTTCAAAGGCGCCGCTCCTGGCCAACCGGCTCCCATCTTTGCCAGCGAAACCGATGCTTCCGAAATGTGACGGTTACCGGGAAAATACAGTTTTTCCCATCCCGTCGGCCGGTCCGCCCACGCCTTCCTTAACGATCCGGTCGAGCAGCGCTTGGGGATTGCGCATGTGCCGCTGCGCTTCCTCGCGGGTGACCAGCCCCCGTTGATATAGCCGGATCAATGACGCGTCCATGGTCGTCATGCCTTCTTTGGTTCCGGTTTCGATCACACTATAGAGTTGGTGGGTTTTCCCTTCCCGGATGAGCGCGGCTGAGGCATACACGTTTTTCAACACTTCCACTGCCAACGCCCGGCCGGTTCCCGTGGCCTTGGGAAGGAGCCGTTGCGAGATCACCGCCGCCAGGGTCAAGGAGAGTTGCACACGGATCTGCTGTTGCTGCCGTTCCGGGAATACGTCGATGATACGGTCCACCGTTTGAACCGCGTCGTTAGTATGCAAGGTGGCCAGCACCAGATGGCCGGTCTCCGCCGCGGTCAGCGCCGCCGCGATGGTGTCCAGGTCACGCATTTCGCCCACCATGATCACATCCGGATCCTGCCGCAGGCAATATTTCAAGGCGGTGGCGAACGAATGCGTGTCCGCGCCCAGTTCCCGTTGATCCACCACGCTGTTGCGGTGCTCGTGCACGTATTCGATGGGATCCTCGATGGCAATGATGTGGCAGCAACGGTTCGTATTGATTAGATCGATCATCGAGGCCAGGGTGGTCGTTTTGCCATGGCCGGTCGGCCCCGTGACCAAGATCAATCCCTGCGGGAGGAATGAGAGGTCATAGACAATCGGCGGCAATCCCAGTTCTTTCAATTTGGGAATGATATTGGGGATGGGACGGAACGCGGCCGCCACACAGCCTTTTTGGTAATACACGTTAACCCGGTAGCGGTGCGAAGTTCCCACGCCCAGCGAAAAATCGAGTTCCTTGTTCTCCTCGAAGATCAAGCGCTGTTGTTCATTCAAAAGGCTGTAAGTCAACCGTTTCACCTCGTCCGGCGACAGCGGCGGATGATCGAGCCGCTTCAGGTTGCCATGCACCCGCACCATAGGCGAAACGCCGGCGGTCAACAACAGATCCGAAGCCTGCAGCCGGTTGGTTTCTTCAAACAAGTCGCTGATTTCCACCATGGGTCATTCCTCTTATTTTTACGGAACTGGTTTTTACGGAACCGGGCGTGAGATCGGGGGGGATTTCACGGCGTTCAGCCTTCCTGGCTGCTTTCACTTTTCAAATCGGTTTGGATCACGGCTTGAACGCCACTTTCCGCTGGGCCAGGGGGGACCACAATCCCGCCCGGTTGCAGGCCGCCACGAAAAAATACATCTCTTCATAATAAGGGGGCTTCACGTACGGGATCGCGGCGCTGGCCGATTTCACTAAAACCGGCCCGGGGATAATATTCCGGGGATCCCTCGTGAATGTGTACCAATATCCTTCCACACCGGATTCGGGATCTTGCGGTGGCTTCCACGACCAGATAATTTCTTGCTTTTGGAATTCGTATTCCAATTCCGTGGGTTCGGGGGGTGGAGTCCCATCGATTGTGGTGCGGTGACTGTCCCGGTGTTTCCAAAGCCGGACCCCATCGAGCCGCATCGTGTATTCCCGGCTCAAGTCCAGGCCTTCTATATTCTTGGCCAACGCCACGGCCACCAGTTGCGTCCGGTTTCCGGGATCCCCCAATTTCTCGTTCAGGTCCACAGTGACATACTGCCATTGCCGATCCGCGATTTTCCCCTCTTTTATGAACCGGGCCACCGGTTCCCGGAATTCCGCCGAAGCCGACCGGATAAGCAAATCCGCTCCCCCGGGAATATCGCTCCAGAAATACAATTCCAGGTAACGGAAGGGAGCCCAGTCCATCGTCGGGATTTTGTCCGTAAAACGCACCCCCAAAATATCCTTCTCTGTCACTTCCGTATTCGGATCCTCAAAAGTGAAGGCGGCCATCAGGCTGCCATGGCCTTGGAAGAAATTTTCCTCATCGAACCGGATACGCATGTTGTTTCCCGCTACCGAACACACAGGCCAAACTCGAAACAGATCATACGCGATATCGAAATCCCCCAGCCGGACCATTTCGGATCCCGTGGCCGAGGTGATGGCGCAACGAAACTCGATTCGTTGCCCATGGGAAGCAGGGAAAGTACCCGAGGTAGCGGTTGTATCCCGAAGATCCGGAACGGCTTCCCATGGCCCCGGAGGGTCTTCGTTCACAATACGGTAAAAAACGGTGAAAGACGCGTCCATCACCCCATCAGCGGACCATTCGAGTTTCACCTCGGGTGGGGAAAATTCCGGCAACGGTTTCAGCGCCGACGCAGCCGCGGCCAATCCCGGACAAATCCCCCACATCAAACCGGCCACTACGATTACCCATTGAATCATTGGCTTTGCGAATTCCTCCTGAAGATACCACCGGGGATTTTTCCTAGTGGCTATTTCGATTCAATTCATCCAGGATTGATAGCAGGTAAAACTCAACCCTCAAAATCGAGGGGATTTTCAATCGATGAAATCCTGTCAGATCATCCTGATTCAACTTGCTGTCCCGCTGGTTTTATAGATTGTAATAGAATCCGTCCCCGTGAACATCCCCTTGGCGTTCAAACGGAATTCATCGGGATTGGATGAGGCAAACAGGGCTTCCTCAAATGTGATAACCTCCTGGTTATACAAATCCAAAAGCGCCTGGTTGAAGGTTTGCATGCCCTGGTCCCGTCCCTTGGCGATGAATTCCCGCATTTTCCAAAATTCGCCTTCCAAAAGGGCTTTTTTGATCGAGGGCGTGGAACGCAGAATCTCCAGTGCCGGAACCCGGCCGGTTCCGTCCTTGCGCCGGAGCAGCCGCATGCAAACGATGCCTTCCAGGCACATCGCGAGTTCCTGCCGCACCTGCGATTTCAAATAATCAGGGAAATAATTGATGATCCGGTCCAGCGTGTGGAAAACATCCACCGTGTGCAGGGTAGTCAGGACCAGGTGGCCGGTTTCCGCGGCAGAGATGGCGGTCATCATTGTGTCCTGATCCCGCATCTCTCCGATGAGAATCACGTCCGGGCTTTGCCGCACCACATGCCGCAACGCGTTTTGGAAACTGGCGGTGTCGTAGCCCACTTCGCGCTGGTTGATGACCGATTTGTCGTCCACGTGCACGAACTCGATGGGATCCTCGATGGTCATGATATGGCGGCTGAAATGCGAGTTGATGTGATGAATCATCGCCGCCAGGGTGGTCGATTTGCCGCTGCCGGTCGCCCCGGTGATGATCACCAGTCCCCGCGGCAATTCCGCCATCTGTTGGATCACGGGCGGGAGATGCAGCCGGGTAAACGACAAATCCGCGTCCGCCACGTGCCGCGCCACCATGCCGATATGCCCTTGCTGGCGGAACAGGTTGATCCGGAAACGGATCTTCCCGTCCATGGTGTACGCAAAGTCCAGTTCCGAAAGATCCTCGAACATCCGCCATTGGTGGTCCGTGAGCAGATTCCGGGCGGCTTCCTGGATTTGCGCGTCGGTGACCGGCTCGCCCTCCAGGCGGATCACGTCGTTATGAATCCGCACGGCCGGCGGCACACCGGCCTTTAGATACAAGTCCGACGCGTCTTTCTTCACCATCAAACGCAGCAAATCGTAGATGTTCACGGTTAGGCTCCTGGCTTACTCCTGATATTAACGGAACAACGTACGAAATGTCATTTCCGTTTAGGCGCACTGGCTGCTTATTTGATCATGGCTCTTCAAACCGGTTGCGCCGGATCCGGTTCCCCGCCGCGCTTTTCCATCGATACGCGGCTTTGCGAATCGAACACGATATAATCATCCCCTGACAGGTTGTACGGCGGTTGGAGGACCACCTTCGATTCCCCCTTGGCCCGGATGGCGATGCCCCCCTCTCCCTGAATCTGGCCGCTGAACACCACCACCGATCCGTCGAGCGCTTCGATGCAGATTCCATTTCCCCGCGCCCGGATTTGGCAATCCCGCAAACGGACTTCCCCGTTTGAACATTGGATTGTGCCCTCGATCCGGAGATGACTCAGTGAACAATTCTTGACATTCTGTATCGTGATCGCGGGTTGATCCCCTTCCGCGGCGATCCGGGTGGCCTCCCCCCCATTTCCCTGTAAATGGACCGGCCGGGTGATCCGCAATCCGTCTTCCATTATAAAACTGCCAGGACCCAACTGAATTTCGGCCGGAGCACCGGTGGGATTCATCGCCGCCCGGTCCACTTGTTCTTGAAGGGAGAGGCCGGCGTTCCCACCAGAGTCAGGCCGGTATCGGATTTGACTCCTCGCATGGCGGAAACATGCCTTCCACCCCCACCATCCTCCCAACCAAACCAGGAGAAAGATCGTCCCAGTGATGATCCAAAATCCATACGCGGGTTCACCCATGAAACCAATCCTTGCTTATTTTTAAACTCGAGATTCCCGCTCTAGGAGCGCATGTCCCGCACCCGGGAAATCAATTCCCGGATCACCCCCACAATCTGAACAGAGGAGTCGGATTTGAACACCCGCACCGGCGGGGTCAAGGGTCCACCCTGAAGCAAGATCTGGTCGCCCAAGTCAAGGTACTTCCGTATGCAACACCGCCCCTCGAAGCGCACCACCACCAAGTCTTCGTTTCGGGCCACGCCGCCGGTCTCGAAAATGATCTTGCAGCCCGGCCAGATGCCCAACGGCATGTACGAATCGGTCTTTACGAAATACGCTTCGTATTCGCGGTCCGGATGAAACCAGGTTTGGGGCAATCCCACAAAATCCAGGGAATCTTCTTCCTCCACCTCCTCGCGTCCGGAAGGGATCACGCCTGTAATGGGTATATTGCGGATGCCGCTCCCTCCCTCGATCTGGCGGGGTATGGTCTCTATTCCACTCTCACTCGCCGCACGGGTTTCTCCCATCTCCTCCACAGGCGAGGAAAGTGGATTCCACGCATCGGGGGAAGCAATGACTTTTGGAAATTTCTGCTCCAACGCCCGGTCTTTTGCTTCTTCAATGACGGAATGCAACAATTCGCAAAATTTGCCCACCGAGTGCGCGTTCTGGACAATGGCCAACCGCCGGGCCGACGGTTGATGAACGATCAAGCGTTCTTCGGGAGTCAATTGTAACATTTCGTGCATCAGGCCCAGAAATACCAACCAGATGGGAGGCTGAGAGCCCAGCCGGTCCATGATCCACCCGCGAAGATCATCATGGTTTTGGATGCCTGGGGATTGGGGGGAACGGCCCGGTGCCACTCCCCGCCCGGCAAAACGATCCATCACCAAGAATTGCTTGTGAGGGATAGCGCGCAGTAAATCCCCGATTTCTTCCCGCAGGCATTGGGTAATGGCCTTCTGCGACACACAGACTTTGTTGCCCGCCAACACATAACCGATTTTTCTGGCCGCCTTCACCAGGCTTTGCAATTCCCGCTGTTTTTTCGCCATTTGCTCGAACTGATGACGCTCTTCCGGCCGGAGTTGGAAAAAAACCGCCATTTTTTCGACCAACGGAGGCGGCGGGGGTGGCTTGAATCCGCTTTCCATTTGAGCGATATACGGCGATGACAATCCGAGACGGTCCGCCAGTTCTTGCTGGGTGTATTTCCCGCTTAGGCGATATTCCCGAAGCAGATCACCGAAGGTTTTCAAATTCCCAAGGCTCCTTTGCCATGCGAATCAGCTTTGGTTCATGGTAAACTGCGTATCAATGGATTTCAATATGTTAAAAAATTGAAGCCATGAGATTGGGCGGGAATGATTCGCCGGCGGATCGGCTGGGAATTCAACAAATAATATTGGAGAACCTGGAAAACGGATATGTCCGCCGGATTACCTTTCGTTTTGTACTTTTGCAGCCTCCACCCTGAAAAAACAGAATTGGCTCACGGTTCGTTTCCATCCTTCTTCCCGCAGAGCAGCACCGCGTCCCAAAGCTTCACCCCCAGCGAGGCGGCGATCACCTCGCATTTCGCCTTGAGGATAAAAAACACGCGCTCGTCATCGTGCGGCAGGGTTTCGTAATTGGCCTGCCCTTTGGAGATGATGACATCCGCCTCCGCGTACGCGTCCCGTAGTTCGTCTGACGCGGTGCGCAACACTGTGCCCAGTTCCGCGTTGCCGTTGTCGATCACCGGAACCACCGCGGTGAGACCCGATTCCCGGGCGTCCTCCATCGTCGCGTCGTTCAAAACTGGAACCTGCCGCACTACCACGGTGATGTCCAGCCGGGGATAGTCGCGGATCAATTCCTCGATGAAGATCCGGTCAAAGACGATCTCGCCGGCGTTATCACAGATGTATAGAAGTTTGGGACCGGTTTTCTCGCGATGGATTGTTTCGGCAAGTTCTAGGAAAGAGTCAAAATCATCCCGCGCGAATCCCTCCCGCAGCACTTTTTCGATTGTCGCGTGGATATCGAAATCCTCGTGAATGCCCAAGTCGATGATGTTGCCGCACACCGCCAGCTGGCAGGCCAGCCGCAAAGGTTCAGGATGGCCCGCGATCCGTTCCTTCAATTCGGGATAGAGCCGCAACGCCAACTGGTTGTTATGTTTCTTGATTTCCCGGAAAGGATCATCCGAACCGGCGTGCCGTTGCCCCGCCCGGATGGCGATGAGTGAAAGTTCCGCCGGGGAGAGTGCGGGATCCGCCTGGCTGATCAGTGCGTCGAGATCGGCCCGCAGAGCTTCTTCAGTTCTGTCAAAAGAAGAGGATTCCCGCCCATCCAAAACCAGCCGGTAAATCCGCAGCCCTTGCCGTTTGGCGCATTCGATACAGGGTGTTTGATAACGCATGTCAATACATTTTCCGGAGATATTCCGGCCGGGAGGAATCTCCTACCCTCCCGTCTTCCTCTTATCACTGAAGTTGATCCCACAGTACAGTTTGATTTCTTTGCCCGGATTGGCCTCCCGGATGTGACGCCAGCGGCCGGCCCGCTCATCTTCCCCATCGCGCACCGGCGTCGTGCACGTGGCGCAACCGATGCTGGGGTAGCCTTTGGCATGCAAGGGATGCACCAGCACGTCATGGGCCTGGATGTATTCATCCACCTGCTCCCGGTTCCAATTGGCCAAAGGATGTATTTTATATCCTTGAATGCGGGGATCCACCGTTACGATCGGAATCTGTTTCCGCGCCCCGCCTTCACTCCGCAGCAATCCCGACAACACCGCTTTGAAACGGCGGGCCGCTTTCAAATAAGGCTCCTCCTTGCGCAACTGGCAACACAATTGGTAATCCCGGTCCCGCAGATACAATTCCCGCCCGTATTCCCGGAACTGCTCCTCCGGCGATTTCCCGGGCTTGTAGGTCTGGATGTTCACCCCATACTTTTCGATCATCCGGTCCCGCAATTCCAGCGTCTCGGGGAAGTGATATCCAGTGTCGATGAAAATGATCTCGACCTGGGTCAATCCCATAGCGTACAGCGTATGGATCAACACCGACGCCGTTTTTTGCATACTGGACAACAGGGCCAGATGCGATCCAAACGTTTCGTGCGCCCACCCGATGATCTCCCGCAACGTATACGTTTCCAACCGCTCATTCAGCGCTTGCAAGTCGATAACCGGTTCGGTTAAAGGTGCCATGCGAATTCGACCTTTATTCCCTAGGATTCATGATGCGCGGTTTGTCGGCCAGTGGATAAACGGACCTTGAATCCGAATACCGCAAATTCACCTTAATATCTATATATGATGTAGACATTGTACCCGAAATCCACGGCTCCGCAACAGAAAAATAATGATGGCCTCGGATAATAAAGATTCGGTATCCAGGAAGGGTATTTTTCTTTTGGATTGGTGAATAGGAAGACGTCGCACGGCAACACGGCCCCAAGGCCAGGCAAGGGCCAGAACGATGGCTTGCCACATAATTCAAGGATGACCTGGGATATACTTAGAAAAAATCCGATATCTCACCCAGGCCGTTTGCGCGTGGTTTTGGAAGTGGTTTTTAGAGTGGAAGAGCGGGAATCCATGTGATCCACCCGGTTCAAAGGCTGTTGATTAGGATCTTCAAACCATTGGAAATAGGCTTCCGTTCCTTGGCGGCCATTTTCCACCAGTTGATCCACTTTTTCCCGGGGCAGGTTGAACTCCGTGGTTTTCACGCCGCCGGCGTCAATAAACACCGTCCGGTGCCAATCATTTTGATGCAAATGGCTCTTGTTGGCCATTTCGGTGATGCACCCTACCAAGATTTTGACGTAATCGAGGAAGTGGTTGATTTCCGCCGGTGGCTTGCGCCATCCTTCTTTTTCCGCCCGGATTTCATCTTCTGTGTCCACGCGGAAGCCCAGGGTTTGCTTGTTGTATACATGGTTCTCATGGTACTTGGTTGGATAATCTACCCGCGTGTACGTCTCGGTCCGGGAAGGATCCTCGACGAACCGCAAATCATCAAACAGGTCGATCGGATAATTCCAAGTGAGCCCGCCGTCGACCCACACGCCAGCGTATTCGAACACGGCGGCGAAAAAGAGGGGGATGCTCATCGAAATCCGCACCGCCTTCCAGACCGGCATATCCGGGTAGGTTTCATGCGAAAGCAATTCGGGAACCTGCATGGAGAGGTTGGTCCCAATTACGTAAAGTTCCCGGTAGCGTCCCGGTTCCGCCTGGGCTTTGTCCCGCAATTCACGCAAAGTCATGTCGGGAACGCCGCTTAAAGCATACACCTGTTTGCGCATCCATTGCGCAAAGGCATCTCCCTTGTACCAACCATAGCTATTTAATAACCGCCGCGTGTCGCGGACGAGGCCGAAACTGTCGTCCATGAACTTCCGGAAATCCGTCCCGCCCACGATTTCCTTGATTTCCTGACTCCTGGCTCCCAGGGCCAGAATGGCAGCGGTGATCGCGCCGGCCGACGTGCCGGCCACCCGGCGGATCTCGGGAAGGATATCGCCCTTTTGGTCCAGAAACTCCAGCGCGTCCGCGTAAGCGATTCCCTTCACACCGCCCCCCTCGAACACCAGGTTCCGAAATTGACTCATGATCATTCCTCCTCTTAATAGGAAAAACCAGCCGATGAAGCAGGATGAAAAATTACAGGATGGAAAAATGATGGAGTATCAGGAAGGTGAAAGAGCGGTTATATCATACGCGGGTATCGCTGACTGAAACATGAGGAAAGGAAAGGGAATAAGTGAATTTTTTTCTAGAGGATTTGCCCACCCAGGCCAGTAATGATTCTAATCAGGATGTTCAAATCCGGTGAGGACGGCCAGGTATTTAGGACCGTCCCAGCCTAAAATAAAAAACCGCTCCGAAGAGCGGTCATTTGAAATCCGCGGCATTTTTCCTCCCCAACGACCGATTCGTTGTTCCCCATTTACTGCCGGCTGCCCCGTTTCGGGACCGGGTTCAGTCTTTTTCGGGGAAAAAGAGAAACATCACTTTTTCCGACGCGTTTGATCGATGCCGCGGTCATATCAAACGATAGACCGAACGTACCCCTCTTATACCAAAATCCATACTCCAAGAAAAGATCCCCGAATGATACTTTTAAGGATTTTTCTTCACGAGCATCATGACCTTCCCGCCTCCAGGCCCAATGACGAAACCTCATCCCGTTACTATATTATAGATATTCAAGATTATAGGCGTGCAAGTCAACCGCTGGAATCGGTTTCAATCCTGCAAGGATAAAAAAGGATTGTTTTATGAAAAATTTATCTCTCCTATCGATACTTCTCTTGGGTGTGGCAGCCTCCGCGGAAAGTCAGATTCTGGACATGAACAATCCACCGGCAGGGACAGTCCGGATCACGGGGGGCAATCCCGGGGGAGAAACTGGATTCGCGGTCCGAACCATCGGTGATTTTTCCGGCGATGGCATTCCCGATTTTGCCATATCCTCACCGCTGGACGACCGGATTTATATTCTCTTTGGACGGCGCACCTACCCGCCGGTGATCAATCTCTCCTTGTTAGCCACCAATGGTTTTGTGGTCAACGGCAACCCCGGCAGCGGTTTCGGCTGGTCGCTGGGCGCGGCCGGCGACGTCAACCGCGACGGCCGGGCGGATCTCTTGATCGGCGCCCCTTTCGAAGGAGAAGGGGGACGGGTGTACCTGCTTAAGGGAATGTTCAATCTGCTCCCCATTCATGTCTTGAGCGAAGAAAATTTTCTGCTCATTGTGGAGGGGAGTTCCGGTGAATCGCTTGGGCAAGTCCTGGCGGATGGAGGCGACTTCAACAATGACGCCTCGTCCGACATCTTGATCCCCAGTCCCAATTTTGTGGGGGATAGCAACGGCCAGCCGGTGATCGGCGCCGCGTATATCATTTACGGCCAAACCGCTTTCGAAAACAAAAGGATCAACACGCAATCGTTGGATCAATCCTCTACGTTGACCCTTTACCCTCCCAAAACCCCCGAAGGATTTGTCAACTTCCTGTTCGGCAATGTCATGGAATTCATCGGGGATTTTGACCGGAATTTTTTCCAAGACGTAGGGCTGTTCCAAGGGGTCACATATCGGGAACCTGAAAATCCGGACACCCCTGCTTCCGGGGAAAGCGCAGCCACGCTGCTGGTGCTTCCCGGCGGAGGCGAACTGACCGGCACGTTTCGGGTAGATGAATTACCCTTCGCCACGAAGAAAATCACCTTCCGGCTTTTTGACAAGCCTGAAGATCATGTCATTACGCAACTGCAACATGGCGATGTGGATCAAGACGGTGTGCCTGATCTCTTCTGCGCGTTTTCCCGCGCGCACCTGGCCGGTAATCCCGCAGGAAGCGGAGTCGTGGCATTCGTGCATGGTTCGAAAACCAGCCCGGAGGAAATTCTCCTCACTCCGGATAATTTGCAAAGCCATGCCCTGCTTGGCCTTCCCCAGGAAAACGCCGGCTTCGGCGCCCGCATGGCCAGCCTTTCCGAGGGAATCGCGATCAGCGCCGTTCAAGGAAGTAATCCCTCGGGAACCGAAAGCCAACAGGGTGGCGTTTATTTTCTGAAGGATTTCACCCCCTTGCTCGGAAAAACGGTCCTGGACGTACACCCCTTCGCCGCTCCAATCTATTTTGGGAAAAAGAAAGGGGATTTATTCGGGAGCGCCCTCGATGGATTGAACTTGGTCGATAAGTCCGGAGTGGAGATGGTGTTGATCAGTACCCGGGAGACTGGTTTGAATCCCGCCTCGGCTTATCTTCTGCCGTCCAGGGCCGAGCTCACGGGGATCATCGATTTCAGCATGTATTAATCTGGGAAGAATTAATGCCGTTGGGCATGAATACCCATCAGAAGCTGTAAATGACCTCGAACGCAATGGTATCTTGCGTGTCAGAGAGGCCATGGCCATCCAGAAACACCTCCCGGCTGGCGTCGTCATGACGGTATTCTAGACGAGTCATGAGATTCTTCACCGGACTGTATCCCAAGGTCGCCGTGATTTCCCACACATCCACATCCGGTACGACCACACCGCCGGGTCCGCTCAGGTTAAAGGCCGAAGCCCGCGCGCCGTCCGCGTCATCGAACCATTCGCCCCGCAACGCTACGTAAAGATTTTCCAAAAGATCATAGCGGGCGTAACCAGCGATACCCATCCATTCGGCGTCTCCTCCACCGGGTGCCTGATTTTCATCCTGAGCCCAGTCGAAATTGGCACCTACAGACCACTGTTCATTGACTTGCCAGGTAGCCACAAGGTCGTACAGCAGCCGGTAATCGTGGTTGTTGTCATCCAGTTCCGGACCCCAGACCACAGAGTTTTGGATATAGATCGACTCCGTGGGCCGGAAGCGGACCGCGCCATGAAATGTCTTGGAATCGTTGTTGTCATCCACCCAGTCCCACCCTTGGGTGACCGCGCCGCTCACTTCCCACATATCGTTGAAGGGATAAGTCAGCCGCAAGCCGGTATGGGTGAAGGGGATCGCCCAACCGAACAAGATGGAACGGGAGAAATGACTGTTAGCAGGACTCTCAATCACCTCATATCCATGATGCGTAACCCACCGGCCCAAATCGATGGTCAATCCGTTGCCAATGGGCGCGATGTAAGAGATGTAGGCCTGATAAATATTGAAATCATCGCCAAAATCCACCAGCGGATCGAACACGATCAGGTTGGAATCCTCACCGAGGGCAAAATCCACACGAAAGCCAACCTCGTTTGATTCCTCAGGCAGCCGGTCGATGTAGAATTGGAACAACTGGAAATTGATTTCGTTGTGGTCCACGTCAAATACCCGCATGATATTCCCGCCTTGGTTCTCCTCTGGGTCATTCAAGTTGTAAATGTAGGACATGTCCAAATATCCCCCGAGTTTAATCCCCCAAAGCGATTCGGCCGTGGCGTCGGACAACGATCCGGCCTGAACTGCCATTCCCTCACCCCCGAGTAAAATCGCCGTTCCGATAATGAGCACGATTAGTTTTTTCTTCATCATTACTCTTCCTCCTCATGGTCAGGTGGGCCGAACAAAGTCGGAATTTGTGTGCGGGAAAGCGCAAAATTGAATCCAAAATTCTATCGATTTATTTTTAGATTCAATGAATAACATGCTTTAAAATAAAAAGTTAAATCGTATTCTTGAATAAAATGCATTAAGATAAAAAGAGTAAGGAAATTACATTTTTGCGCGATTTTGAGCAAATCCTGTTCATGAATCAGCAGGGGAGTGGTTGATGGTCGGCAGGTAGAGGGGATAAAAGAAGGGCTTTGGCTACGATATAGCAGGCGTCCCTCACTCTTGCTTTCTCCCCGAGGGAGAGGGGACTAGAAATGCGAAGTTTGTTGATACCCGAATTGAACCGCGGATGGCACCGAAGGAGGCACGGAAGGAAGCGCAGTTTAAAAGTCTCAAGCGCGCTCAGATTCCGGAACGCGGATTGCTTCCCATCGTGTTCATCGCTATGATTCCCGTAAATGGCTGCTAAGGGCTATTCTATCCATTGACTAAAAATTCCTTATGTACGCTCCCGCATTCGATCAATTTCGTGAACTCGCCCGTCAGGGAAACCTGGTCCCGGTTTACAAGGTCATCATGGCCGATTTGGAAACGCCGGTATCCGCGTTCTTTAAATTGGCCGAAGATAATCCCCACGCGTTTCTGCTGGAGAGCGTCGAGCAGGGAGAAAAGCTGGGACGCTATTCATTCATCGGCTATGATCCCTCTCACATCTTTATCTGCCGTGGCCGGGAGATGATAGAAATCCGGGGCGAAGAGGTTATAGACCATCCCATCGCTCCCGGACACGATCCGCTTGCCGTCCTGCAAGAATTTATGCAGCGGTTCCAGCCGGTGGAGACCGATGGCCTGCCTCCCTTCTTCGGAGGATTGGTCGGTTACCTGGGTTATGAGATGACCCAGCATTTCGAGCGGCTGGAATTCAAAAACCGCGACGATTTTGGCATTCCCGACGCGGTGTTTTATTATGCCGGCACGGTAATCGCTTTCGACCACTTCCAGCGGACCATCACGGTAATCGCTAACGCCCATATCGATTCATCGCCCGAAAAGGCTTACGAGGAGGCAGTCCAGCGCATCGGCCTGGTGGTGGAAAAAATGCGCAAGCCCCTGCCCCGCATTTCCTTCGGCGCGGGGAGGACTCCGCCGCTCCCAATCGAAACCAACTGGTCCAAGGAGGCATTCCAAAATGCCGTGGACCGGTCGTTGGAATACATCCGCGCGGGCGACATTTATCAGATCCAGATCGGTATCCGCACGGAAGTGAATCTGGAAAGCGGACCCATGGATGTGTACCGCGCCCTGCGGCGGATCAACCCTTCGCCATATACCTTCTTTTTCCGCCATGAAAATCTGAACCTGGTCGGCGGATCACCGGAAATTCTGGTCAAAATGATGGACCGGCAGGTGACCTACCGTCCCATCGCGGGAACCCGGCGGCGGGGCAAAACGCAGGAAGAAGATCTCTACCTTGAAAACATCCTGCGTAACGATCCCAAGGAACAGGCCGAACACATCATGCTGGTGGACCTGGGCCGGAATGACATCGGCCGCGTGTGCGCTTTCCATACGGTCAAGGTCACGGACCTGATGTACGTGGAGCGGTACTCGCACGTGATGCACCTGGTCTCCAACGTGACCGGCGAGCTCTTGGAAAACAAGAATGCCTTCGACCTGATGCGCGCTGTGTTTCCCGCGGGCACGGTTACCGGCGCGCCCAAGATCCGCTCCATGGAGATCATCGAAGAACTGGAAGAGACGCGGCGGGGACCCTACGCCGGTGCGGTGGGCTGGTTCGGCCTCAATGGCGGGATGGATTTTTGCATCACGCTGCGGACGATTCTCACGATCGGGAGAAAAGCCTACTGGCAGGCCTCGGCGGGCATCGTGGCGGATTCGGACCGGGATTTCGAATACGAGGAAGTCATGAGCAAATGCCGGGCCATGCTGCGCGCCATCGAGATGGCCGAGTGCTCAAAGGAATAGCCATGCTGATCGTCATCGATAACTACGATTCGTTTACCTATAACCTGTATCAATACCTGGGCGAGCTGGGCGCCGAGATGGAAGTGCACCGCAACGACCAAATCACGGTGGACGAAATCGCCCGCAAAAATCCAGCCGGCCTGTTGATCTCCCCCGGCCCCGGCACGCCCGATGACGGGGGGATTTCGCTGGAAGCCATCGGCCGCTTCCACAAGGAAATCCCCATTCTGGGGGTCTGCCTCGGGCATCAATCGATCGGCCAGTATTTCGGGGGCCTCGTGCGGCGCGCGGACCGGATCATGCACGGCAAGACCTCGCTGGTGCATCACAACGGCCGTCATATCTTTGCCGGCTTGGACAATCCCTTCGTCGCCACCCGTTACCATTCCCTGCTGGTGGACCGCCCTACCTTGCCGGATGTGCTCGAAATCACCGCGGAAACAGATCAGGGGGAAATCATGGGTTTACGGCATAAGGATTATCCGGTCTTCGGGGTACAGTTCCATCCCGAGTCCATCCTCACCGTGGAAGGCAAACGGCTTTTGGCGAATTTTTTGCGGATCATGAAAGGGTAAAAAGCCATAGGAAAACATCATCCCGAAGACACCGGGGAAGCAGAGTATAAGTTCGTTGATTGATTTCGCAAGGCGCAAGGGTGGAAGATCAAAAGACCTAAGGGTCCCAACGGCGTCTCTCAACCTATCCCTCTCCCACTGGGGAAAAGGGAATTATTTCGCGTTCCCATACATACTCATCCCAAATGATAAAGCGCTTAGATATTTCTGCATTCCAGTAAAAAGTGACATCACCACCAAGATGCGGAAAGCGAAGAAATTAATTCAGAATTCATTCCTTGTAATCCATTATTCCCACCCATTTCTGCACAAACTGGAATTTTGCCTGCCCTGCCTTATCCCAATTCTTCAGTGACTGAAAATAGGATCCACTTTGGCGAGACTATTCTGTTCACCGCGCATCTGGACGAATCCGTGGCGGGCGTTTATTTTGTAAAAAATCGATCCGGTCACGGATCCATCACGAATCACGAGACAAAAAATCAGGTTTGCTATGGAACACGATATCCAACGCGCGCAATCCCTGGCAGACAAAGCGGAGCGCGTTCTGGTGATCACCGGCGCGGGGATCTCCGCCGAAAGCGGGGTTCCCACCTTCCGCACCGCGGGCGGCTTGTGGAACAATATCGATCCCGCCAAGGTGGCCACGCCCGAAGCCTTTGCTGCTGATCCCGCCTTTGTCTGGCGCTGGTACGACGAACGGCGCGTCCAACTGAAGGAAGTGCAACCCAACCCGGCGCATCACGCCCTGGCCCGCCTGGAAGCCGCCAAGGGGGATCAATTCTTCCTCCTCACCCAGAATGTCGATGATCTGCATGAACGGGCCGGATCGCGGCGGCTGGCCCACATCCACGGCAAGATCTGGGAAGTGCGGTGCACACGGGAAAAAACGGTACGGGAGGATTTTCGCGCCCCCCTGCCCGAAATCCCACCCCGTTGCCCCCATTGCGGAGCGCTTGAACGCCCTAACGTGGTCTGGTTTGGTGAAATGATCGACCAGGACGCTGCCCAGGCCACTGAGTTGTTTCTTTCCCGCTGTGAGGTAAACTTAATCCTCGTAATCGGGACGGAATCCAGTTTCGGATACATTCTGGATTGGGCCATGCGGACTCGCGGGAAGCCGGATTCCCTGATCGAAATCAATCCCGGCGATACCGCCCTTTCGCCCTATGTTGACTTGCACCTCAAAGGGAAAGCGGGAGAAATCCTGCCGCGCATCGTTCCCGAACGGTGATCCCGAGAACCACCGGAACGAGGTTTTCATGAATTTGGAACACCCCAACGGTACAAACCACTCAACCGGCGCGCCCGCGAAATCGGCGGGAATTTCCATGCACCGCCGGAAATTTTTGGTTTCCCTTTTGGTCATCGCGTTTTGCGTGTATTTCTTCAATCCCTTCAAACCCCGGTTATTCCGGACCAAGAAAAAGATCATCCTGCTGGGATTCGACGGCGCCGATCCCCGTTTGGTGGATCGCTGGTGGGATGAATTGCCAAACCTCCAGAAACTGGCCCAAACGGGAGGCCAAACGACGCTCCGCTCGTCTTTTCCCCCGGAATCGCCAGTGGCTTGGTCGTGTTTCGCGGTGGGAGGAAATCCTGGAAAACACGGTGTGTTCGATTTTCTCCGCCGGCCGGCCGGGTCGTATTTCCCCAGCATCGAAGCGTTTGTGGAAAAAGGCCCGGCCCGCTTTGTCTTCCGGCAAATCCCTGTCAAAATGCCCAAGGCCATTCTGCGCCGGGGCGGCACCGCTTTTTGGGATATTCTTAGCCGGTCTGGCATCCCCACCGCTCTGATCGAAGTCCCTGTCACCTTTCCTCCTCCGCAGTTGAATTACGGACGAGCCTTGTCCGGCTTGGGCGTGCCCGACATCCGTGGCATTCAGGCGACATTCCATCAGTTCGTCTATCAGAGCGGCGGCGGCATGATCGAAACGAAGGAATCAACCTTCGGCGGCAAGATCATCCCCCTGCGTCCAGAAGGCGAATGGTATCACGGCCATATCGTCGGTCCGCAGGATCCGATCCTCGAACAAGAACGGCGGGAGGCGGAAAAGCAACGCCTGGATTTGTTGCTCGAACAATACGAATGGCAGGCGCACCTCTACAACCTGCGCGGCGATCAGCATGTCGGGCCGGAACAGAAGACGCAATTGGCCGACCTCATCAATGTCAACATCAACGCCAGCATGGCTTACCAGTCGTTTTTGCATTCCGAGGATTTCGAAGAACGGGTGCAACGGATCAAAGATTATCTCATCGGGGGAAAGCCTTACGAAAAAGAAAGCGGTTTGACCAATCCCTCCACGGTGAGGGAAAGGATGCAAAAAGCCTCGATCGAATGCAAGCGCTTGAGCGAAACCATCGCCGGCCTGAGCCGCGAAATCACCGCCCCCGTGGCCTTCCGGCCCGTGGGGGATTCCGCTTTTGACATTCAACTGGGGGATCAAATCCAACGCGTCAATTTGTTGACCTGGAGCGATTGGTTCACCATCCCCTTTAAGGTCAATTTCCTGATTCAAGTCACCGCGATCTGCCGTTTTTATCCGCAGGAAATTTCCGAACAGGGCTTAAAAATCTTCATGACCTCGCCGGATATCGATCCCCGCAACCCCGCCATCCCCATCACGCATCCGAAGAGCTACGCGCAGGATCTGGTGGAATGGCTCGGCCAACCCTATAAAACCCGCGGCTGGTCGGAAGAAACCCATGGCCTCAAGGACGGCTATCTGAGCGATGATGGGTTCCTTGAGGATTTGCACTTCATCATGGATCAGCGGGAACAGAAACTCTTCGAAACATTGAACCGCACCTTCAACAACGTTTTGATTTCCGTCTTCTCCGAGACTGACCGCGCTGCCCATATGTATATGCGGCTCATCGACGAAGGCCACCCGCTTTATGACGCCGAACAAGCCGCGAAATACGGCGGCGCGCTGAAAACCATTTACAAGCGCATGGACGCTATCGTCGGCAAGGTAATGACCCGGATCGAAAACGATCCCGACACCCTCCTCATCGTCATGTCCGACCACGGATTCCAATCCTTCCGCTACCAAGTCAATCTGAACACATGGCTATTCGAAAACGGCTACTTGAAGATCAAAGGCAGCAGCGTCGCCAATAGCGCCATGAAGCTGGAGGATCTGCTGAAATCTCACAGCCCCGAATACTTCTCGTACGTGGATTGGAAAGGGACAAAGGCCTACGCGCTTGGACTGGGCCAGATCTTCATCAATCTCAAGGACCGCGAACCCCTCGGCATCGTGGCACAAGACGAGTACGACGCGTTGTGTGATGAGATCGCCCGGAAGCTGGAAACTTTGCGGGACGAGCGCGAAGGCCAAGATAACCGGCCGGTGGTGGCGCACGTAAAGAAACGGTCCGAAATCTGGATAGGCGAGTACGCCGATGACGCTCACGATTGCCCTGACCTGCAAGTGGGGTTCCATCCTTATTACCGCGTTTCCTGGCAGACTTGCCTGGGCGGCATCTCCAGCGGCGGGGTGATCGAGGACAATCCCGAAACCTGGAGCGGCGACCATTGCAGCTTCGCGCCCGAGCATGTTCCCGGCATGCTGTTCGCCAACCGCCCGATCACCAAACCCGATCCTTCGATCTACGATTTCGCGCCGACCATCCTGGAATACTTTGGTCTCCAGCCTCCTCCGGAAATGGAAGGAAGTAATCTGTTCGCCTGAGCGGCCCATGAGCGGCCGCCGGCGAATCCCTCTCCCGGCGGCTGTTCCGCGGACCAATCGATTACCCAAAGTTACAGGGGCATATTGCCCGTGTGCTTATTTTAAAAAATCCCCATTCCCGTCAACACGTTGGCCTTTTTTGAAGAGAGCCGGAGTTGTCGAACCTCTCACCTGCTCATTGAGAAATAAGCTCTGCCGGGATACAATGATCTGGCTTCGCAAAAGCTTAAAGTCTTTTTTTATGTGTATGGTAGTTTAGAACAGAAAATTGGATTATCCGCGATAGGGATTCCCTTCGCGTCCCGGGTTCCAATCGGACCGGGAATAACGGTTCATTCATACAGAATTGAATCGACCAAGGGGTTGCGTTATGTCCGTTGTAGTCACCGTGGGATGCCAGTGGGGCGATGAAGGCAAGGGGAAAATCATCGATTTTTTATGCCGGGAAGCTGATGTCGTCATTCGCCATCAGGGAGGAAACAACGCCGGTCACACGATTCTCGTCGAAGGCCAAAAATACATTTTTCATATCGTACCCAGCGGGATTCTGAAACCGGATTCCATGAACATCATCGGCAATGGAGTGGTTGTCGATCCGTTCAAACTCCTCGAAGAGATGGACCACTTGACCGCTCAAGGAATCCGGATCACTCCCGAACGCCTGAAGATCAGCGGCCAGGCGCATGTCATCATGCCTTATCACCGTCAATTGGACGGTTTGGAAGAGGAACGGCGCGGCGGCAAAGGCATCGGCACGACCCGGCGCGGTATCGGTCCCGCCTACATGGACAAGGTAGCCCGCTATGGGGTCCGCTTGTATGACCTTCTCCACGAAGATATCTTGAGAAAACGGGTGGAAGCCATTCTCCCCTTGAAGAACGCCATCATCCAACAGGTCTATCATGGACAGCCGCTGGATCCGGATGAATTATTGGCATCCTTGAACGCGTGCGGCCGCCGGCTGGCCCCCTTCATCACTGACACCACGGAGGTAGTGGAGCAGGTCCTGGCGGAAGGGAAGAAGATCCTCTGCGAGGGAGCGCAGGGGACCATGCTCGACATCGATTTCGGGACGTATCCCTACTTGACTTCCTCGAACACCACCGCGGGAGGGGTCTGCACCGGCAGTGCCATACCGCCACACAAAATCTCCACAGTGTTGGGGATCGCCAAGGCGTACACCACCCGCGTCGGCGAAGGCCCCTTCCCTACGGAATTGTTCGGTGAAGAAGCGGACCGCCTCCGCAACGCCGGGCCTGTGGGTGAATACGGCGCCACCACCGGCCGTCCCCGCCGCTGCGGCTGGCTGGATATCCCCCAGATGCGGTACGCCTGCCGGGTGTCCGGCATCACGCATATTGCCTTGACCCGGTTGGATATTCTCTCCGCCGTGCCGGAAATTCATGTCGCTACCGCCTATTTTGACCAAGCCGGTCAGGCCCGGCCGGTGCTGTCGGCCGACATCAACGTCCTCGGGGAATGCCGCCCCGTGTACGAAACGTTGCCCAGCTGGAGAGAAGACATCTCCACGATTACCCGCTATGAAGATCTGCCCCGGGCCGCGCAAGCGTATGTCAAAGCCGTGGAAGATTGGTTGAAGGTTCCTGTGGCCATGATTTCGGTAGGGCCTCAGCGGCATCAGACCATTGTCCGTCAACATCTCTTCTGATCCGTGAAGGAGTGGGGAAAATGGTTAATTGGAAAATAACGGTTCTCTCCACATCCCCTTGAGCTTGCCGAAACGGCCTCACCCACCCAATAATCCTTGCACCCGGATGTCTCCCCCGAAATATCCAATATCACCCAGGCTGATCGTGCCATTGCTGGGATCATAAATCGAATCCCGCACCGAATCACCCGGATACCGGTAACTATCCGGGAAAGGAACATCGACAATGAAGGAATCCATCTGATCCGGTCCGACACTGGCCACGACGAACGCTTCCCGCCGGCGGGATTCGAGTCCGTGCAACCGCGCGAAACTGACGTATGGGGTGTAGGTATAGGAATTTTTCATCACCGGATAATCAGCCGCTCCCGCCACAAAATCCATTTCCCGCTGGGGCGCTATGTACTCGGCAACCGGACCGAATGGATCCCGCAGACGGGGAGAGGAAAGGTAGGCCACAGGCGAGGTGAGATCGGGCAGGAGATAATCCGCAAAGAAAAGCAAATCGGAATCCCGGCGGGGGAAAATGTTGTGATCGAGCCGGTAGGTATGAAGAGCGCCGCCCAGGGCGCGCAGGTCCATCTTGGCGCGGGCCACGCGGCTTTTGATCATGGCGTCCCGGTAATTCGGCACGGCGATGGCGGTGATAATACCCAAAATCGCCACAACGATCAGCAGTTCAATCAGGGTAAACGCGTCGCGTTTCATCGGCTTATTCTCCCGCTTGGGGGGATTGGCTCCCCTGGGAATCCCGGCCCGGATTCACTGGGCCCTCTGCGTGGGCGTGGGAGCAGCCAGCGATGGATAATAGTACCGTAATTCATCCTGGTTCCGTTGTTCCCGGATCCGGCTTACCCAGCGGACGGTCTGTTCCAAGCGCTGGGCTTCGCGGATTTCCGGCTTGACGGCTGGACGGATCACCCCCTCCATCCCCGATGCGACCTGAATCGACCGCCCCCCCTCCGTCACCCGTACTTTCCCACGGGTGACCGTCACGACGGATTCATTTTCCGTGATGGTGACAGCGAAGGCCGTTCCCAGCACCTGAATTTCTCCGCTGGGCAAAATCACCCGGAAACTTTTTTCTTGCGGGGGAATATCGAAATAGGCTGTGCCCCGGTCCATCTGCACCGTGCGGGGATCAGCCAAGGTGAGCCGCGATTGTTGATCGAGGCATATTTCCACTCCATTTTTGAGCTGAACGATGCCTCTGGCATATTGGGGCGTCTGCAAGGTGGTGTTGCGGGGCAAACGTTCACCCCGGCGGGTGTTGAGCAGCGAATCGGCCATGGCGATCACAGGACCCGAGGTGTATTGAATTTCCCCAATGGTATTGAACGATTTTTGGAACCATATCGCGGCGGGAATCACCATTACGAGAAAAAGGGCAAACGCGGGTACCATCCAGGAAATCCGGCGGTTGAACAAGGGAAAAACACCCGGGGAATCCAACGCCAGTTCCTGCCGGGTGGATTCGGTCAATAAGGCACGGCGTTTCTCCCGCATGGCCTGCTCGACCAACCGCTCATAGAAACCTTCTTCCGGAGTCCATTCTTCCTCCTGGGGCTGTAACGCCTGAACCCAGCCCTGGATGGCGTTCCATTCCTTGCGGCAGGCTTCGCAGGTGTCGAGATGCTTTTTCAAATACTCGGGCGCGCCGGTCCCCTTGTGATCGATTGTCCAGGCCAACAATTCTTTTTGTACAGAGGAACATTTCATGAGAACAGTTCCTCCTCCTGGAGTCCTTCCTGGTGGGCATACCGCCGCAGGATTTTCAAGGCCCGGTGGGTCTGGGTATTTACGGTCGAAACGGGAATCCGGAGTAAATTCGAAATGGTTTCGCTGGGCAGACCTTGAATCAGGCGCAGAGTCAAGATGTCCCGGTATTTGGGTTTCAAACGATTCATGGCCCGGTGAATCCTTTCCAACGCTTCTTTTTCCATTAGATCTCCGCGGGGACTCGCGGTTTCATCGGAAACCGAATACCCGGTATCGTCCGTCATTTCTTCCAGAGGCACAGCGCTTCGTTTAATCCGCCGGTTGTATTCTTTATACGCCAGGTTGCGGGCGATTTGATACAACCAAGGTCCCAACGGGCGGTTGGGATCGACTTTTTGATGCGCCCGGCAGGCGAGGAAGAAAGCTTCCTGCGTCAAATCCACGGCGCGGTCCCGGTCACGCAACAGGTGGGTCACGAAATGCGTCAAGGGCGTAAAATACGCCCGCGCCGCGGCGTCGAATGCCCACCGCTCGCCCCGGTGAAACCCCGCGCTGATCTCCAGTTCCGACTGTGGTATGGTTGCTTCCACGAATTCTCCCTATCCTGATCGCAGGGTGGCATCGAACGGCTCCCTCTCCCAAGCCGGAACTAGGTTCCGCGGTTCACCCCCTGGCTCAACGGCCGGGAAGTTACCCGGAGGCGTGCTCATTTAGGCTTATCCCGTTAGGGAGGGGAATCTTTCACTTTTTTGGGTTTGTTCGGATTTTCAACCGGATCACCGGGCTGGCGTTTCCTGGGTGAAAAACTGGCTCCGGCGGGTTTGCAGGCACATGAACAAGCTGCGGCCTTGGATCAGATAGGCGGATCCGGGACTTTCCATGCGCAATTCTCCAGGAAGGCGCTGAGTCGGCGCGCCGATGAGCACATCCGCGAATCCATCCCCCTGGATGTCTCCCACCCCGGCGACATGCGAGCCAAACGCCTCGAACGGCTCAACACCTTCCACCACCACATAATTGACATGGGTGATATCTCCATTGACGATTTTGCGAATATCCAAACTGGAAGGCCACTCCATCTGGCCAAAAAGAAAGACTACCCGGCCCGCGAACGCCTTGTCCCGGACGTAATCCATGGGCAAGGCCACGGCGATGTCGGAAAAACCGTCACCATTGACATCTCCTACTCCGAAGGCGGATTGCGCCCCCTTTACGAGGCATCCCCAGCGGGCATCAAGGTTGCGCAGGTCGATGGCGCCATGCAGATAGTCCCCTCCCCACAACAAAAGCACCGATTGATCTTCCATGCCCACCAGAAAATCGGGAAATCCATCCCCGTTCACATCGCCCGCATTGCGGATGAAATGCCGGGCGTGATCGATCAAAAAGGAATATTCAATGGTCTCGAACTGGCTCCGCCCCTGCAATAACACCGCCCGGCCCTCCAGATCCCGCCCGCCTTTGGGCGCAACGACAAAGAGATCCGAAAAACCATCGGCATTCAAATCAAAGTTCCCGCATACATATTCCCCCACACGCGATCCGGCAATCCCCCGCAATGGCAACACCCCATACTCCCGGATACGCGAATCGAGGATCTGGGGAAACCGCCGGCGGCCATACACCACCACCACCCGGCCGATGTCGTATTCCTCCTCCTGGCCACTGGGAGTTTTAACCGATATCCGGCTGGCGGCGGGCATCCCGAATACCACATCCGGGAAACCATCTCCGTTAACATCGCCCGCCGCGTCCACCGCAAAACCGGTATGCGTGATTTCCACCCCATCGTCCCGCAGGTCGGCCACGGGAATCAGGCGGCGGGAATTTTTTTTGCCGAACAGAATATACCCCGCGTTCCCATTTTCTGATCCCACGGCTAAATCCGCGAATCCATCCGCGTTGACATCCCCCGCCAGGGCCAGCGCGTGGCCAAGACGGGACTCGAAGCGCCCCATCACTACCACGCCGTCGAATTCCGGCGAGGAGAGGTCGATCAATCCCCGGTCCCGGTTGAGCTGGGTTCCGAAAACGATGAACACCGCCCCATTGTCATATTCGTTACCGAAACCGCCAGGATCGTACGAGGGAGCGCCAATGGCGACATCGAGAAAGCCATCCCCGTTGAAATCTCCGGCACCGGACACAGCGGCGCCCATTTCATAATGCTCGGTTCCAGGATACACGATCCGGATGGCGCCCAGGGCTTCTACGGAGGTGATCACATGGCCTGCCAAGGCCGTGATGGCGAAACCCATCAAGAACAAACCCAACGCAGTTATTCGCAAGGTCCGCAATTTAATCCGCCTTATCCCAGGGAGGAAGTAGAATCCCAATTATATCCTTCTCATTGTTATCATTTTTTTCCGCCAGTGTAAACAGAAGGCGGCAATTTCTATTTCAATTATACAATGGAATGAAAATTGTTTATCCCCCCGTGGACCAAGCAAACCTCACAATTTCCAATCTGTCCCCAGGCCATGTCCGGAGAGGAAGGGATTTTCGCGGTTTCTACGAGGATGGCAATCCAAAGCTAATGGGGAATCGGCGTCTGAATCAGGCTCATCGGAGGGAGAATCAAAGAAAGGAGCGATCATGGAAAATTACGAAGGGATTGCGATTATCCTCTACCCTTACCCGCAACGATCCAATTATTCTAAATCCTGGTAAATCGCGATCAGTAAGGTCTTTCCCTTACCGCCGGACGATGTCTCCCGTGCTGGCTACACCGTTGCTGGGATCATACGGCAATCCCCGTAAATTTCCGCCTGAATCCACTCCGATATATCCGTCCGGCCCGATGCTGATCATGGCGAACTCGTTTTCCTTGAGAGGATTCAGGTTATAGAAACGCGCGTTGGCCTCCTTATACAAATCGATGCCAAAATCCTCTCCGGGAAACACGGGATCATTATCGAAATAAATATAACACAAGCCCTTCTCATCCGCGCCAAAACCAACGCTCTTCTCCCGTGGACTGAATGGGTCCCGAGGCAATGCAGATAAATAAGAGACAGGAGAAGTCAAGGGATAAAACGGCCCCTCGAAGGTCGTGTAAGGAGGCCGGGGACCGACCCGGTTGAAATTCTTTTCCCAGCGGGTTTGCGCTTCGGCGCTGTCATCATCCCAAAAATCGAGCAACAACACCCCTTTATCCATCCGAAAGGTTTCGATCGAAGTGGCAACACTGCGCATGTCCGCTTGCGTGCGGGCCACTTTGGCCCGGAGCTGGGCATTCAAGAAGTTCGGCACGGCGATCGCCGCCAAAATGCCGATAATGGCAACCACGATCAACAACTCGATCAACGTGAATCCGCGATTCATGACTCCGCTCCTCTATTCATCCTCAAGATTATCGACAAACACAATAAATCCACGCTTCATCCCAGTATAATAATGATTGACCGATTTTTCACCGGCTGCTGCCAGTAAAATATTGTAACGGTATCAAATGAAATATTTTATCCATCTATCGATTCTTTTAAGTGCCGGTATTCCCATCATGGAATCATGCGGACGGAATCCGGTGCCGGAGGTCTCTATCGATCCCGCGGCCAAAACCATCCGGTTCGGGGGGACAATCCACCCGAAGCGCTACAACTCCCGCGCCGACCGGGCCAACGGGCATCATTTCATCGTCTGGTCCAGGGGCGCCAATGCCACCAAGGCTCTTATCATGACAGAGGTCTCTGACCTGGAAATACTCAAAGCCTTGGAGACCATCGGCGCCGCCTTGGGGAACAATCTGAGCGAAGCCACCTGGGAGCAGCGGGCTGATCCAGCCGCCTCCGCCCCCGATCAGCGCGTTGAAGGCTCCAGGCTGGAGATTTGGATTGAATGGGACGGCCGGGAACACCGCCTGCCGGACCTGTTCACCGAGAAAAATCCCGAAGACTATGTCATCCGCGCCGGAGGACATGAAAAACTCATCCCCGTCTGGCGGTCGGGGTGTATCACGTGCCTGTTTTCGTGTCCCGGAGGAAAAACCAGCAATGCCGCCTTCACCATCCGCGATCAATATTGGAACAAAAAAAACTTCCGGGCCGACGAAACGGTCCTCCCCCCGGATGGCACACCGGTATGGGTGATGATGCGGTTACGAAACGAATAAACGTGACAATCCTCCCTCACCGGCAGCCATCATTCCGCGTAATAAAGAACTGGTGTTTTACGCAGGCAAGGCCGGAGAGGATTCTTCCCCCCCCGCCTCCGGTGGACCGAATTGCCGCGGATCGATGCCCAGCTCGGTGAGTTTCACATAGAGGTTTTTACGGTGAACCTGCGCCAATTGGGCCGCGCGCGAAACATTGCCGCCCGTTTTGCGGAGCAGATTGGTGAAAAACACTCTCTCGAAATCGTCCAAAATGTAACGCTTGGCTTCCTTGTACGATAAATTCAGCAGTTCCTTTTGATGGAATCCCATCTGGGCGCCGGGGGTCAAAGGAGGATGAATGGAGGGCATCAAGGCGGCCAGATCCGTGGTGTTGAGGACGATAGCCCGTTCCACCACATTTTGCAACTCGCGAACATTGCCCGGCCAGTGATAGCGCATCATGGCTTCGATGTCTTCGGAGGAAAACTTGAGTTCCGTGTTCCCCCGGCTTTTCTTCCGCAGAAAATGATTGATCAGCAGTGGAATATCTTCCTTGCGTTCCCGTAGAGGGGGCACCCCGATCGGCAACACATTGAGCCGGAAATACAGATCGGAACGCATGGCTTCCTTGCGTACCCGCTCCTCCAGGTCTTTGTTGGTTGAAACGATGATGCGGACATCGATTTTCTTGCTGCGCGTTCCGCCGACTGGTTCGATGACCTTTTCCTCGATCAACCGCAGCAGTTTCCCCTGCAGGCTGGGCGTCAAATCCCCGATCTCGTCCAGAAACAAGGTGCCGCCATTCGCCAGTTCAATTTTACCGGTCGTGGGCGATGCCTGGTTCAGGCGCAATCCCCGCACCCGGCCGAACAGTTCAAGATCCAGCAAATCCGGGGGGGTAGCCGAACAATTTACCGAAACAAAGGACCGTTCCGCCCGCGGACTTTGAAAGTGGATGGCCCGGGCCACGAGTTCCTTGCCCGTCCCGCTCTCGCCCCGGATCAGGACGGTGCCGTCACCCTGCGCCACACGCCGGATCAGTTCGAAGACCTTGAGCATGGCCGGGGATTTGCCGACCAATTCCCCTTGGCCGGTGTGTTGGCGGAGTTCCTCGCGCAGGTAGCGGTTTTCCAGTTCCAAGTGCTGGAGTTGCAACGCTTTGCGGGCCGCCATTTTAATTTCGTCGAGATCACAGGGTTTCAACAGATAATCATGCGCACCGTTTTTGAGGGCTTCAACGGCGTTTTCGATAGTACCATAGGCAGTGAGAATAATGACAGGAATATAATGGCTGGTTTGCTTGACGGCCTTGAGAACTTCCATCCCCCACCCGCCCGGCATGCGCAAGTCGGTGATTACCAGGCTGAGAGATGTATTCTGGATAATTTCGACGGCTTCGGTCGCATCCTTGGCTTCGAGGATTTCGTGGCCGTCTTCCATCAAAGCCAAGGTCAGGATTTTTCGCAGTTTGGCTTCATCGTCCGCCACCAGTATCGTAGCCATGAGGTCCTTGTCAGCTTATTTCAAACCGATTTTTCCATCGACTTTCGACACGTCCACAGTGCACAATCCGTTTTGAATATAGAAATCTTTGTTTGGGCCGGTGGTGTGGGAGCAGGTCGGAAGCACAATGTTTCCATCCGCTCCCAAAGTTAGAGAATACGTATAATCCCCGCCCGCGGGACAATCCGGCTCCGCGCCGACCTTGAAAAACAAGGCCTTTTGCGAACCGAGCTGGGCTTTCTCGTACGCTAACCGCTGGGCCATTTCCAATGTTTCGTTCAGATCGAACAGTTCGCAAATGCGTTCACCCGGTTGGGTGTGGTTTTTTTCTGCCAAATATTTCAAACAGTTGGCAAAAAGCGTCAGCCGTTTGGAACATTCCCGGCCGCGCATGATTTCCAGATATTTGAAATAACTGGGAAGGGCGACAAAAGCGATCAAACAAAACGAAAGGGCGATCGCGATGATTTCCCACGGAGTCAAATGAAAAAATCCCCGGCCCAAGGCGGCTTCCTCTTCCTCGGCCATGGCCGGATTCGTTATCATTTCCACCATTGGTGGCGTGGTGGCTTGGGACTCGTTCATGGCTGTGCTCTGCGACCTCGTGATTGAAGTTCAAGCCGGGTCAGATCCGCGAAAAGCGTATCGGGCAATTTCAGGATGAGATTTTCCCGCTGGGCGTTGACTGTGTCCGGAGTCTGGACTGGATCATCCAAATGCAACAATCCCCAACGCGTCAGTCCATGGATAACCGGCTGGTCCACATCCAACAGCAACCGCTCCCACTCCTCCCGCGCTCCGGTCCGGTCTCCTGATTCCATTTTCAGTTTCCCGATATAATACCGGGCCCATTCTTCCAAGTCATCGCCATAATGGTTCACCGCCAACTGCCGGAGGGGCGGGATGGCCTCTTCGAACCGGCCCTGCATTTGATACAGCACCGCATCGCAAAACAGGTTGAGCGAATCCCCAACCAGCGGATCGAGAAGCAGCAGAAGCGCCAGCGCGTCATTGGCGCGCCGCCAGCATTGGGGATCCTCCACGATGCGATGCAACTGGTTACGCGCCGTTTCCACCTCCCGCTGGGCCACACTGATCTGGGCAAGAAGAAAACGGGCTTCTTCCCCATAGGGCGGCTCGGTGAGCTTTTGGAGTTGCTGCGCCGCCGGCTCGAAGGAAGCCATTTCTGCCATGGCTTTCGCCCGCGCGAAAGCCAACCGGGCCCCCGCGCTGGAATCCAGAGGGCGGGTCAAGTTCCCGGTGGCTGATTCCACCACCCGGATGGCTTTCAACGCTTCACCGGGATCAAACGCATTCAGACAGATTTCAGCATAATCTAGCAACGTATCGGCCACGGATGGCGTCAGGGGCACCGCCGGAGTCTCGGAGAACAAAGCCTCCAAGGTGGGTTTCAACAGCCGGGCGGCTCGCCGCTGGGCATCCATCGAGGCATCTTCCTTCAAAATGGAAGCAAGGGCTTGATCGGCCATGGACCGGTACAGGCTCTCCCGCGGTATGGCTTCCAACATCTCCAAGGCCCATTTCCGGTTTCCTTGCTGCAAGGCTTCGTTGGCGATATAGAAATTCCAAACCCCGTTGGGATCCGCCGCGGCCAGTTGCCCTAACAATTCCTTGGATTCATTTTGCACGCCATAGCGGATGAGAGAAGTTTTGATCCATTCCGGCGTATCCGTATAGGACTGGCCGGAGGCGGAATCCACCAACGCCGCGACCAAGGCGTCCCGCGTGGCGGCAGTTTCGGTAAAATTCTGAATTGTGGATGTGATCATAGCGGGAGGAATCCCCCCCGAGGCGGCAGCAACCCGGAACGCGGCCAGGGCAGCCGGATAATCCCCGAATTGCATCGCGATCTGGCCTTGCTTCAAGGCAAACGCGGGAGGGATTTGATCCCCCATCCTTTTCAACAGGTCCCGGGCGCTTTCAGTCTCCCCCAGCGCGTAAATCTCCTCGGCCGCGCTGAGCACCGCGAACGGCTTGCCTTGTTGAACCTCACTCCAATCGGTCCAGAGTTTAAGGGCTTCGGGAGTTTGACCGGCGCTGACATACAAATCGCTCAACCGTTTGCGCCGCTGAGTGTCCAACGACAGAAGATTCAGGAGGGAACGCAGGATTACGATCCCTGGCGCGGTCCCCCGTTGCGCGATCACCAATTCGATCCACTCGTTCAAAAGGGGAGATGAAATCTCGGTCAAAATCAATTCATAATCTTCGGACCGCAATTCATCGATTTTTTTCCCCGGCAACACGAATTTTTCGATTTCGTCCAAGGCTTCTTTGTCCCGCCGCGCTTCCTTGAGGATGGCCACCTCCAGCAAAAGATATGTATCGGCGCTCTGACTCCCCATCCGTTCCGCCCGGACACTTTCCACCCAAGCGTCCAGTTTTCCCAGCACCGAATACAATTCCACCATCCGGGGAACGTATTCACGGGCGAAATCCGGATTGGCGCGCCAGAGGTCCTCGTACAGCGCGTGACTGTCCTCCAGCCGTCCTTGGAGACGCAACAGTTCCGCCAAATCCCACCCCAACACGTCTGCGTAGCGGGGAATCACCTCTTGGCGCAGGGCGTTCAGCTCCGCGGGTGTGAGTTGCAGAAAACCGGAGTTTTGCAGAATCCGCCTCAGGACCGTGATCTGGACCGCGGGATCGGATTCCTTGTACACGTTCCAATAAATCCGGTTGGCCGCTGAATACTTTCCCGTGCGTTCCAGACAATTGGCGTAACGCATGACATACATTTGGTATGTCTGTTCGACTGCGGGATCGCTCCGGTCGGTCAGGAGATCCATCAGTTGCTCATAGTACTGCGCCGCTTCCTGGAACCGGGCCTGCGACTCCTCCACCATCCCCAGGCTGCGGAGCACGTTGATTTGTTTGTCGTATTGTTCCCAACCCGGGGATTCCAAAATCCGCCGGTAATAATACGCCGCCGTAACCGGATCGCCGGATGAATAAGCCACGCCGGCGGCCGTGTACCACTCATCCAGGTTGTCCTCGGCCAAGACCGGCCACGCGGAGAAGCAAACGGCCAGGCAACCAAGGCCCAGAATCAAAAACAAACGAAAAAAATTCCCATGAATCATGTGGTATGGTGCCCGTGACATATTCCCATTGATAATTGTAAAGAAACTGTTAAACAGGGTTCTCTATCCTCCTCTCCCGGATGGAGAGAAATCCCACTTTCCCGGTCCCGGCGACGGCATCGCTTCCTCGGTCTAAATCGAAGGTCTGAATCTCGAATCGGAGCCGCTTCGGTATTTCTTTCACCGGTTTCATGCTTGCTATCAACGAATAGCGCCGGGAAAAGTAATGGTACGCTCAATGGTAAGTTCATTTGGAAGGAAAACCAAGCCGCTGAGGGAAAGTGATGTATACTTGGAACCGCGGGAAAGACCATCCTCGCGGGAGGCCTCCGTCAATGATGCAACATCACGGCCCGGCTGACATGACGTAAAATGGTTTCCGTGGTGCTGCCCAGCATCAATTCGCGGATCCGGCTGTGGCCGTATGCCCCCATGGCCACCAAGTCGATATTTTCCGCTTGGGCACATTCGATGATCTGCTCGGCGGGATCCCCTTTCCGGTGCAGAAAGATTTCCTTCATGTCATAGGCTTGCAGGTATTTCACCGCCTTTTCCGCGATCTGCTGGGCGGCTTCCTCGCTGTCATGCACCACCAGCAGCCGGAGCGTGACACACCCTTTCGGACAGGCCGCGGCCAAGCGCACCGCCGACCGCAACGCCCGGATCGCGTACTCGCTTCCATCAAAGCACACCAGGATATGCTGCAAGGTGCGGTAGTTGTGCGGCGTCACGATGATGGGAATGCTGGAACGCCGCACCACGTTTTCCAAGTTGGACCCCAGGAGGCCTTTGGTGTATTCCGCCCCCGCGCCCCGCTGCCCGGCGAACAACACATCCGCCGATTGGGCTTCCTCCAAAATCACTTCCGGCACCAAGCCGTCACGGATTTCACACACGCAAGGGATATCCATCTTCCGGCATTCGTCTTCCACCCGCCGGAGCACCTCAAGCGCCCGTTGTTTCTGCCTCTCAAACAGATCGGTGTTTTCGATCACCGTTTCGTCAAATACCGGGGGAAAATCAGCCGTGGGGTAATAGTAGGGATACACAATCGCGATTTCTTTCCGGTCCAGGACACTCAAACCGGTGATTTTCGCGCCCAATAGTTTGGCGTATTCCAGCGCGTAGCGGGTGCACACTTCACTATAGCGTGATGAATCCACCGCCAACAAAATCGATTTAAACATCCGGCCTCTCCCTGTCTTTCTCCACTCGTTCACACCATAAGCAACCAATTCATAAATTATCTACCGGCCAATATTCCTGTTTCCTATCCTTTCCAGGCTTTTCTCGTCCGAATCCATCCCCTCGAGAACCAGATGTTCTCTCCTTGCGGCCACAGGCGCGTTAATCATTCCGGCAGGACAACCGTTGAATAATTAAAATGGTGTATCCTTTGCTCCCTTCTCCTCTATATCGTAACACGTTTTCAATGGCGAAGACAACATGAATCGGTTCGGCGGCTCCTCCCGCCGGCTCAAGACCCTATCAGGGGAAGAAAAATTGGGGGATCATACCTCCATCCCACAAAAGTGAATTGGGCCGATTCTCTCCAGTCATTTGAATATCTGGTCAGTATAGACACTTTTCACTGGGATATTTAATTAAAATAAAATTACAAAAAGATATAAATCGTTACACATCTCTTGAACCGATTGGATTTTGAAGTAGATTGATTCTCAATCGACTATTTAATCTTGCTTATTTTAGAAGGTTGCTTATTGTGCTTACGCTCCATCCCCGGGAAGAACGGCGCCGTATTCAGGAACCATGCCTTTTGTGTTCATCGGAGTCGCTTCCTGTCACCACCGGTGTCATCGTGAACGAAAGCGCCACGGGGATGCTGGTGGAAACAACGCGGCTTCTGGAAACCGGCCGTCAAATTTGGATTCTTCCCGCCTATCATAAGCAACCGCGGCCGGAATCGTGGACACCGTATGAGCTTATCCACCATCCCCTCACCCGGACCGGCGTGGTCGTGCGGTTGGAAGGCGGCAATCGGGCCGGGATTCAATTCCTGGAAGACCAAGAACGCCCCCTCTATCGCCGTTGGTTCCGAGGCCAAACCACCGTGACCGGCTTTTTCTTCAAAAACCAGGGAGTTTTGGCGTTTACCGGCCCGCTGACGATCGAGGCGGCATCCCTAGTCGAAAAAATCATCTCTCAAGCCAACGGGATTACCGAACTGCTTTTGGCCTGCCACCAGATCGACCAAATCCAACGGACTGCGTTCACGGTGTTACTCTCCAGCCTCCAAACCTATGAAAAGAAAGGGATCGCTCTTACCGTGGTCACCGGTCCGGTTTCCACAGCATATTTTCAACGAAGCCCGGTCTTGCCCGGCAGTTTCATCTTTCCGGTGTTCGCGACCGAACCCGCTGGTCCGGCGGTTGATCCTCTAAAAAATGGAATAGCCCACAAGGCAGCCGCCGGTTCCCAAGGCATCCTGCTAATCGCCCGCGGCCAGACCACTCTCAACCGCTTGGAAAAACCTTTACGGAACCAAGAAATGCCGGTCTGGAAGTTGCAAGGATTTGGAAACGCCCTGAAGCTCATCGCCGCCGGGCAGGCGCGGTTCCTGGTCGTGGACATCGATGTGGAATCCTGCGGGACGATTGTTCAACTGAATGAGCTGAAAAACACGCCGCTCGATCCCCTTCCCCCGGTTTTGGCCATTGGCCCGGGATACCTGGCCGCCCTGGTGAAAGAAGCACTCTATCTCCCGGTCCGGGTATATTTGTCCAAACCCACGACCGAGCACGAATACGCCAACGCAATCCAAACCATGTTGTCGGAAACCGCCAACGGGCCAAAACCTATCAAACCTTAAGTGGAAGTGGATGCCTCATGTTTCATGTAGAAGAAACCCAAGTCGGAGAATTCAACCGCGTAACGCTCACCGGGAATATCGATAAAACCGATATCGAATCTTTCGAAGAACATTTCAAAACCATCCTGGCCCGCAATCCCTCTGAAATCATCCTGGACCTGAGTCATTATTCCTGGTTGCCCCTCCATTTCACGTATTTTTTATTTAAGTTGCTGAAATTATACGAACCTTCCCAGGGGAAACTGGAAATCCTCAACATGCCCTCCCACTTCCGGTTTATCCTCGAAACCGCCCAGCTGGATACGTATTTCTCCTTTCGTTCCTCTCTGGATTTCTTACAAACCCAGTCCAGTCCTTCCACCGCGGATACCAGCCACCCCATTCCGAACGAATCCCATTCCGCTCCACATCCCGTACCCCCGCCAACCAAACCAGAACCCTGAGGCTGATTCACGTACCCCTCGGGCTGTTGGGATCGGAATCGGACCAGAGAAGACCAACCAATATTCACGGGCAACTCGAAATCCTCCCTGACTCCATCCAAGCTCCCGGCTCTGTCATAGGAATGACCGGCGGTGAAATGCGCTCCGCCTTGTCATCCTGGGTTGGATTTTTTAGACTGCGATGGTTGAATTCATAGATAATCATTCCGATCTCAAACCGCGGGGCCGTGCGAACAATCAACGATGAATCATCCACTGCTTCTCCTTTCGTATCCTCAGCCATCGAATGGCAATTCCGGGCATTGGTTTGCCACCGTTTCGAAATGGCTTCAGGCCTTGCGACATTTGCATCGGGAGGCGGCTTTAGAATTCTGTCCCACGCTCCCAAAACAAGGACAATCTCTCCCAGAACAGCCCACGATCGAAGAGATCGATTTTTTATTACAGAAGGCCGGCGAGGCAGGTTGCCGGTTCGGCTCCATCTATATCCCAGTCGATCTGGCTAAATCCGACGAGGGTTTGGGAGAAGAGATCTCCCGGGTTGACGGCTGGATCGACCTCGCCTCCTATGCCGAATTTCGCGCCGCCCGGCTCTCCCTGGAGCATCCGGAAACCCTAGCGCAGCCGGGTCCCCGGCGGATTCTGGAAAACATCATCGAATACATGGATGACATGGATCTCCAAGCCATCTTATTCATATCTGGATCCTCCCTGGCCTGGGGATCGGAATTCTTGAATCAATATCAAAAAAAGTTAAAACATCCCTTGGGTTTAGGTTTACCCTGGGAGGCGGCAGTCCGGCGCAGCGTCTCCGATCTCCATCTCCGCCAGGTGACGGCGGTGAGTCTCGATGTCCCCCTGCCCCTTGATATGCCTGGCATCGAGCGTCAAGTCTTGGAAATTGAATCCCTCTTCGGTGACGTCCAACCGATTTTGGTGGTCTGTCCGCGGGAAGGAGAAAAAGATTCCTGAAGGCTGGGAATAACCGGAAGGGTGGATCACCTGCTGAGCCGCTTGCATCAGGGTATTCTTTCATCCGGGCATTAGAGAGCAATCCGGTCATCCGGATTTGTACAATTCACTCCACGGCTTCCACGCTTTGGGGATGGATTTTTTACCATTCCCTCCCTCTCCTTGGAGAATCCAACGTTTGGGAAAAATCTCCAATTCTTTATCAAAAGCCCATCCATCGCAACCATTCTTCTACCCGCCGATTGTAGGTGTGCTCCCGCATGATCCGTTCCCGCCCCTGCTGGACGATCCGTTCGCGTTCTTCCGGATGCGCCAAGTAATAGACGGTCTTACGGCGCAGATCATCCACATCGCTCCAATACACCGCTTCTTTTCCCGGAACAAAATAGCGGCCGGCGGCCGGGACCCAGTCGGACAGGAGAAATCCCCCGGCCAAAGGGGCGTTGAAATCCCGCTGGTTCAAGCTGCCCCGGCATTGCAGGCTGTGGATGTTGAGATTGACGGCGGACGACGCGAAAACCGCTGGCAATTCGTGCGCCGGATCGATGGGACCGCTGTAGCATCCGGCCAACGGCGTATCCTGGAGGAGGGATATCCAATCCTCGTTGCCGTAAATGCGCAGATCGAAATCGGCCAAGGACTGGACTACCCGCAGCCGGTAGCGGTTGTTCGCTTCCCAATACAGATAATGGGCCACCGGCGGGGTGATTTGGATGCGTTTGCCCGGCGCGATGGGGTATTCATCCGCGAGTTCGAAAAAAGTTTTATGGCGGAATTGCAGTTGCAGATCGACAAGCCGGTCGACATAGATTTGCATCTCCGGAGCGAGCTGGGCCCGGCGTTCCACCTGACTGATGACCCCGCCGACGAAACTGACCTCACAAGCGAAGCGGGAATCCCGCGCGCCTGGCGTTTCGTGATCCGCCGCCACGGGAAAGAAACCGCAGACCCGGGGGGAGAATCTTCGTAGATAATCCAGATAGGATTCATCGAAACAAAAGACATGTTCGAGCGGTTCGAACGGGCGGTCCACGAAAAAATGAGGATCATCCAGGTACCAGACGAATTTTCGCGTGGTATACGGCCGCCGGTGGGGAGGGATCTCGAGGTATTCATAAAACTGCCCGGCGGATTGGTTGATCAGAAAAATCCAGTCCGGCGCGTGCCGCTCGAGATGTTCGCGTAAAACGGCTTTGGAAGATGCTTCCAGGAGAGGGGCTTCAGCCAACGAGGTGGTCCAGCCGTGCCGCTCCAAGGCATGAAAAATACGGCGCTTGAATAAACCATAGCCCCGATCGGAGCGGTCACAATAGGACCACACAGAAGTCATGCCCCGCACCTTCTCAAACCATCCCGGGAAACTACAATCATTTTAGTCAACTTGGTTCTCACCACCCGGTTCGATATACTGTTCGATAAGTAAAACGATCGAATCCATCACGCCGGCAATAGGGAATGGATCTCATTCTGACACCCGAGACAGATTATTGTGAAGTCAGTTCCAAAGCGTATTTTCGACTTTTTAGCCAGCCTTAAACTGGCGGTCATCTTACTCGTCGCCTTTGCCATCCTGCTGAGTTGGGCCACGATCCTCGAATCGAAAACCAGCACGGAAAATGTCCAGCGGCTGATCTATCAAACCCGCTGGTTCGATTTTCTGCTTTTCGTCCTGGGAGTCAACGTGTTTTGCGCTGCCATGAGCCGGTTTCCCTGGAAGAAGAGACATACGGGTTTCGTCATTACACACCTGGGCATTCTCATCATCCTTGCGGGATCCATGGTCACCCGGAAGTATGGCATCGAAGGGCAGTTGATACTTCAAGAAGGTCAAACATCCGACTCCATCCTGATCAACGAAACCGTCCTCTCTGTCAAAGTGCCACGTATGAACGTCCAAGTGGAGTATGATCCCTGGTTTCTCAACCGCCCTATCCCGGAAGGGAAGGAAATTCGCTATCCGGTAGGCGAAACGGGGATCGTCTGTTATGTGGAGCGGTACTTGCTCAATCCCCAACCTATCCAGCGGGTCACCGGCGGCGGCACGCCAGGGAATCCGGCGATTCAGTTGGGTTTGCACCAGGCGGGAATGAACGAAACCAGCACCGGTCCCTGGCTGATCGCCCGGGATCCCGCGCAGAACACCATGAACCTTGGCCAAATGGCCCAAGTCCAATTCCGGCGCGTGGAAAGCCCGGCGGAATTGGAAGCCGCCCTCGCCCCGCCCACGAGTGAATCCACCCAAACCGTGGGGCAGGTGTTACTTCACCAGGCGGACGGCACCATAGTGCAAACCCTGTTGTTGGAGGATTTACTCAAAGAACCCAAAAAGTTTGAATGGAACCAGAAACAATACACGGTTACAAACAAGGAATTCCTGCCGCGGGCTTCGATTCAGGATGGGCAATTGATCAACCGGGAGAGCGGCGCGTTCAATCCCGCCATCCGGTTCACACTCGAAGGGCCGGAAGGCACGGAGGAGCATCTGGCTTTCTCCGAATTCCCCGATTTCGGCTCTATCCACGGGAAAGCCAATCCCAGCGGCCTGAGCGCGCGCCTCATTTATCCAAACGCCTCCAGTTCCGCTTCCACCAACCTGGTGACCCTTTTGGAAACGCCGGACGGCCAACTCCATTACCGCGCCACCAACACGGCGGGCGGATTTTTGACGGGAACCATCCAGATCGGCAAACCATTTCAAACCACCTGGCCGCAGGTAATGCTTTCTGTGCAGCAATATATCCCCGACGCGCAGGTGACGGAGGAAATCATCGATCAGGGCCTCGGCGCAGCCGGTCCGCACAACAATCCCGCCCTGCAGGTCCGGGTGGAACATCAAGGCCAAAGCGTCACTCGCTACGTGTCCTATGATAATCCCGTTACCCTTCTGGCCGGAGACGAACCATGCGTGATCGAATTCGGACGGAAACGCCACCCGCTCGGCTTCGCGATTCACCTGATCGACTTCCAGGCGCCGCGCTATCCGGGCACCAACCGTCCCGCGAAATTTCAAAGCTTGGTGAAAGTGATCGATCCACAAAACCAAGTCGAGGAAGAAACCTTGATTTACATGAACAATCCGCTCGGATATAACCAATTTCTGGTTTATCAATCCAGTTACATCGAGGGCAAGAACGGCATGCCCGACACCTCAATCTTCAGCGTCGCGCGGGCGCCGGGCACACCCATCATCTACGTTGGTTCCACAGTCTTGTGCTTGGGCATGGTTATCATGTTCATTTCCCGCCGCAAAGCCCCGACCGTCCTTCCCCCACAATCCATTCCCCCCCAGGAGGCATAAATCCTTTGAAACGCGCCATCCTCATCTTGATCCTTGGATTGAACGTCTGGTCCGCCGAGGGGATTGAATTCCCCGCAGGCCTCGATTTCGATTCGCTGCGCGGCATTCCCATTCAAGACAACGGGCGGTATAAACCCCTGGATACCTTCGCCGGGGAATCGTTGCGCGACATCACCGGCCGGTGGAAATTTCAAGGCCATGATCCCATTGGGTACCTGCTATCCTTCATGACCAGCGAGGATTGGTACAACGAGAAGATCATCCGCATCGACTACCAACCCCTCAAAGAAGTCATGGGACTCAATCCGGCCCAGGTCCATTTCTCCTACAACGAACTGGTGGCCAACGATCAATTCCGCAAACTGTTCGACCGGGTCTCGCAAAAACACAGCCGCAATGAAGACAATTTCACCCGCCTGGAAAATGAATTCTCCAAGTTATACCACCAACTGACTTTGTTCCAATCCATCCAAACCGGTGAGGCGCTGACCGTCGTCCCGCCGGCAGGAACCGACGAAGAAGCCGCTTGGCTGTCGATCAACCATCCCCACGGGTATCCGGCTGAAACCCAGGACGCGCTCAAAAAAACGTTTCTCCAAATTCTCGCCGCGGTCAAGAACCAGGACGCTGCCTTGTTCTCTCAAGCCGGGAGCGAACTCAAAACGCAATTGGCGAATCTCAATCCGGCTCTTTACCCCAATCGGCAGGTCATCCAATGGGAAATCGGATATAACCAAACCCGGCCGTTTCTGACCTCGTGGATCTACTATCTCACCGCGTTTGTGTTGTTGTTGGTCTCGTTCTTTTACACGAACCGCTATTTGTACTGGTTCTCGGTGATCATAGGCATCGTGGGATTTGGTTACAATACCTACGGATTGATCGTCCGCAGCCTGATTTCCGGCCGCCCCCCCGTGTCCAACATGTATGAATCGGTGGTCTTCGTGGGGTGGGGCATCATCCTGTTCGCCATCATTTTCGAACTGATCTACCGCCAGCGCTGGTTCATCACCACGGCCTGCGCGCTGGGCGTGGGCACGTTGATCATGGCCGATCTGCTGCCCTTCGATCCCGACATCGATCCTCTCGTTCCGGTCCTGCGCAGCAATTACTGGCTGATCATTCACGTGTTGACGATCACGCTCAGTTACAGCGCGTTCGCCCTGGCGATGGGATTGGCGCACATTAACCTGGGCGTGTATTTCTATCTCCCTAACCGGCGCGACCTGCTCAACAACCTCAGCCTCTTCTTGTACCGCGTGCTGCAGGTGGGCGTCGTGCTGCTGGCCGCGGGCACGATTTTAGGCGGCGTGTGGGCCGCCGAGTCGTGGGGCCGTTTTTGGGGGTGGGATCCCAAAGAGACCTGGGCGTTGATCTCGCTTCTGGGATATATGGCCATTCTGCATGCCCGCTACACCGATTGGGTCGCCAATTTCGGCACGGCAGTCTGTTCGATCATCGGTTTCTGGCTGATTCTGATGACCTGGTACGGCGTGAATTTCGTCCTGGGCACCGGGCTGCACAGTTACGGATTTGGTTCGGGCGGCGGATGGTATGTGATCGGCTATTTGGGATTCGAAATTCTGTTCTTGGGCGTTGTCTCCTGGAAATATATGGCCGCCCAGGCCGCCCTACGCGGCATGGCTGCCACGCAAGCGGTAACGGAAGGCTCATGATCCGTCCGCGTCATACAATCAATCATCTTGATCTCTTTATCTGAACATCCTTCTTATCTGAACAACCTTCGGGAGAATATCCTAGGCCGCTGTTCCCATCCCAGACCATCCTTTTTTACCTTGCCTTGCCTAATGTGAAGCGATCCCGTTCCGTATAAACCGGGCCGGAAGGCTGGAGCACGCTCTCCATCAACGAAAACGATTCCACCCGTAAAGTACCCAGCGCCAGATCCTGGTACCTCTCTGGATTCTTGAAAAACACCTTCATGTGGCGGTTGCCGCGCCCAATGGTCAGATGCGCCGAGAACGGCTTGCGGTCGAAACCCACCTTCGAGTTTTCCAACGCGCCGCGGATCTGCTTCTCCAACTCGCTTAAGGAAGCCGCCCCCTCCCGGCAGCCGATCCACAATACCGACAGGGAACCGCGCGGCGGAAACTGCCCAACCCCGCCCAACTCGATGACAAACGGCCGCATCCGCTCCCCCACAGGCCGCAGGCACGCTTGCAATTGGGGAACAGATTCCACTGGAATGTCACCTAGAAATTTCAACGTCAGGTGGCAATTCTCTGCCCGCGTCCACCGGATGCCCGAGACCGCGGGAGTTAAAATTTTTTGGATTTTTTCGATGGAATCCTTCAACGGTTGATCCAAATTCACCGAGATGAACGCCCGCATGAGAATGATCCTTCTGGATAAAACCCGGTCTTAATTTTTAATATCATCCGCTTTTTTTATTCTCCCCCGGAGTTCTAGGGTATCCATCCGGGAGAGTATTTCTCTTCCCCATGATCTCCCGTCTTATTGGAAGACCTGAGTCCGCCGATTCATGTGTTCCTGCTTGACCGGAACAGGTTACTCTTCTTACTATTCCTCCAGCAAAGGAGATTTGTCAATGCAATGGATTCTCTGGCCGGGCGTCCTCGGATTGGGGGCCGCGGCGCAATATTTCATCCTGCGTCACCAGATTCTGACCGGCTTACTATTGTACCTTCTCGGCGGCGCCCTGCTTTCTTTCGGGTGCAGGCGGGAGCGGCTTCCTCAGCCCGGTGACCGTGGCGCGATAAATCCCTCAGACTCGGTCCAAAAGAAAGCCCTTCTCCAACTGATCCTGGTTCTCCTAGGCTTGGCGGCCGCGGGCATGGCCATGGCCTGGGTGTGGTCTGGCTCGCGGCCTGATTCTGCCCATCCCAGGCATTTGACTTATGCCTTGTTTAGTTGGCTCGTCTTTCTTTTTTTTGGATTTTTTGCGTTTGGATTGCGTCTATGGAATGACATCCGCCTGGAAACCCGGTGGTCCCTGGCGCCTCTCCTGGCGCTGATGGGTCTCTCGCTCACGTTGGGCCTTTTCCGCCTCACGGCCGTGCCCTTCACGGTTCATGGGGACGAGGGCATGGTTGGTCTCCACGCCCGCCAAATCCTGGAAGGCAAAATCGACACGTTTTTTTCCACCTCGTGGTATGCCATTCCCCAGTTTTTCTTCGCGGTGCCCGCGGGAGGACTTTATCTTTTGGGGGACAATCTCCTGGGTTTGCGCGCGAGCGCGGTCTGCGTGGGGACACTCAGTGTCATCCCCTTCTATTTTCTCGTCCGGGGATGGTGGGGGCCGAAATCCGCGTTATTCGCCACGCTGGCGCTCATTACCAATCACTGGTTCATCCATCTCCTGCACTGCGGGGTGAATTACGTGCAGGTTTCGTTTTTCACCACCACCCTGCTGGCGGTTTGGGCGTACGCCCATCACCACCAGTCCCTGAGCGCGTGTGTGGGCGCGGGCCTCGTAATGGGGTTGGGTTTAATGTCCTACCAGGCCAACCATCTGCTGCCTTTTTTGTGGATTGTTTCACAAGCGTGGGCCTGTCTGCTGCATCGCCCTCCGGCGCGCTGGCTGGTGGCGTCCACCGGCGTCCCGCTGGGCGTCGCGGCCTTGGTCTTGGCTCCCTTGCTGGTCCACGATTACACCCGCACGGGCCAGACCGGCATGTTCCAGAACCGCGCGCAGGGCGTAGTGGCCTGGACGCCGGATAACCTGCGTCACCTGGATTTGGTCTATCATGCGGACGGCGACACCTCATGGATCTTCCGCCGGCAAATGGAGAGGGCCTTCCTCTCGCCCATCCTCTACTCCGACACCAGTATGCAATACAATGGTCAGGCTCCGTTTTTGGATCCCGTGATGGCGGTCTTGTTCATGCTCGGCGCGGTAACGGCCGCTTTCCGCTTTTACGACATCCGCTGGTCACTCCCGGCGGGATGGATCGTGGGGATTCTGTTGGCGGGTGGCGTGCTGACCGTGGACGCGCCCTTTTTCCCCCGCTTGGCCGGCGCGGCCGCGCTGTTGTTTTTACCCGTGGCCGGCGTCATGTCCCTCGGACTCAGGGAAGACCGTATCTCCTTGAAATCCATCCCGGTCCTGATTTTAGCCATGGCTGTGTTGGCGGCGGGGGGAATCAATCTGCGCCATTATTTCGTGACCTACGCGCGGACCATTGATCCCGCCAGCATTCATTATGCCCAAACCGGCCTGGCCTACGCGGTGAAAGAGCGCGATCCGGCGGAATATGCTTACGTATTTCGCGGACCGCATTTCTCGTTCGGCAGCGGCACCGTCCAGTTCTTGGCCAAGGGGCATCGGGGCGGGGATATCGACCATCTCCCGGACTCCCTGATCTCCAACCGATTTTATTTCGTTGTGGAGGAATCGCAGTCCAAGTGGCTGCCCACCTTGAAAGAACGGTTCCCCGGTTATACGATTCGTGAATATAAAAATCCTCAAGGACTACGGCTTTTCACTACATTGACGCCGGATTAACCAACTTCCATGGCATCCACGCTGAAAGTTTTCTACCAAAACGCTTTTCATCATTTAAAAACCACCGGCTCCATCGCTCCCAGCTCGCGTTTTTTGGCTCAGGCGATGATCAAGCATGTCAAACATCAGGGGAAGCCGCTGTGCATTCTGGAAGCAGGACCGGGCACCGGCCCGTTCACCAAACGCATCGCCGCGCTCATCGACGAGCAGGACCACCTGGATCTTTGCGAACTAAACGAGCAATTCGTGGAGTATTTAAAACAAATGATCCAAGAGAATCCCAAGCTCAACCGGCACAAAACACAGATTGAAATTCACCACAAGCCGGTCCAGGAACTGACGGGAGAAAACCGGTATGATTACATCATCTCGGGATTGCCGTTCAACAATTTCGAGCCGGAACAAGTGCGGGAGATCCTGGATAAATACAAACGGCTGCTCAAACCGGAAGGCACACTCAGTTTTTTTGAATACGCAGGCATCCGCCCCCTCAAACCCTTCCTCACCCACGGCCGGGAAAAAGCCCGGGTGAAAGCCGTGGACAGCATCCTGCGTGAATTTCTTGGGCAATATGAAAAAGAGCGGATTTGGGTGCCATGGAATTTGCCGCCGTCTATTGTTCACATCTGCCGGTTTCAATGACACGGCGGGTGTTTCCCCGGCTTACGAGGGAGGCCAGCCCGACATCCCTTCACTGGGATCAGCCATGGGATTGTCAATCACCTGCTGTAACACGTTGACCACGTCGGGATCGTACGAGCGTTTCCCCAAGCGGGAGATGATCCGCATGATTTTTTCAGACGCTTCCCGGCTGGGCCGCCCTTCTCCTCCCCACCGGTGCAATAAAGTCGCGCAGGCATTGGCCACGGCGATGATCCGGGAGCCGAGAGGAATTTGGTTGCCGTGGAGCCCGTCGGGAAACCCCTCTCCGTTCCAGGCCTCATTCACGTGATACACAATGTCCCCCACTTCCTTGGGCAAGCCCAGGGATTGAACGAAGCGCAGGCTCAATTCCGCCTTTTTCTGCTGCATTTTGTGGAACGACAGTTCCTTCTGGTCCGCCCCCAAAAGTCCTGAATCATGCAGAAGCGCCGCGTACGTGATATGTTGGTACAAGGATTCGGGCAGATTCATGGCGCGGGCGATGCGCTGCGCCCACAGGCAGGTTTGCACGGTGATGCCGGGGATCCCGGGATCCTGGGTTTCGATCAGGTTGGCGATGCTTTTGAGGGCATTGACCGTGATGGTCCGTTCGCCTTCGTGCAAGCGCGCGTTTTTAATGGCCAGCACCGCCTGTTCCGAGAAGGTCATGAGAATTTCGCGGTCGCCGGGAGTGAAATCCATTTCTTTGTCGGCCACGGTGATCACCCCTTCGACTTCTTGATCGAACATGGCCACCGCCAGGTAGGAATCCTCGTAATAGATCTCGCCGCCGCTCCGCCAGGGCGGGGGGGTTTTCTCTTTTGGATGATATAAATACGGATTGTAATGTTCGGCCACCCATCCTGGCAGCCCCACCCCCAAGGGCAAGGGCTTCTGCCCCACTTCGTTCTCCTCCAACCCCAGGCAAATCACGGGAATGAGCCGTTGGTTGGGTTGATCGTAATACATGATGGAGCATTTCCGGACTTTCAACAATTGGCGGGCCAGCTGACCGATCCGGGGCAACAGTTCCTTGGTGGTAATGGCGGGGCTGGTCATGCGGTGCACTACATGAATCGTGCTGAGGGCCTTGCGGTTTTTTTCGATCCGTTGGAGGGTCAATGCGTTGCCCAGCGCGGCGGCGCCGCTGGTGGCCAGCAGACGGATAAGATCCATCTTCGTATCCGAAAACGGCAAAAGCCGGTCCACCAACGAGACGAAGACCCCCACAAGGTCCCTCTCCCGGTAGAAAGGCACCGCCACGCAAACCGTGTAATCCGGGGGCGTCTGGAAGCCGTGTTCGCGCAACTCTTTTTCCAACCATTGGCGCAGAGGCTCTTCCTTTGCCAGTTCCACGATCCACTCCGTGCCCGGGGGCACCTGCTCGGTGAATTGGTACCGGGTGACCTCCACGTTACGCAATTTCAAGAGGCTGGAAGGATACTGGCACACCCCGGCCGGATACAATTCCCCATCCTGGTTGCACAGCAGAATCAAGCCGCCGGTCAGGCTGAAGGCACTGCACAGTTCGCGCAGGACCCGCTGCAGCAAATCGTCCAAGTTGACCACGGTGATGGTTTCCGACCAGACGGTATGGACCAATTCAAGGTCGTCATGATCTTCCAGCGCTCCCGAAATTAACGATAAGTACCCATGCACCACCCGGATCACATGCGGCAACAAGCCGGATTGCGGCGCGGACACGTGGCACATACCCAGCCCGCCGATAAACCGGTTGCGGTGCCAGCAACCGGCCAAGCCTTGGCCGTACCCTTCCCCGCACTCCACAAGGCCCGCCGGACCGGAATCCGCGCCGGGCGGGACAATCACATAGCCTTGCTCCTTCACCAATGGCAAGAAGGATTCCGCTCCCGGCCGGAGCGGGCAAAGCGTATCGTTTCCCCGAAGCGGGAACGGCCCCTGGTTCCAGGCCTCATCCACCATCCACCACCGGGCGCCCGGCAAAAGCGGACTCATTCCATGATACAAATCGAGAAGATACGGATTCTGAACAATGTCCTTGAAATGGATATGATGCGGAAATTCATATTTATTCATGGCTCTCCGCCGGGTTGATCCGGTCCTGCAGCGCTTGTTGAAGAGCAGATACCATGCCGGGCTCGGTAATTTTCCCACCGGCCGCATCCGCCACATAAAACACGTCGGTGACCCGGTTGCCCTCCGTGAAGATCCGCGCGAAGTGGATGTTGAAATTCATCGAAGACAACACCGACGATAGATCCACTAACAGTCCTTGCCGGTCCGCGCAGCGGACCACGACCACCGTAAACCGGGCGGAACTGTCATTGGATATTTTGACCTGATTTTCAAAACTGCTGCGCCCGATCGCCGGCGCGCCCACCCGCCGCGGCACGGGGGGCAATTGGCCGTCCGGAGCCAGAACCCGCTGGATCCGGTCCAGGAGCAGATTCCGGCGGCTGGCCGGGATGACCAGGTTTCCCAACGCGTCCCGGATCACGAGATTGTTCACGACGATTCCATCCGACCGGGTATTGAGCCGAGCCTCGAAAATGCTGAAATTCTCCAGCATCACCGCCACGCAAATCCGGTTGAACAACCCCACCCGGTCCCGGCATGCCAGTACTATCTCCCAACCACCTGGGTTTTCATAGGGTACAAAACGGGTCACCGGCTGCGTTCCGTCAAACGCTTGGACCGCTTCCAGGTGTTCCCGGATTTTTTCCGGCGTTTGGTACAACAGATAACTCGGCGGCAAACGGCTCAAATGCTCCTCGATGACCTCCGCGCTGAAATACGGCTTCAGCGATTCGGTGATGATCTCTTTCCGGGAAAGCACCTGGATTTGCTGCTGCTCCCGCGCCGGGACCTCGCTGAGGAAAATATCCCGCGAGGCCAGATACAGCTGCCACAGCAGGTTATTCTTCCATTCGGTCATGGCCTCCGGCGACACCGAGCGCATGTCCACATAAGTCATGAGGTACATCATGTCCAAATCGCCCTGTTCCTCAAAGGTGTCGGTGAAATCCGCCGCCACCTGCGGATCGGACAGGTCCCGGTGCTGGGCGGTATGGCTCATGGCCAGATGATGCTGGACCAGAAAGATCAGTTTGCCTCGCTTCTCATCGGAAAGCCGCAAACGCCGGGCGATCTCGTCCACCAACCGCGCCCCGGTGAGGGCATGCGGCCCGCTGTCTTTCCCTTTGCCGATGTCATGAAACAGGACGGCCAGCCGCAGCACATCGCGGTGGGCGCACTCCTGCCAGATAGAGTACCGTTCCGCCGCGTAATGCATGGGATCCGCGCGCAGATTTTCCAGGTGATACAGGCACAGCCAGGAATGCTCGTCCACGGTGTAGCGGTGCACCAGGTCGTATCGGACCAGCGACGCGATGCCCCGCCATTCCGGGATGAGCCGCTCCAACAACCCTGTCTGGCGCATTTCCTGCACCGCCTTGTCGATCGGGACGGGAAGCGCGAAAAATTCCCGCAACAAGGCCGCGTGATGCTTGTCATGCAAAAAAGCCTGATCCACCAATTCCAGGTTATCCTGAATGGCCACGGCCGTTTCGGGGGCCAGTTGGGCCTGGTGCCGCGCCGCGAGGATGAAGGTCTGGAGAATCCGCCGGGGATCGTGCTCGTAGAAATGCAGGTCCGGCGGGATGCCGAGGAGGCGTCCGCGCAAGGTGAAGCCATCCGGAAGGTTTTTGCGGGGCCGCAGACGCATGGCGCGCCAAAAAGGGCGCGGCGCGCAGGCGGTGATCATCGTCTCGGCAAACTCGCAGATCGTCAGCGCGTGGCGGTAATAATCCCGCATCATGGTCTCTTCCGCCAACCTCCCGGGCAGATCCTGATAGCCCAAGCGGCGCGAGATGTCCAACTGCAAGGGAAGCGCGAGCACGTCCTGCTCTTTGCGGGTGAAAAAGTGGAGGTCGTTCCGCAAACGCCACAAAAAGGCCACCGCCTCATCCACCTGGGTCATGGTTTGATGGTCGATCAGGTTGCAGCGGCGCAGATGCAGCAGGTTCAGGGTGCGGCCTTGGCAGAGAGAACCGATCCACAATCCGAAATGAAAATCCCTCAATCCGCCGGGGCTTTCCTTCACATGGGGTTCGGTGATGTTGATGGTCACCCCCTGGCGGGCCAGCCGCTCTTCCCGCTCCTGGGTTTTGACCCGGATGAGCTCCTTGCGGTTACGCTGAAGGATACGCCAAAGATCGTGCTTGAATTCCTCGAACAAATGCCAATCACCTGCCAGGAACCGGCTTTCGGCCATGGCGGTTTGGCTGTGATTGTCGAGATGGGAAATATCCAATGCTTGTTTAAAACTGCGGCACGCATGCCCGACTTTGAATCCCAAGTCGAAAAGGCACCGGAAGACGGATTTGACCAATTCTTCTTCCTCGCCGCGCAGGGGGGCGTTGTGCAAAAACAAGAGGTCCACATCCGAGAAAGGATGCATCTGCCGCCGGCCGTATCCTCCCTGGGCCAACAACAGCATGTGCCGGGGCAATTCGTCCTGCCGCAAGATCCGCAGAAGGCGGTCGAGCAGCAACTGCAAAACAAGATTGTCCGTGATTTCAGTCATCTCACGGACGAGAATCCGGGAATCTTCTCCGGCCTCGTGACGGGCTTCAATGGTCCGGAAATCACTTTGATAGTGAGCAAAAATTGGCGCGATTTCCGAAAAAGCGGGATGGGTCAGGTCCATATTCGTGGGAACACGCCACCCAGGTGGGATAGTGATCGCCTACATCCTATGAGCCCGGCGGGATTGGGTCAAGACTTTTTCAAGAGGAGGCAGCACTAAAAAATCAGGGAGGGCCGGGAGCATCCTCAGTCTACTACAACTTTGACAAGTTCCAAACCATGGGATTCATCCACCCCTTCTCCGTAGCCGCACTCCCCGCAAACCGCCAGATGCCCGATCATGTCATCCGCCGAGACCGTTTGCCGGCAGCCGCAGGAAGGGCAAGTCCATTCGACCGTGTATTCCTCGATGATCAGTTGCGCGCTTGCCAGAGGAGTCCCCGGTGTCAGCATGGCATAAGCCTGGCGCAAGGCTTCCTCTGAAAACGTGCTGCCCCGCCGCAGGTGAACCAATTTCACCTGATCCACCCCCTGCTCCCGCATCGCGGCCAGGATTTGGTTCACGATCTGCTCGACAATCGAATATTCATGCATGAGTCCCGCCCGCCTTCCATTCCCGCAATTGCCGCTCCACCCGGTCCACCAGCGCGGGGATTGCCTGCCGCACCGCGCCGCTCATCTCGCCGCCAACCGTGTAGGGATCGGCCACTTCCATGGCGAATATCTTGATTTCCTCTGGGATCGTCAATTCCAATTCCTTCGCCAGAACCAAGATCTCGGGCAAGCCGGCATAGTGCGGCGAAGGAGCTAGCACCGGCCCCAAGGCGGCGGGATCCAACTCGAGGACAGTCCCCGGCGGGTGTTGACCAGTCCGGATGGCATCCAGGATGATTGCCTGTTTGTAATCCATAAGATAATCCAGCAGGGCGATCCCCGAAACCGCGCATTCCACCGCGTCCACGCAATCGCCCCATTGTTCCCGGATCGCGCGCACGGCCAGCACCCCCGCGGCGTCATCCGCCAGGATGTCGTTGCCCAATCCCAACACCAAGGGTTTCATGGTCACCATGGAAGGCCGTAATGAGAAACCTAAAACACGGTCCCCGCTTTAATGGGATAACATACCCGGAAACGCTCCGGGATATCATCCCCGCGAAAGCGGGGATCCAGCAGAGGACGATATCTTTCCCCGGTTTTCAGGGAAACCCGGTAAGGCAATCCCCCGATAGCCAGCCTTTCCCTCACCCTGACCCTCTCCCCGAGGGTGAGGGAATCAAGTTGCTGGGGGCAAGGAAGTGAAGAATAGAGGAAATGGACCGGCGCCCTCAACCGCGGCGGATTTCCCGCAGGACGTGGCGCTGGTGGTTGTACACCGTCACCAGCAAGGGCATCTGGCCCGGCAACGAATGGGTGGCGCAGCCGTGGCAAGGGTCGTACGCCCGGAAGGCCATCTCGACCATGTTCAGTATGCCATCGTCCACTTGCCCGTTACGGATCATGCCTTTGGCCGCCTTATCCACCGACATGGCGATGCGGGCGGCGTTGTTCTGCGTGGCGACGATCAGATTGGCCATGGTAATTAGGCCTTTCTCGTCGGTTTTGTAATGATGAAACAAGGTGCCCCGTGGCGCTTCCACCACCCCGATGCCCTCCTCGGGCGTCTCTTCCGGCAGTTCCCGGACGTTCGAATCGGTGATTTCGGGATCGGTGGCCAATTCCTTCATCCGTTCAGCGGCGTACAGCATCTCCACCAGCCGTGCCCAGTGCGTGGCCAACGTGTGATGCACCGGCTTGCCGCCGAGGGTTTGGAAATACTGCTCGTAGGCTTCCTGCGCCAGCGGCGTCGCCATGCCGTCCGCGGCGTTCAGCCGCGCCAGGGGGGCTACCCCGAAAATGCCGCTGGCCGGGCCTTCCTCAAATCCGGTCCACCCGATCTGCTTCAAATAGCAGAACTTAATGTAACTCCAAGGCTCGACATGCTCCGCCACATGGTTGAGATAATCGCGGGTATCGAATTTGACATATTCCTTCCCCTCCGGATCGACCACCCGCAACTGCCCATCGTAGAAGTTGACTTTGTTATTCTCGTCCACCAGGCCCATGTAGTATGTCCTGTGGGTATAGTGGGGAGAAGTGATGTAATCGACGTATTCCTGGTTTTTCAGAACCACCTCGTTGAACAGCCCGAGGCTCATTTTGCCGAATTCCACCGCCTCATCGGCCGCCTGGATGAAATCCGCCTGTTCTTCTTTCTTCATTCCCCGGGCGACGCCGCCGGGCAATCCCATGACGGGATGAATCGCCTTGCCGCCCAGGAGCGCCATCAAGTGGCGGAGTTTTTTACGCATACCGATGACTTTCTTTCCGGCTTCGACTCCCACTTTGCCGATCACGCCCACGATGTTCCGTTCCGCCTTGGGAGCCTTGGGGCCCACGACAAAATCGGGACCGCCCAGGAAATAAAAGTGCAACGCGTGATCTTCGACGGTGAACATCGAGTAAAAGAGCTCGCGCAGTTTCCGGGCCGCGGGAGGCGGCGTCACCTTGTACAGGTCATCCAGCGCCTTGGTGGCCGCCATGTGATGGGCCGTGGGACACACACCGCAGATGCGCGAGGTGATCTGGGGCATGTCCTCCGCGGGCCGCCCCTGGGCGAATTTCTCGAAACCCCGCAGCTCGGGGACCTGGAAATAGGCCCGCTCCACGTTTCCTTCCTCGTTAAGAAAAATATCGATTTTCCCGTGTCCCTCAAGCCGGGTAATGGGATCGATAATGATTTCGCGGCTCATGACTATGCCCCTTTCTTTCCATTTCCGGTCAAGGCCAAATTGCAATGCAACATCGAAGTGGGGAGGCTGTACCGGTAGAATGTCCCTTCCGGATCGACGATTTGGTCCAGGAGTTTATCAATCTCCGCCTCCTCTTTCGCGTCCAGAATCGAGGCGAAACCCGATAACGCCTTCGCGCCGTAATCCCGTACGCGGCTGGTAGGACCCAGACAGCCCGTGCAGGGCATGTTGCCCTTGATGCAGGCCGCGTCGCAGCCGGCGCGGGTCACCGGTCCCAGGCAGAACAGGCCCTGGGCCAACAGGCACTTTTCCGGATCAGCGATCACTTCATGAGGGCGTTTCAGCTCCTTGAGTTCCAGTTTCTCGGGCTTGGTCTCGCGCCGGTCGCATTCCTGGCATTGCGCCACGTCCGGAGCCAGCACCGATCCTTTCGGCGGCCATTGATTGGTGAGGATCGCCTCCAAGGCCCCCTTTAACAGGCGCACGGGCGGAGGGCATCCGGGCAAGTAGTAATCCACCTCGACCACCTGGTCCAACGCTTTCGCGGTATCCTGCAGAGCCGGCAACGTGACCAGGCCTTCCGGCCGTTGGGTTTCCGGCTGGGGGATGGTCTCATTTGGATTCTCGGTGCTGGGGCTTTCCACAAACGAATTCCAGAGGATCGCTTCCTTGGGGAAAAGGTTCCCTAATCCGGGGATCCCTCCCGTGTGCGAACAACTGCCGAACGCGATCAACACCTTCGACTTTTGCCGCATGAGATGGGCCATTTCCTCCTCTTCCGAGGTGCGGACCGCGCCGTTGACAAAACCTACGGCCAACTCGCCATCCGCCATGGCGCGCAGATCGTCTTTCTTGAAATCCATGGCGCAGGGCCAGAAGCAGATATCCACGGCCGCGACGACATCCAGAATCGCCTCGTCCAGGTCGACGACCGCTTCCTCGCACCCGCCGCACGAGGCCATCCAATTAAAGCCGACTTTGGGCTTGCTCATGATCAGTTTCCTCCCTGGCCGGCGGCCACCAGTTCCGGCGTTTGCTGTCCATTTCCATGCGTCTCCGGATGGGGGAGGGGAAACAGGCGCAAGGGCCCCAGTTTCCGGACCTGCTCGGTCATTTCGTTGACGACGCGCTGCACTTTGTCCCCCTCGGAGGCGGCGATCCATTCCAGGCGGACCCGCTCTTCCTCGATACCCATGCGCTTCAAGAACCGTTTCAAGAGTTTGAACCGGCGCAGCGCCTTGTAATTGCCTTCCAGATAATGGCAATCCCCGGGATGGCACCCGCCGATCAGCACCCCGTCGGCTCCTTCACGCAAGGCCGCCAGGATGAATTGCGGATCGATGCGGCCTGAACACATCACGCGGATCACGCGGACATTGGGCGCGTAGAGGAGGCGGGATATCCCCGTCAGGTCCGCGGCCGTGTAGGTGCACCAGTTGCAGAAGAAGGCCACGATTCTGGGTTCAAATGTCTGGTTGGATGCGGATTCCAGTCGATTAGACATAGCTCAAGACCCCCTCGATCTCCTCGAAAATCTGGCCGTCGGTAAACAGGTTCTGTTCGATCGCGCCCGATGGGCAGGCCGCGACACACGTCCCGCAGCCCTTGCACAAGGCTTCATTGACCACACTCACTTGGAACTCGGACGTCTCATCGGTCCGGATGGCGTTGTACGGGCACATACCGATACAAGTCCGGCATCCGCTGCACAACTCGGCATGAATATACGCCGTGTTGGGCTCCAATTCTACGTGACCCCGGACCACCATGGCCAACGCTTCCGCCGCCGCCGCGCCCGCCTGCGCCACCGTGTCGGGAATATCCTTCGGCCCCTGGCACGCGCCGGCCAGGAAAATACCATCCGTGGCCGTCGAGACAGGCGCCAGCTTGGGGTGCCGCTCGGTGAACCAGCCTTGATGGCTGCATGAAATTCCGAACAGGCGGCGCACAGCGTCCGCATCCGCGTGCGGCTCCAATCCGACGGAGAGGATGACCATGTCCACAGGGATGCGCCGCGGCACGCCGATCAGCGTGTCTTCCGCCCGGATGATGAGTTTTCCCTCTTCCTCCGGCGTCATGGCCCAATCGGTCACCTCCGCCACCCGCCCGCGGATGAAATGCGTGCCTTCTTCCAAAAGCCGGTCGTAGAATTCCTCGTACCCTTTCCCCGGGGTACGCATGTCAATGTAGAAGTTATATACTTCCGCCCCCGTCCGCTCCTTGACCAAATGGGCCAACTTGAGCGAATACATGCAGCACACCCGCGAGCAGTAATCGTTAGTCTTCTTGTCCCGCGAGCCCACGCAATGAACGATCCCCACCGATTTGGGTTTCGATCCGTCGCGCAGAACGATTTCCCCGCCCGTCGGCCCCGAGGCGTTGACCAGCCGCTCCACTTCCAGGCTGGTGTACACGTTGGCGTACTTGCCGTATCCGTACTTGGGAATGCGCAACGCATCGAACACCTGGAACCCAGTGGCCAGGATGACGGCCCCGCATTCCACCTCCTCGATCTTCTCTTGCTGGGTGAAGTCGATCGCGTTCTTTTCGCACACGGTCACGCACTTCTCCGCGCATTTGCCCTTGGCCAAGCGTAAACACTGCGTGGGATCGATCAGCACCACGGGCGGCGTCGCTTGCGGGAAGGGCATGTAGATGGGCTTGCGCTTGCCCAGCCCCAGGTTGAATTCATCGTCGAACTTCGCGTTCTTGAAGACGCATGCATCCACGCACAGCAGGCACCCGACGCAATCCTCTTCCTTGACGTAGCGCGGTTTGCGTTTCACCTTGACCTTGAAATTCCCCGCGAAGCCGTCCACACCCACCACCTCGGAGTAGGTCCACAGGGTGATATTGGGATGCGATTTCACATCGGACATCTTGGGGGTCAGGATGCAGGCCGCGCAATCCAGAGTGGGGAAAGTCTTGTCGAACTTTGCCATGTGGCCGCCGATAGTCGGCTCGCGCTCGATCAGGTACACATGCTTGCCCGCGCTGGCCAACGTCAGGGCAGCATGGATGCCGGCGATTCCCCCGCCGACCACCACCACATCCTGGTTGACGTTAACAAAGCGCTTCTCCAACGGTTGATGCAAACCCACCCGGCGCACCGCCGCCGCGATCAGCGCCTTCGATTTCTCTGTGGCCTCGGCCTTGTCCTGGGTCACCCAGCTGACGTGCTCGCGGATATTGGCCATCTGGAAATAATAGGGATTGAGGCCCGCGTCCATGCACGCCTTCCGGAACGTCTTCTCGTGCATGAGGGGCGAACACGAAGCCACCACCACCCGGTTCACGCCCCGCTCCCGGATGTCCTCCTGAATGATCTCCTGACCGGGATCGGAACACATGAACTTGTAATCGCGGGAGACCACCACATTGGGCAGCGTTTCCGCGAATTTCGCCACCTCCGAACAATTCACTTTCCCGGCGATGTTGATTCCGCAATGGCAGACATATACCCCGATCCGGGGCGCGTCGCCGTTGGTTTTCGCATTAGGCATGGACATGTTGACCTCCTTCTTGAGCCGCCACCGCCGGCCGCAAAGGAACAAACAAACGCTGCAATCCCAATTCGTTCTCCGGCAGCCCGAAGGCCATCCCCATCAACTGGGTGAAAAAGGCCACCGGCAGTTCGACCGGTTCTTCGAACCGCTGCGACATCCGGTCCTGGTAACATTCCAGGTTGAACTGGCACAACGGGCAGGCGGTGATGACCACATCGGCGCCGCGTTTCTTCGCTTCCCGCAAGAGGATGTAACTCAACCGCAAGCCCACTTCCTCGATCGTGCCCGTGAGCGACCCCCCGCAGCACCGGGTCTTCAGCGGCCAATCAACCGGTTCTCCGCCCAGCGCTTCCACCAGCCGATCCATCGATTGAGGATTGGTTTGATCGTCAAACGTGGCGTAAGGCCGGATGATCTGGCAGCCGTAGTAACTCGCGACCCGCAAGCCTTGAAGCGGCTTGGTGACCCGGGCTTTGATCGTGTCCAATCCGACCGCATTCACAAAAATGTCCAGCGGGTGCCGGATCTTCACCTTGCCTTTGTATTTCAGGCCGCCTACCTTGAGCGCGTCCCGGATTTTCTGGGCGTTGCCGTTCGATTCCGCCAAATAACGCTGCGCTTTGCACAACACCAGATAACACGCGGCGCAAGGGACCACCACTTCCGGGCGCGCCTTGGGATCGTTCGCGGTCCCTTGCCTTTCGGACAACGCCAGGTTGCGGGAGGCCAGCGCGTAGGCCTTCAACTCGTTTACCGCCATGTAAGCGGTCGCCCCGCAGCAGTTCCAATCCTCGACCTCCGTCAGGTTCAAACCCAAGGCCTGGAAGACCGCCCGGATCGACTCATCATACGGGCGTCCCGTGCTCTTCAACGAACATCCAGGGTAGTAGAGGTAATCCATCGGTGCTTCTCGCTTTCCAAGCGGCCCGCGCCGCTCAGGCCTTTTCCACGGCGTCCAAAATGGGTTTCAATTCGTTCCGCCGCTTGATTGATTCGATCTTCAGCCCCATGCGCCCCCGGCGCAACAAGTTCCAACCCAACAAAGCCTGCTTAAGCAGTTTGAATGGATTGGTCTTGAGGAACATCAGGGTGATCAGGATGCCTTCGTTGCTCCGCCCCCACCGCCGTACGATCTTGAAAAATTCGTGGGCCATCACCGGCGTAGCGAACCGTTTGGGATAAACTCCCTCGTCGATGGCCATTTGCTTGAAGGCGTACATCAGTTCCGTGATCTTGATTTTCTTGGGACAATCCACCGTGCAACTGTAACACGACGCGCACAGCCATATCGTTTTGCTTTGGAGAACCTCGTCCCGGAATCCCTCCCGGGTCATGGCCACCAGACGGCGCGGCGTAAAATCCATGTAAATGGTCAACGGGCAGGTCGAGCTGCACGTCCCACACTGGATGCACTGATGCAGATTCTCTCCTCCGTACAACTCGGCGATGCGCTTCCCAAACGTGGGATCCAACTCCGATTCGTACTTGATCTTCCGTTCACCCGTCCATACATTCATCGATGCTCTCCTTCCCGTTGCCAGGACCGGTATTTCTTTCCCATCGTTCTATCCCCTTTATTCCTCTCTTCTCCAATTCGTCAGTGGGCATAAAAAAACGCCTTTCCGGCTGCCAGAGAGATAGAGAAAAATTTAACTTATTCTTTGCGCGGATCATGATGCGGTTTTTCCCAAAAACCCGGGGAATGATTCGGGCTGTTCCTCTCAATGTAATTGACAGTCTCCTACCAGTCAAGCATGAGAAGACATATTTCCGGTAATTGGAGAACTTTTCTCACCAAATATTGTATATCTAGATCCCTATCCAATCCCATACGGACTAGATAAAACCACTGCTCATCTTGATTATATAAATTAAATAATATCAAACTATTCCAATCATTATAAATTCATAAATTTTAAAAAATAATTTCTCCAAACTATGGATTGCACCCCATTGCCCCCCATTCTGTATTCCAATTGATTCCACTTTTTTTCTCCACCTTTCCACTAGGCGCCATCTTGCGGTCTGTCGAAAAATATTGGATACTCTCACCATATCCCTGTGAAAAAAAGCGAGATATTTATCTAAGTTTATTTAATTGATAAATATTATCAAGATTTCTTTCCAATGCATTCCCATTGGATGAGAATTGGATAAAAATGAATCGAATTAGGCTTCTCCCGGGAGTAAATTCGTGATGGATCCTAAAACCATCTTGCTAGGAATCGACGTAGGGGCCACCAGCATCAAGGCGGGAGCGTTCTCCCCCGAAGGACAACTGCTCGTCCTGGAAAGCGCTCCCAACTCGCCCACCCCCCAGCCGGGCGGCGCGCCCGAATGGCGGATCTGGGATCTGGAAGCCATCTGGTCGAAAGTCTGCGGCTGCACCCGCCGCCTGCGGGAGAATTTGAGCGGCGCGGTTGAGGTCAAGGGCGTGGCGGTCAGCGGTTTTGGCACCGACGGGGTACCCATGGCTTTGGACGGCCGCCAACTCTACCCCTGCATTAGCTGGCATTGTGCCCGAACCGTTCCCCAAGCGCGCCAAAGCAATGCCATTCTAGGCGCACAACGGATCTACGAAATCACCGGGTACCACAACTATCCCATCAACACCCTGAACCGCCTTCTCTGGCTCAAGGAAAACGCCCCCGGAGTGCTTGAAAATACGGCTTACTGGCTGCATGTGCAGGACTATATCGTCTTCCGCCTGACTGGCGAATTCAGCACCGAGAGCACTATCGCTTCCACCACCATGTGCCTGCACCTGAAAAAGCGCGCGTGGGCGGAGGATCTGCTCTCCCAAGTGGGACTGACCTCCCGGATTTTCAGCCCCCTGTACGAATCCGGCTCGCGGGTGGGATCGGTCACCTCCACGGCCGCGGAAGAATCCGGTATTCCCAAAGGCGCCCCGGTGGCCACCGGCGGCCACGACACCGAACTGGCCATCCTGGGGGCGGGCATCCAACGCAAGGAAACCTTCCTCGACATCAACGGGACATGGGAAATCCTGATGGCCATCACCGATTTCTGCGATCCATCCGAATTCGGCCTTACCCACGGGCTGGATTGGGAATGCCACGCGGTGCCCGGGTGGTGGAACTGCCAGGCCCTGATGCTCGCCGGCGGGGCCATCGAATGGATCCGCCACCAGTTCTACCGCGACAGCCCGGACTACGCCACCCTGATGGATGAAGCCTCCCGCGCTCCCTTGGCCGCCAACCATGTGGTCCTGCTGCCCGCCTTCGTCCGGGGAATGGGCCCTGCCCAGGCGCACGATCCCCTGGGAGCACTGATCGGCTTGACCACCCAGACCACGCGCGAGGACATCGCCCGCGCCACGTTCGAGGGCCTTTCCTACCAGTTTTATCAGCAGATCCACGCCATCGAGCAGAGCCTGAACGTGCAGGCCGATTCCATCCGCGTGACCGGCGGCGGGCAAAAGAATCCTTTCTGGATGCAAATGAAGGCCGATATGTCCGGCCGCGCGCTGGATATAGTGCAAAACGTCGAATCCGCCCTCTTGGGAGCAGCCATCCTGGCGGGCATCGGTGGCGGTGTGTACCGCGACGCCTTCGACGCGCTGGACGCCATCCCCATCCCCGTGGAAACCATCGAACCGGACCTCGCCGCGCACAACCGCTACCAGGAGCACTACGAGAAGGTCATCTCCAAAATTCCTGAATCCATGGAGAAGACCTTCCGGCTGATTCACGATTTTGCCTGAATCCGGATGGTCAGAGTAGCAGGAAGGGTTAACACGCCGCGCTGAATTCGTCAAAATGCTTCACCGGTCAGCCAAGGATTGAAACTCTGGGCTTTTTAGGGGGTCCCTTGAAAAGAACGCTAACCGGATTGGATCGTATCATTAAATTCTTCGAGTATTTTGCCGTCCCCGGGTTGGTTCGGCCCTGCAGCAGCCCAGAGCTTCAGCCCTGGGCAAAATCAGAACACCACCCAATATCGCCCGATTTTCTTTCCTGGGCAAAAAATCCGCCCAGGGATATTGAAAACCGCCACACAACGCCTACAATAATCCCCTGCGAACCACGAACGCATCCTGTCATGCCGGAGTGGTGGAAGTGGTAGACGCGCCAGACTCAAAATCTGGTGTCCTTCGGGACGTGAGGGTTCGAGTCCCTCCTCCGGCAGGATTTTCCCTTCATCATTATTTATTTCTTTACTTCATGTGCCCCTTCTTGGCGGGAATCCCCGGGGCTCATTTGGCCATTCCGAAAAAATGATGCCCAGGAATAGGTCCTGGGCATCGTCCCGTTTGCCACTCAATGCCTTATGCGGGTAGAGTCCTTACACCAGCCCCTGGTCGATCATGGCGTCGGCAACCTTCACAAAGCCGGCGATGTTCGCGCCCACGACGTAATTGCCGGGATAGCCGTATTCCTCGGCGGTCCGGCGGACGTTTTCATGAATGTTCACCATGATGCGGTGCAGATGCTGATCCACCTGCTCGCGCGGCCAGGACATGAACTGCGAATTCTGCGCCATTTCCAGGCCGGAAGTGGCTACTCCGCCGGCGTTGGCCGCCTTGCCCGGGCCGTAGAGGATCTTGTGCTCCAGAAAGATATCCACCGCCTCGGGTTCAGAAGGCATGTTCGCCCCCTCGCTGACCACGAAACAGCCGTTCTTGACCAGCGTCTTGGCTTCTTCGGCGTTGATCTCGTTCTGCGTGGCGCTGGGAAACGCGCACTGGCAAGGAATGTCCCATGGCCGCGCCCCCTCCTTGTAAGTAACTCCCTTGAATTTCTCCGCGTACTCACGGATGCGCCCGCGCCGTACGTTTTTGAGTTCCATGACCCAGGCCAGCTTCTCGGCGTCGATACCTGCTGGATCGTAAATGGTGCCGTTGGAGTCAGAGAGGGTTACCGCCTTGCCACCTAACTGGTTTAGTTTTTCCACCGTGTATTGGGCCACGTTGCCAGAGCCGGAAACCGCGCAAATCTTGCCCTCCAGGGAATCCCCCCGGGTTTTCAACATCTCTTCGGCGAAATAAACCGCCCCGTAACCAGTCGCCTCGGGACGGATCAGCGACCCGCCCCAGTTCAGCCCCTTGCCGGTCAACACGCCGGAAAATTCATTCCGCAAGCGCTTATACTGCCCGAACAAGTAGCCGATTTCCCGGCCGCCCACGCCGATGTCCCCCGCGGGCACGTCGGTCAACGGCCCGATGTGGCGCTGGAGCTCCGTCATGAAGGACTGGCAGAAACGCATGACCTCATTGTCCGACTTGCCCTTCGGATCGAAATCCGATCCACCCTTGGCGCCGCCCATGGAAATCGTGGTCAGCGAATTTTTGAACGTCTGTTCGAAGGCCAAGAATTTCAGAATGCCCAAATTGACGGTGGGGTGGAACCGCAATCCTCCCTTGTACGGTCCAATGGCGCTGTTGAACTCGATCCGGAATCCGCGGTTGACCTGGATTTCTCCCCGGTCATCAAACCAAGGCACGCGGAATAGGATGACCCGTTCCGGTTCGGTGATCCGCTCCAGGATGCGGTTCTTCTGATACTTAGGGTGACGGCTGAGCACCGGTTCCAGGGACTCCAAGACTTCTTTCACGGCTTGGAGGAATTCGGGTTCGGAAGGATTCCTCTGAGAGACCATTTGCACCACATCAGACGCGTAGGACATCGAATTCTCCTTGAATTTGCGCCCTGTTTCGGAGAGGGGGCGAGATGGTTTGACTTGTTTTCGGACTGACTTACTGGGACAGATTTGATAATTATGCGACTATTGATATTGGCAACATGGTGCCAAATATAATTGGAATTAGAATTCCGGTCAAGAGGCAATAGAAAATTTTGAGTTTTTTTGGCATTTCCAGTGGACGATGCACGGTTACCCAGAAAAATCCACCGGTTTTTCATGGATGCCGGTTGAGAGACTCCCGATTTATTCCACTCACCAGAGAAAAGGCCTAACGGAAGGGTAACGGACCACGTCTTTTTTTTTATTCCGTAAGGCGCGTATCCCGGCCCTCCTCCCTCCGATCCACTTACTTGAGACAAATCGATTGATTACCAGGGAATGAATCGTGGGCTTGTGGCCGCCGATGTCCATGAAAGTAGATCGATCTCATTCCATCTCTCAACTCATGTGAGATTGCGTTTGATGATTTCAATAAGCTTTGATGGATTCAACAAGATTCTATGGAAGGGCCGGCGTGATCATCAGGAGCGCCTGATCCAGAGATTGCCAATTTCGGATGAATTCCCCTGGTTTTCAAGGAATCTTTGTCTATTATTATGGTATGGAATGCCGGATATCTGCCAAATATTCGGACGAAAGTTGAAAATATAATGGTCAATAAATAGGATTTTTGCCATTAAAAGGCGAATTCAGCCACATTAAAGAGACCCAATAGATATTTTTTCGCCAAATCGAGATCCTCCATGGTCGAAATCAGCCAAAAACAAAAAATCGCCATTCTCCGGGTGTTGCGCGATGCCCGGGAGCCTATCGGCAGTTCGATTATTGCGGAAGAAATCAAGGATTACGGCTTTGAACTCAGCGGCCGCACCATCCGCCTCTATCTTCAGGAGCTGGAAAACCAGGGTTTCGTGACCTCGGCCAAGCGCGGCCGGGACGGCGGCCGCACCATCACGCAACTCGGCTACGAAGAAATCCGCAACGCCCTGGTCAACGAACGGGTAGGTTTCATGGCCAGCCGGATCGAAGCGTTGGCCTGCCAGGTGACTTTCAATCCAGCTACCCGTGAAGGACACATCGTTCTCAACGTCACGCTGCTGGATCAGACCCATTTGGCCGCCGCCGTCCGGGAAATGCTGCCGGTGTTCGAGGCAGGGCTAGGGATGGGCCATTACGCCGTGCTCATCGAAGGGGGCGAACGGCTGGGAGGATTTTATATCCCCCCCGGCAAAGTAGGTATCGGCACGATCTGCAGTGTCACTGTGAATGGCATTTTACTGGGTGCCCGGGTGCCGGTGGCCTCCCGCTTCGGCGGGGTTTTGGAAATCAACCAAGGCAAGCCCTTCCGGTTCACCGATGTGATCTACTACAACGGTACCACCCTCGATCCGTTGGAAATCTTCATCAAGGGGGGCCTGACCCGGGTGAGCGCGGCCGCCCGCCAGGGACAAGGACGCATTGGCGCCAGCTTCCGCGAGGTCCCCAATGTCTCCCTGCCTGTGGTGGAGCGGATTCAAGCAGAACTGGAGCCGACCGGCATGGGCCGGGGCATCTTTCTCGGCAAACCGCACCAACCCCTGCTCGATTTTCAGGTGGAAGAAGGAAAGACCGGCATGATCGTCACCGGCGGATTGAATCCCGTCGCCGCCATCGAGGAGGCGGGGATCCCCACCCTGAGCTACGCCCTCTCCACCCTCTACGAATTCGAGAAAATGACGCATTATCAAGAACTGTTCCGCATGACGGCCCGCCATACGGCGTGAATGGACCATTGGAATGAGCCTCTTACAAGATCCCTCGATGTGCAACCGCTCTCTTCCGCTCAGCACCGGCCTGCCCGCGTTGGATGCAATCCTCCAGCAAATCCGCCCCGGTGACAATATCGTCTGGCAAGTGGACCGCATCGAGGATTACCAAGCCTTCGTGCATCCCTTCGTGCAATACGCCATCCAGGCGGATTTCAAGATCTTCTATATCCGCTTCGCCCGGCATAGGGAACTCACGCCGGAGCAGCCCGGCGTCACGCGCATCCAACTCTATCCGGATCAAGGTTTTGAATATTTCATCAACCGCATCCATGAAACCATTTGGCATGAGGGAGAAGGCGCATATTTCATCTTCGATTCGCTCTCGGAACTGGCCTATGACTGCTACAGCGACCGCATGGTCGGCAACTTTTTCATGCTGACTTGTCCCTTTCTATTAAAGCGGAGAGCCGTCGCCTATTTCGCCGTTTTGCGGAATTTTCATTCCTATCACGCCGCCTCGCCCATCGCCGAAACCACTCAGATCCTGGTGGACGTGTACCGCTATCAAGACCGGCTCTACATCCATCCTTTGAAAGTCAGCGGCCGCCATTCTCCCGCCATTCACCAGTTGCACCGCTGGGATGAAGACCGCTTTACCCTCATCACTGAAAGCCTGCACGCCGCCGAAGTGCTCGCTTCGGTCCCCTGGCCTGGCTTCGATTCCACCCTCTACCAGATGGGCGCGTGGAACCGGGTCTTTCTGCGCGCGGAAGAGATCTGGGCCGAGCATCAACACCAGCCGGTCTCCCTGGAGCCGGTGGAAAAAGCCACGGTGCAATTGCTGCGTATGACGTTCTCCCAAGACGAACGGCTGCACCGCATCGCCCGGCAGTACCTGCGGCTGCCTGATTTGCTGGCCATGCGCAAACGCATGATCGGCACCGGCCACATCGGCGGCAAAACCGCCGGGATGCTTGTGGCGCGCGCCATCCTGCGCGAATCGGATCCGCGCTGGGAATCGGTTTTCGAGATCCACGATTCGTTTTACATCGCGTCCGAGGTCTTTTACACGTTCCTGGTCCTCAACGATTGTTGGTGGCTGCGCCGCAAGCAAAAAAATCCCCAGGAGTTCATGGACGTGCGGTACAAGGCGCAACAACGGATCCTGGACGGCAATTTTCCGGATTACATCGTGCGCCGCTTCGAAGCCATGCTGGATTACTTCGGCCAATCACCCATGATCGTGCGCTCCAGCAGCCTGTTGGAAGACAGTTTCGGCAACATGTTCGCCGGGCAGTATGAAACCATATTCCTTCCCAACCAGGGCACCCGCGTCAAACGGCTGGCCCGCTTCATCGAAGCCGTGAAACGCATTTACGCCAGCAGCATGTCGGAAGAAGTGCTGGCCTACCGCGCCTCCCGGGGCAACCTCGACCAGGATGAGCAAATGGCCATTCTGGTTCAGCGCGTTTCGGGCGCGCGGTACGGACCTTATTTTTATCCGCACTTGGCCGGCATGGGCTACTCCTTCAATCCGTACGTTTGGAGCCGCTTGATCGATCCCCAGGCAGGCATGGTGCGCGTCGTGTTCGGCCTCGGCACCCGGGCCGTAAACTCCCGGCCGGACGACTACACCCGCGTGGTAGCCCTCAACGCGCCCAACCGGCGGCCCGAAAACGGCTCGGACCAGGTACGCCGGTACACGCAGCGCAATGTGGATGTCATCGATTTGGAAGCCAACCGCCTGGTCACTGTCCCCTTCGCGGAACTGGCCGCGAACCATCCCTCCTTCCCCACCACCATGTTTCTGTCGGGTGAAGAGATTTTCCAAGGCTTATCCGGTGAAACGCGCCACTCCACGGAACCGGCCCTTTCCTTCGACCGTATCTTCAACGAAACCAACCTGCTCTCTGATCTCCGGGCCATGCTCCAAACTTTGCACACCGCCTACGAAGCTCCCGTGGAAATCGAATTCACCGCGAATTTCACCAGCCCTAAGGAATACAAAATCAATCTCCTGCAATGCCGCCCCTTCCAGCCCAAGGGCGGACTGCCGGCACACGATCCGCCGCCGGACCTGCCCCGGGACCGCGTGCTCTTCCGCGCCCCCGCCGCGGTGATGGGACGCAGCCGCTGCGACCGGGTCCACCGGGTGATCCTTGTCCGGCTCGATGCCTACAGCGCCATGCCGCTCAATGACCGTTATTCGTTGGCCCGGGTGGTGGGGCAACTCGCGCGGCGGCGGGATCCGCCGTTCCCCGGGAATATCCTCCTGCTGGGACCCGGACGCTGGGGCACCACCACGCCGTCGCTCGGCGTGCCGGTCTCGTTCGCCGAGATCAGCGGGGTCGCCATGCTAGGAGAAATCGCCGCCATGCGCGACGACTTGATACCCGAAATCTCCCTGGGCACCCATTTCTTCAGCAACCTGGTGGAGTTGGACATCCTGTATTTCGCCCTGGATCCGCGCAAGGAGGGATATTTCTTGAATGAAGAACTCCTGGTGGAGCGGGAAAACCGGCTGGTGGACCTGCTCCCTTCCGCGGCCCGGTTTGCCGAAACGCTCAAGGTGGTGGATTTCCCTGAGTCCGAAACGCTGATTTTCTATGCCGACGCTATCGAACAAAAAGTGGTGTGTTATATGAACCGGGGTGTGGAGAGAATCTGAAAGAATGGAAGTTTGCGCTTGAGAGACGGCCTTCCCCGCTGACCGTCTCCTTCGCGGTCGCAACTTCTCTGCGGGGAATTTTCAAACAATTCCCCGTTCATTCCAAGAAACAAACCGCCTGTTGCGTTTTGGGATCGGCAAAGACCTGGATCATCCGGCCGTCTTGATGAGCGTCGATGATCTTGATCAACCCGTCATACTCGGCCGCCTCGGGAACCAGACCGGCTAGCTGATTGGGGGTTTGTTGAAAATAGGCTTCGTTGAATTCCGCCCGGGGATCATTGGGAAACAGGGGCAGATAGATTATCTCATCCTCCACCAAATCCAGGAAAAAGTGGCTGCCATAGGATACTTCGGGCAGGTGGCCGGATTCCTCCCGCGCGATTTCCACCAGGATCGACGTGTTGTTGATGTCCGCGTAATGCACATTGACCCCTTGCTCGATATTGCTGCTCCCCCACCGGCCCGGTCCCATCATGAGCACTTTGCCTTGCTGAATGCGGGGATGCGCGTTAATCAAGCCGATTATCCGGCCCAGCGACTTTTTCACCGGCACCGGCGCGTCGTGATACCGCTGGGGATCGATATAAATCACATACTGGATATGGGAGACCACGCCACCGTTCACAATCCGGCTCGACCGGAACAACACCCGTTCACGGGGAATATTGGACGGCAAGCTCACCTGGAGGCTGGCCAGCCCGGGCAGGGTCATGGGCCGGCACTGCAACAGATTGACGCTCACCCGCCCCCCCGGGTGGATGAACGCCGTAAATTCCGTATCGATGGGCCGGCCGTATGCCCGCGCCAAGATCTCCAGCATCCGCCCGATGATTTTCACCAGGCCGGTTTGGCGGATTAAATTGTTAAAGGTGAGCACACATTCCTCCGCCTCGCCGTCAAGAAATGGCGACGATGGATCGATAAGGCAACCGTCTTTCATCAACGAGACATACAAATGCTGATTGGGGTAATCCCTTCCGGCAAGAATATCCGCCGCGTGGAGGGTCACCAAGTCATTGCGGTCCAAATCGAGCAGATCAACTTCGCGCTGCGAGTATTTGACCACCTTCGCGCCGGTCTCGGGCCGCAGCTCGGGATGACTGATGGCGATCAGCCGGGGATAATCCCCTCCCGTCCGGTCCACCGCCCGCGTCCCCAGGCCGAACACGAGACGGATCATGCCTCGGCTGGGATCGATCCGGTTTGTCCAGGCGTACAGGTTATGGGAAAACGCCACCCCGGCGAGAGGGGGGAAGAAGTACCGCTGGTACTGCATGCCGGAAACCCGCTGCACCAGCAACGCCATCTGCTCGTCGCGGTCGCTGAGACCCCGCTTGCGGCGGTAGGAGAGCGCGTCCAGATTCAGCGCGCTGGCGTACACCAGCTTGACCGCCCGAAGGAACGCCTGCAACCGTTCTTCCGGACTCCCCTGGTTACAACAAAATTCACTGCGGTACTTTCCCGCAAAGGCGTTGCCGAAACTGTCCTCCAACATGCTGCTGGAACGCACAATGATGGGCGCCTGGCCGAAATACTCCAACATATTTTGAAACTGATCGAGGATATCGTGCGGAAAATGGCCTTCCAAAAAGCGATTTTCCACTTCCTCGTATTCCTCGCGCGAGATCTGCGCCCCCCGCGAGAGTTGCATCTTCAGCCGGAACAGGTTGTTCCGAACCAGGAAGGTGAAAAAGACATCGGAACCGATATAAAACGAATCGTGCTCCTCCATGATCCGGGTATACTCGGATTCGCCCATCTCCCGTTTCAAGATGCTCCGCGCCAGCAGCATCCCCGCCGCTTTCCCGCCGATCCGGCCTGTGCCGATAATGCGGTTGCGGATGGCGAACAAATCCTCCTGGGTGAAATAGGTCTCGGCCAGGTCCAAAAATTCGGGATGCGTGCCGAGGATCATGCGCGCCAGTTCCTGTTTCAGCGACATGATTTCCGGCCGGGCGCTAAGGGGAACGGCATCGTCCTCGTAAAATTGGGTCAGTTTGCGGTAGACCGCTTCCCAGGGCGCGATGGATTCGGCGCCGGCGCGCAGAGGCGACTTTTGTGATAAGGACACCGCTCGCGCGGCGTCCCCGCTTTGAAACAACGGCAGAAACGCCTCTCCGTCGAGCGCATGGGGCAGGAACATTTGGGATGAATAGCGGTCCCAAACCTTCAGAGCATGAAAATATTTCGTGTCCCCGGCGCGGTAGAGATTGATTAACAATTGGGTCGTGTCGCGGATGCGGGCCACCGCGCTGTCGTCATGATCGCCCAGTTTCAAGGCGAAATAGGCCACCGTATCCAACTCGAACAAAAACGGGCAGGTGAGCTGAAAGAAATTGGCCAACAATTCATCCGTCGCCCATTCGGCCACCAGCGAGGAAAGGTTATCAAAAACGTAAAAATATTGGCGGCCCCGCGCCTCGATGATCCGGTGCACCTGCTCGCTGAAATAATCGAATCCCGGACTGGGATCCACCTCCACGATTTCCAATCCCGCCCGCGGTTCGAGCACCGGGGGATGCGGCGCGAACCGCATATACACGCACGGGTAACCATCCTGGATGGATTGACGGATAAACACCCGGGCGACCTGGCAGTAATCCTCCAAATGGCTGATCTGCCAGACGACATTGTCGCCCAGCCGGATGTTCTGCAGGATTTGATCCAACGCGGGTATTCCGCTGCGAATGCTTTTGGCTTTCATCGGGATCCCCTGCCCGCCGGGTTCCCCCGGGGCGGACCGTCCGGGGCCGCCGCTCCGGTCAATACACCCATCCGCGGAGCTTCATGGCTTCGATGACGCGGAGCACGGCCACCACATAGGCCGCTTTGCGCATGTCGATGGAGAAACGCTTCGAGGCGTTCAACACCGCCTGGTATGAAGCGCTCATCTTGCGGTCCAGCCGCTCGTACACGACGTCCTTATCCCAATAATACATATAGGCGTTTTGCACCATTTCAAAATAGGATACGGTGACGCCGCCCGCGTTGCACAGAAAGTCCGGAATGATATGCACGCCTTTTTGATTCAGAATGGCGTCGGCTTCGGGCGTGGTGGGCCCATTGGCCAATTCGGCGACGATACGGGCCTTGATCTCACACGCGTTGCGGCCCGTGATCACGTTCTCCAGGGCGGCGGGGATCAACACATCCACTTCCAGCGCCAGCAGGTCCTCGTGCGCGATGGATTCCGCTTCCTGAAACCCCACCACCGAACCGGTCTGGGCCTTGTGTTTGCGGACGGCTTCCACGTCCAGGCCGTTGGGATTATGAATTCCTCCCTGCGAATCACTGACCGCCACGACCTTGCTGCCCAGCATGGACGATACCAAATGGGCCGCGAAATACCCCGCGTTGCCGAATCCCTGCACGGCGACGGTGGCCCCGGCGAGCGGCACGCCGAATTCTTCCGCCGCTTGGCGGATGGTATACATCGCCCCCATGGCCGCCGCGTCGGACCGCCCGGCTGATCCCCCCACCGCCAGAGGCTTGCCCGTAATCACTCCGAACTGGGACCGCTGAGTCAGTTTGACGTACTCGTCCATCATCCAGGCCATCACCTGAGGATCGGTATACACATCCGGCGCGGGAATATCCTTATCCGGCCCCAGGACCTCGCTCATGCGGTCCACGTACATACGGCTGAGGCGTTCCAGTTCCGGCTTGGACATTTCCTTGGGATTGCACATCACACCGCCGCCCGCCCCCCCCAGCGGCAGATTCAACAAAGCGCATTTCCAGGTCATCCACGCGGCATGGGCGCGGACATTGTCGATCGTTTTGTCCGGATGGAACCGGATGCCGCCTTTCGTCGGCCCCTTGGCGTTGTTGTATTGCACCCGGTACCCCTGAAACACACGGATCGAGCCATCATCCATGCGCACCGGAATGGAAATATGAATTTCGCGCATCGGGACACGGAGCATTTGATGGACGGCCTTATCTAATTGGAGAATCGCGGCGCATTCATCCAGCTGTTTTTGGGCGATTTCAAAGGCGTTGTTCAATTCCGGCATCTGTTCCCTCCATTCCCAGGGCCGCTGCGGCCAACCGGTGTGCTTCCTTGGTTTGATCCGCATGAGCCGGGCCGATTCATACGGACACGGAAATCCTCTCTGGGGATGGTCCTTCCGGGGCGGAGAACATTGGAAGAATCCCCTTTCCGTTTCGCGCGGGGCGGTTGTTAATCATACCCATGTTTCCGCCATGGTTAAGGACGCCAGGAATCCTCGGCCGGCGCGGCGAGACGGTTCTCCACCGGCGGGGAGGAAGAACGGGGAATCACCTGGTTTGTGGACGGGATCTCATCCCGGGAGATGATCCCGGGACGCCACACGTCATCACACAGGGACAACAAGTCATGCACCCCCTTCAGGTCTCCCCGCGGCTGAGGCGCCCGATAGCCTTCCTGTACAACGGCTCCCAGTGTCTCCTTCTGTAACTGCTCGCTGAACCGGCGCAACAACCATTGGCAAGCCGCCTCGGAATCCGCGTTCGCGTCCTGGCCGCAATACCGGACCACAACCCCATGCAAATCCATGATCATATCCCGCGCGGGGCCGGTGGTTTCCCCGATCTCCTCAGCAGCGGTGCGGCACAGGGCCGCGGCCTTTTCCGGCTCGCCTTGCGCGCAATGCGCCATGGCCAGCAGATGCAAGGTCAAGTAATGCAGTTTGGAATCCACTTGGGGGAGTTTTTGAAACGGCGCTTTCCGGACAATCGCTAAGGCTTCCTCATACGCGCGGACGGCGGGGGCGTATTGCCCGTTCAGGTGATATACCAATCCCAAATGATCAAGACTCTTGCACACCGCTAGATCGGACAGCCCGTACAGGTTCCGTTCCAAGGCCAGGGACCGCTGCAGAAAATCCACCGCCTTCTCGAACTGCCCCACCGCGAAATAAAAAACCCCCAGGAGTTTCAACTGCTGCGCGTGGTAGGCGTTCGGCGGGGGATACGCCTCCGTTTCCTGCAGCGCGGTCAAAAAACATTGTTCCGCCTCGTGGTAATGCCCCTCCCGGAACCGGTGTTTGCCCGCTTCCACGCTTTGCGCCAATGCCGCGTAACTCATGGCCTACGACTCCTTCTTGGCGGCCCGGGCCGCAATGCGTGCTTCCCGCATGGCGCCAAATAGTATCCACTCGTGAAATCCCCGGCTGCCCGGACCTGCATATTATAATTACGTTGTCCATTCTGCAAATACGGGAGACCCGGTGGATCGGCGGGAAATGTTCGTTTGATCCGGAATGGCCGGTCTGGCAAAGGAGGGCAAACGGAAACACCGGAGGGAAAAAGACGGAAAGAAAGCGGGCCGGAACCAGAGACTGCCAGGACTGTTCTCTCGCGCCGCCTCAGCCGCCTTCTTTTCACCCGCCCCTCCTCCCCTCAATTCTCGCGCAAGGCAGCGAAGAGATTCTCCAAGTCTTTCCGGTTGGCGATGGAATCGCACCGGAGGTCAAAGCGCCCGGTCCGCCATAGCCTCCATCCCACGCGGTAGTGTTTGAACATCTTCAGGGGATTGGTTCGCAGATACATGCGGAAAATCAGCCACGCCTCATTGCTGCGCCCATATTTCAAAATGAAGCGGAAGAACTCATAGGCCAGGTTGGGAATGGGGAAACGGCTGGGATAGACTTTCTCCTCGATCGCCCGCTGCTTCAAAGCATACATCACGCTGGTGATGTCCACCTCCTTGGGACAGTCCACGCTACAGGAGTAGCATGACGCGCACAACCAGATGGTAAAAGATTGAAGCACTTCTTCCTTGAATCCCTCCCGGGTCATGGCGATCAGCCGGCGCGGAGTGTAATCCATATACAAGGTCAGGGGGCAGGTGGAACTGCAGGTCCCGCACTGGATGCAATCCGTGAAAGTCTTGCCCAAGGCCTGATCCGCGACCTCCCGGGCGAATTCCGGATGCAATTCCGATTCGTACTTGATGGTTCGGGTGATCATGGCCGCTCTCCTTTTTCATCGTCTTGCCCGCCGGGCTGGGTAAAACAGATTCAGTGCTTCCCGTGCGGCGATCCACGAAACAATACGGCGATCGGCTCCTCTCCCTCCCAAATCATTCGTTACATTGTATAAGACGGCGATAGGGCATGTCAAATCATCTCCTTCACATCACACTCCCCTCAGGGCGCCGGCTAGAAGCAGTGATATGCCATCACCCGGATTTCCTGGGATTCCCAATTCACCAAAAAAATCCGCCCACCTTTGAAATTTCTGTTGTCCGCTTGCGTATAGGTACTAACAGCGAACTGGGATCAACCAGACAAAAGCCAAAAGGAGAACCTATCATGTCCCCGCAATTGTCATCGTACTGCAAAACCGGATTGTTCTTGGCCCTGACGGCAGTCTTATGCCTCGGGGGAGTCCCCATGGCCCCAGCGGCTCCAGTAGATGAATCCATCCTGCGCGTCGAGATCCAAGCCAAGGATGTGGAAACAGTCAAAATCTCTGTCCCGTTATCCATTATGGATACCGTCTACAAGGTCCTGCCCAAGGACATCCTGCGCATCTGCCGCGAATTGAAACTCACTCCCGATGTCATCCGCAAAGAATTCGCTCAGATGGAAGGCGAGGATATTGTGCGCATCACCGGCGAGGAGAATATCCGGGTATGGATTGAACCGGTGACTCCGGAAAAACAAAAAGATCTTGGATTCGTACGGGTCTTCGTGAAGGAACACGACCATGAAGTGAACGTTTGCGTTCCCCGCGGACTGGTCGAGCTGGTGGGCCAGGTGATCAAAGGTCTCGGCCTGGTGGACAAACATGTCGAACTGCCCAAGGAATTGACCGAGTTGCATGTCGTGCATGAAACGAACGATTCCGAAGAAAATTAAAAATCAACTCCGGATCAAATCAATCCCGGATTACTCCCTATTCCCAGGTGGAAGCGCCGTTACCGAGACGCCACGCGCTTCCACCTTTTTTTGCGTTCAGCCCCTCGATGCCGCGATTCACCCTTGCCCATCCCCCATGGGAATAAATTGGCTATCATGCTCCCATTCCAAATCTCCCCGATTCGAGGATGTTTGTATGCCCCTCCACCAATATTTCATTGTCCTGTCGGATAATACCGTCCTGGTAGCCACTTTCGATCCGGCCTCGAACAAGCGTCAAATCTATCACTTGACGAGTTGGCTCCATTCGGACACGCCCGCGCCGGCGGTGGACTCGGCGGAAGCCTGGCTGGAAGCCAACGGCTCGGCCGTGGACTCGGTCTATGCCATCGAGCCCGGAACCCGGACCGTCTTGTTCGACACCAAACACCTCCTGGAATACACCGAGTTGATCGACGAGATGAAACTGTATTGAGACGGCAACTCCCATATCCCCTCTCCCTCGGCCAGAGGGCCAGGGTGAGGGAATTTTTGCAGAGGCCGACCTGGGTGTCCGCCCGAATCATCGTGGAGGGAATGAATTCTTCACCAGCTGGTACGCGCCGGCCGGATGAACCGGTTCTTTTCTTCCCCGTTCATGGCATAATGGCCCAACCATGCCGCGGGGCCCGTAAAAGCTCCGCGGAAGTTCCTTTCTGAGGTGTCGAGCATGAAACGAATCACAAGAGGATTGGCGTTCTGGATAATCGTGGCCGGCGCGGTGGGATTTACCGCCTCCGCCGCGACGGTAACCGAAGTAAAACCCGGTGTCTTTTTCCGGGTGACGGACCAGGGATGCAACAACGGCTGGATCATCTTTCAAGATTACGTGCTGGTCATCGACTCGAACATCCCCAACGAAGCGGTCCGGGTGATCGAGGATATCCACAAGACCACGGACAAGCCCATCCGCTTCGTGTTCGACACCCACCACCACTGGGACCACAGTTACGGTAACGCCCTCTTCGTCCGCGAGGGAGCAACAGTGGTGGCCCAGCGGCTCTGCGCGGAAAAACTCAAAACCATGGACGCCGAGTTTACGGGATTTATGGAATCGAACGATGCCAACAAGCCATTCAAGGACCTGGGTCTTGCCCATGCCAGCCTGGTGTTCGACGACCGGATGGTCTTCGACGACGGGATCCGGTGCATCGAGTTGCTGTATTACGGGCACGGCCATACCGCGGGAGACGCGGTGGCCTATCTGCCCAAGGAGAAGATCCTCTTCACCGGCGATTCCTGCGTGAACGGCGCGTTCAACTATTTCGGTGACGCGTACAGCGAAAAGTGGATCGAGCTGCTGGAGGAGTTCGAGGGTCTGGACGTGGAAACCATCTGCCCCGGCCATGGCGAAAAAGCGGGGAGGAATCTGTTGAAAACGCAGAAGGAGTATTTCCTCCAACTGCGGGAAAAGGTGCAAAAAGGCGTCGACGCCGGAATGTCCCTGG
>JABLXU010000004.1 GCA_013177805.1 Candidatus Omnitrophota bacterium
TAATGGTGTCGGCCACGGGATTCCCGGTGGCGTCCCCGAAGATGTAGCGAGCCGAATCTTCCGCGTACCGCCAAACCGCCAGGGCCGCCTTGAGGTGGGGAACGTCCACGATGCCGGATGGATCCAGGGCCGCGCGCGGGTGAGGTCCAGGATTTTCCGCCTGCCGAAGGCCGGGAGAATACGGGTATCCAAGCGCGGCCGGCGACGAAGGGATCCACCGGCCGCAGAATAGAATGTAAATTGAACACCATCGGCGGTATGGGCCTGAATGGCGCTTTCGTCACCGAACAATCCTTCCCCGGTTTCGCATTTCAACCAGTAATAATTTATGAATCCGTCTCATTCTTCCCATGGTTTGGTATTTTGTATATATCAAACTATTTTTTCCTCGATTAATTCTACGTTCCATTTCTGAGCCGTAACACCGGCCAGATACAACGACAACCCCGCCCTCTTATGCTATAATCTGCATAAAATCAAATGGTTTTGTTCGATACCGGATCACTGAAGCGGAGGCGAGCCGGAATGGTTTCCCTGCCGCCGGGTTCCAGAAGGGAGATACTTTCCCTAGCCTGAATCCGGCTTGTTTCGATTGATTAGATATGGGGATTGATGAATCCAAAAACAAGGAAAGGCAAAAATCCATGTCCTCTCTATTCCAAGCGATAAAGCAAAAATCGGGCCGCCGCCTCCCAGCCGCGGGTTTGGCAGTGGTTTTCAGCCTGATGCTGCCCATCCCAGGATACGGTCAATATCTAACACCGCTTTACGGCGCAACCTTCGACGAGGCCGCCTTCCCCCTAACCGGCTGGACCGCCCTGCCCAGCGGGGCGGGTCAATTCCAGCCTGCCGCGGTCAGCATCGGCCTAATCCCCACCAGCCCCCAATCTCCGGCTTTTTCGAATGGCCGGGGTGTCATTATCACCGCCGCGCCGGGACAGGGATCGTTCGTTTTCGGTCCGGCGGTGACGGTGGGCGCGGATCTGGTGTTGTTGCGGCTGTCGGTGCATGCCCTGTCGGGGGGGGGAAGCATCGCCATGGGGGCCTTGAACGTGACCCCGGGCGGCACCTTGGCGAACGCGGACGGCAGCGCCAATTATGCCCTCGAGGCCGATACGGCGCGTTTTGCGGCGGACTTCGAATACCTGTTTGCGGTGTACCGCCCCCAAGGCCAGGCGATCGTCCCTTTCTTCCAGTTGGCGGTGAATCCCGGCATGCCCACGGCGGTGACCGCGATGTTTGACAATTTCGAGGTGTATCCGCTAAACGAACAAACCGTCACGGACCCGGCGTGGCGGTTTATATTCGGCTTTGGCGGAATCGGCACGCCTACAGCCACTCCCACCCCGCCCCCCGGCGCGACACCCACCACGACACCCACGGTGACGCCCACACTCCCGCCAGTGACGGGAGGGCTTGAACCGGGCCCGTTGTTTACCATTACATCCATCGAGGACCAACGGGAGGCGTTTTCGCCGCGTACGGCTTACGACCGGGGCAACCTCTTCTCGGTGGTGGCCGCGGATTTGACCACCGGGTATCAAGATATTCTCATCCGTAACCTGGATACCGGATCCGGATCGATCTCCACTCCGGCAGCGGTCAACCAGGGATATGAAGACACCGTGGCCCAAACACCGGACATCGAAATCGACGCCAGCGGCGTCCGCCATGTGGTCTGGTCCGACAACCGCAGCGTGAATCCCAAGTTGTTTAGCATCTATTTGGCGGAAGTTGACTCTTCGCTTCACAAACTGATCGAAAAGGACTTCGAGATCAACAACCTCTACGAAAACACCAACACGGCGGAACCGGCCGTGGCACTCCGGGGGAATGGAGAAATCACCGTTTGCTGGCGCGACGACCGTAACTTTTTGATGGATCTGTTCGTCCGCCGGATGCGCTGGACCGGCAGCGCGCTTCAAGCCATCGACGCGAAGGATTTTCAGGTCAACATCCCCTACGACAACACCAACGTTTCCCATCCGGATGTGGCGGTGGACGATCAAAACACCATCGTGGTCATCTGGTCGGATGACCGGGTGCTACTAAAAGAGGGGGGCAAAAAACGCAACGATATTTACGCGCGGATCTTTAATTCCTCCACCCAGCCGGAGGTAATACCCTTGGAGACGGGTGAAATCCGCCAGTTGCCGGAGAGCGTGCCGGAGATTCAGGTCAACGCCTTGGATGACAAAGAGGAGCAAGCCAAAGAACCGGCTATCGCTTTCGCGAAAGGCGTATTCCTCGCTGTATGGCGGAATACCGACGCCCAAGCGGTTTCCTCGATTCGGGGCGCGGTATTCAATGCCCAAGGGCAAATTCTGGTGCCGGAATTCCAAGTGGACATGGGGTTAGGAAAAGCCAGGGCGCCATCCGTGGCCGCGTGGAGAGACGGCCGTTTTCTGATCACTTGGCATGATGAAGGCACGAAACAGATGCTGGGCTGCATTTATGACTCCGTTCAGAACGCGTTTCTGACCGAGGACGTGCCCCTGGTCGATGGCGTGGAAGGCTTGGAACGCACTGGCGTGGCGGCGGGCGGTTCGGATCAGGGACTCACGGTCTGGGATGGTGTCATTGGTCAATTGCATGATATCTTCGGCGTTTCGCTTTTCGCGGCCGGCAATACTGTCCAGGCTCTCCGGCAACCGATATCTCTCCAGGAGGCCTTCGGACGGAACCGGACGCTGTCGGCTTCCACTCTGAGCGTGGAGGGAGTCCGCCAGAATGTGGAAACCAAACCCAGCCGGAGCGGAACCGGGGCGTCCCAATCACGGAGCCGGTGAACGACATTAAAAAATGATCCTGTTTTGCCTTTCGCGGGGGCAGTTTTTGGCCCCCTTAATTTTTATTGCCTCAGTAATTTAAAAAAACGGCCGCAAAACTTGCGCGGGGTGGGAGAGGGCCTATGGCATCTCTTCCTCACCCCGCTCGAAAACGGCCGATCTTTTATCGCGTACTTAAAAAACAATCACAGTCGCTTCCGGATTTAGCTTGGCCCGCCGTTGCTTGTGCCAGGCCGCGTTGGAGAGGTGGGGGCCGCAGACCGCGGTGTGGCCCACTTCGACCGGCGCGTTGGGTTCTTTGCGGGATTTGACGCAATCCAAGAAGTTTTGGGTATGCGGCTCGGTGGGAATACCGCCCTTGAATTCCAGCGCCGGTTGGCTGTCCGGTTCCCAGGGTTCATCAAACAAGGTGTAGCCATTATCGTCCAGGATCAAGGTTCCCTTGTCTCCATGGAAGAAAATGGTCCAGCCGTTCTGGTAGCGGTTGGTATAGGCCAGCGTCCAGGTGGCGATGAAATCCCCGTAGTCATAGGTGGCGGAGAAGACGTCCGGCGTTTCGGATCCGATGGTCTCGAACACCTTGCCGAAACATTCCGCCTCTTTGGGGGTGCCCGAATTCATGAACCACTGAATCACATCCATCAGGTGCGTGCCCTGATCGGTTACATTCCCGCCCGAGAAAACCCAGAAATACCGCCAATACCGGTATTTCATCGGCTCGAAGGGGATTTCCGCTCCCGGGTAACAGAATTGTTTCCAATCCAATTCGCCGGCCAGCGGGCTGTTGTCGAGCGGTTGATTGTGGTGCTGCCAAAACCATTGCGCGCGGACCAAATGGACCTTGCCCAGCCGGCCTTCATCCACGATTTTTTTAGCGGAATGCACCGCTTCCGAACTCCGGCGCTGCATGCCGATTTGCACGATCCGGTCGGTTTCCCGCACCGCTTTGATCATCTTGACGCCTTCCTCAATGCTGTGAGACATCGGCTTTTCGCAATACACGTCTTTACCGGCCTGCACGGAGTCGATCAGCTGCACGCAGTGTTGGTGTTCGGGCGTCGCGATCAACACCGCATTGATGTCCTTGTTCTCCAACAGGCCGCGGTAATCCGGATAGGCCTTGGCTTTCTCTCCCGCCCGTTCCAAGGCACTTTGCTCGTTGGGCCGGTAGGGATCGCAGACGGCTATGAAAGCCGCGCCTTGGCGGATCAGTATGGACATCACGCCCTGGCCGCGCCCGCCCGCGCCGATGATCCCCATGAGGATCTTGTCATTGGCCCCCCACACCGGACGGGGCAGAATGTTCTGCGCCGCGAGAAGCCCGGCTCCCAGCGTGGCGGTCCCGCTCAGGAACGAACGCCGGTTGACATGGTTTTTCGATTGCATCGCTGTTACCTCCATAGGCTATTGGATACTCCAGATGTATGGAATGATTTTTGATTCTCGCTGCCCATCCGGCTGACGTTGTTTAGCGCCCCACTCCGGACGGATCACGGTTCGACCGTTTACTATGACGTATCCACAGTAGGTGTTTCAAGAGAAGAATACAAGAAGGATGGCCGATGAAGGCGCGAAGAAGTCCAAGCCGGCTTCCCGCGGCAGGACTCCTCGAAGAGAGAAAGGGAGGAAAACCCAGCGGCACCTGTCCGTGGCAACCTCCACATTGACAAATCGGGTTCCCGTGAACATACTCCCCCGGCAACCTCGCCAATGATCGCCAAGGGGCCTTATTTTTGGATTTTTCTGCTAAGATGATCGAAAAAATCCATTCGACGCTCGAAATCACCATGAGTCTATCGATTCTTAACCGCCCCTCGCGTCCCCCTGCGGTTCTGGTTTTGGAAGATGGTTCTCTCTATCGCGGCCGGGCTTTTGGCGCGGTGGGCGAAACCGGGGGGGAAGTGGTGTTCAATACCGCCATGGCCGGCTACCAGGAAGTGTTGACCGATCCTTCCTATCACGGCCAGATCGTCACCATGACCTATCCCCTCATCGGGAACTACGGGGCCAATGAAGAGGACGTGGAATCCAACAAAATCCAGGTGGCAGGATTCATCATCAAAGAACCCTCGGCGATCGCGAGCAACTGGCGCAGCCGGTTCACGCTGGAAGATTGGATGAAACAACACAACACGGTGGGATTGTGCGGCATCGACACCCGCGCCCTGGTCCGGAAACTCCGCAATTTCGGCGTCATGCGGGGGGTGATTTGTCCCGCGGAAGGCAGCGAGGACGATTGGCGGGCGAAAGTCGAATCCGTGCCCTTCATGGCCGGATCGGATCTGGCCCGGTTCGTCACCACCGATCAACCCTACCGCTGGAATGATCCGTTGCACCCCAGCCACAAGCCCCGGGGCTGGCCTGAACCGCACCGCGCGCCGGTGCGGGTGGTGGCGATCGATTACGGCATTAAACAAAATATTCTCCGCCATCTGGCCGAGCGGGTCAGCGAAACCTATGTCCTGCCCGCCACCGCCACCGCGGCAGACGTGTGGTCCTATAAACCCGACGGCGTCTTCCTATCCAACGGTCCCGGGGATCCGGAACCGGTGACCTATGCCATCCATACGGTCCGCGAACTTCTGGGCAAGATCCCCATTTTCGGCATCTGCCTGGGCCATCAGATTCTAGGGCTGGCCTTGGGCTGCAAGACGTACAAGTTGAAATTCGGACACCGGGGGGCCAACCAGCCGGTCAAGGACCTGGCTACCGGAAAGATCGATATTACATCGCAAAATCACGGATTTTGCGTCGATATGGCCGATGTGGATTCCACCCGGGTGCGGGTGACACACATCAACCTGAACGACCACACCGTGGAAGGCTTGGAATGCCGGGAGCTGAACTGCTTTTCGGTCCAATACCACCCCGAAGCTTCGCCCGGGCCGCATGACGCCACGCACCATTTCGACACCTTCGTGAAACGGATGACCGAGGAGAGGAAATAACGTCTTCCTATGCCCCGCCGCACGGACATTCATAAAATCCTGATTATCGGTTCCGGGCCGATCGTTATCGGCCAGGCCTGCGAATTCGACTATTCCGGCACGCAAGGATGCAAAGCCTTGCGGGAAGAAGGCTACGAGGTGGTGTTGGTTAACAGCAATCCCGCCACTATCATGACCGATCCCGACATGGGCGACCGGACGTACATCGAACCGGTCATCCCCGAGGCGTTGGAAAAAATCATCGCCCGCGAGCAGCCGGATTGTTTGCTCCCTACCTTGGGCGGCCAGACGGCTCTCAACGCCGCCGTCCAACTGGCGGAAAACGGCGTTCTGGACCGCTACGGCGTGGAACTCATCGGCGCCAAGATTGAGGCCATTCAGAAAGCGGAGGACCGGGAGCAGTTCAAGGCCGCCATGGCCCGCATCGGCCTGGATATCCCCCGCAGCGGCTACGTGCGCAGCCTGGACGATGCCTTGCGCGTCATCGAGGAGATTGGCTTCCCCGCCATCGTCCGGCCGTCCTTCACCCTGGGAGGAACCGGCGCGGGCACCGCCTACAACCGCCAGGAATACGAGAACGTGGTCAAATGGGGACTCGACATGAGCCCCACGCATACCGTGTTGGTGGAAGAATCGGTTCTCGGCTGGAAGGAATTCGAACTCGAGGTCATGCGCGACCTGAAGGATAATGTTGTCATTATCTGCTCCATTGAAAACTTCGATCCCATGGGCGTGCATACCGGCGACAGCATCACGGTGGCTCCCGCCCAGACCCTGACCGACAAGGAATATCAGGTCATGCGGGATGCCTCCGTGGCGATCATCCGCGAAATCGGCGTGGAAACCGGCGGCTCCAACATTCAATTCGCCCTCAATCCGGACGACGGCCGCCTGGTGGTCATTGAAATGAATCCACGGGTTTCCCGCAGCTCCGCCCTGGCTTCCAAGGCCACCGGATTTCCCATCGCCAAGATCGCGGCCAAACTGGCCGTCGGTTATACCTTGGACGAGATTCCCAATGACATCACGAAAGAAACTCCTGCCTCCTTCGAGCCTACCCTCGATTATTGCGTCGTGAAGATCCCCCGCTGGGCGTTCGAAAAATTCCCCGGTTCTGATCCCACCCTGGGGACCCAGATGAAATCAGTGGGTGAGGCCATGGCCATCGGCCGGACGTTCAAGGAAGCGTTGCAAAAATGCCTGCGTTCCCTGGAAATCGACCGGTACGGGTTGGGCGCGGACGGCAAAGATATCTACGTTTTCGATGATCCTTCCCATCCGGCGTACCGCGATCCCGCCGATCCCGGTCTGCGGGTGGAAATCGTGGAACGGCTGCGGCGGCCCACGCCGGAACGGATTTTTTACATCCGCCTGGCCCTGCAAACCGGCATACCCATCGAGGAGATTTACCAATACTCCAAAATCGATCCCTGGTTCCTGGCTAACTTGGCGGAGATTGTGGAGATGGAAGAACGGCTCAAGGGGTTGAAGGGGGAGATGGCGGGGTATTGGTGAAAAAGACTCTCGTCCCCGTGGTGAAATCGATCCATGAACGAACCCGAATTGAAAGCGCTCTTGCTCGAAGCGAAACAGTACGGTTTCTCCGACCGCCAATTGGCGTATGTATGGGGCACCACGGAACGGGCCGTCCGCCGGTTGCGGGAACGTCTGGACGTGCGGCCGGTCTTCAAAACCGTCGATACCTGCGCCGCCGAATTCGAGGCGTACACTCCGTATCATTACTCCACCTACGAAAGCGAAAGCGAGGTCCGGCCGTGTGCGAAAGAAAAAGTCGTGATCCTCGGCGGAGGCCCCAACCGCATCGGGCAAGGCATCGAGTTCGATTATTGTTGCGTGCACGCCGTCTTCGCTCTGCGGGCACTGGGATATGAGACCATTATGGTCAACTCCAATCCGGAAACCGTCTCCACCGATTACGATACCGCCGGCCGCCTCTACTTCGAACCGTTGACTTTCGAAGATGTCATGAATGTCATCGAGGCCGAACAACCCAAGGGGGTCATCGTGCAGTTCGGCGGACAAACGCCGTTGAAGCTGGCGGTTCCCTTGGAGCAGGCCGGAGTGACGATCCTGGGCACATCGCCGGACTCCATCGACTTGGCTGAAGACCGCCGGCGTTTCGGGGCATTGATTGAATCCTTGCACATCAAGCAGCCTCCCAACGGCACCGCCACCCGGACGGAGGAAGCGCAACAGATCGCCAGGCAATTGGGGTATCCGGTGTTGGTGCGGCCTTCGTATGTATTGGGCGGGCGGGCCATGGAGATCGTCTACGAGGAATCCAGCCTGCGGGAATACGTGGCGCGGGCGTTCGATGCCTCCCCCGGTCATCCGGTGCTCATCGACAAGTATCTGGAGAGCGCCGTGGAGGTCGATGTGGATGCCATCGCCGATACGCGGGATGTCTATGTCGGCGGGATCATGGAACACATCGAATACGCGGGCGTCCATTCCGGCGACAGTGCTTGCGTGATTCCCCCTCATACCTTAAAGCCCTCGACCGTGGATCTGATCCACAAGCAAACCGTCTCTTTAGCCAAGGCGCTCCATGTGCAAGGATTGATGAACATCCAATTCGCCATCCTCCGGCAGGGCGGGGGCGAGGAGGTGTACGTCCTGGAGGTCAATCCCCGGGCTTCCCGCACCGTGCCCTTTGTCAGCAAGGCGTCCGGCGTGCCACTCGCCAAAATCGCCGCCCAGGTCATGATGGGGGTCCCCCTCGCCTCCTTTGGGCTTCCCCTCTATCCCACCTTCGCGCATATCGCCGTGAAAGAAGCCGTACTGCCTTTCGTGAAATTCGCGGGCGTGGATACCCTCTTGGGCCCCGAAATGCGCTCCACCGGCGAAGTCATGGGACTCGACACCGATTTCGGCCGGGCGTATTCCAAGTCCCAGGCCGGCGCGGGCATGCGGCTGCCGGAACCTCATCCCACCGGGGTGCAGCGGGTGGTCGTGATCAGCGTGAACGATCGTGACAAACCGGCGATGGTCGAACCCGCCTGGCAACTGGCGCGCATGGGATTCGAGATTTGGGCCACAGCCGGGACCTGGGAGCATTTGAACGAACACGGCATCTCGTGCCAGCGGGCGTACAAGGTAGGAGAAAACCGCCCCGATATCGTGGATATGATGAAGAACGGCAATGTCACCCTGGTGATCAACACGCCTTCCGGTAAAAAATCCACCTTCGACGAGCAGGCCTTGCGCCGCTGCGCGTTAGAGCGGAATATTCCCTATGTCACCACGGTATCCGCCGCGGAAGCGGCCGTGCGGGGCATCGCCGCCGATCTGAAGGTGAATCTGACCGTTAAGGCGTTGCAGGACTATTTTCCCTCTCTCCCGGGCTAACCGGACATCCCGTTTTTCCCCAGGGATGGACCTGGCGTCTGGAGAAAAAAAGAAGGTGGCACAACATGAGCAAGAAGCTTGCGTTCATCGGTGGCGGGAACATGGCGGAAGCCTTGATCGCTGGACTCCTGCGGGAGCACACGTTGACCCCGGCGGAGCTTCTCGTCTGTGAAAAATCCCCCGAACGCCGCGCGTACCTGGAAAACCAATATCGCATCGAAACCGCCGCTGAGAACGCGCGGGGGCCGCAACAGGCGTCCACCCTGTTCCTGGCGGTAAAACCCAAGGTGTTGGCGGAAATTCAAGAAGAAATCCGCGGCGCGCTGACCCCGGATCACCTGGTTATCTCCATCCTGGCCGGGATTTCCCGGGAACGGCTGGCCGAAGCTTTGGGGCATCCCGAACGCATGGTGCGAGTGATGCCCAATCTCCCCGCGCAAGTGGGCCGGGGCGTGAGCGCCATTACCTTTCCCGCCACGCTCCCCGAAAGCGGCCGGGAATGGGTGCGCACAATATTCCGGTCTGTGGGCGAAGTGGTGGAGGTGGAAGAATCGTTGCAAGACGCGGTGACGGCGGTGTCGGGCAGTGGACCGGGATATATTTTCTATCTGGCCCAGGTATTTATTGACGCGGCCGTGCGCGAAGGGCTTTCCCGGCCGGTAGCCCGGCGTCTGGTAACCGAAACCCTGGCGGGCGCGGCCGAGGTTCTCCGGCGGAAGGAAGACAGTCCGGAAGAATTGGTGCGCAAAGTGGCCACTCCGGGCGGCACTACCGAGGCGGGACTGGCGGTTTTGCTGGAAAATGACCTGGCCGGCACGTTTCAAACCCTGGTGGCCCGCGCGGCCCAGCGTTCCCGGGAATTGGGCAGACCTCTCCCCCCGGCCGGAGAAAAGGTATAAACTAAAGCCGAAAGGCGCGGTGGGAAGGTCCGCAGGAGCGGAGAGCGGGGAAGTTGACACTGAGTGTGTCTCATGATACCTTCCAGCAGGAAGAAAAGTCTGTCCATCATTAAGGATAGGTATCGCCGGAAAAGGGTCGAATCATGAAAGGAATACAATCCAGGGCCTTGACATACCTTAGCGTTCTTACGTTGGTGTCGCTTGGGATTCCCGCGGCAAGGGCTCAGGGAATCGGCTATGGCGGCATGGGTATGGGTTATGGGGGCATGGGTATGGGGTACGGCGGCATGGGCATGATGGGGTACGGCGGCATGGGCATGGGCCCGGAAGGAGGCCCGGGCGCCACCGTCACCGTCAAGTACGGGGAAAAAGTGTACGACGCCGTGTTTGGCGATTTGATCGACTACAAGGTCTATTTCATTCAGGTTCCCAGTGACACAATCGGCGTCCATTATTTTGATGATGGCACCCATGGCGATGAAGTGGCGTTTGATGGCATGCCCAGCAACATTACCATCAACCGGGACACGTATTTGGGCCCCTTTGCCATCCGCTACAAAAAAATGTTGAAAAACGCCATGATTCAAGCCAAGGAAATGGGAGCCCTGAATTTTTACGAGTTGAATGTGGCCACTGAAAATCCGGATTCGATTGTCACCAAACTGCCGGAGTGGGAAAAACAGTTGCAGACTGAAGTCTTGGACGTCATCGCTTCCCGGCTGAGCCAATTCGAAGGATTCGACGATGAAACGTATAAAAAATCCGTGGATCCCACCCTCTTTGAATCGATGGAAGGTTACGGCGGGATCGGCGGCGGTTTTGGAGCCGGCGGCTTGTTGCCGGATCTGCCACCTCCTCCTGGACTTCCCAATCCATTGGATTTGAATTTTGGCCTGCTGGAAGGCACCACCGAGCTGGAAAGCCCGGCGCCCGGTTATCCCCAACCGCAGCCACCGGTGGAAGGGGCGCAGCGGTTTAATCCGGTGCAGAACACACTGGATACCGTGGATGCGATCAATGTCTTGAATCAATAATGCAACCGGCCCGGCTTCCTCCCCGCTCGCGGGAGGGGCCGGTCTTGTTTTCTTTGTTGAGTTGATTGGATTTCACAAACAGAACGGCCAATAAAGATCCTGAATACCCGGTTGGGCCAACCTATTCGCAAGGCGGGGCAAGGTGTGTCTGTTCCCTGTCCGGTACGGCGAATCCGATGCGTCCTCGTTCGATCCAGGATACCCGATTTTGCTGAAACGGAGACGTGGAATATTCGATGGCTACGTGGCATCAGAAAGATAAAGAAGAAATTGAATTCCGTATTGCCGCGATCAATCAGTTTTTGGAGATGTGGATGCGTTATGACACCCTTTTCCGGCACGCGTACCGGGATAAGGAAGCGACCGTGGAAGAGGAGGACGAATTCTTCCGGCTGAAGGGGCAATTGGCGCGGCGGCACCAATATTTGATGGAATATCTGGGCAAGGAATACGAAAAGGCGGAACCCATCACTTCGTACCTCTCGGATACGGTTACCTTGAAAGGCATGATTGGAATTCATTTCGATTTTTATAAGAAATTGCGCCTGCAATGGCATGCTACATTCCTTCGCTTGAACGAAGCGTTGGGGTATCTTTTGACCCATCTGGAATTGGAAATACCCTTGGAAGTTTGATCACCCCTCCTCCGATGCCGTTTGGAATGGGGAAAGTTGAAGCGATTCATCAAGGACCGCCATATCGATCAAGGAGATGTTTGGACGACTATGAGGACCTCCACTTGGCTAAAAATCTTGTGCATGATTCTGATCCCCCTGCTCTTGACCACGGGATGCGCCAAGCGCGACGCGCAGAAAGCCATCGCCCAGGCCCAAGCCGCCAAGGATGAAGCCCAACGGGCCCAGGCGCCCGGTTACGCTCCCCGCCAATTCGAGGACGCGAACCGGATGTTCAACCAGGCCCAGCAACAATTCGACGCCGGCGAATATAAGCAGGCCATCGAATCGGCCGTGCAGGCGGAGGGACGCTTCAAGAACTCCATCTCGGTCGCCGCGGAAGTAAAACCCCGCGTGGAAGCCATCATCCGGCAGATCGAGGACGCCTTGGCCAAGGCTACCGGCAACGTGGACAAAGCCCGCAGCGCCAACGTGCTGACTCCGGAAGAGATCAATCCGGTCGCCAGCGAGGTGGACGGTCTCCGGCAGCGCCTCGAGACCGAAGTGCGCAACATGGTGGATGAGGAACAGTTGAATGCGTTTCTGACCGAAGTGGAGCAGACGGTGGCCCATACCGAGACCTTGGCTCTAGCCTACCTCAAACCCCAGGCCAACACCGCCAAGGAAGAAGTGGACGCTTTGATCGCCCGCGCCCAGGAAATGAAAGCCGATATCTTTCTTCCCGAGCGCTTCAACCAGGTGATGCAGCAATACGGCCAACTGGAAGCCGGCGAACAGGAAGGCAATTGGCAAGCGGTGATCGACCTCGCCGGACAAATGAAGGACCCCTTGAATCAAATCATCCAAGCCTCGCAAGAAAAGGCCGCGGGGGAAATCCTCCGCGAGACCGCCCAACGCATCGCCCAGGCCAAGCAATTGAATCTGCAGAACGTTCCGGCTTATTCCAGCGCGATCGAAATGGCCGAAACCAGTTTGCAGTCCGGCCAGACGGCCTTGCAAAACCAGGATTACGCTGGGGCGATCAACGCGGCGGATGCCGCCAAGGCCTCCTTGCAGCAAGCCTACCAGGCGGTCGGACAGGAAGCCCAACGCTTGATCGAGTCCGCCAAGGCCAATCTGCAGTCCGCCATTGATCAGGAAGCCGAAAAATACGCCCCCTCAGTAATTTCCCAAGTCCGGGAAGGCATTGAGGGCTCGGAAGATCTTCTGAAAGCGCAAAACTTCGCGATGGCCTATCAGGCGGCCCAACGGGCGTTCCAAGCCAGCGCCGACGCCCAAGACGCGGGGCATCGGGGCCGGGCGCAGCTGGCCCTCGACGCGGCGGAAAAACCTTTCTCCATCTTGTACAGCCAAGGCGGTTCCCAATATGCTCCGGAAGCGTACAGTCAGGCCCAAGCCGCCATTCAAGACCTGCGTAACAAATTGAAAAATAAAGAATACGACGCCGTGGTGGAAGGTTCTCCCGCTGCCGCCCAGATCGCTCAGAAGGCCCTCCAATCTTTGGCACAAGCCGCCCGGGAGCATATCCAAAAGGCCGAGAAAGCCCTGGAGGAAGCCCGGCAGGCAAACGCGCCCGATTGGGTGGGGATGCAATTCGCCAACGCCGTGAATCTCCGCTCCGCCGCCGAGAAAAATCTTCTGACGGAACGTTACCTCGATAGCATCCGGAATTCCGAAGCCGCCGTCAAAACCGCCGGCGACGCGCAAGCCCGCGCGTACCAACTGCAAACCGAACAGAACCTCCGCCGCGCCGATGAATTCCTGGCGCAGGCCAAACGCGCTGAGCAAGACCGCCTCAGCCCCCTGGCTTACCGCCAAGCGGTCCAAACCCGGGAAGCCACGATACGGCTGATCGAACAACGGCAGTATCGGGAAGGTTACGAAAGTTCCCTGGTGGCCTTGCAGAAAGCCGAGCAGGCCTTGAACAACCTGGTGCTCACTGCCCGCGCGCAAACCGATTCCGCCCTCGCCGCGCAAGCCATGGAATATTCCCCCGAAGATCTGCAAAAAGCCCTGGCCTTGCTCACCCAGGCGGAAGAAGCCCAGGCGGCCCGGAATTATCCCACCGCCAACGAACTGGCCATTCAATCCGCCCAACTCGCCAGCCAGGCCGAATACGCCACCTGGAAAGTACGCAGCGCCCAACTGATTCAGGACCTCAAGGGAACCAAGGAAGAGCTGGAATATCATCTGGCGCCCGTCAAGACGCCCGATTTATACCACGAGGTTTTGGTCAACCTGGCGGAAGCCCAGGTAAAACAGATCGATCAGGATTACAAAGCGTCTTTCGATCACGCCGACAAGGCGCGCGAGGCTAAAGAGAAAATCTGGGCCAGCATGCGTGACCGTCTGAATCAGACGCTGGCGGAAATCAAACAAGCCGCGGATTGGCTGGGCGAAAACACCTTGGAACCCAAGGGACGGGACTTGAAAGTGAAAATGCTGGAACCGGTGCCGGATCTGGAGCAGAAAATCGCTCTCCGGGATTGGCGTGCCGCCCATGCCGCGGCGGAAAAATGCTTGGACACCGCCCAGAAAACGATGGACAAATTGAAGGATCAAAACCGGGCGGTCATGGCCCGCCAACTGCAAAACGCTTTGGCCGAATACAAGAAGAGCAACGTTTTGGCCATCCTGCCGGAAAAACAAGAACAATTCCAAAAAACCCTTCGATCGCTTTCCCGCTCCGAGCCGGACGTGACTTACGCGGAAGCCTACCAACAGTTCCAGGAGTCTTCCCAAGCCGTGGAAAACCTTCCCAAGACCATCGTGGCGGAAGCCAATGTCCAAATCGAGGAAATCGCCAACATCCTCCGGCAGGCGGATGAAGCCGGCGCGTTGAAATATTACAAGGATTGGTACCGGCAACAATCCTCCAACCTGCAGCTGCTGCGCAACGCGGTGCGGGGTGAAAACCATGAGGAAATCGCCAAATACATGAAGATCCTCGAAAAAGAGGCTCCGAAACTCTTGCTTGCCACGCAGAAAGCCGCGGCCGAGGACCAATACCTCACCAACCTGCAAAGCAACCTGAACCAAATGAACAATGTGTTTCAGGATTTCGGATTTTTGGGGTCGATGTCCAAGAACATTATCATCGCCGCCCGCCTGACCGAGCATCAATTGGAGAAGACGGTCAAGGATATGTACCTTGCTTTGCAAGGCACCATGACGGTTTCCACCTTCCGGATCAATGCCGAACTCTTAGAAGAAGCCGTGAAGGGGATGACGCCCCCCGACACAATGAAAAACATTCATAACAAGGCCATCCAATCCTTTGTCGCTTTCCGCAAGGCGGCCGAAGGCTTCGAAATCTACGGCCAAAGCGACGCGTATGATTTGTATTTCCGGGAAAAATCCCTGGCTCAATCGTATGAGTACTTGCAGAAAGCGCTTCGGATTAACAAATCCTTGATGTTCGAAATCACCCAGGCCCGGAAAATGCCGGTTTGGGAAAAAGTGTTATGGAAAATCGGGCAACTGGAAGAATCCGCTTCGAACTTTTATTTCGACTGGGGGTACTGATAGGACTTCTCAAGTCAGCTTCGTTCAGGGATACTCATACAACCAAGCATCGGGTTGCGCGGGCAGCCGGGTGAAGACAGGGCAGAGGTCTTATGGGGTCACAATTCATTGATTCGGTGCAAATCGGCTGTGGTGTGGGAATTATTGCGTTTGCCGTGTACATTGCTTTTACACTCGGGTGGTTTAAAAAAGAATGAAGGACCACCCCCGAAGCGCCCGAAAGCGGACCGGGCGGGTTAGCCCGAACGATGCAAGAAAGATGGCGGACGTTTGGTGCGGGCCGGATCGGCGGTTCGAAAAACCTACTCAACAGAAGGCTTATTCCTCATGGTTATTGATGTTCCACCGGAAGTTTTGATCCAGCGGTTGCAGGAATTCGGCAAGCTGTGGCAAAAATTCATCGAATTGTTCAACCGGGGGCTGGAAACCGAGTTGCCAACCCAGGAAGAGGAGGATGAATTCCGCAATCTCCAGGTGGAGATCACCCGCCGTGCGCAGTTTTTGGCCATTGCCATTCCGGAAAAGCGTTTTGATCTTTGGAAAGATATCAAAAAATTGTTGGTGGATTGTCCTTCGCTCCGGATTTTGAAACGCGAAGTCCCCATTCGCATTTCCGCCATGCGGTCTCTCTGGCACGAAGTCTCGATCGCCCTCAATCAGAAGCAGGGACAATTGCGGATTTGGCTGGAGGAAAAAGAACACGGGAAGACCAAAAAACGGCGGTAAGAAGCCTATCTACTCTGACCCGGGCCGGCGTGCGCTGCCGAAGGGAATGTTCTATTCAATCTTTCCAGAGCGGGGAGCGGGAGATAGGTTGGGTATTGAACAAAAGAACTCTTTCGGAGGCTCATTTCATTAGCGGCCGCCGGAATTCAACGATCCGGAATCGTTATCCTCATCCTCCGGGGCCGTTTCCTCCTTCACCCGCACATCGAAATAGTCATCCAGGTGGCATTTTTGGAAGAGATTTTGCAAGGTTGGATTGGCAATCACTTTCAACCGGCCTTTTTTCTCGTCCACCATGGATTTGGTCTTGACCACTACCCCGATCCCGAAACTGTCAATGTAATCGATCCGCGACATATCCAACGTGATTTCGCGCGCGCCTTCTTCAATGGCCTTGTCGAGATGCCGCTGCAATCCCTTGGCGTTGGTGATAATCAGGTCGCCGATGATCTTGATGACATAGCATTCCTGATCCCTCCGTTCTTGGATGAATAATCCCTCCGGATTCATGGTTCCCCCTTTCCCCTCCGGGTTGAATCAGAATGGACTGCCCTAGCCGTACGTGCCATTCAACAATCGTCCCCTTTCCTGGTTTTTCTCCCGTCTATGAAAAATGCACGATTGAAAAATTCGCAAGGTGTGTCGAAAGCGTGAAATCGGGGCATTATCGCAAATGAACTGGATCTCTGTCCAGTGAATCATAAGGAAACAGGGCCGGTTTCTCCATTTTTTCTCCGCCGGATATGCGGGATCCGTTTCTTCAAGCATTCAAAGAACCTCCATTCATTCGGGCGGCCGCTTATTAATAGACCGGCCAGCACGTTGAATGGGATATACATCTGGCTAAACAAGTCCCAGTCCAACCGGCCGAGGTCGGGATGCCACACCGTCGTCCAACCCAGGCCGGTGAGCGAGCCGATCAGCAGATACTTGTGGAAGGGCGTTTCGATCCGCCGGAAGAATAAAATCAACACGATCCATGAAACTGGAATCATCCGCAATAAACCGGCCTGCCGGTGAAAATAAAGCAACAATTCCAGATGAGCCGGAGAAAACAAGGTGAAGAATTGCCCCTTCCGGTTGATCTGAAACAACGGGACCAACCGGCCCAGATTCAGATCCGGGCCTTCCCGCGGGAAAATCACCATGATTCCGATCGACAAAAAGACGAAAAGTAAAAACGGGCCGGCGAATTCCCACGGCTTGAAATCATCCTGCTGATACATCACCCAAAAAAGGGCCGGGAGATAAAAGAGGGCCAGCATGTGAAACAGGGCGGCCGTGAAAAAAAACACCGCGGCCGGCCAGAAGGGCCATTTCCGTTCCAGAAAGCGCTCCACGGCCAAAAAGGTCCAGAGCAGAAATAAATTTACCCAAGCATAATTCTCTACCTCCCCCACGAACACTAAAAACGATCCCGAGAGGATATTGATGGCCAGGAACGCGGGATGCCGCCGGATGGCGTACAACACTTGCAGGGCCATGCCCCCCGCCAGGGAACTGCTGACCATGACCGATTTCCAAGCCGTCCATCCCCAAGGCTTCAGCAGGGTATAGACGCATTTGTGCATCAAGGTGGTCAGCGACGAGTGCATCAACACCACCCAGTCCTTCTCGGCCAGCTCCTCGGTGTAATGGCCGTCACCGGAATAGGGAAGAATCCAGTCATACTGGCCCAGCCGGTAAAGCACCGTGGCGAACAACAGGGTTAGCGGAATCCGGACCGCCAGAAATCGGGCAAGATCTTTTCTTGATGGACGAAAAAAGAATTGCGGGACATTCAAGGAGCCGGAAATCATAATCGCGGTATTTAATCCTGATCGAGTCAGGCTGTTTTATTTGCGGGAAACGGCAAATGGCATCATAATGCCTCTTAACGGAATCCGGCAAGCGGAGCGGGCCGGGAGAATTCCTAAAACGTAGAAAATAAGGGACTCTTCTTGGATTTCGCATGAACGGGTTTTTAACCTGAAAGGAACTGGGAATCATGATGGAACGACGGGAATTCATGAAAAAAACGGCCTGGACCGGCCTGGTGTTGTCCTCACCGGCCACCTTGAGTTGGGCCCAAGACCCCGAGACTTCGGAAAAGCGGCACAACCCTTTGCCCCGCCGGGGATATGGATCTTCGGAGCCATTGTCCATCATCGGTTTCGGTGGCATTGTGGTGATGAACGCCGAACCCGCCCACGCCGCCCGGGTCGTGGCGCGGGCGGTGGACCGGGGGGTGAATTATTTCGACGTGGCCCCCACTTACGGGGACGCGCAGGACAAATTGGGTCCCGCCTTAGAGCCCTATCGCGACCGTGTTTTTCTAGCGTGTAAAACCACGCGGCGGGACAAAGCGGGCGCGGAAGAGGAGCTGAACGATTCTCTGAAAAAGTTGCGAACGGATCATTTCGACCTGTATCAACTGCACGCGCTGTCTACCATGGAGGATCTCGACAAAGCCTCGGGGCCGGGCGGCGCGCTTGAAACCTTCGTCCAGGCCCGGGAGGCCGGAAAGATCCGGCATATCGGATTTTCTGCCCATTCCGCCGAGGTGGCCCTGGCGGCGATGGACCGCTTCGATTTCGATTCCATCCTGTTTCCCTTTAACTTCGTGTGCTGGCACGAGGCCCAATTCGGTCCCCAGGTGTTGGCTAAGGCAAAAGAGAAAAACGTGGCGCGCCTGGCCCTCAAGGCCATGGCCTATTCTCCCTGGCCGGAGAACGCCCAACGCGATGCCTATCCCAAGTGCTGGTATCAACCCGTCGCTGATCCCGAATTGGCGCGGAAAGCGGTGCGGTTCACCTTGTCCCTGGACATCACCGCCGCTATTCCGCCGGGAGAAGAAACGCTGTTCGAGATGGCCTTGGATATCGCCGAAAACTTTCAGCCTCTTTCGCCCGAAGAAGAGGAGAACGTGAAAAAACTGGCCCAAGGAGTCAAGCCCATCTTCCGGCTTTCGGCGTGAAGATAATGCCTTGATCTATCGAGGGGAGATTCTAGACTAGAGAAAGTGGAGTGTTGGACCATTCCTCCGGTGAGAGCGTCGTAGACAGCGTTTATGGCCACCGGTTCATTTCCGTTATCTGGAGGGAATGGGAGCCTGGCCCTGCCAAATCCCCTTACCCGGGTCCTCTCCCAGAGGGAGAGGGCGTTTGGGGTGGGATCGGGATTCCGGCGGAAATTAGGTTTCTTTTACGCGGTGTATGGAATCAACAAGGTAGTTCAGCCCGTCTCTTTGTGCATGCGGCCTGGACAGAAAGAAAGAGCGCAGTTTTTTCATGAAAATTCCCATTCTTTTTTCAAGGCGGTTTCCATGATGACGCTTGAGGAAAAATTCGAACGCCTGCGGGCGATTCTGCAAGAAGCCGGCAGTGTCGTGATCGGCTATTCCGGCGGAGTGGACAGCACGTTTCTGGCCAAGGCCGCCACCGATATCCTGGGCGACAAGGCGTTGTCCGTGGCCGCCCTCAGTGAGAGCTATCCCCGGCACGAACGCGAAGAAGCCGAACGGTTTGCCCGGGATCTGGGATTGAATTACACCACAATTTTCACCTCCGAACTCGACAATCCCGAGTACCGCAAGAACGCCCCCAACCGTTGTTTCTATTGCAAGCAAGAACTGGTTATCCACCTGAAGCGGATCGCCCGCGAACGGGGATTCAACGCCGTCGCCATCGGCACAAATTACGACGACTTGGGCGATTACCGCCCCGGCCAGCAGGCGGCCAGGGAAGAAGGCGCGTTGGCCCCCCTGGCCGAAGCCGGGCTGACCAAAGAAGATATCCGGCAACTGTCCGCGCGCCTGGGCATCCCTACCTGGAATAAGCCGTCTTTCGCCTGTCTGTCGTCTCGCTTTCCGTATGGCGAAGAGATCACCCGGGAAAAACTGGAGATGGTCGATAAGGCCGAGGAGGTTTTGCGCGAATACCGTTTTACCCAGTTCCGGGTGCGGCATCACGCCAATCTGGCGCGCATCGAGGTTCTGCCGGAGGAGATGCTCAAACTAGTGGAGAACCGGGAAGAGATTACCCGCCGTCTGCGGAAAATCGGATACAATTATGTGGCCATGGATCTGCTCGGCTACCGCACTGGCAGCCTAAATGAGGTGTTGCACCAGATCGCCCTCCCTGCCGGAGAGAAGGTGTGAGGAGGAGGCACAATTTCTCTCATCCTAGGGTGAGGGGATGGTTTAGCGCTCAGCCATTCATATACCACGGATAAAGTACAGAGAAAGTTTTGCTATCGCGTTAATATTTTACGATCGACGATTCGCGGGCGAATATTGTCCCCGGAGTATAACCACCATGCCCGATTACGTACCATTGACCTTTGGTTTCGAGGCTTTGTATCCCCCCATGGCGTTAGTCGCCAATTCGCTAAGGGATCTGTACATCAAGTTGGCCGAACCATGCCGGTTTTCCGAATTCCGTCTGCTCGGGGAAGGGCAGGGCGCCCGGCTGGCGGAGGGAGCCAACCGGCAGCTGACCATCACCAATGACCGCTTCGTGTACCGGGACGAATTCACGCGGCAGATGTTCACTACCTTCTCAGAGGATGTCAATCTGATTCTGCGCAACCTGCGGCAAGTGTATCAGATCCCGGTGATCTTGCACACCAAGATCCTGGTCCGCCTGTTGATGCCCTATCAGGGGGAAGGCACAACGGTCCAGTATCTCGAAAGCCGTCTGATCAGCGAAGCATCCTCCCATTTGGGTTATTTCAACCGCCCCTTGTCCGGCACCGGCATCCGCCTGGTGTTTCCCCCCACGCAGGAACTGCATTCCACCTATCATTTGCGGATCGAGCCGTATTTCCGTGATTTGAAGATGTTTTTCCTCGAAAATAGCGCCCAGTTTTTCGATCCCCTGGTGGATTTCAGCCAAGCCCAGCACTACATGGAAGACGCCTACAATTTCGTCAAGGAACAAGCCGGCCCTTTTGTGCTGGCCCTTTCCTCGCCCTGAGATCAAACGGCATCCAGCGGATTTCCCAGCAGTTCCGCCAGTTTGGCCCGGATATTCTGGTTTTGCATCAGCGAGGTGCCCACCTGGATGGCGTCCACTCCCACTTGCTCCAAAAGGAGCACGTCCTCCCGCCGCGCAATGCCGCTCTGACTGACCAGCACCCGGTCCGGGGGAACGAGGCCGCGGTTTTTCAGCGTGGTTTGGATATCCACGGTCATGGTTTCGAAATCGCGGTTGTTGATTCCAATCACCTCCGCTCCAATGGAAACGAGAAACTCGATCTGCTTTGGCGTGTGCCCCTCGGCCAGCACATGCAAACCCAAGGCCCGCGCCTGGTGGTAGAGTGTGGCGAAGGCCTCCTCGGGAAGCACCTGCGCCATAAGCAGCACCGCGTCCGCCCCGATCACCCGGCTTTCGTACAGCTGATACGTGTCAATCGTGAAATCCTTGCGCAACACCGGTACGGAAACGGCCGCGCGGGCTTCTTCCAGATGCGCGTCGCTTCCGTTGAAATAGCGGGCATCGGTCAGTACCGAAATCGCCGCCGCGCCACAGGATTCATACAACGCGGCTATCGATCCGGGATCGATGTCCGCGCGGATTGGGCCGGTGGAGGGAGAAGCGGCTTTAATCTCCGCCAGGAGCCGGACCGGTCCGCCGCGCCGCCGCAAGGCCGAACGGAAATCCCGGGCGGGTGGCCGAACGCTTGCCGCTTCGATCAAGGCTTCCAGAGGGCGGATCTGCTTGCGCTGCTCCAGTTCCTGTTTTTTGTTTTCAACGATTTCAGCAAGGATTCCGTTCATCTCACAATCCATCCGGGACTTTGTACAGTTCGTATTGGCCTGGAAGAAACGCCGGCCGGCCGTTTTGATCGGTGACCGGCTCCAGGTGCTTCCGGAAAACGCCCTGCCGCATCCGTGCCGCCAGGGGTTGAGATTCGCGGCATTCCGGTGGAATGAACACCACATAACGAATTGAATATTTCTTGAGGATGCCTTGGGCTTCCTGCCAATCGGCGGTGGTATAGAACCGTTCCGCGTCCTGCTTGCGTTGATAGACATCCCCGTCCCGTTTCGACGGCCGCCAGAGCAATTCATGGCCGGCCCATCCGACGACCGCGGGCCGTCCCGTGAAAGCCGAAACCGTGCTCTCGAACCAATAACTGCATCCCGGGACTTCGAGAATCACATCAGAGGGGCGGGTAAAGGCGCGCACCCATTCGATCATCTCGTAATGAAACGGCCGGTCGCGCGCCAGCGAGGCCAAGCCATTCAAACTGACCATCCGGTGAGGTTCCTCCAGGCGGAACAAGGATCCCAAAAAAAACACCGGAGGCAACAGCGACAGGGCAAACAGAGTCAAAACCGGCGTGAACGCGAATAGGCGCGGCACGAAGGAGGCCGTTTCCTTCCAAGCGCGGTACACGAGGTATGGCAATCCAATCCCCAGCAAGAACCAGGCGGGGAAATGGATCTTGAACAGTGTGTTCATGCGGGCCACGCCGTAGTTATCCTTCAGGTAGATGAATTCGCATCCGGCGATCATCGACCAGGCCAGCGCGCAGGCTAACAGCGCGAAAAGATCGGGAATCTGAATTGTTCCCGCCGCCTTCCCGTTCAGCGGATACATATTCACCGCCGCCAGGATCCAGAAAGCCAAGGCCAGGAAGGGCGTCAGGGCGCTTACAAAATAGCCGGTCCCGGCCCAAACAGCCGCCAGCGCCAGACCGGTCAGAACCAACATGAACGCGGTTTCCTCGCGCGCGCCGGATTTCCCGTATCTTTGGATCCAACTGAACAATACGGCGAGCGAAGCCACTGTGTGCAATCCGAAGACCTGCAGGAACTCAACCAACTCGGTGCGATGCTCACCGAAGCGGATTAGATGCTCTTCGTTGGGCGATTCGAAAAACAGCCAAAACGGAAACGCCAGCGCGTAACTGATCAGCGGGAGAGTCAAGAGGCTGCCGGTGTGGAGCGTGTCGCTCCACCGCCTGCTCCGCCGGGTGGTCCAATAGCCCAGGGCGTAGAGCACGGTGGCGGCATAGAAAATCATGGCGATGGGAAAATCAAAAACATTCGTGGGAAGGATGAACGCGCCCGAAATCATCAAGGCCGCGATCAACGGCCACGCGTAGGGCAATGTGCGCCGGGGTGAATACGATAGCAGTGTGAAGAGCAACGCAAGGCATAAGGCGATAAACAGCAATAGGAAGGGCATGTTGGAAAAGTGGGGATGCAAATCGCCCCATACCATCGTGAAAAACGGGTATTCGTTGATCGTTTCCCCGCCGTTATCGAAGATCACCCGCGACGTTTTCCACAAGAATCCGTTCCGCCATTCGAACAGGCTATGGGGAAACGCCATGTAGGAAAACATCACCGTCAATCCGGCCAGGTTGCCGATCAGAAAAATACAAACTGGGGTGATTACCCCCATCCGGCAGCGGCCGAACAACGCGCGGCCGATGACGAAGGCAATGGCCGCCGCCAGGGCCACGGCGGTGGGAATCGCCAGGTTGTACGCGTATTCGGGCTTGATCCCCGTCAGCTGCGCGGGCAGGGCATGAAGGAGGTAGCCCCCGTAGTGGTAATTAATGGGAAATCCCGCCAGCCAGGGATCGGGCGGGGGAATCTGGCGCGCCATGATCAGCCCGCTCAGCATCATCATGTCCATGGGTTTCTCGGTGGAATCGATCGTGGGATCGTGACGCCGGACCATCAGCACCAAGATGAAGAAGAGCAGGGTGACGATCTCGCCATTCAGGGCGGTCCGCCAATGAATCCGCCAGCGCCGTTCGAACCACACCGGATTCCGGTTGAGCAGGAATAGCGACAAGACGAACAGCAGCAATCCGGTGAGCAGGATGCCGAACCGGTTGAAGGGCAACAGGATGAACGAAGCCCACCACGAGAAGAAGGCCATCAACAACCAGCCCAGCGGCCTTGCCAGCAGAATCCCCCCCTCCGGCATGCGGCGGAACACCACCATGGATAGAGGCAAAACGGTGATACCGAAGCAGGTGAGCGTCAAATACCAGACCAGCGCGAGTAAAAAATCATGGGCCATATTCCGCGATTCCCCATCTATTTACCTGGCCACGCCACCGGTGATCCCAACGGAAGATCCGCTGGTAACTTAACACAGCAAGTGACCTCAACATGAAACCAGATGATATACTCTAAATCGAAGATTAGGGGAGGTACATAGACCATTTTTCCCCATGCGATCCCGGTCCCGTGGGGAACCTGGCGGGGTGAGGAGAAAGATCCAGTGGAAATGGCCACGCCTGTCAGAAAGCCGTCATTTATACGATTGCAGAGAAAGGATGAATATCGCCCTTTCCAGGCGTCCCTCACCCTACCTTTCTCCCAGAGGGAGAGGGGATGGTTTAGCAGCGCGAGAGGCCGGGGATGAGGGACTATTCACATGTTTTTATTCGGATACTATATTATAAAAAAACAGCCAATGGATGATGGGCTTTCAGCGTAGCCCCTCCCAAGCGGCTACTTAGGGCAGGAGGCCAGGAGTGGACGCACTACGGGGATGAACCAGAAATCAATCCTCCCTCTGAGCGGGCGCGGGCAAAGGAGTCCCGAGGCGAACCATGGAATCCGCCCGGATTGCTTCCAATCTGTTTGATTCGATATAAGGGGGATTTTTGAACATGCTGATGGAAACAGCGGCGGCGGCTGTAGCGGGGCTTACCGCGTATAGTTGGTTGATTGAACCGCGCTGGTGCCGGATCCGGCGCCACACCATTCATCTGCCGGGCTGTCCTATGCGGCCTTTGCGGATTCTGCATCTGTCTGATTTCCATTTCTACCGCGGCAGCCAATACCGTAAGCGCTTTTTGGCCCGCTTGGCCGGGGAACCGGTGGACCTGATCTTCATTACCGGCGACCTGATCGACAATGACGGGGGAATCGATCTCTGCCTGGAAGCCCTGCGGCCGTTGCGGGCCCCCCATGGCATTTACGCCACCCTGGGGAATCACGATTACATGCACGTCAAATGGCGCAACCTGATTCACCGCACCGGCGCGGTCATCGACGAAAAGGGCCGGACACCCAACGACGTGGAACGCTTGGTGCGGGGTCTCCGCGATCTGGGCATCGTCGTGCTTCGGAACCAGCGGGCCGAGGTGACGATTGAAGGCGTGCCGGTCACCATCGCCGGAGTGGATGATCCTTACACCCGCCATGACGACATCGAGGCCACCTTCCAGGGATTCGTGAAACAGGGGCCTTGCCTGGCCTTGATCCATTCGCCGTGCAAGTACGACAAACTAACCGGCCGGGGCGTGGACATGGTATTTTCCGGTCATACACACGGCGGCCAGGTGTGCGTTCCCTTTTTCGGGCCGTTGATCACCCGGACGCATGCGCCCCGCAAAATGGCGTACGGGCTGAACCGCCTGAACGGGACCGTCTATTACACCACGCGGGGCCTCGGCTCCAGCCCGCTCACCTACCCGCGTTTCAATTGCCGCCCCGAGGTGAATTTTTTCGAACTGCATTTCGGAAACAGCCGGCATGGGGGGGAGGATGGAGCAATCGCACCGCGTGACTAGATTGCGGAGTAAATGAATTGCCTCTTTTCCTGACGACCTTCCCCCTGCCCCCTCTCAAAGGGAGAGGGAATCGTTTCACGCTCCTTATCACCACATTCCATTTCCGCTTCCCTGTGGTATCCTATGTCACTGTTTTTTTGATTGCATTTGAGGAGAAATGATCACTCATGGAGTTATATTCCATTCTCTTACAGACAGAGCAACGGTGTCCGAACAACACCGCCTATGTCTATGAAGGCTCATCGTTTACCTACCGGGAATTCCTCCAGGGCAGCAACATCGTGGGCCATGGTTTAATCCAGCGGGGATTCGCGGAACGGCAGAACGTTGCCCTCCTGACGCCCAACACCCCCCACTTCGTCTTTGGCCTGTTCGGCCTGCTGGGCGCGGGACACATCGCTGTCCCCTTAAATCCGTTGCTCAATCCCCACGAAATCGGGCATCTCATCCGCCACGCCGAGCCGCGTGTATTGCTCTACGATCCACTACTGAAAGAGAAGGCTGAACAAGCGGTCCGCGATTCCGGCCACCTTGTGGAATGCCTGTCCATTTCCGATTTATTGCGGGTGGCCTCGCCGGACACATCTTCTTTTACGCCCACGGTGGGTGAGGACGATCCCTCCATGATTCTCTACACGTCGGGCACCACCGGCGATCCCAAAGGCGTGGTCTTGACTCACAAAAACATCTATTCCAACACAGTCTCGTTTTCCCGGGCGCTGGATCTGCGGGAGACCGATACGTTTTTGTGTTGCCTGCCCCTCTATCACACCTACGCCATGACCGTGATCGTGTTCGGATCGCTGCTGATGGGCGCCCGGGTCATTCTTTATCCGCAATTCGTGCCCCAGCGGATTCTGGAGGCGTTTGTAACAGAACCGAACATTGTTTTCGCCGCGGTCCCCCCCATGTTCTTTATGGTCACCCGTTTCGCGCCCGACGATATCGCCGGGCGGCATCATCTCCGGTTCATGGTATCCGGAGGCGGTCCCCTGCCCGTGGATGTTGCCATCGCGTTCCAGAAAAAATTCAACCACGAAATCTTGGAAGGCTATGGCCTGACGGAAACCTCCCCGGTGGTCGCATACAACCGGCCCGGCCAGAATCAGTTGGGTACCATCGGGCCCCCCTTGCCCGGGGTGGAAGTGGAAATCCGGAACGAGGCGGGCGAGGTCCTCGGCCCCAACCAGATCGGCGAACTCTGTGTGCGCGGCGATTTGGTCATGAAGGAATACTACAAGAACGAAGAAGAGACCCGCCGGGTGTTCTATCCCGGCGGCTGGCTGCGCACCGGCGATCTGGCTTCCATCGGCGAGGACGGCTACATCAAAATTGTGGGCCGCCTGAAGGATTTAATCGTCTGCGGCGGTGAGAACATTTATCCCCGAGAGATCGAGGAGACGCTGATGAAATATCCCGGCGTGCTCGAGGCGGCGGTGGTGGCCAAACCCAATAAACTGCGGTCCGAGGTGCCGCAAGCGTTTGTGGTTTTGGCGGAAGAGGCCAAGGGTAAAGTCACGGAAAGCGACCTGCGCAAATTTTGCCGCGAATACTTGGCCGAGTACAAAATCCCCGAAGAATTCACATTTCTGGACGCCATGCCCAAAACGGCCAAAGGAACCATCGAGAAAAAAGAACTGCGCCGCTGGGCCGCCGCCGGGATCGACGCCCAATCCAACGCACCCGCATAGGCATTCTCTTGTCTTTCTTACGGCCGCGCCTTAGCGGTATTTACTCCCTTGGCTGCCTGGAACTGTTGGATCAGCCGCAACAGATCCGTATGGTCGATGAAGGGCGCGCCGTCCCGCGTGAGATCGGATTGAAAAATCAGACCATTGCCCTTTTGCCAATCCTGCGCGAACGCGAACACATCCAGCGCGTTAACCACGCCGTCCTGGTTGACATCCCCTATGATAACCGAAGGCGTGGGAGTATGGGCTGGGGTCGGGGTGAACGCCGGGAGCGGGGTGTTGGTGGCTCGGGGTGTCGGTGTGCGGGTCGGGGTTCGTGTGGGAGTTGGGGTGCGCGTGGGAGTCGGGGTACGGGTTGGTGTGGGCGTGAAAGTCGGGGTAGGCAGTACGGCCGTTGGAAGCACGGAGATAGTGAATTGGGTATCGGACGTGCCCAGGTTGCCGACCGAGATGAAATACCGGGTCTGTTCCAGGGGGATTTCTCCGTTCACGCCGATGATCAGCGTACCTTGTTGCCCATTTCGCGGGAAAGTCCGGGTTTCGAATTGTCCCGGGGAAGTTTCCCGGCGGACCCGGATGCCGAAATTGGTGAGCGCGGCCGGGAACTGCACCTTGATTTCCAGGTTGCCCTCGTTTCCGGAGGGATGCAATAAATATTCGACCGAATAACTGGACCGGCGGGCTCCTCCCGCCGAGGACAAACCGATGCCTAACAGTTCGATTTGGGTTTCATCGCTGGGCTGCAAAGCACTTTCCACATTGAAATTGATATTGCTGATGGTCCGCAGCCTCTCCACTCTCACGAGCGTCAGTTCGCTGCGGGCCTCGTCGGCCCGGTCGTTGGTATTATAAAACTCGGCCTTCACCGGATTGCGGAACGAAACATCACTGCTGGTTTTGGCATAGGGGCCCACGCTCGAGGTTCCCGTGAATTGCTTGTCGATCGCTTCCACCATGACCGCGTAGTCTCCGGGCGGGAGCCCCATCAACTCATACGTGCCGCGGTTGGGATTGTACGTGCCGGTTACCGTGGTCGAGACTTTGTTGATTGGATCGCTGGTTTCCCGGGCGATTACATTCACCCCGGCGAGGCCTTGGCCGGACCGGCTGACCGTCCCCGTGATGCTTCCCGTGAAATTGCGGTGCGTGGTATTTGGATAAAGGTTGGAAACGGCGATTTGATCGTCAAATGTCGGTTGATTGCGCAAGGTGTCGCTGTCTGTGGAAGTGGGAAACATGATCGAGACTGGTTTGTCGTCGCCCGCCATGCCGTTGAACGCCAGATGGCGCGAATGCTGCGTGTGGTCCAGCCCATGCATGTGGCCGATTTCGTGCAGCACTGTCGAATAGATCTCCTCCTCCGTCTGGTTGTACCGTCTCATGAAATAACCATTGAATATCGCCCGCGCGCCCACAATGCGGGTATTCGAGGAGAATACGCTGGCGAATCCGAGAATATGCTCCTTGGCGCCGCTCCCGAGCAAGTCATCCACGATCAATCCGTTGTCGTCGAAAATAATGGGATTGATAGAGGACGGCAGTTGATTTAACAGCTGTTGATAGTTGTCCACGGTGACATCATAGGGCAACGTGTCCGAGCTTTCCACAAACCGCAACCAGGATTGCAGATACGGTGCATTGTTGTTGGGTTTCCAAGCGTCGAAGGAATTGCGGATCAAGGCCCGGGCCCGGGTGTGGGTCAGGGGGCCTAACCGTCCCGGATCGATGGCATACACCACCTGGCTGGTGGATTCCGGCCAGGTGACTGGATTCCCGTTGCTGAGCATCAACGGGCCGCCGCCCCAGGAGAATCCGGCATGCAACAGGACCGGCACGAGAACTCCGGCCACGGTTTTAAGCCAAGGAAAACACCCGGCCTTAAATGCCGGCCGTTGCCGGATGGAGAAAACAAATATGTTCAAGATTTCACCTATGTTTTTCACGGACGGGACACCCGGGGAGCGATTTCGAGATCTTGAGTGACATCCACGCCGAAATAGGGAGTCTGAATCGGGTACGGAATGTAGGTTAATCCGTTGATCCAGCGCAGGTCGTGTGATTCTTCTTTCCGCCGGACGGTGTACCGGGTGGAGCGCCCTCCCGAATGAATCCCCCCGAAACCATCCAACAGAAAAATCCCGATCCGCCGGCCCGGGGATGCCACGGTTTGGCCCCATTCGTTTTTCCCATAGATCGGTTCGTCACTGATCTCCACTTCGAAATCCCGTGCGATATCGAACGAAAATCCCCGGGTGCGGTCCTGAAACGGATTTAAGGAATTCAGATATTCTTGCAGTGCTTCGGTTGGTTCCACATCGGTAAACAACACAAATACAATGATACCGTCTCCCCGTAAGACACCCAAGCCGATCCACTCTGTTCCCTCCGGATTGGGAATCCACTCCAGATCGTGATACCGGAAGGGCGAACCCGGGGTAAGTAAAGGGAGATCGGCCCATCGCAGCGCGGGAACCTGGCCAATGGGGTGGATTTCTCCTAGATTATCCAGGATATACGCTCCACTTCCCACAAGATCCCGGCTATACAGGCTGTTGTCGAGAGAGATTCTTCGGCCCCGGTAGATCGCCAAGGCCACCGCCTCCGCTCCGGGATTCATCGGCGGCGGACTTTCGAGTTCCAACGATTCCCGGGCGGTTCCTTCCGCGTAAATGCGGCCGGTCCGGTCCAACACGTAAAATCCATCGTTTCCCGCTGGTTCCAAATCCACCAGGAAGTTCGGAATGGATTCACCAGAGTCCCCGGAATACAAAATCGGGATGAAATCGCCTTGGTAGGTTCCGAAATCGAGGTCGTCTCCCGGATTGCCGTTGATGTCGATTCCCCCCCGGTTGGGACCTCCCGTGGCGCCAAGCCGTCCCACCACCGGCGGGAGAAAGCCGGTATTCCCCCCAATCAGCAGATAAAAGCCTTCCGATCCGTTCCCTTCCGGCGCCCGTTCCCCGGTAAATTCGATATCCTTCGCGAAGGGGAAATACTGATCGTTGAACACCAACCGGGGCGGCAAAGCGTCGGGATCGGGGTGTCCATCATATACTCCTGGTTCGATGAGCTTGCCTGTGTAATCCGAAATTCCGATATCGAAATTATGTTTCGCGGTCCCCCGGGGATAAACACCGCCCGTTTCATCCAGCACCACCAGCCCCAGGCTGGGATTGACTTCGTACGCGGTCGGAGTCGGCGTACAGGGCAACGAGGGGGTGGGCGTGGGGGTGGGTAGATCGCCTGGGCCCGGATTCGGTGAGCCGACAATTGCGGTGATCGTGAAATCGATCGGATAGGCTTCCCGGTTGCGCACCGCGATGAAATACCGTTGCGGTAATAAGGGAAGGTCGCCGTTCAGCCCCAGCCGCGCTGACACAAAACCATTTTGACTTGACTGGATGGGCGGATCATTTGGGACGGCGGCGCGCTCCGGTTGAATCAGTAAATCAAACCGGGCCGGATACGGAGTCTGAACTTGGATAGTCAGACTTTCTTCATATCCTGAAGGCACCAGGAGATATTGAAAAAAAGAGACCCCGAAGGCGGGAACCGCCCCGGCTTCCGGGTGGTTGTATCCCAGCAATTGCGTAAGCAATTCATCCACAGGAACCGTATAGGGTTGGGCTTCAATAACACAACCGCTGACGGTTTGACCCGCCTGAACCATTATGGGAGACCACTCGCCGCGGGCCGCAATTGCGCTGGCATGGTAATACTGGGCCGGGGGGGCGGAAGTGAATGAGCGGCCCATGGGAGTTTCGGCATAACGGCCGACCGAGGATGTTCCCCAGAATAAAGGATCAATGGGTTCGATGTAGACTTGATATTCTCCCGGTGGCAATCCCCGGAATTCAAAACTCCCCTGATTATATGTATAAGTACCGGTCACCGTGCTGTATGTTGGACTGGTGGCCGCACCGATCCGCCGGGCAACCACGTTGACCCCGGGTAAGTCTTGCCCCTCGCGAGTGACAGAACCCAGGATCACGCCGGTTTTCCGATACCGGTCCGCGGCGGGATACAGCGATGCCAGTGAGAAATGGTCCTCGGCGGTCAGCTGACCGCGATCCGCTTCATCATCCGTGGAGATGGGCAACATGATCGGAACGAAGACATCGTTCCATCCCACTCCGTCCGCGCCCAGATGACGGAACAATTGCGAATGATCCAAGCCGATAAAATGCCCCAGCTCATGCAGAATGGTGGGAAAGAGATAATCCCGCCCCGCGGAGTCTTCTTGGAGAATCGCGCCGTTGAACACCGCTTGTGCCGCCGTAATGCGGTATCCTGAAAACCGGACAGGATTGGCAAAACCAAAATAATCCTTCTCCGCGCCTACGCCAAACAGGGCTTGAATGATGGATCCATCCGCGTCAAAGACGATGGGATTGCCGTTGTACTGACCGTCCAGGAAACTCCGGAAATTGCTTCCGTCAACATCCACCGGCAGATCCGCGCCCTGCTGGAACTGGATAAACGCGTCCGGCACGTTCGCCCATGTGGAAAAAGCCTGCTGCACCAATTGCACCGCTGCCTCATGAGATAAAATGCCCAGATTCCCGGGATCGGCCGAATAAACGATGGGAAAGGAACTCGAATGCCACAACAGCGGCGTGTTTCCCTGGATGATCAACGGTCCGCCCGGCCAAGCCGGAAGGACCGCTTCCCCCGCCGCTAAGATCACCGGAAGTACGTAAAATCCCGTGAATTTCAATATGGTACCGTAATGAATCCGAATCACATGGCTGCCCTGGTTCAAAATATTTACCTAATTATATAACAAGGGCAGACGAGTGCCTATTATTCGAACCCGGCCAGCAAACCTTCTATTCTAGGGATAGATCAATAAATAGCGTGGTGGAACGAGGCGGATGACAGACGAAAACGATGGCAGGATCAAGCACCGCAATTTCCGCCGCATCAGATTTGTGATACCGTATAATAATATAATAAAAGAGCCGCAAGTTGAAACATTTTTGATTCAGGAGAAAGGGATTTCCATGGACACCCCCCGCGGATTCACATTGATCGAGTTGTTGATCGTGGTCGCCATTATCGGCATTCTGGCTGCCATTGCCGTACCCAACTTTCTCAATGCCCAGTTGCGGGCCAAAATCGCCCGCACCAATTCCGATCTCAAAGCCCTCAGCACCGCGATCGATACGTATTTCCTGGATCACAATAAACATCCGAACAATTATTCGCACCTCACCGTGGACTTGATCGGATTGACCACACCCGTCTCCTACATCGCCAGTGTGAGCTTCCGGGATATTTTCAAGGCGGAACAAGGCAATACGGGAAATAACAAAGAAAGTTATCTATATTTCAATTATTTCTACGAGACCAAGGGGCCAGGGAATTGGATGAACGCCATCAACCGCCCCGACCTCAGCACCAAGGGGTATTGCCTTTCCAGCTGGGGGCCGGACCGTTGGCAGGACGCCATCGAGTGGTATTATGTCCAGAGCAAACTGGGAGACACCGCCGGAGCCCTGGCACGCGTTTACCATGCCTCCAACGGACTGGTCAGCAAGGGAGACATCGGCCGCTGGGGCGGGGATGTCACCGGCGTGCCGGTGATCGCAGGGGGATGAGACCAATCGTGAATCCTCCGATGGCTTGATCGAAAAACCGATTCACTTTCGCCGGCCATAGAGAATCATCCGGGGGGAATGGGAAAGAAAAGGGGTGGCATCGAAGTCCCCAAACGTGCCGTCAACCTGTAAATCCGCTGATTCCAACATGTGCAGCATCGTGTCATGCTCGTACAACTTGACCGATTCATGATACCGGTGGTCCCGCACCCCCCAGTTTTCAATCACGATTTCCTTTTCGATGCGGTCACCGTCGGGCGACAGACAACGTTTCTCGCGGATAATATAATCCCCGTGGGCCTTGACGCTCTCCGCCACCAACGTCTCCCGCACATAAGCCGGATTAAGATAGTCCAGCATAAAATGCCCTTCCGGCCGCAGCACGCGCGCGATTTCATGCAAGACAGCCAGGTTTTCCACGTTGGTCTGAAAATACCCGAACGAGGTGAAAAACGAAAAAACCGCGTCTATTCCCGCGGTGGCGAGGGGGAGCAGCCGCATATCCGCGCGTACGTAATTCCCCCGCGGCGATTCGGCCATGGCGTGTTTCAGCAGCGGGAACGAATAATCCACTCCCACCACCCGCCGGTACCCTGCCCGCCGCAAGGCCCGGCAATGCCTCCCATTGCCGCAACATAAATCCAATATCCGGGATTCCGGCCCGACCGGTAAGACCGCCAGAGTGGCGCGGACCTCTTCCGCTGCCTGGATTTCATCCCGGTGCGCATAGACATCCAGGTAGATATGGTTGAACCATTCGCGCCACCAGCCGTCATGGTTGTTTTCTTTCGCCTCTGGAATTTCACCTGGGTTTGGAGGTTTAGACATAGTTTGCGAATTCATCCCGGGAGAAACATCACGAAGACGAACGTCTCCGGCCAACAAAACCTGTTTGATGGGATTTCCTTACACGATCCGGCTCCATCCGGACCGTCGAACTCCACCCATATTATAGACGATTCCTGCAAGAATGAGAGTTGATACGGTTTCAACCAGGATTTCCACAGGAACCACCGGATTTCCGGAAGGGTAGGAATCCGGCTATTTGGAACCCTCTCCTTGATTGAAATCTTCACCTGTCCTACCTTAGAGCGAAATTTCAACGTGGGGTTCTGAAACGTCAAGCCCTTAGATTCTTGCGAAAAGAGGCGGTCATCATGGAGAAATTGAGAGTCGGAATGATCGGTGCGGGTTTTATCAGTCATTTTCAAGCCGCGGCCATTGCCCAAATCCGGAATATGGAAATCGCGGGCGTCACATCTCTGCAAGGGGCGGAAGAATTCGCGGCCTTGGTCCGCCAGAGAAACTTAGGGCCCTGCCAGGTGTATCCCAACGTGACCGAACTCACGAAAAACGTAGACGCGGTCGCCATTTATTGCCCCAACTATACGCGGATCGCCATTATGGAAGAAATCGTGGCGGCGGTTAAAGCCGGTGCTCAACTCAAGGGCCTGATCTGCGAAAAACCCCTGGGCCGTAACGTGAAAGAAGCCCGGCGGCTGGTGGAACTGGCGCAGGAAGCCAATCTGCGGACCGCCTATTTCGAGAATCAACTGCAAATGAAACCCATCAAGGCCCAAATGAAGCAGCTCGAACCCCAGCAACGCACCATGGGGCCGCTGGCCCTGGTCCGCTCATCCGAAGAACATGGCGGCCCCCATGAACCATGGTTCTGGGATCCCACCCGGCAAGGGGGGGGCGTGCTTTGCGATATGGGCTGCCACAGCATCGCCGTGGGCTGGTATTGCCTCACGCCCCTGGGCAAGCCGTTGACTTTCCTGCAACCTCAAGAGGTTTCCTGTGAACTCGGGCTTCTGAAATGGGGATTGCCTTACTGGCGGGACAAATTGTTGAAAGACCGGGGCGTGGATTATACCAAAACCCCTGCCGAGGATTTTTGCACTGGGATGATCACCTATAAGAATCCCGAAACCGGCCAGATCGTCAAAGCGCAATTCACCAATTCGTGGATGTTCGAAAAACAAGGCTTGCGCCTCTTCATGGACGGTATGGGGCCGGGATACGCGTTTGAAATCAACACCCTCATTTCTCCACTCAATATATTCATTGGCGACGCCGCCGCCGAAGCCGCCGCGGACGCCGAATCCGCGCTCGAAAAAGCCACCGCCAGCCGGGGGCTTCTGGCCGTGCAATACAACGAGGCCGACCTGTACGGTTATACAGATGAAAACGCGGAAGCCGCCGAGGCTTTTCTCCAAGGCCGTGATGCCTTTCTGCCCCTCTCCTATGGCTTGGAAATCACCAAGTTGGTCATGGCGGCCTATCTGGCGGCGGAAAGAAAAAAAACCATCGACCTGACCGATCCCGTTATTCAAAAGGAACTGGAAACCTACATCCCGGCGATTCAACAAGGGAAGGGAAGAGATGTGCTGCCCATGAAGGGGTGATCCTGTGGGATCCGGATTCGACCGGCCGTTCCGGTGACGGCAAAATCGCACCTGATTGTCTTTTGTTGGCCCTGCCGGAGTTGAACTAGCCGGAATACCTATTGCCGGGGAAACCAAAGGAGGAGTAATCTAACCGTGGGATTATGCCGGCCCGCCCCGGATCGCCACCTTGAACCTCGAAAGAAAGGGTTGCTCCATACCGGGGGGGGAGGTATATATCATTTTCTGAGAGTGACGGTGGTTGTGTCAGCCGGCTGGATTTTATTAAGGGAAATCCATTGTCACCACAGATCATTGCATAGGGGTAAGATTCAAAAAGGAGAAAGAAAATGACCTATGTCGTGTGTGAGCCCTGCGTGAATTGTAAATACGGCGATTGCGCCGAGGTCTGTCCCGTGGAATGTTTCTACGAGGGAGACGATATGCTGTATATCAATCCGGATGAATGCATCGATTGCGATGCCTGTGCCCCCGTCTGTCCGGTAAACGCCATTTTCCCTGAAGATGAAGTCCCCAGTGAATGGTCCGAGTTCATCGCGAAAAACGCCAATTTCGAATTCACGGAGGAAAAACGCCGCAATTCGAAAGAAGACGTGACCCATGGCCCCAAATGGGATCCGGCCCTGGCCGGCCAATGACGCGGTTCTGGGTTCGTTTGTGAAAAACACACCCCTGGGCAACCCAAAAGGGGGAGAAAAAAAACAATTCTTCTCCCTCTTTTTTTGTGAATGCCCCTTATTTCTCCCTGGATCTTCTTTTGTTCCCGGATGGCGTTGCGTTGCCGGGCGGATGGAGCCGGGTGGGATCCATGGGTTCATACACGGTCAGGATGCTGACCGCTTGGTATCCGGGCTGGACGACAGTTCCATTTTGAATCACCGGCTCGAAGGCGTATTCGGCCTGGACGAACCAGCCGATGGCGTCGCACCAATACGAATCCACGACGGCGTTCATTTCCACCGCCAAGTCTTCCACCCGGGTGGCCATCCGGATCCGCTCCGTGAAATGCCGGCACAGGTAAGCCCCGGCGGGCGTAACCATGCGCACATCGTATCCCCGCCGGACGGTGGCGGTGATCTCCCCCGTGCCGATCGCCGCCCCGGTCCGGGAATCGATGACCGTTTGCCGAGACCGGTAGGTTTTTTCGGCCTCCCGGGGTAAATCCATGTAACGGACTGGCTGGGGCGGCTTGTATTGGATCCGCAGTTCGTTTTCTCCTTCCCGCAAGACCTGGTGGTGGAGCAAGTAATTCGTGTCGTAATATCCCGCTTGGATACCCGGGACCCGCTCAAAGATTTCCTCGAACCGCCAGAGCGGATTCTTCCCCGGTGATTCCGGACCTGTCACGGTAACCACCCGCAGGCCTCCAGCGTCTTTCAACCCATTCCCCCAGGGCAACGGCCCGGAATGCTTATACACGTACCGTTGGCCGGTCTCGGGCGGGGGAGGATTTTGATCCAGCGAGAACGAGGATTTTTTAGGAATGCCGCCGCAGTGGGCTAAGATAAGCAAGCAGCCCAGGAACAAGAAATACCTGGTACCCCCCGTTTCGGCCGTGGGGTTTGTCCGGCGCAGGTAGGCATAACCATTACGCCTCCACCGGTCAATGATTGTCCCGCGGGCCTTTGAATTGCCCTTTGGCGCGGGATTTCGCCCGGAACAAGGCACTGGTGTAGGCATCCTGAGGTTGATCTTCGAATGGTTGGGATTCTTCATCGCGGGTCACTTCATGCCAGGGCGCGGTTGCTTCGCCTGGCTTCTTGATCTGCGCTTCCTGGGCTTCCAACGCGGCGATCTCGACGGCATTCACTTTGTCCAGGCGTTGAATCAGGGTCTCTTTTGGCTGGCCGGCCATGACCGCCGGTTCGGCGGCCCGCGCTTTGGCCTGCATCAGCTGCCCAAGTTCCTGGGTCGCGGGACCCACAGGCACGGGTTTCCGGATAAAAGGCGCCCGCATCCAATTCCAGGCCTGAAGGAGCCCCCGTTGGAGTTGAGGGAGTTCGAAAAACACCCGCCGCGCCGCGATATCGCCGAAAAAGAGAAACACGGCCAGCCCCAACAGGAAAGGCCACAGGGGGAGCAGGTCACCGGTAGAATCGAGGTTGTGTTCGAAGACAGGCGTTTCGGGAGTCAACGCGGGGTGGCCGCTGATTGCCAGCAGCCGCTTGAGGACCATGTCGTTCTGTTTCGTGGTGTTGTGTTCGGGCGAATAAGGAACCGCGATGCCGTGGGTCAAATAGCCCTCCGTTTCCCCTTCGCCCTGGTAGGTCATGTTAATCAAATAGCTTCCCGCGGCCGAGACAGGAAACGTTCCTACGTAACGGCCCGGTTCGGTCTGCCGCACCTCGAATGTCCGGGTTTGCAGGCTGGGATCGATCACCGCGGCCGAGAAGGTCAAATCATTCAGAAATTCGCCCTCCTCCGTCAGGGCGTCCACGGTACAGATCACGCGGTCACCCTCGAGGGTGGTCTGCATTTGAAACGTGTCCTGCCCGCCCGATCGCAAGGTCCACCGGACCAGTTGGCTCCAAAATTTGGCGTACTGGTCCCAGCTCAGCCATTCCCGTCCCCACCGGGCCTTGGCATCGGAGGTGAAGGCCGCTGTTTTGCCCAATCCGTAGCGCCAATGCGCCAGGAGGGGATCCTGCTTATGGGTGACCATCACCGTTTCGGCCTCCGCTTTGGGACCGGTGACGACATATCCCTGCAACGGGGGGAATCCACTGTCGAATCCGAGCAACACTTCGCTGCGTTGTGTGACGACCGGCGTGAAAGGCTCCTCCAGGATCATGTTCCGCCGCACGGTCATAGCTTCTTTGGTGAAGATTTTGGGCAGGTTGTTGTTGTTCTTGACGTGATAAAAATTGCCTTTGCCCAGTTGCGCCAAACGTTGCATGACATCCACATCCCGCTGGGAGTGCGGATTGATGCAGACCGTGGAGATCGTGATTTTGTTTTCCACGATCTCCTCGATCAGGCTTTGCGTCGGCTGGGCGGGGTCGCCGTCCGATAGGATCACAATGTGCTTGATGTTGGCGGGAGTTTGCTTCAGCGCGTCGCAAGCCATACGCAACGTGGTATCGAACGAGGGCATGTCTCCGATGTCGTTGAAGGTCATGTATTGGATGGCTTGCCGTTGCCGCCGTTTGTTTCCGGCGGGCTCCAACGGGAACAGCCACCCTTCTCCGCCTAAGAGTGGACTGAAGCGCAGCAAACCAACGTAATCATTGCGGGAGAGGGTATCCAGCGCGGCCAGGGAAATTTCCTGTGCCCAGTAATTGCCCTGGGGGATTTCACATGAGTGCGCGATGAGCACCAGTGCTCCGCTGGGGATGATCCGCCGTTGCTTGACGTCCATGGTGACGGGCAGCGCCTTTTCCACCGGGGAATCCTGATAGCCCCCCGCCCCGAAGCTTTCCGGCCCGCCGATCATCAGCAGGCCGATGCCCAGGTCGCCGGCGGCGGTTTCCAGCATTTGCATCTGCGGCCGGGCGAGATCCGCGGCCGGCACGTTGGAGAGGATCACGCCGTCGTACATCTGCAATTCGCGGAGAGTTCCCGGCATTTCTTCCGGCAGGCGCATATCAGTCTGGATGCCTTCGGCCAGCAGCGCCGCCGCGAGAAACCGCCCCTCGCGCAATTCGGTTTCCACCAGCAATACCCGGGGCAGGCCTTTAACGAAGGCGAAATTCTGGGCGCGGTTGTTGGAAGGCCGCCGGTCGTTTTCCGCCTCCACCACCGCCTCGTAGGTATAAACGCCGGCCTGCTCGATGCTCCGCGAAACCTTGAACGCGTTTTTGCCGGGATTGAGTTCGACTTTTTCTTCCGCGATGACTTGTCCGTTTTCCGTCACCCGCAACACGCCCGGCCCTGCCTCCTGGGCATTGACCAGCACTTTGATGGTGAAAGGCTCTTTCTCGCGGAGGGCGGCGGGAATCACCAGGTCTTCCACCAACACTTCCTGGCTGTAGGCGTATTCCAGCGGCATAATCCGCAAATCGATCTTGTTGGCCTTGGCCCGTTGCGCCGCTGCTTCCGCGTCCCCTTGCGTCTGATTGCCGTCCGTGATTAAAACGATGCGTTTTTGCACTCCCTCGGGAAACGCGGCCATGGCCAGGTTTATGGCCGCCTCAATATCGGTGCCTTCTGTGTTCAGAATCGATTGGTATTCTTGCAGCCGCACGTTTTCTTGCGGATTGTCCTGCAGCATCGCCTCTTTCCCGAAAAAGAGGATGCCCGCCCGATCTCCTTCGGGAATTTCATCGAGCCGTTCCTGCACATACGCCAGACTGAACTGTTGCCGGTCCATAGGGACACTGGCTGACCGGTCGATCGCGAAAATGACTGTCAGCTGGTTGCCTTTATCCACCAGTTCCACTTCCGCCAGAGCGAGAATGAATGATAAAAGAACCAGCGAACGCAACAGGAGGACGAGGGTTTTCCGCCCCTGTCCCAACACCCGCACATTCCGCGCGGTAAGCCACAAGGCGGGGATGAGCAACAGAAGAATGCAATAGGATGGTTGCAGTACGCGGATCATGTTCACCTTCCCGCCGCCCCGTCCCGCCCTGACAGGACGAGGACACATTCTTTCCGTATTGTAACGCCAAACCGCCGGTCTTGTCTTTCCCCTTATCGCGGAATGGGATTTTGGGAGTAGAACAGATCAATTGGTGTTGTTATTCTGCCAGCGAGGCCAGTTCTTTTTCTACCTCGCTCATCAGGGGGGCCATGATCTTCGCGGAGAATTCAAATTGCGCCCCGGCGGTTTTGAACAATTCCGGCAAAGGGCGGGATCCGCCCAGGGCCAACGCTTTTTTATAATCCGCCACGGCGCTGGATCCGTACCGTTTGAAGTTTTTCCAGACTTGCAGGGCGCCCAACTGGGCGATGCCGTACTCAATGTAATAAAACGGATGGCAGAACAGGTGCAATTGCCGTTGCCAGAGGCTTTCCCGCGCGGCTTCGTATCCCGTCCAGTCGAGAGGCATGCCGAACCGCTGGTCCAGTTCCAGCCAATAGCGGTTGCGTTCTTCGCGGGTGTGCTGGGGGTGGGAATAAAGCCAGTGCTGGAACGCGTCGATGCGCGCGATCCAGGGGAGAATCTCGATGATGCCCTCCAAATGCTTCCGCCTCGCGCGGGCGGCGTCCGCCTCCGAATAAAATTCGTGGTAATACTCCGCGCAGAACAATTCCATCGTCATGGAGGCCACTTCGGCGAATTCGATGGGGGAATCCCGGTAGGGCAACAGCGGCTCGTTCCGGGTGGCGATGGCATGGAAGGCGTGGCCGGCCTCGTGGGTGAGGGTTTCCACGTCGCGGTGCAAGCCCGCCGCGTTCATGAAGATGAACGGCCGCCGGATTTCATCCAAGGTGTATTGATAGCCGCCCGGCGCCTTGCCCTTGCGGCTCTCGAGGTCCAACTCGCCCCGCCGGCCCATCTCCTGAAAGATCGAGGCCAGTTCCGGATCGACCCGCGTCAGGATTTTGTGTACCCCGGCCAGCAGTTCCTCGCCGGTTTGGAAGGGGCGCAGCGGCGGCCGGCCCAGGGGATCCACGGCGGTGTCCCACGGGCGCAAGCGGTCCAACCGCATCAATTCCCGCCGCCGTTCCAGAATTTTCCGGGCCAGGGGAACCACCGATTCCTCGACCGCCTGGTGAAACCGTTCGCAATCGAGCGGGGTATAGTCAAAGCGTTTATACATCTGGAAGGCATAGTCGATGAAAGCCGGGTAATCGGCGTTGAGAGCCATCCGGTGGCGGATTTGAATCAGCTGATCGAAGATTTCGTCCATCTTCTCCCGGTCTTGCAGCCGCCGCCGGGCGATGAGTTCCCAGGCCTCCTGCCGCCGCGGCCGGTCGGTCTCTTCCAAATATTTGGCCATTTGGGGCATGGTTTGTTCTTGTCCATCGAATTCCACCGTCATCGCTCCGCAGAGTTTTTGATACGATTGGCTTAGTTTCTGGCTTTCAGTCTGGAGAGGAATATTTTCTTCCCGGAACAGTTTGATTTCCGCGTCGATGTTACGATCCAGCACCTTGTAGCGTTCGTAGTCCATCTCCAATCGCACAGGGCACGCCGCGTACTTTTTGTTCAGGGCGTGCTCGTAGGGCTTGCATCGAGGTTCGATGTTTTCCAGGTAATCCAGAAATTGCTTCTCGTACTCAGCGTTGTCGGTGTGGCAGGTCATGCGGATATACCGGCGGCCTCGTTCTTCCGAGAGGCAGGCGAACAGTTCGGACTGGTCCAGCAGCCATTGTTCGAGCGCCGCCTTGCTCTTCAGTTCCCTGTCCTGGAGATTCCGAAACAGCGGCTCGATCGTTTCCCATTTCCCCAGGTCCGCCTCCTCCGGCACGAACCGGCGGGGATATTCCTTGGGTTGATTCAAGTTCATCGCGTCTCCTTTCAGTTTTCTTGGATTGGATTATGGGTTCATTGGCCCATGGGATACGGAATTTTCACGAAGACAGGACCATTTATCAATCGGATTAGCCGGCGCGAAACACTCCCACCTTCCTTTTCCCCTGGGAGAAGGCCAGGGGAAGGGAATCATGGGAGGGACAAAGCAGGGTGGAGGTCCGGAGTCCTGGGCGGGAAAGGAGCTCATCCCTCCAGCCACCAGCCTTCATCCTCCCTCCTCATTCTGTGCCTTGGCTTCCTCATCTGTTTCATTCGTTTCGGGAAGGAGGGTTTCCTTGTAGGCTTCGGCTTGCTGTTTCATCACCTCGTAATGATGCCAAATGCGGTCGCGGGCGCCGGGATGGATCTCGTCCAGATAATTCAAAATGGCTTGCAGCGCCCAGCTGTTGCTCAACACCACATCCTGGAGGGGAACTCGTGTTTCTTTCCACGGGGATTCCGGGGCGCCGTGGGATGGCGTTTTCTTGGGAAGGTCTTTTTTTTTCGTCATGGGGATCTCCAATATCGGCGGTTCCATCAATCCGGCAGCCGGATCACTCCGGTTCATACGGAGAGTGTGTGGAATCCAAAGGTGGCGGTGTCGTCGCGGAGCGGATCAATTCTTGTTTTTCGAGGATCTGCTGGTCCAGTTCTTCGATTTGCGTTTTGATTTCTTTGATCTCCGATTGCATGCGCGTTTTTTTCCGGTGGATGGCAGCTTGCTCTTGTTTCAGCTTGTCCATGTCTTGGATATATGTCACCACGGCCACGAGAAGGGCCGCCGCCAGCATAACTAAAAACAGGGTGAACCATTGCGCCAAGAACACGATCATCGCCAGCATCAATCCAGCCACTCCCCACATCGCTGAATTGACTCCCGGCACCACCGTGGTGTGCAACGCCGCGATCCGGTTTTCCAGGATTTGAATAGAACCGGCGTGGTCGGCCCGTTGTTTTTCAAGTGTGGCGATTTCTTCCTGCAACACCGGGACATTGATGGGGGGAGGGGGAGGAGGATTGGGCTTCAATAGTTCTTGGCGCGCTTCTTGGATCAGCGCGTCCAGCCGGGCCGCGTCATACCGGGCTTCGCCCGCCAGGGAATTCAACGCCTCGATGAAATCATACTGCGCCTCCGCCTCCACGGATTTCAATAATCCTTCCGCGAAGGGGATCTCGTTGCGATGCACTTTGAAAGCGAGATTGAAGGCCGCGCTTTTCATCTCCGGTGGTGATCTCCCCGTGTTGAGAATCACTCTTATAATAATACCCAGGCCTAGAAAACCCAGGGATGCCCGGCCGCCGGGGAAGGCCAAGCGATTGGGGGGCATCGCAGCAATTCCAATACTCGAGCTGCCCGAGATGAATAACGGAACCTTCCCCTATTTCATGACCGTGGTTGTGGGAAACGTTAATACCGGCGCGGCTTGGATGCGGTGATTTTTGGTATCGGCGACATAAAATGTGTCGCCATCCACGGTCACTCCCCACGGTTCCGCCAGTTCACCAGGTCCCGAACCGCGCCGCCCCCAGCTCCCCAAATGCGTACCATCCGGAGCGAAAATTTGCACGCGGTGATTGCCATAATCGGCGATCCATAAGTGGCCATGGCGATCCACGTCAATGGCATACGGGAATTGCATATCCCCCGGACCGGTCCCCATGCGTCCAAAGATGCGCACCCGTTCGCCTTGCTGCGTATACACCTTGATCCGGTGGTTGACCGCGTCCGTGATGTACAACAGCCCGTCTATCCCTTTCACAATGCCCATCGGACGGTTGAAATGTTCTTCGCCTTCACCGAAATCTCCCCAGGCGCGGTGCAAGAATTCGCCGGAGCGCGAAAAAACCTGCACCCGGTCATGGACGCCATATTCGGTGATGAACAACTCCCCCTGATCCCCGAAGGCGATGCTCGTGGGATAGATGAATTTCCCCGGCTCTTCTCCGTATTCTCCGAACATCAACAACAAAGTTCCTTCAGGGCTGTATTGGAGAATCCGGGAGTTATGCGTGTCGGGAATCCATAGATTCCCGGTTTCGTCGATGGCCAAGCCCGTCGGGGTGCCATTATCGTATTTCTCCAACTCCCATACTAACAAGCATGAGCCGTGCTTGTCGAATTTTTGAATCCGCCCGCTGCGGTCGATGACGTAAACCAAGCCCCCCCGCGCGTGGATCGCCCGCGGGCCGGCAAAACGGCCGGGCGTTCCGCCCCGCGATCCCCATATGAAAACCGGGGGCTCAACAACCCGCGAGGTGGAACACCCCCAGGGCAGAAGGAGGCAAACCACTAGAATGAGGAATAGAGCCGCTGGTTTTCTCATACCGGTCGATCCTCCAATACAGCCGGGGGATTCACGCACCGCAATCTCGCCCGTTGTCCCGTTTCGAGCATGGTTTCTGCCAGGGCTTCAAAGCAATCCGTGCTGCAAACCGCTTGCACCCGGTATACCCGGCTGGCCGGCCGGCATTCCTGGATGATGGCCTCGCCTTGTACATCCGGCCAAGCCCGGAAATCCTCGGGGAACGCGGCCAGGCGAATCTGTTTTTCTACACCAGCAGAATTCGTAATCCAGTGGCCGAAGGGCGAGATGAGCGTTCCGTTTTCCAACCGGCCGGAGAAATAATTCCGGTAACCCACCAATTGAGCGGCATCCCGGTTTAGCGGATTCCGGACGACTTCGCACAGCTGGCCTTCCCGAACCACGCGGCCGCCGGACAAGATCACCAGCCGGTCTCCCAAGGCCAAGGCTTCGTCCAATTGATGTGTCACGGCCAGGATCGCCCGGTCTTCGCTCCGGCATTCCCGCAACCGCCGGATCAACTCTTCCCGCATCGGTCCTTCCACGCTGGAAAGCGGTTCGTCCAACAGCAGGTACGCCGGTTCCATGGCCAATGCCCGGGCCAGGGCCAGGCGTCTTTTTTCGCCTCCGGACAGTTGAGCGGGATACCGGTCCGCGAATGCCGCCAACCCCATCGAGATCAAAATATCTTCCGTACGCCGATGGATATCATCCCGGTTATTCATGAACGTCCGCAAAGGGATTTGAATATGTTCCGCGGCCGTGAGCGCCGGCCAGAGTGCGTCTTCTTGAAAGCAAAATCCCACGCGCCGGTTTCGGGGTGGCACCCACTGGGTCTCCGAGGAGACAATTTCCTCCCCCAGTTTCACCACACCGGCCGAAGGGCGTTCGAATCCCGCGATAAGCCGCAGGCAAGTGGTTTTGCCCACTCCCGAGGGGCCGAACAACACGGTGATTTGACCTGCCGGGACCTCGAAATTCACCTCCCGCAAAACTGCCCGCGTTCCGCGGCGCAACGAGATGCCTTCGAGCGCGATCCGGATGGTTGAGGCAGGGAAGGATTTGTTCCGGTTCATGATCTTGCCCGTGCGGTCAGGGCGAACGCAGCCATCAAGGTTAGGGCCGGGACCAGGAGTAACAACAGACCGATGGACGCTGTCCGTGATTCGCTTCCGTAATGCAGCAGATTGTAATATTCCACCGCCAGCGTATCGCCTCCGGGAGGATACAGCAGGATAGTCATCCCCACATCTCCCCACAGCACCAACATCACCAGCACCGTGGCCTGCAATCCCGGACGCCACAGCGCGGGCAGCAACAACCAGCGGACGTAGGGGAACGCCCCGACATGCAACAGCGAATCGAATTCCCGCTGCCGGATTCCGTAATACCCCCACAACAAAATTCCTGCCCCGTATCCCAAAAGAAACGTATGAGTTATATATGCCGCCAACAACGTGGCCGCCATCAGCGCGTCCGGCTGTACCCCGGGCCAATACGACCGGATTTGCAACCACCCCGCCCCGATCAACACCCCGGGGAGAACGAACAAAGCCAATAAACAGGCCGGGACGAGAGGATGATGCTTTGTGTTGAATGCCGAGGTGAACCATGTCCCCAAAATCACTACCCCGGCCGCCGCGGTGATGGCGTACAAGAGGCTGCGGATCACGATGGGCGCGTGCTCCGTCGTGACACGCCACATCAAAGATACCGATCCGGCGTGGCGCATCAGGCTGGCCAGCGGGACCAGGATGGATAGGGCAAACACCAGCGCCGTGCCGGCCAACGCCGCCGCGCGTAAGCCAGATGATTGCCAGCGGTAAGGCGGTTCCCCGGCGTGGATCGCCAATCCCCCGGGCGCCCTGGGCATGCCCCAGGCCATCGGCACAACCACCAGCAGGTAAGGAAGACAAAGCAGAAAGGCGCTCCAATCGCTGAACCGGGCGGTGAACTGAATGAAGATTTCCAAGGGATACACCTGGAGTTGAAGCAGAGAAGGGACTTCAAATTGCAGCAGTCCCAAATAAAAAATCACCGCGCCGGCCGTGATCAGCGGCATCCGCCATGCTGGCCAGACCACCTTGCGGAACGCCGACCACCGGCTCATGCCCAATTGGGCGGCCTCCATTTGCGAGCGCTGCGGGCCGGCCGCCATGGTTAACAAAAGAAACGCGATGGGCCACAAGCACAGGCCTAGAATCCATCCCCCGCCGAAGACGCTATAAAGAATCCGCGAAAGGGTGCCATGGGCGTCCCACAGGATTCTCCCCTCCCCGGGGTGCTCCAACCGGGTGATGAATATCATCCAGGCCGAGGCAGCGCCGAAAGGGGGATAAGACAAAGGCAGCAGCGCCAGGACTCCCAGGAAAGGCCGGGTTTTCGGAGAAAGGCCGCAATACCCCCCATACACGATCAGGCCGAATCCCAACGCGAAGAAGGTGATCCAAAAGGCCAGCTGAATACTCGTGACCAGCCGCTCCAGGGCGTAGCGGTCGAACACACGCCACGAATTCCAAAATGCCCCGGCTTTGTCCGGCCCGGAGGACACCACCAACACCAGGACCGGCAGAATCAGTACGATCATCAGGGCGCCCCGGAGAAACCATCCGCCCTGGAAACGCTGTTTCACCGGAAGATCGTCCGCAACAATTCGAGACACGGTTCCATATTCTGGGCCACTTGGTTGTAATCCACCGTGATGGTCTTGATGGTGGAGAGGTCCGGTACCCCTTCCGGCCGGGGTATGGCATCCCGCACGGGGATCTGCTTCGCGCGGCTTTGCGCCAGCTGTTCCTCCACCGCTGGAGAAAGAAGGTAGTCGATCAGTTTTTTCCCGTTTTCGGGATTGGGACTGCCCTTGATCAAGGCGACGGTGTTAGGAATGACCAACGTTCCCACCTCTTGTTCGCCCTGATCGACAAAGGCCATCCGCACAGGTTTCCCTTCTTCCAGAGCCGCGTAGGAATCGTCAGTGTCCGTCAATCCGTAAGCGATTATGCCTTCCACCACCGCGTCCCGCACGCTGGCGTTGCCTGGGAACATTTTGATACCCCGGCCCTGGATGGTTTTGATGATGAGGGTGAAACGCTCTTTGCCCCATAGGGTGTACAAGGCGGCCATATGCGTTGCCGTGGTCCCGAATTGCGGCGTCGCCATCCCCGCTGTTTTCCCTTGATAGATATCTTTTCCCATTGCCGGCACGGAGGCCGGAGTTTCGGTTTCCGGCACCAGGGTTTGGTTGATCAGCATGACCCGCGCCCGCACCGAAAAGCCTGTCCAGTAGCCTTCTGGATCTTTGTACTGATCTGGGATGTCTTGCGCCGCGGGAGATGTGTACGCTTCCAGCACGCCTTCATTTTTCAACTGAATTGTCCGCACGATCTCCGAATTCCAAAAGACATCCGCCTGGGGATTGCGTCTCTCCTCGAGCAGGCGGTTGAACAGGCCGGTGGTCTTGGTCATTTCCGAATCGTAGATCGCGTTGACTTTCAACTCCGGATTCTGTTCTTGATACGCGGCGATAACCGGCTCCGCGTAATCCCGGTCCACCGAGGTGTAGATCGTGACGGCATTCGATGCTCCGCCGCACCCTTGAACGCCCAACAAAACCATTCCAAACAAGAGGACCGCTATCCCCCCCGAAATCCAGGACTGCCTGATCACGGATGACTCTCCTTCTTCGATTTTTATTAAGAGTGTTATTCTTCTCGTTCTCCTTTTGCGAGAACGCCAGGAGAGGAGATTGAAGTAAAAGGCTTTCTCTACCCTGATCCCCTCCCAGAAGGAGGGAGAATGAAGGCGGCGGGAATGAATATCACCATCCCGCCATCCTGATTATTTCTGTCCCGACGCAATGGCCTCATTGTCCAGGAGATTGCGATTCTTGTCCACCGGCTTGAGTGGTGGAGTCCCTTTCGGTAGATGCCTCTCCGCTCTCGATGGCGTTGAAATAGGCGCGCACCTGGTAGCGGAACGGCAGGGGAACCCGCTCTTTCGTCAAGGCATCCTCGGCCGCTTGCTTGTATTCGAACAGCACATCTCCGGTGGCCGTGATGCCCGATTCGCCCTTCAGGGATTGCCCATCCACGGGTAATACTCCCAGCAACGGTCCGGGATTGAAACTTCCAGGCAATTGGTCAGGGTGCAAGGTGGTATCTGTCTCTTCCACCGGCGCTTTCCCGCCGCGCCCGATGCCCGGTCCTCCCATGCCCAGTCCCTGCTTCCGGCTGTCTCCCGGCTGCCAGGGACCCGTGCCATACGCGCCCAACCCCTTGCCTTGACCACTGCCCGAACATGAACCGTTGCAATACCCTTCCCCTTCCCCGAACAACAAACCGCATTTTTCGCAGACGCCGAATTTCCCCGACAGGGCGAACTTGGAAGCCTTCAGGTCCTTCAAGGCCCCCTCCAAAATCTTAATTTGCTCCATCAGGTCCTTGATGTCCAACAAATCCAGTTCCGCGAGGTTGAGCGGATTCAGCGCCGCGTCCAGTTCGCCCGCGTTTAGCAATTCCGCTCCGCTTTTCAGGGATTTCGCCAGGGGCAGGTTGGCGTTCATCATGGAAGCCAGTTGTTTCAGTTCTTCCGAAAGTTGTTTCTGGCTGTCCGCGTCGAAACTTTCCATTTTCAGTTGCTTCTGGATTTTGTTCAGTTCCTGCGCCGCTTTTTCGAAATGGTTCTCTTCGAAAGCCTCCATCAGCGCGCCGGTCATTTGAGGCTGAAGCGGGGACTTGTTTTTGTCCAGGGTGGGCTGCGACTCGGCCAATTCCAGTTTCTTCTGTTCCCATTCCTGCTCCAGAGAGGAAAGTTTGGCCAATGCCTCACGTTTATCGATTTTTCCTTTGGACAGATCGGTGGCCAGTTCCTTGATTTGCTTGGCCAGTTCCGAAGCCATTTTCGATTTTTCTTCCTGGGCTTTCCGTTCCAGCACCAGCCGCCGCTGCTCGAGCTTTTGAAGTTCCTTCTTAACTTCGGTCCGTTCCATGGCCTGCGCTTGCGAATGGTCCCTCCTGGTGAAGGCGTCCCATTGCGGCAACACTACGAGCACGAACAACAATACCAACGCCGGAACCCACAGCCACCGCGCCTCGGAAGGGTGTTGCAAGGGGAACGCGCGTTTCAACTCAGCCCCGGCAATGGACCGCACGGCGTCACGCAGCACCGCCTGGGTCCATTCCGGATCCAGCCGGCTGTTTCCATCACCGGTTATGTGGGACCGGCCGAATTCCATCGCCGAGGAGATCTTCTCTTTCAAGCGCAGACGTTTGTCGGCAAGCAAGGCGGTCTTTTCCAGGGTTCCCCATTGCCGCCAGGCCAGAATTCCGGCCACGGGGAGGGCCAGCAAGATCAACGGGATCAGAATCCAATGCGCTTCTTCCCCGATCGGGAAGAACTTGAAAAAAACAGCGGCCCCGCAAGCCAAAACCAACGCATAGAAAACGGATTTCACCAAGTAGAAATAGAGATTGACGCCCCCCGCCCGCCAATGCGCCCGCCGAAGGTATTTATAAATAGCCTTATACGCCTCTTGGGAACTCATTGGATTCTCCCTTCGGTTCCATCCCGTTTCCATTACAATCATACTGTATTTTTGTTACAAACGTCAACTAAATCCGGCCGCCCTTTTGCTGTCCCGCCCATTATATAACGAGGAAGAAGTGAAAAGGGGAGAGGAATTTTTGCTACTCCGGAAAGTGGTACTTTTCCCAGACAATAAGCTGGGTCACCCCATCAATTAGACTTTCTGTGCCCTGCCTCCAGTTCTCTCCTCCCTGGGATCCGGGGTGAGGAAAAATCCCTCTGTATTAATAAACCTTTGTTCGGCAAAAAATCCAGGTAAAAATGGGAGTGCCTGGCTCCCGCCGGGCCAAATGAAATGGATCCACCCGATGATACCCGCGGCTCACCAGGAGGTTCGCCTCCCCAATCAGAATCTTTGGGAAATGATCAATCCTCTGGATGAACCCCGGAGTGAAAGAGTATGGTATGGGCGGGTCCCGGTGTCCGCAGGGAAAACATGTTGCCATTTTCAAAGGAGGGCTTATTCATGATGCAATGGCCGAAGCGTTTGGGGCATCTCTTCCTGATTGGCTTGTATGTCTGCCTGGCATTCGCGGGCAAACCTTCCCTGGCGGAGGAGGAGCCGGATGGTTGGAAAGACATTACCCTGGAGTGGATCTACCAAAAGGAGAAACTCGGCATCCCGCCAATCGCTCCCGATCAACCCCATGATCTGCAATGGTCCACGGAGGGACATTTACTTGCCTACCTCGTATCCTACGCGACCGAAGCGCCGCACCTGGTGATTTACGATCCTGCCCAGGATGCCACGGCGTTTTTGATTTCCCCCTCCGCGCTGCATGACGCGATCATCCGCCTGGCGTCTCAGCCCGAAGGCGCGTCCATCGCTCCCACACCGGCGCCTCGCCCGTTTCCCCAAGAAGCCACCGCCATCGCCCGCATCGACGGGTATGAATGGCTGAAGAAATCCGGCGGCCTGCGGCTGCATGTGGGCGGAAAACGATACATGTGGGACCTGAAAGCCAACCGTCTTCGGGAAGACGTGCGCCCCGAATTGCCTGAAGGTGAAAAAAACGATGTCACCTTCTCCCCCAACGAGCGTTATGCCGCCTACACCCGCGCCAACGACCTGTATGTGTACGATCTCGAGCAGAAGAAGGAACTCCGTCTCACCCACGATGGCGGCGGGACGATTCTCAACGGTCGGATGACCTGGGTCTATTGGGAAGAACTGCACTACCGCCGGAGCTGGCGGGCGTTCGAGTGGTCGCCGGACAGCACCGCCATCGCCTACCTGCAATTCGACGAAGCGGGGGTGTCCCTCTATCCCGTGGTGGACTATTCCAATCCCGTCCCCGCCACCCGGATGATGCCGTATCCCAAAACAGGGACTAAAAATCCCGCCGTGCGTGTGGGAGTCGTGCCGCTTTCCACGCGGGAAACGCGGTGGATCGACCTTGGAGAGCCATATGAGTACATCGCCGAGATGGCCTGGCATCCCGGCGGCCAAATCCTGGCCATTCAAACCCTGAACCGGGCGCAAACCCAATTGCGGCTCCTGTTCGCCGATCCCGTCCGGGGAACCAGCCGCGTCATCCTGGAAGAGAACGATCCCGCATGGGTCAACGCGCACGGCGGGCCCTATTTTCTGGAGAAGGGCAAGGGATTTTTATGGCTGTCCGAACGCACCGGGTACCGCCATCTCTACCGCTACTCCGAGGATGGGAAGAAGGTAAAGGCGCTTACCCAAGGCGAGTGGGAAGTGAATCCCAGCCTCTGGGAAATCTCCCTGCCCATCGATGAAGCCAAGGGCCGGGTCTTTTTCAACGCGAGCAAGCCATCGCCTTTGGAAACGCAGTTTTATTCCGTGTCTCTCCAAGGCGGTAAAATTCACCCGCTCACGCGCGAGCCGGGAACGCATGACCTGACATTTTCCTCAGACCGCCGCTTTGCGCTGGACCATTTCAACAGCTTATCAGTCCCGCAGCGTGTTCAGGTTTTGGATGACAAGGGCCGGATCATTCGGGTCCTGGGTGAGCGGACCATGGAAGACTATGCCCCCTACCGGATCAACATCCCGGAGATCGTGGAGCTGAAGAACGCCGATGGCCTGACGTTTTACGGTAGTCTGCTGAAGCCTTTCGATTTCGATCCAAACAAGAGATATCCGGTTATCCTGCATATGTACGCCGGGCCGGGCGGCCGGGTGGTGGCCAACCAGTTCGGCAACCGCAGTCCCCTGGATATGGCCATGGTCAACCGGGGATTCCTTCTGTTCCGCTTCGATCCCCGGGGGACGACGCACCGCGGGCGGGCGTGGGTCAACGCTATCCACCGCAACGCCTGCGACATTCCCCTCCAAGACCTTCGCTTCGCCGTGGAGTATCTCAAAAGCCTGCCTTATGTGGCGGGAGACCGCATCGGCATCTGGGGTTGGAGCAACGGAGGCTACATGACCTGCGCCGCGATGACTAAACTCCCCGGTGTGTTCCGGGCGGGCGCGGCGGTGGCCCCGGTGACCGATTGGCGGTTGTATGACACGATCTACACCGAACGCTACATGGGACTGCCGGACGAGAACGCGGAAGGCTATAAAGCCAGCGTCCCGGTGAATTTCGCGAAGCAGTTGGAAGGCGCGTTGCTGCTGGCCCACGGTGTCAGCGATGACAATGTGCACATTCAGAACATCTACAGCCTGGTGGATGCGCTGATCGAGGCGGAAAAGAATTATGAACTATACGTTTACCCCCAGCGCGATCATGGCATCGGCGGCGACGACCGGCAGTATCACCTCTTCCAGCGGATTATTGAGTTTTTCGAGAAAGAATTGAAACCGGATCCGACCGGAAATTAATGTAAGTAATGTAAATTCCTATGTAAAAAATTGGGATTTCACCGGGTTATCCGGTACGTGTGTGTTTTTTCAGATCACCGGTTCTCCTCTCTTCAAAATGATCAATGATGACCATACCCAAATTTCCTTCTCCCTCCAGGAGAGGGTTAGGGTGAGGGAGGCCCGGAAAGGGGAGTATTCATTCCATTTTTGAATTAGAGTAAGTAGTGATCATTTCTCATTTCAGAAAAAGGAGAATTTCTGCCTTACAGGATTGCTCTTTTATTAGCGATTGCTGCAAATCAACCTCGCTCCGTACAGTTACTCTTCAGGTGCTGGCAGCGTGCAGCTCCGGATGGCGCGGTTGGCTTCGGCGGCCCGGATGAGCAAGATTTCCAACCGGGAATAATAATCGTCTGTCTCCAATGAGGCTTTCCGGCTTTTCAATTCTTCGATCTGGTTCATCAGGGTCACATAACGCTCCACCAAATCCGGGGGAACGTAGGGGGGAAAGACATAATCCTGGAGGAAACACCGGGCAGCCACCTTGCCGTCCCGGCTGGCGGATGAAGATTCCTGCACAGCGGTGGAAACGGTTTCATCGGATAGAGTCAACGGTAACCGTGTTCCCAGGCCGTCGCCGTTGTCGTCCAGGAGGGCATGTTCGGTGGCGATCAGGTCCTGCTCTTTGTACCAGGCTTCGGTCAGCGCTGCTCCTTGTTGGCAGGCCTCGAGCACGGAAATCCGCTCGTCCCGGTCCTGGTCCGCGCTGCCTTCCTCCAATCCTTTCAGAAAACCTTCCATGAACTCGGTGGCGTTGCGTTCGTCCACACTTTTGGTCGCCGTGCAGAGGATACGACCCGGGCCGCTCAACACGTTGATGAACCCCGCGCTGCTGGAGGTGGAATTGATCAGCACGATCCGCCCGGCAGGAATTGGATCGAGATACTCCTTGAATTCCTTAGCCGTGATGTCTTTCCCTGGTATCTGAAAGCGGGACTCCTCTCGCAAATAACTTCCGTGACCAATGAGGAACACAAACAACTCATCGCTGGCCGAAACAATCCCGGACAGCGCAACTAGTTGCCGCTGGATGTTTTCCTTATTCGATACCCAGATAGGAGCGTCCGGCACGCTGGGCGATTCGGTCAACAGATGAACATGTTCCCGCGGGTGATTCAGCCGTTCGATGAGAACGTCCCGCAGCCGTTCGCCCCACGCGGCAAATTTCTGCTTGTATTCCTCCGTCCCGCCACTGCCGCATAGGATCAACGAATACTTCGCTGCCTCCGCGTCATTGAGGAGGCGGCTCCACACCGGTAGTACTAAAATCCCGATTACCATCAAAACCACTCGTTTCCTGGCCGGTTGAATCATGGGCAGCCTCGCTTGCGGCGCGCGTACCATTCCACCGAAAGCATCGCGGCCAGCAGAAAGAAGAAGAGGGGATTATGCCACAGATGCAAGCGGGCGGTTTCGGCGCGGGGATCCGGCGTCCAGGGGATGCGGGAAGCCAGGCTCGCGGTTTGGCCGATGGAGATAAACTCACCACCGGTCCGGGAAGCGATCTCTTGCAAGAAAACGGGATCGTATCGTGGATTTTGGAATTCGCTCTCGTCCGGCGCCACCAGAAACGCTTCGTCCAGCGATCCCACGGCTTCCCCTTGCTCGTCCGCGGCCTGAACGGAAAGACGGTGCAAGCCGGTTTCCTGGGGTTGAAACTCGCAGGCGTACAAGCCCGCTTCCTGGATTGATTCCTCTACACCTAACGGGATTTTTCTGCCCGAGGGAGTAGTCACTTCGGCAGTAGTTCGCAGTCCTTCGCGCTCGTTGAACCGTGGGTCGCGGATGACCAGATCGAAACGAACTGGTTCCGAGACGAGATAGGCGTCGCGCTTCTCGCGCCAAGCCACCGGCTGGGGCGTCTCGATTACCAAATGACGGATGACCTGCCGCCACAGCCGCGCGAAGGCCGGATGGTCCTCTCCGGTGTGCATCTGCCAGGGCCAGGTTTCGCCCATGGCCAGCACGGCACAGCGTCCATGGCCAAAGCGCTGGATAACGAACAGGGGCTGGTTGTCGAGTTCCGGCGTCTCGCTGCGGCTGCGGGCGTAGACCGCCGCGCCTGGCCGCACCAGGGCAAAGGGAACCAAGTTATACAAAAGCGGTAAATCGCCCCAAATCTTTTGATTCGTTTCCGGATCGGGATCCAACGCCCACGCGCCGGAGAGTTCGCCCTCCCGCGCGGGAACCGCCTGAAACGGATGCGTGGCGCTGAGTTCCTGGAAGAGAGGGTCTGGCGTTGTAGGGATCACGGGCAGCAGGGACGCGATAGGATGGCCTCCCGGCCGTTCTTCGAGCATCGAATCCCGCCCGGCCAGCACCAGCAAGGATCCGCCCCGCCTGTCCACGAAGGCGCGGGTCAGTTCCAACGGCTTGGCCTGGAAGAAATGGAGCCCCACGTCGCCCCAGATGATCAGATGGAAGGGAAACAATTCTTCCTCATCCGAAGGATAGCCTTTTTTCAATTCGGATTCCGAAGCGCCCAGGCGGAGGTAGATGGGCTCATCGTAACGTCCGAACTGTTCCGCGTCCGTGCCGAAACCTTCGTAGAGCGGATTGGTTAGCGTAGTCTTACTGCCCCGGTACACGAATTTCCTTTCGGCGGCGGAGATCATGATCAGGCTGGTGAGTTGCAGCTGCTCATCTTCCCGCAAGGCCTCGCGAATGAATTTGTGCTCCCAGTTGGGCCGGGCGCTGACATAGAGGATGCGGTATTTCTTGGGAGTGTTATCGGCCAGAAAGCGGCGCGAATTGTTTTGCGTCAACCGGTCTTTACCCGGCGCGCGGATGTCCGTGACGGCGGCGGGGCTGTCTACCGGTCCGGTGGAGGCCAGCCGCACCCGCGCTTCGTACTCCAACCATTCGGGTTTGGCGGGAATGAATTCCAACCGGACCTGGCTGAGTTGCTCCGGGCCGGTGATGGCCAGCCGCTGGGATTGAACGGTCTTGCCGGACTCGATCACTTCGATTACCGCCTCTTCGCCCGCCAGGCCGGTGGCCTCGATGTCCACATTCACCACCACGGGGCTGCGGTCAAAATGCGTCCGGCGCACGGAGAGACGGGTTATCCGGATGTCCCGCCACAGTCCTTCATCATCGAGTCCCACAGTGAACACGGGAGGGGTGGCGGATAGTCCGCTCAAGAGATCCGCTTCCGGCAGGGCCGGCTGTTGGATGCCATCGGAAAACAAAATCACGGCGGTGACCGGGTAGCCGTTCCATTCCCGCAACGCCTGCCGGACCGCGCCCGTGATATCCGAACGGGATTGAGAAAAACTGAGATCGCCCAGCCGCTCGAGCCGTTCGATCTGTTCGCCGAAACGGTATTGTACCACCTGGTATTTTTTCCGCAGCGCCTCCGTCAGTTCCTTATAGACGGTGGTTTCGATCGCCAGCAGGCGTCCGCCGCGCGAGACGCCACCGGCTCCTTCCACACGCATGCTTTGGGAATCGTCGAACAGCAGCAGGACGTATTGGTCCGACGGCTGAATCCGGGATCCGGTGACGCAGGGATCGAGCGCTAAAAACAAGGCAAGAAGCACCACGCAGGCCCGCAGTAGGGAAAGGGCCCAACGAGGCCGGCGGCGCAAGGGAGAGAGACGCGTCCAGGAATACCACCCGGCGCCCAGGGCGGCGGCCAGCAGCAGCATGAGTCCGGTCTCGAATCCCACCGGGGAGTTGAATTCAAAATGGACCGCGGCCAAATCGTTCACGCCCGGTCCCGCCAGCCAGTCCAGCCCATTCACAATCGCCAAACTCCAATATTCCGCTTCATTTATAATGCCTCATTGCCGTGCCGGTTCGGATTCTGAAAGTGCTTTGAAATACTCGGCCACCTGTTTTTGGTACCGGGCAGGAACGCCGCTCTCGCCACGCAACACAAACTCCCGCTGAACCAGCCTCCGCTCGATTTCTTCATCGATTCGCGCCGCAGCCTCCACCAAAGGTTGGAACACCAGCCGGGAGATTAAATCGTAAATCGGCGGGCGGAGGGAACGACGGTACTCGCCTCGCAGATCTTCCATGGCCTCCCGGATTGCGGCGATCTCCCCGCGGTAGGGACTGTTCTCGGGCAACAGCGAAGCGGCATCCCGCAAGGTCTCAAGCCACCGCGCCGCGTCTTCGTCCATGAAGCGCCGCAGGTCCCCGGGCGTGCGGGGGAAATCGAATCGTTCCCAGAAAACGCGGCCGCCGCCCGGCCCGCTGCCGCCATACCCGCGCTGGCCGGATTCGCTCCCTCGCTCTCCGGTGTTCTGGCTGACGCGCGGATTGCCGTTATCCGGTGGTCCTGGCCGCGCGCCCGATTCTCCGTCCCGCTGTTCTTCTGGTTGCCCCGCCGGTTGGCCCGGAGATTGCCCTCCTTGTTCTCCCGTTTGCTGCCCCGCTTGTTGTCCGGCTGGTTGCTCCGATAGTTGAGATTGTTCGGATGGGGATGAATTTTGGGATTGCCCTCGGGTGGATGCGGCAGTCTGGCCTGGCGAGACAGATCCTTCCCGTTCGGCGTTTGGATCTTCACGAGCTCCTCCCTGGGGATCGTTGGTCGTTGCATTATCGGATCTTTGCCTGAGTTGACGGGCGGCCGCCGGGACTTCTTCGGTGGCGTCTTCCACCGCGGAAGCACGCCCGGAGGCGGTATTTGGCGTCCCCGTTCCCGAAGTCTCCGCGAGGCCCTCGCGAGCCGCGTCGTTGGGATCATTCGGGCGGGATTCCTCCATCACCCGGCGCAGCCTTTCCAAGGCCAAGCGCATGCCTTCAAGGTCGTCTCCGATCAGGAAACCGGAAATTTCTTGCAGTTCTTGCGCCGCTTCGCCGATCCGCTGGGCGATTTTCTCTTCCTGCATGATGGCTGGATCCCAAATGCCGTACCGGATGAGAGGAAGATTCTTCTCTTTTTCGATCTCTTCCAGGATCTCTTTCTGACTGGTGCGCCGCAGCCAATCCCCCAGTTTTTGCGACAGGAGTTTCTGGCTTTGCTCCGATCGTTCGGCCAGGTTGCTGACTTCATCCAGAAGGTTTTTGAAGTCCTGCGCCAGTTCTTCCTTTTGCTTCAGGACCTCGTCCTTGGGTTCGTCCAAGGTTTCATCGAGCGCGGTTTGGGGTGATTCCATTTTTTCCTTGAGTTGTTTCACTTGCTCAAGGATGGCTTGCTCCCGGGCGGAGATTTCGGCCATCCGCTCTTGGATCTCGTTCATTTTTTGCGCGGCCGCATCCCGTGAATATTGGCGCAGATTCTCTTCCAACTGATTCAGCGCCGATACCGCGCGCGACCCGGCCGACCGCGCTTCTTGCAACTGGTTCTGTTGGAGGTTTTCCAGACCCCGGTTCATCTGCTCCCGGACATTCTCGAGATTTTGGCGGGCTTCCGCGCTGCCGGGATTATTCAAGGGGCGCGCAGATAAGTGCTGTTGCAGTTCATCGAGGCGTTCGAGGTTGCGTTGTTCCTCCTCGATCAGTTTTTCCAACCGCCGGCGCATCTCTTCCCGCTCTTCCTCCGTTTTCGCGGATGGCTGTTCTGATATCAGCTTGGAGATTTCCTCCTGAATGGTACGCTGGCGCTGGGTCAGTTCCTTGATTTTGTTGAGTGATTCATCCGTCTGGGCCAACTCTTCCTGGGGACGCCGTTCTTCTTCGTAGAAGTTGCGGGTACGGTTGAGTTCCAACTCGTTGATCTCCGGACGGTCCTGTTGCGCCTGTGGTCCACCACCTTGGTTCGCGCTGGCCAGCTGCTCTTGCACCTGGGACCGTTCCGGCTGCATTTTGAGAATCAACTGATAAGCGGTTTGTTCATGGCCGGCCGCTTCGGTCAACGCCGCGGCAGGTTCGGGCAGGTTCGCGGTTTCCAAAGCTTTCACGGCCTGGTCCATCGCTTCCAGCAGACCAGCCCGGTCCGCGGCGGACCCCTCTAACATCGATTCGGCCGACGCGGTCCGTTCGCGCAACCGTTGCTGCGCTTCGATGATCGTGCCGCGTTTCTCTTGATACTTGGCCTCCTCCAGGGATTTGAAATTCCGGCGCAAATTCCAGGTGGCGATCAGGATTTCCTTCTGGCTGGCCGCGTCTTGACCAGCCCCGGCGCTTCCGCCACCGGGCTGGTTTTGTCCACCGGATTGATTGGAAATGGCTTCCTCATACAGATGCTTGAACGGGCGGATTTCTAAAAAATAAGGATCGCCTAGTTCTTCATACGCGTCGCGGCCCGGCTTTTGGTCCTTCGCCCAGACCGTCCAGGTCACGAGATCGCCCGGTTCCACATCCATCTCTTCCAGCATCAATTCAAACTGGCCCCGGGCCTGCGTGAGAAGCGCGCCCGTGGACGAATCCGGACGCAACGAAATCCGCACCGGCTCCCGCCCCGCCACTTCGTATTGCAGGCCGTAATCCGCCAGGCCGTGGTCGTCGGTCACTTCCATTTCGAAGGGGACTTCCTCCAGCATGGTGACGCCCTGGTCGGCACGGGGGAACACGATCTTAACTTGGGGCGGCGTGTCGGGCACGGCCTGAATCCCGTACGAAGGATCGTATTCGCTGGCGTCGCCGTTCCGGTCCGTGAGGTGGATCGAGTACGATCCATTTTCCGTGAGCCCAATTTCCGTGACCCACAATTGTTCGGCGGCCTGGCTCATGGGCAGGCGCTCACCGGTGTTCATCACCAACTCCGCGCTTTGCAGCGGTTTGTTCACCCAGGCGGAGATCCGCACGCACGTGCCCTCCACGGCGGAGATCGCCCCGCCGTTGGGGACTTCTTTCGGCTCCATTTCCAAGTAATCCGGGTAGGTGTAAGTCAGGTCAATCGACTCCACCCGGGGCGGATACCACACGGCGATGCGGTACACATCCGACGATTGGTCACCGTACTGGACCTGGTACTCCACATCGTTCTGGATATTGAGGAACGTGTGATAAAACGCGCCGCGGGAGGGGCTGGGCTCCATCGCATTCGTGTTCCAGGGAGCGTCGCCCTGCCGCCAGCGGATGGCAGCCGGATATCCCGGCTGGCCGGGTTGCAGCAACACGGCCTGCTGATCGCCCCGCCGCACCCGCGCGTTGCCCGGCTCGACCGTGAAGCCGGCCGTGGACCTTACAGTCTCAAGGGATGACTGTTTCCAATGAAATTCAGGTATCCAGGCGCGGTGAAAGAGGGACACAAGCCCAAGCGACAGGAAGAAAAAGCCCCCCGTGATCAGCACCATTTTGACCAGGGTGTCGGTGTTCAACAAATCGGCGAATGAGATCCGGCGGGTGAATTGTTCGGATTCCTGGAAAAACTGCTCAATCATCCAGGCAGAGGAGCCGGAATAGCCCTCCCGTTGAAACTCGACCGCGCTGATGATCCGGTTTTCCAACTCCGGATGGTTCTCCTCGATATACAAGGCTATGCGTTGGGGGGATATGGGATCGCGCATAGGCCGGTACAGCCAATACCAGACGGCCCAACCTTCGCATGCCAAAAACAGCAGCAGCAGCCATTCCCGCGAATGCTCCCATCGTTGCGTGGCAAGCAACAAAAGGGAAAACAAGAGGATCAACCCGGCGGTGGCCTGCCCCATCCGGACCAGGCCGCGCAACACCATGGCGCAAGAGTATTGATCGGCGACCTGCCGGACTGCGGTTTCCAACTTGGTTTTTTCCGGGGAAGTCGATGGCATGGAATTCGCTCCTTTCCCTGTTTACTGGCTCGATTCGCGGGCCTGCCTCTTCGCTTGTTTCTCTTCCCGCGCGGCCAGCCGGGCGGCGTACCCGCTTTCCACCAGCAGCCCAATCCACAAGAGCACCAAAAACGCCCGCCCGAATTCCCGCCGGGTCCTGGTGTTTTCTTCCATGGAAGCCGTTTCGGAACCATTGGCCGTCAGCAATGGGCCCGGAGGACGGGAACCCAGCCGGGCAATCAATTCTTCCGGCGGGACACGCGCCGGATTCGATTCCTCCGCCTCCACGTTCACGCTGTCCACGCGCGCCCATTCCGTGAGATTCTCTGCCCGCCAACGCAGCCATCCCGATTTTTCGAGCCGGATTGGATTTTGGGCAATGGCTTCCGGATCCAACGTGTGCATCGCTTCACTCCCCGGCGGCTGAATGATCCACGGCTTGGGAGCGGGATGGAGCGAGGGCGGTTCGTTCACGCTCTCACTCACCTGCCATGCGCTTTTTTCTTCCCGTCCGTCCGCGAGATAAAAGAGCGTTTCGTACAACAAGGGAACAAATTTCGGGCTTTTGGGCAGATTGCTCCATTCCAGGTCTGGGCTGAACGCCCAGAGGATCACACGGCCTTCGCTCAGAGGGATCTCAACGATCACAGGGTGGTTCTGCCCCGGTGAATCGCCTTCCACCAACGCCAGGATTTTGAGCCCATTCGATCCCGGCGCGGCTTCAAGGAGAACATGATTATAGAAATGAACCGGCGAGAAATCGTTCAGCTGAGATCCTTGGAACACGCGGAAGATGGGATGCTCGAAGTCGATCCACGAGAGCAAATCGAAATGCTCCGGGCTGGTCTCGGAGTGGCGGAAGCCGGCCGACCGCAATCCCAGCGCGGGCAACAGGGACGGGTTCAACGCATTGGGGGACATGGTTTGATTCAAAAAGAGGAAAATCCGGCCCCCTTGCCGCGCGATGGCCAGAATCCGTTCAGTGGTTTCCTCCGTGAGTCCCTCGAGATCCCCGGCGACGAGAATATCCGTGGCCGATTCGCTTCCTATAGGTTCGTTCTGGAATTCCGATTGGGGGATGAACCGCAACGTCCAGGGCTGGTACTCTGCGGTACTCAGCGCGCGTTCCAGAAACCAGGCCGCCGGCCAGCGCTTTTCCAGCTGGGGATCCGCGAGGATCACGAGGCGCAACGGCCGGGGCGGATTCCATGTGAAGTACCGCCGGTTGTCGAGCGCCAAGGTGTCCGCGTCGATTTCGAGCCATCCCTCGTGGATCCGGTCCAGTTTCGCGGGAATGGTGAACGAAACCTGCGTGGCATTACCAGGTTTTACCGGGATGTGCGCCCGCCTGGCTTCGGTTCCGTCCACGAAAAGCCGGACCGTGCGGGGCTGCTCATCGGCGGCCGACCAGTTTTTGATTTTCCCTTGGATCCGCAACTCGCCCGCGGGAGTAGGCCGGACAAAAATATCCGTGAGCGCGTAATTCACTCCGCCCGGGGTTCCCACTTCAACAGGAACCAACTCGATCCGCGGTGAAAGTTTCCACTCCGAGGACGCTTCCGGCATCCCAACCCGCTGGCAATCGCTGACCAGGTGAATCATCCGCTTGCGATCCGACTTGGCTTGCTCTGCCAGCAACCAATCTTGGGCCAATTGCAGAGCGGGGAGAAAAGCGGTGCGCGCTTCGGTCAATTGCGCGGATTCAATTGCCTGCCGCGCGCGGAGAATCGTGCCGGCCTCGGGATCCGCCGGATTCCGCAGCGGAGCCAGAGGCAACGCATTCTCCGCGAAACCGATGACGCCCACGCGGTCTTGAGAATGGAGCGAATCGAGAATCGCCAGCGCTTTTTGCTTCGCTTCCGCGAAATGATTCCCAGTACCCATGCTGTACGAGCGATCGAGCAAGAGAACATGCCATTCGGATTCCCGGGTATCCTGGGCCAAGGCCGGTGTCATAATGCAGGGACGCAGGAACGCGGCCACCAGCCATACGAGCAGCAACATGCGCCATAGCATCAGGAGAACATGCTGGACTTTCCGCCGCTCGATGACCTCTTTCCGGGTCCGGGGAACGAACATCAGACTGCTGAAGCGCACGGCTTCCCGCTCGGGCTTGCGGATCCGGTGGACGATCCAGGGAACCGTCAGCAGCGAAAGTCCGGCCCAAAAAAGAGGCGCAAGGAAGGAAAGTCCCATCAGCGTCCTCCACTGTGCGGCCGGTTGCGGCGGGCGCTGGTGGCCATCAACAAGGCGTTCCGCCGCTCGATGAAAAACCGCAACGCGCGGTCGAGTGGTTCGGACGTGACGAATTCCTCGTAATCGGCCTCAGCCGCCAAACATTCTTGCCGGATGAGCGAAAAGTGCGCGGTCCGGTTCTGGAGATACTCTTCGCGCACCGCCGCGGGCACGACGAATTGTTCGTCTTCCAATTCGGCGTCGATCAGGGTTACGGCGCGGTCGAAGGGAAATGTCTGCTCGGCCGGATCGCTGATCTGGAAGACGATCAGATCATGTTTCCGTGCCTGGAGGGATTTCAGGTTTTCCAGCATTTCCCTGGCAGGTTGCAGCAAGTCGGAGATCAGCGCCACCATGCCCCGCGGCTGGATGACATCGCCCAGGTAGCGCAAGGTCTCGGCCGTGTCGGTGCGATGGGAAGGCCGTTGATTGTCCATCTCGATCAGGAGCCGGTACACCTGCTGAGGCGTGGCCTTGGGGGGGATGTAGGCGCGGACGGAGTGATCGTACACGATCAAGCCCACGGCGTCCTTTTGCCGGGAGAGGATCATGGCCAGACAGGCGGCCAGCATGCGCGCGTATTGAAACTTGCTGACCGCGCCGGAGGCGTAGGCCATGGAGGCGCTGGCGTCGAGCAGCAGCGTGCAGCGCAGGTTGGTTTCATCCTGAAATTGCTTCACATGCAAACGGTCGGTGCGCGCGTAGAGGTCCCAATCCACGAAGCGGGGATCATCCCCCTGCGTGTAAGGCCGGTATTGCGCGAACTCGATCGAAGAGCCGTAGCGCGGGCTGCGGTGGAAGCCGGCCAGAAAGCCTTCGACCACCCTGCGGGCCAGGAGATGCAGGTCCGTAATTCGGGCCAATTGTTCTGGATCGATGAATTGGAGCGGGTGGCTCGCGCTCACGGCCGTCCTCCCGGAACAAAGGTTTTTCAGCTCAACCCGGAACGGGGCTCCGGCACAGTTTCGATCAGGCGCGCGATGATGTCTTCCACGCGGACATGATCGGCATCAGCGCGGAAGTTGGTCAAAATGCGGTGGCGCAATACCGGGCCCGCGACCGCCCGGATGTCGGCGCACGAAACGTGGAAATGGCCGTTGAGCAGCGCCCGGGCCTTGGCGGCCAGGATCAGGTTCTGCGAGGCGCGGGTCCCCGCCCCCCAGCTGACCCATTGACGGATGAAATCCGGCGCGTGGGGTGAATGGGGCCGGCTGGTCTGCGCCAGCTGGACTGCGTAACGCGCGACCGGCCCGGCGATGGGAACCAGCCGCACCAGCCGCGCGAACTGCAGCATGTCCTCGCCGTTGAAAACCGGCCGGGGCTCATCGTGGTGATCGGACGTGGTCATCGTGGCCACTTGCAGTTCGTCGTCCTCGCCAAGGTAATCGATCAAAATGTTGAACATGAAGCGGTCCAGCTGCGCCTCGGGCAGCGGGTAGGTCCCCTCCAGTTCGATAGGATTCTGCGTGGCAAAGACGTAGAACGGCGGCGGCAGGGGCCGGATTTCCCCGGCGACCGTGACTTGTTTCTCTTCCATCGCCTCCAGCAGGGCCGCTTGGGTCTTGGGCGGCGTGCGGTTGATTTCGTCCGCCAACAGGATATGGGTGAACACCGGCCCGGGGATGAAACGCATCTCGCGCCGCCCACGCGTCGGATCTTCGTCGATAATCTCTGTGCCGATGATGTCCGAGGGCATCAAGTCCGGCGTGAACTGTATGCGCTTGAACTGCAGGTCCAAAATCCGGGCGAGCGCGCGGATCAGGCGGGTTTTCGCCAATCCCGGCGCGCCGGTGATCAGGCAGTGGCTGCCGGAAAACAGCACGATGAGCAGCTGCTCGATCACTTCGTTTTGCCCGACGATCACCCGCCGGATTTCCCTCAAGAGTTTTTCCCGCCCCTCACGCAGCCGGGCCAGGGCTTCTTGTTCGAAAGGGCCTGATTCTCCCGGAACGGCTGGAATGGCCTGGGTTTCGTGCACGGTCCACCTCGCGTGTTTTCAAATGGCCGCGGTCAATGCGTCATGGCATAGACCACGATGTTGATCCCCAGGGGATACGCTTTTTTCGCCGAGAATTCCTCAAAGTATTGGGGATTCACGGCCTCCTCCTCCCATCCGTCCCCGAGATCGGTGTTATGCAGAATCACCGCCATGAGGCGGCCTTTCTTGTCGAATACTCCCTTGCAGACCGGAACGCGGCTGTCTTCAAACCGCTCCGACGTTTCCCCCCCGGTGCTTGCCCAAAAGCCGATGGATGGAATCTGCGGCACTTCCCGGACCTCGAAGACGATATGAAAAATTTCGTGATCAAGCGGGACATCCACCATGGGATATTCCTCCGGAGGAAACACCTTGCTGAATTCCCGCTCCCAGTTGGCCCATTCCGCGGATCCCCAAAAGTCATCCACCATCAGGAATCCGCCGCGCAACAGATACGACCGCAGCCGGGCCGCCTCTTCTTCCCGGAAATACAGGCTGCCGACTTCCAGCATGTAGAGAAACGGATAGTTGAACAGTTCGTCTTCCATTAAGTCGACAATGGCGTGCTTGATGTTCCCGTCCGCGTCGCGGTTCACGCGGATCGTGGTCAGTTCCGAAAGCCGCTGGGAGAAATTCAGGTCGGATTCGGGATAATCGGTCAGCCACGAGCCGCCCCAGCCCCGGCGCCGGCCGCTCCCCCGGTAACTGGTATAGCGCAGACGGCAAAAAGTAAACGATTCGCCCGGGAAAATATCCCGCTCCGGCGGTGTGTAATCATAATACGGCCGCCGCCCCCCGAATTGGGCGAACGCGTCCGGCAGGCTGGCGAGGCCCAACGCCACGGCCGCCAGGAACAAACCCACGAGGAGCCAATACCGGCGATTCATATCACTCCTCTGTATCCCCCCGCTCGACGATCGACAACAGCCTCTGCTGCGCTTGCCAAAAATGGGGAAACGCCTCGAGCAAAAGAATATTCTCTTTTTTGGCCTGCTCCCACTCGCCCATCTTTCCCAGCAAATCGATTCGTGTCAATTGATAATCGGTCCGGTGGGGAGCGTCGAGTTGCGCCAACTGATCGGCCACGGTCAATGCCCGGGTGAGATTGCCGGTATGGACGTTGGCTTCCAACAAGATTTGGCGGATTTCGATATCCCACGGATCGATGCCCAGGGCTTCTTGCGCCACCAAGACCGCCGCGTCCCATTCTTCCGCCTGGCGGTGCAGGGCGAGCAACTTTTTGCAGGAGGATAGTGCGGTGGCGTTGCGATCGATCTCCCGACGCAGGGCGTCTTTCAACTTGTCCGGTTGGTTTTGTTGTTCGTAGAGCCGGATCAGTTGCTGCAGCGGCGCGTTGGGGCCCGTATACTCGGGGAACAAGGTGTCGGCTTCGAGCAGGAACCGCTCCGCGTCATCCCACCGCTTTTCCTGCCACGCTTGCTCCGCGTGGCGCAACGCGTCTGTGAACGGAGAAGGCCGGGCCAGCCACTCCGTGACAGGGAGAGTCCGGCGTCGCGGATCTTGCTCCTCCACACCGGTCTCCGTCTGATGAAAATCGGGCAAGTTCTCCAGTGGCGCGAGCCGCTTTTTCAGATACTCCAGAAAACCCGCGTTGACCGCTTCCTCCGAAGCCCCTGCCGCTTCCACCAAGGCGGTTTCCGCCTTTACTCCCGTGGCGACGCGGTCCAAGGCCCGCAGCACCGCGTCGAATCCATACGTCTTCGCGTAGAAAGAGACAAACTCGGCCGCGAAGAAGTAACCGAGCATCACGTGCAAGGAACTCTTGGGCTGGATGAAATATTTTTCCAAATCCCGCAGCTGGGGGAAGGATTCGGATTGAATGACCGGTTTATACTGGATATCGAGTTTCTGTCCCCAGGCCGGCGAGCGCTGGGTTTCCTCGTAGACTGAGAATCCTTCCGACAACCAGCGCGGCAGGCGGTGGCCGGTTTTTTGCAGGGTCACCACATGGGCAAACTCATGCCACAGGACCGACCGCCAATTCATTGTGCCCTTGGGCCGGGCGGAAGGCGAGTCCATGGTGATCAGCCGCCCGAAGCAGATGCCCATGAAGCCGATGTGGCCGGGCAATCCCACCGACCGCACCATGAAATCGTCGTGATTGTCGAAGATCTGCACATGCACGGGCGTTTCGATTTCGATCTGATACTTGGCTCGGCCGGTTGCATACGCTTCCCGCAGCAGGGCCAGCGCGTCCTCGGCTAGAAGGGGAACTTCGGCCTTCGGCAATTGCAGCACGAACGGCCCCTGCTCCACTTTTTCGAAACGGCGCAGCGAATCGAGCAGGTTCAGCATGTTGAAGACTTGCACATCGTAAGGCCGGGCCTCGAACGCCAAATCCAGATGTCGGCGGCCTTCCTCCTCCCGCCCCAGGCGCAGCAGGTCACGCGCGTAGTTGGCCCGCGCTTCGTGATCGGACGGATTCACGTTCAGCGCCTTCTCTCCGAGATCGGCCGCTTCCCGGAACCGGTAATGCCGCGAGGCGATGCGGGCCGGCGTGCTGTAGACCTCCGAACAAAAGGGATTGAAGCGCAGCACTTCCTCCTGGATTCCGCGCATGGCTTCAAGATCATCCAGGAGAAAACAGGCGGCCGCCTCGAGCGCGCGGAGGCGGAGATGAACCGGATTGATCTCCTTCGTCTTCCGGATGATGTCCAGCGCCGCTTCCGCCTCACCCAAATCGAGAAGTGATTCCGCTTCCAACACGTTCGCGGCGGGATGATGGGGATTGATTTGCGACAGGCGCCGCAGGGTTTCATCGAGACGCGAGTCGCCCGATTTCCAATAACATTCCGCCAGCCCGGCCAGCGCTTCCTGGTTGTCGAATTCCACGTCCAAGGCCTGTGTGTAATACCGGGCGGCCAAATCGTAGGCGTTGTAACGCATCGCCAGGTCACCCGCGCCGATGAATCCGGGGGCAAAATTCGGCAGTTGCTCCATCAAGCTTTTATAGAGGGACGACAGGAGCCGTTTGGGATTTTCGCCCTGCATTTCAGCGAGTTGACCATACGCCAGCAGGTTTTGCTCTTGGGAATAAAACCGTCCGCGTTGCAGCCGTTGGCCCATGGCATAGTTCAACAACGCGGTGTAATCTTCCATCCGGCCGCGGTAGTGGTACAGCCGGGCCAGCCGCAGGAGAAACATCGGTTCCCGGCTGGCAAGGAGGATCGTCTCCAAGTCGGCGATGGCTTCATCCACCATGCCCAACTCAAACCGGAGCGCCGCGCGGTCGGATAGCCAAATGATGTACCGGAAAGCCATGGCGTCCGCCAATTCCGGCCGCTGCGCCATCTGGTGTTCCAGCAGTTCGAGCGCCACGCGGTATTCCCCTTGAAACCACAAATCCCGGTATTCCTCAGCGTTGTTAATCGGAATCCAGTCTGATTGCCCCGCGGCAGGATCTCCGGACAGGCTGAACAACAAGACGAGAATCCCGGCCAAGCAAGACCGGGGGGAGAAATAGGAGAAAATATGTCGTAAAACCATCACTGAGATCCGACCTGTTCCGTGTGAAATCTTGACGCGCAGACGTTCCCGAATGCTGAATGGCTTGGTTAGATTATAGTGACAAGAGGCGCGATTCGTCTAATCGATTGGGTTTTCGTTCTTCCCGAAGCCCGTATGGGAGAATGGCTGATTCCATGAATCCATGCATCCCCACGGAAGATTCCGCATCGCCTTCTCCGGGCCGGATAATCCAGCACCGGCTGTGGTTCCTTGCCATGGGCGCCGTGCTGGCGGTGATCTTGTCCGGTATGGCTTGGCGCTCGCTGAATTTCTTTTCCTATCACCGGTTCTACACCGATTCGGGTGTATTCGCCGCGGTGACCCAACATCTTCTGGCCGGGAAGACGTTGTACCGCGAAGTGTGGGATCACAAACCGCCCATGATCTACGTCATCGATTCGCTACCCCTGGCGCTGGGCGATGCCTCAGTCAACGCCATCCGCTATTCCGAGCGGTTTTACGCTGTGGCGGGAATCCTGGCGATCTTCTTCAGCCTGTGGCTGGCGTTTCAAAATCCCTGGCTCGCCTTCGTCATAGCCACCGGCTTTCATCTGCATTTTTATGATCCGGAAATCTTCCAAGGCGGCAACCTGACCGAGGAATACGGAGCCGTGTTTGTTCTGATCGGCATTTTCTTGGCCCTTGCCGCCCGGCTTGGATCCAGTGTGCTGAGCCGGTTTAAAGAAGAGTGCCCGCCAACGGAATCCATACCCCTCCCCGTATCCCCCGCCGGGGTCCGGTTAATCTCCCGGGAAAGATGGTGTAGTTTCTTCTCCGGTTTTTTCTTCTCGCTGGCCGTGTTCACCAAGGAACCGTTTCTGTTGAGCGTGCTTCCCTGGATGGTTTTCCTGGCGCTGCCTGATGGACAAGCGTGGAAATCCGTCCTCTGCCGCGTCCTCGATTTCATCTTGGGATTCGCGTTCCCCGTTGTTGTGTTTTTCGCCTATTTCATCTGGAACGGGATCTTGTGGGATTGGCTGGATGTGTTGACCTATAATGTTCAATATTCCCTTCATTCCCGGCCCGGAATTCCCCTCCTGGAGCGAGTGAACACCCACTTCGGCGTGATCGCGAATTCCATCTTGAGACAAAGCTGGACATTTCTGCTGCTGTTTTTGATTGGGCTGGCCGGATGCGCGTATCTCCCTTTGGTCAAGAAATATCAGGGCCTGCCCTGGGTATGCGCCGCGGCCTTCTTCCTGGATTTTTCAGCTACGATGATCAGCGGCTACGAAATCGGCCACTATTACCTGCAAGTGGTTCCCTCTTATATCCTGGTCACGGGTGTGGGAAGCGCGTTGGTGCTGGATCAGGCGCGGCGGTTTCGGTTTCCGGCTCGTAGGTTGCTGGCCGTGTTCCTATTGGTCTTGTTAGGTTTGGATTTTGTTCCCCTGCGGAATTATTTTAATCGCTTGAGCCTGCCCGGTGGCCGGGCGGGCATCGGCGCGCTTTCGCAGACACTCCGCGAAAAAGCCCGCCCTGGCGATACGCTCTGGTGCGGCCTGGGTGATAACGCCAAATATTATGTGGAGAGCGGGCTGTTCTCCCCCACCCGGTATCTCTACATCTTCGAGCATCACTTTCTCGACACCTGGCTGAGCACCGGCCGGGAAAAGCGGGAAATTCTCTACCGGGAACTGACCTCCCGTCCGCCCGCCTTCATTCTCCTCTCGGACAAACAAGCGGACCGTATGCGCAGGATGGGACTGAAGCCCCTGGTGGATTGGATCGCTTCCGACTATCAAAAATCCTGGGAAGCGGTGGAGCAGGAGGTGTTGATTTATATAAGGAAAGAGTATCCGGCTCCCTAGTTACCTTGGTTTCGGATACAGTAAATCAGACGATGCGGCGATAAGCAAAAATGCAACTCATTCCCTTCTCCCTGGGGCATTCCATTATTTTTTTTGATTTATGAATGTACTTGTTAGCTCTTTTCCGCTTTCCGGCGTTTAAAAGAGTGAGCACGTGCTGGAGGGGGAGAATGGACGACGAGCAACTGGCCGGGCTGGCCAGCCAGGGAGACCGGGACGCGCTCGCCACGTTGATCCAACAATACGAGGTGTGGATTTATACTGTCGCGCACAAGATCGCCCTTCGGGAACAAGACGCCCGGGAGATTACGCAAAACGTTGTGAGCAAACTGGTTACGGCGATCCGCGCCTACCAGTCTCCGGGGAACTTCCGCGCCTGGCTGGCGGCCGTGACCGCCCGGGCGGCGTTCGATTTCCTGCGTCAGGCGGGACGGCGTGAGCCGCCCGGGGAAGCAGTGCCCTTCGAAGAGGTGAAGGAGGTCTGCTCCGATCCCGCGCCCAATCCCCGCGAGGCGCTGGAAGGCCAGAATCTCCGGGAGTGCGTGGAAAAAGCCATGGCGGATCTGACACCCCAACAACGGGCCATCCTCACCCTGCGGCTGGATGAAGACCTGCCCACGAAGGACATCGCCGCCCGCCTGGAGATTCCCCCCAAGCAGGTCCGCGTGCAACTGAGCCGCGCTTACGCCCGATTGCGAACCCTGCTTGCGGATGTCGCCCAACACTATTTTCCTGTGAGGAAAAATCATGAATGCGGCACTGAATGATAATCCGCGGGAGCCCAATCCAAACCACGAGGCAGAGGATCTTACCGAAGAACAGCTGTTTTTGGAGCGCGCCACCGCGTACTGGCTCAACGAAATGGCCGCGGAGGAGCGGCGGGCCTTTGAAGAGCAAATGCGGTCCGACGCCGGCTTTCGCGAACAGGCCGAGTCTTGGCGGGTCATCCTGACCGCCGTGCGGGAGTGGCTCGCCGCCCCCGCGCCGGGGGTGATAAGTTTGACATAAATGATGGACTTTAAAGGCGTAACATGATGAAATTTTCATTATATATTCCTAACTTATATATTTTAACTTCATTTGTATTTGTGATTTCTTGTGGAAATAAATCCATGATCGATATCACCCCTCAAGCCATCATTCTAGAAAACCTTGAAGTGGGGACATGGGTCACGAAGAAAATATTGCTAAAGAATTGGGGAACCAAGACAATTCGCAAAGTGCGTGTTTCCTCTACATGTGGGTGTACCGTAACCAGCGGGGTGCCATCGGAGATTGGTCCAGGTGAGGAAATCGAATTCCCCGTTCATTTTCGCGCTCCTGACAAACCGGAAAATTTCAAGCAAGATATCCTTGTTGGATTTGAAGACAAACATATCTCCATACCCATTATCGGGAATTCAACACAAACGTTGTTTGTGAAACCCAGCATGTTGAGGATAGGTATATCGGATACAATACGTCACTATGCTGAATTAATCTCCATAGAATCCTATCGCCAACCAATCAGTAAAATTATTCCATCATTTAGTGAGAATGTTTCACGAAAATTAATCAATCGCAATTTCCTGCAAGTTAAATTATCCCAATTGAAAGAAAACCATTTTCTTCTGACTTTTTCATGCGATGCTTTTCTGGCAGCGGATATTTTTCCTGTAAATGATATTTTGTCATTGAATATCGAATTTGAAAATGATGAAAAGAAAGTTATCGGCATCCCTTTTTTGGTGGAAAAGAAAAATAAAATTGTAGTTATGCCATCGATAATCAATTTTAAGTTTGAAAATCAAATCCATTCATGGAAATCAAATATCCTCTCCATTTCTTCTCCAATCAAGATCAATCAATTCAATTTATCCATCCATGGAGAGAAAGAATCCGTTTCGGTTATAAGGCATAGTTTGAATACATCGTATCCAAGTGATTATCAGGACTTTCTATGTTTTCAACTGGAATCAAAAAATAATAATGTGCGTTTTGCGACCAGTACCTTGTCCTGTGATGGTCAAAATTATACGTTACCAGTTGTATTTAATTCGATTCCGGATGCCACGCGGTAAGAAATCTTCATGGGGAGGAGGTGAACCAATATTATTGCGTAACTCGTGGCGGCAAAGGATAACAGGATGAAAGGATGTATTGCTCATGAAACAGGTTTGCATAATCATTCTCGGACTTCTGATGACGGTTTCAGGAGATGCGGCGAAACTGTACGAATTGGACATGACCCTGGAATTGGAAATGTTTCCGGAATCAGGGGAATTGGCGAAGGACGTGCCGCAATTCATGGAATGGGCGGAGCAACAGATCGATCCCGAAGCAAAAAAGATATATCTTAATTCCGCGGTCAATTCCATAGTGGCGGATAAGATGGGATACAAATATCAAATCCCTATCAAGGGCTATGTAGAAACGGAAAACGGAGAAATCAAGAGATACCGCTTTGAGCACATTAACGCCTCGGTAGTTATTTCTTCACCTACACCTTTCAATCAACCGGTCATTACATATCATGAATATTGCATATATATTCACGACGGGAAAGATTTTTATGTTGAAACGCAATCTTTGTCAGACAACTCGACAATAAAACAAGTATTTCGAGATGAGGAGTTGATTAATCCTGTGCGCAGCACTCATTGGCACAATTACTTATCATATTGTTGTGACCTGAAGCAATATCAAGACCGTATCGCAGAGGGGCTTATTCCGATTGCCGAGGATGGTATCCAAAAGACTTATGCTATTCGCGAAGATTTGGAATTTACCATGTTGTCAGACGGTTCAACGGCCTATGCGAAATGGAAGGATGCTGGAACCTGGCGTGTGATAGCCCGTTGGAACCGTATGCTGCAAACCACGGATATTTTTGTGCCACAATTGATTAAATACTTCGATACTGTACAGCAAACATTTACTCTACACTCCATTAAAGACATAACAGGAACGCCTCAGATCGATACACTCTTCACAATTCCCGCGGATGCACAAGAAAATAACTTTCATAAGGTCATGAGAGGAGAAATATCATGGGAAGAAAGTCAACGTATGCACTGAACATATTGCTTGTCGGTGTTGTAATACTTACAACAATCTCCATGTACATTTATCGCAATGCATACGCCACGGATTGTGGATCGGTTTGTGTAGGCGAAGCATGTGGTTATGGCTATGATTTTGTTCGTTATTTTGAATGTTGTACGCGTCCCAATGGTACAAAATTTTTATGTGCCACGGCCTTATTTAAAACAACAACAGAAAATCGTGCTTGCACTCTTGTTCCTGTTGGTCTGTATGGTTCGATACGATATTGTCAGCAAACACCTGGTTTTATCTATGGTCAACGTGAAATTTATGCCTGCGAAAGTGGAAATTGTAATTTTAAAAGTGTTACAGGTAGTAGCGTTCCTCCCTGTTCAGGAGAACAAGTGGTTGGCACTTGTTCTTAATTTCAGTTTGCAACATAGCGTTATTCTGTAGCCGGCGACGATTGTACTATAGATAATCCAAAGTGCCCCCTCGAAAAACAGAGGGGATTTTTTTGAATGATGGTTATGCAAAAGAAATCAAAATATTTATATGCATACATGGGTTTGATCATCGGTGTTTTAATTTTTGGATTTGCCAATTCAACGACTCAAGATTGCGATATTTGGTGGCACTTACAGAATGGAAAAATGATTTTTGAATATCATCAATGGCCAAGTCCAGATCAATATTCTTATATCACCCATCAGACACCATGGATTGTTCATTCGTGGCTGGCAGACTGATTCTTTTATGTTTTATATAAATACGGCGGATATTCCAGCCTCGAAATAGTCCGTATATTTGTTCATTTGACTTTTGCCGTGACCTGCTCGAGGATTTGCTATAGAAAGGGTGTCCGTCTCGAATGTTGCATTATCCTTTCGTTTCTGGCCATGTACCTTGTATGCGACCGAGAAGTGAGGCCATTTATTTTCAGCGAACTTGGCGCATTGGCGGTTTTTTATCTCATCAGAAATCCAGTGTTCCCTAAAATATATACACCATTTATCAGTGCTTTATCGCTTATATGGGTTAATGTGCATCCAATGTCTATTATTTTTTCCATATATTTAGCAATTATCTTAATTGTTAATTATACATTATTATTTTTCAAAAAATACTACAACAAGTCCCTATTTATTCAATTATTTAATAACAATTGGATTCTTGCCTGCTTGCTTTTTATTGGGTGTTCCTTTGTGAATCCCAATCCGATAGGTTGGTTGCAACGAATATATCATTCCCCTGCTTACGGCACATTCGATTGGCAAAATATTTATTTTGTTACCTGGCATAGATTTTCTTATTACTATCTTAAGTTCATTATATTACATGTTTTATTAATTTTATATATCTTGCTAATTGTTGGAAAAATGGCTAAGATTGTAGAGAGAAACAGTTTGAATGAAATCGCATTTGGGTGTTTTTGTCTTTTTCTTGCATTCCGTTTTGAAAGAACACAATGGCTGATGGTATTTCCAATGATTTCCATTCTCGTACATTCCGATTATTCAATCTTTATGAAAAATAATAAACCCAATATCTATTATAGGCAGCCTCTCTATTTTTATATTTTTTTGCAAATGCTTCGTTTTCAGATACCTCAAATGGAAATGATGCCAGTTCAGTCCATTATATATTGGAATGAAAATAGTTTTGGTGGTAATGTTTATTGTAAATGGACATGGTCTGGTTATGTTCATTGGCATACAAACGGCACCGCCAAGACTTTTGTTGATACTCGAATCGAACCTTTTAACCGTACTGAAATTGAATTGGCCATCCGGGCTCAGGAAAATGTGATTTCCTATCTTGGAGATTTAGCAAGAAAAGGAACAGAATATCTGTTACTTGAAAACCTTAAATTCAAAAAGCAACTTGGTGATATTATTAAATCAAACTTAGCCATAGTCTTGTATAGAAACGATAAAGAAATTCTTTTAAAATTAAATATTGAAAAAGTAAGAGAGCTTTATGGAAATAATTAAATTATAAATATAAAAATATTATAATAAAGATTTTTATATACAATAAGGAGATACAAAATAGTGTTAAAATTATATCTGGAACAATTAATGCCTTTTAACAAATATTTATTCATGGCGGCCGTGACCATCGCGGCCGCCGGGTGTTCTCCAGGCCAATCCGGGCCGCTGACGATTAGCGGGGCGTCGAGTCCCGGGCTCACCTTGAAAGATGGGCGGTGGGAAGCGCAGGCTATGTTAGTGGATCAATCTGCGGAAGGTCTGCCACCTGGAATGCCACCTCCTCCCAAAGCCAAAAGCACCTGGCTGAGGCCCAGCGGAACGATAATCAACCACGGAACGCAAACCTTGACGGACATTCAACTCATCCTCCATGCCCGGGAAAGACGCTCGCAACGGATTCACGAGAAAGTCTTCTCCTTCGATATCGAGCTCCAGCCGGGTGAGGAATATAGAATCGAGTATCAACATCCTTCCTTTTTGACGCTCGGAAGCCCCCGGATCGACCGCTGCGATGCCACCCTCCAGGCCTCTGTGAAAAGCGCCACGCCCAGCGGGGAACCCTCCGGCCGGAGAATCAATTCGATTCCGTCAGCGGATTTTCCCGAAAGATGCCGTGCGTCATGGTCATGTGGATTGGCCGCGTTGCTGTGGATTGCCCAGCCTCTCCCGCTGACTCCGGAGGAATTCCGGCAATGGCAAGATAAGCATGGAGCGGAAGAACACACCCTCAGCGAATTGATAGCGGCGGGAACCGATTTGGGATTTCAGGCCACCCCCTTTGCCGCTTATGACAAATCCTCCGCGCCGATCCAAGAAATTGCAGCCCCCTGGATCGCCCATTGGTCGGAAGGCCATTACGTCGCGGTTGAGACAGCCAAGGATGGCCAGGTTTGGATTTATGATCCCGCCGAGGGAGCAACCGTGATGGGCGAATCTTCTTTCCGCGAACGTTGGAGCGGGTATGGGTTCCCGCTGCGTAAGAATTCAGCGCCGTAGGAAATCTAAGGAAGGAGAGATGGATTAACGAAGCGCAACCCATCAAAACGATCTTCGAATAGTAAAAAACTCACCCCGCCCGCTGCCCGTAGCGTTTCCGCAGGGTGATTTTCTTGTACTCGGCGCGGGTATCGAACAGCTCCCGCAGCACCGGCAGATACGCGCTGCGCGTGGGATCTTCTCCGTTGATCGACTCGATCACGATCACGGGTACCGGAGAGACCAGCCGCTCCAGCCAATCGCGGAAGAGGCCGAAATAGCGCGGCAGGTTAGGATCATCCGCGGGGACGTGGATCTCCACTTCCCGCCCTGAGCGGCGGCTGGTCATGACCAGCTTCCGGCCGTGATAGACCAGATGATGCGACGGCCTCCGCTCGGGCAATTCATACCCCAGGCCGGTGAGGGAGACGCCGCAGAGCGAGGCGGGGTCGGCCGCGTTGAGCCAAAAGACCGGCTCCTCGGAGAGGTGAAACGGCATCGTCCGCAACGCCGCCGGGCTGATGAATTGCATTCCGGGAATCCCCTCGAAAAAGTATCCGCCCACGATCTCACCCGACAGTTCCATGATCCGCAGCGCCTTGAAGAGCCGGCCCCAGCGGAACGCAGGGGATTCGCGGGCCAACAGATCCCGGAACAGGATGCCGTAGCGGTCGAGCAGCAGCCGGACGCGGTCCTTCTGCCGCTCCAGTTCGTCCATGGCGTCTTCCGGCGGCTGCGGGCCGGGTAGCGCGTACCAGTTGCCCGCAAAAGGCCGGGTGGATTGCCAGCGCGAAAATCCGGACCGCCGGGGGCGCGCTTCATTTTGGGATATTTCCGCCACCTTGAACCGCGTCTCGATGCCCTTGCGCAGCGCGGCGAACGAATCGTTGGTCACTTTTCCGGCCCACGCCAGGTCCCACAGGCGGCGGGACAGTTCCCCCGACGGCAAGCCGCTATGCTGGAGCAGATGGGTGAAGTCATACTTCGCCTGGCGGTTGGGAAAGATTGCCCGCAGTGCGTCCAGGTCCGCCCTATTCTCTTCATGACTTGAAGATTCGTCTGGATCCGGTTCGCTCTCCCCATCCGAGAAAAGATCCAACTGATCCCGGAAGCAGAGCGTGATCTTCTCCTGACCGCGCCCCAGCCAGAGCAGCTCGGTCTCTTGCATCAAACTGTCCATCCAGGAGGGAGAATACGAACTCACGCGCGAGACCAGAAACTCGGTTTCCCATAAATTCGCGGCCGCTGTATAGCCGAGCAGTTTTTCCAGGGCCAGCTGCAGATCGTCCCGCGTGCTTCCTGGGTGCGTGAGCCGTTGCTGCGAGGCCAAAAACAGGGGCAGGGCATCGGCCGGCAGGGTTTCGAAGGCGGGGGCGGCCTCCTTGCGGGCCAGGCGCAGGAGCCGCTCCAGGTTTTCGCTGTCGCAGATCTCGTCTCCCGCTCCGCCCATCGTGAGCGTGCCGGCCACGATCCGCTGCTCGTTCAGCAAGTCTTCCAGCGCGGCCTCCAACACGTATTCGCTGAGTTCCCAGACCTCTTGCAAGAACGCGCGGCGCATGGGCCCGTAATACGCCAGCCACTGGCCCAGCCACTCCGCCAGGGATTCTTCCTCTTGCTTGGCCAGCCGCTGAATTTCCTTTTCCACGAATCCCTTGCGGATTGGCGGCGGTCCATCCGCGGGCAACGATTCCATATAGATGGATTCGAGATCCAGCTGCAACACCTTCATCAGCCGGGGCAGGATCTCCAGCGATACCACGCCGGACGAGATATGCTGGGGAAGCGTGATCCGGATAAGTTTGCCGTGGATTTCTTGCAGCCACGCGGCGGGATCAATGTGGGAATCCCGCTGGATGGCCTGGAGCAGTTCCCTCCATTCCGCTTCGGGAATGAACAACCGCTCCTTGACCCAATCCAGCAACTCGGCAGGACTTCCCGGAGCGTACTCAGGGAACACCCGTTGGATTTTCTGTTGGAACCGCCGCGCTAAGTCCGGAGCGATTTCGGGCCGCAGATCGGCGGTGAAGACGATCTCCTTGATCCAATCGTCCTGCAGCCGCGAGGTTTTGCCCTCCAGCCCGTCATCATAATCATACATATAGAGATTGGTCTGTTGCCACAGCAGGCTTTGGGCGAAAGGCGAGGGATGGGCCGTGCGGGTTTCGGTGACCGCGATGACGCCTTCCCGGATTTCCTGTAACAGAGTCCGCAGGGTTTCCAGATCGAACTCGTCGCGCAGGCATTCGCGCCAGGTTTCGAGCACAATGGGAAAATCGGGGAAGCGCGACACGGCGTCCAGCAGTTCTTTCGAGCGCTGCCGGTTGAGCCACAACGGCGTCCGGCGGCCGAATGCGTCACGGGGCAGCAGCAGGGCGCGCGCGGCGTTCTCCCGGAACCGCGCCCCGAAGAAGCCGGTTTGCTCCAACTTTTCCCGCAGCCAGCGCTCGAGGTCTTGCGGATCGATAGTGAACAGCATCTCCCGCGCGGACGCGCCCGGCGGCAGGTGCATGGCGATGCCGTCATCGTTGACGAACACTTCCAGCCGCGTACCCTGGGTGGCTTCCCACAATCCCGCGAGGGCCACGGCCAGCGGGCGGTTGATCTTGCCGCCCCATCCCGTGTGCAGCACCACCATCCATCCGTCCTGGAATATCTCCGGGGTCTTGGTGTACTCGATCAACAAGTGATGGCGGTGGGGCAGATCGGAACGCGTGGCTTCCTTCTGGTTCCGCAGAAAATCGATGAGCGCTTCCGACGCCGGTTCATTCAACTGGTATTCCCGCTGGAGGGATTCCAGGAAACCGGAGGCCTCCACGTGTTCGTTGGCGGTTTCGAGAAAATGCCCGATTTTTTCAGCGAAATAAAAATCCCGCCCCGTCGCTTCCGCCCGCCAGAAGGGCATATCCTTGGCCTTGCCGGAAACCGGAACGGCGAGCACGTCGTTGTGGGTGATGGCATGGATGCGCCAGGTCTGCGTGCCGAAGGTGAAGGTATCACCCAGCCGCCGTTCCCACACGAATTCTTCGTCCAACTCGCCGATCTTGGCGTGCGTTTCCCGGTGCCGAAGGGTGTAATAGCCCCGGTCGGGGATCGTGCCGCCCGACGAATACACGAGCCGCAGCGCGCCGTCCCGCGCGCGGATCGTGTTCTCCAGCCGGTCGATCGATACCAGCGCCTGCAATCTTCGCAACCGCCCTCCTCCGTAGTGTCCGCCCAGCATTTTGAGGACCAGGTCGTATTCCGCCCGCCGCAGCGCATGGTATGGATGACTGGTCCGCAAAAAGTCAAATAACCGGTCGATATCCCAGCGTTCCACGCCCGTCATCGCCACGATGATTTGCGCCAACACGTCCAACGCGCCGGTTACTGGTTCCACTGGTTCGATGTCCCGCTCCAGGATGCTTTTCGCCATCACCGCTGATTCCACCAAGTCGCGTCCATGGGCGGGGAAGAGGATTCCGCGGCTGATCCCGCCCACGCGATGCCCGGCGCGGCCCACCCGTTGCAGGCCGGCCGCGATGGAAGTGGGTGTTTGCACCATCAACACTTCGTCCAGCGCGCCGATGTCGATGCCCAACTCCAGCGTCCCCGTGGCCACGATGGCGGACAGTTCCCCCCGCTTGAGCCGTTCCTCAACCACCAGCCGCGTCTCGCGCGAGAGCGAGCCGTGGTGCGCGTACGCGATCCGTTCGGGCTCGTCCTGGTTGAGCAGCAGGCTGATCCGTTCGCATAACCGCCGGTTGTTGGTGAAGATCAGCGTGGAACGGTTTTTCTGAATAATCGGTTTCAATTCCTCGGCCATCCGCGCCCACATGGATGGCTCGTCACGTTCTTCGTCTTCGGCCCTGGCGAAACGCACCTCGACCTGATACCGCTTGGCCTGGCCGGAGGGAATGACGAGAACCTCGCGGGGGATATACCGCGGTTCCGGACCATGGTTCTCCATCCGGAAGCCACCCACCCACGCGGCGATTTTCTCCAGCGGTTTCACTGTCGCCGACAGCGCCACGCGTTGAAACTCGCCCGACAAGGGAACCAGCCGGTCCACGGCGGTGATCAGATGCGTCCCGCGCTTGTTTCCCGCCACGGCATGGATTTCGTCCAGGATGACGCAACGCAGACCGGTTAGCATTTTCCGGCCTTGGATCGAGCTGACCAGCAGGTTCAAACTCTCCGGCGTGGTGATGAGGATTTCCGGCGGCCGGCGCAGCATCTTCGCGCGCTCGGAGTAATCGGTGTCGCCGCTGCGGGTCAGCACCGAGAGGGCAGGGAAGGGCACGTCCTCTTTCTCGAAATAGTCCTGGATTTCGGCGAGCGGACCCAGCAGGTTGCGCTGGATGTCATTGTTCAGCGCCTTGAGCGGCGAAACATATAACACCCGCGTTCCCCCGCGCGGCCATTGTTCCGTGACCAGTTGATGGATCGACCACAAGAACGCCGTGAGGGTTTTGCCGCTGCCGGTGGGAGCCGTGATCAACACATGCCGGCCCCGCGCGATCTCAGGCCACGACCGCGCCTGGACATCCGTCGGCACGCCCACCCGTTCCGCGAACCAGCGTCGAATCAAGGGATGGAAGAGATACAGCGCGTCCGGCATGATTTTATTTAACCAGTCCCCAGGGTGTCACTCTGGATTGAATTCTTGCGCGCTGTTGGGGCTAAAACAACCGAGTCACATGGTGGTAATCCGTTACGTTTTTAGGATATAGATCAGTTCATAATCATATGAAGGGCGAGAATCTTCGAGTCCGTTTTCCCTTACCCCGGCCCTCTCCCAAAGGGAGAAGGAATTCGGAGGTTGGTCTTTCATTGATCCTATCCAGAGTAGAGAACTGATGATCCGAAAAAAGTACGCACTTCCTGGATGAGCCACATTTGTTTTTCATCCCCACACTCAGTAATACCTTCCCATGATCCGCTGTAACAAGGCCAAATGCCGGTCGGTGCGGGTGATCAGCACCCATCCCGCCAGAAGCAAGAATAGGAACGCGGTACCAACCGAGAGGCCCCACCCCAGCCACGGCGCGCGGTAAACCATGCGCACCCGGGACACTCCTTCCGGCAGCCGCAGCACCCGCAAGCCTTCCGGCGAAGGTTCCATCATCACGGGAATCCATTGCCCGCTTTTGAGCGCCTCTGCCTTCCATCCCGGGTAATGCCATTCCGCCACGCGCAACACCGCCGGATTTTCCCAGGAGAGGGCCCATACGATCTCATGAGGGCTGTACTGCTGGATTTCAATCTGGGAATCCACGGGTGTCCAGGTTATTTCCGAAGGCGCGATATCGCTTGCCGCCCGGATAGACGCCCATGCCCGCTTTTCGCTGGTCCGTTCATAGACCTGAAAATCAGGCCCCGCGAAGGCTTGCCGTAAACCAGGTCCGGTCAAGGATTGCAATGTCAGGATATACCGCACGTTCAGCAAATCCAACGCGGGACCGTCGGTTTTGCGCAATGGAATGTTGTCGTGAAACGCGTCTTCCTTCCATCCCTCCGTGGCGCCGATAAGCCGGTTGTAAGACCGCAGGCTCATGGGATCGTATCCTGCCAGGTTGGATATTTTCCAGAGTATGAACAGGTTGGGATAACCGATTTCCGCCAAGGTGGCCACCCGTTCCGGCCGGCCCTCCATTTGAGAACGAATAAATCCGATTTCTTGAGGCGGGGCGATGCTCTTGCGGATCGCGTCGGGCCGCCGCAGGGATGCCAATAGGTAAGGCCGGCTGTAAGGGATCAAGTCCACTGCCAACACCAACGCCAACGACAGCGATATAGCAATCCGGGGATAACGGGGTATCCGGCGGGCCAGCAAAAAGGCTGCCAGTCCAGCCACCGCGATCAATCCCGCCCGGGCGATCGCGTACGAGCGGATTGCCTCCGGATTGTGGGCGCCGTCCGTCTGGTGCATGAGTTCTGTTAGCCGCTCCAACGCGGGGACTCCATAAAATACAAGCAACGCCGCCAGAACGGCCAGGCTGATGCCATAGAAAAACGGGGGAGAGGATTCTTTCTGGGCCTGTTGCGCTTCATAAGTCCGCTCACTGATCCATTCCACCGCCAGCGCCGCCAAGGTGCAAACAGGAACCAGATAATAGGGTAAAAACTTAGCTGGGGCGCGGAAATGGCCAAATCCCGGGAGATGGAACAACACCGTATACACCGGATTGCCCCGCCCCCACGCCAGCAGCAGCCCCAGCCCCCCCACGATCATCAGCGGAATTACCACCGGAAAGCGTTTCCGCGCCGCGAAAGCGCAAACCGCCAACACCGGCACGATCACTCCCGCGTAGGCGCACGACCAATACACGAAACTATCGTAATGGTTCCCGGCGATGAAGGTTCCGTAATATTCGGGACAGAACAACGTGACCAACCGGTGGGGCGCGAACGAAAACTCGGTGGCCATCGCCAAGTCCAGACTCGCGGCCCGGTTCGCTTCCCGCAAGTACTCCAGAGTGGGTACCAATTGCATACCCGCCAAGGCCAATCCCAGCAGGGTGAATATTGTCCACGCGCCCGTCCGCAGGACCGGGACTGCCGGATTGGGCTGTTCCCGGCCGCGTTCCACGAAAATCCCCAGAATCAGGCAAAACAAAAACGCGAACACCAGCGAATAGAACATCATTTGCGGGTGCCCGCATAAAAAATGCAGCGTCACAATTCCTGCCGTGGCCAGCGCCCAAGGCAGCCGGCTTCCCTGGGTGAACACGAAGCCGGCCGCCGCCCAGAACATCCACGGGGCCCAAGCCGCCCCCGCGTAGGTCAGATGATTGCCCGCAGGAATGTGGATCATGGTGAAGCCGTTCAAACTGTAAGCGATAGCCGCGATCGCGGCCGGAAATGAACTGGCTCCGCCAATCCGCGCCAGCCGATACGCCCCCAGCGCCGCCACAGACAAATGCAGAAGCAAGGACAATCCGAAAAACCATTCTGGGGGAAACACAAACAGGGCCCAATCCAACGGGTAGAACACCGCCGATTGCATGTTGGCCAGAAACGGTGCGCCCCCATAGGCGTAGGGATTCCAGTAGGGGATCTCGCCGGACGCGAGCATGTCCCGCGTGAATACTTTCCAGGGATAGAACTGCACGGGGATGTCGCCCCGGAACGGCGACGCGTGCTCCAGCAGGATTTCCCGTCCGAACAGCAGTATCACCGCCCCGGCCAGCGCGGCGGCGAGGAGGTCCTTACGCATGGTTTTCATCCTGGATTATGTTGCAGCTGCGCGCTTTGGCGGACCGTCTTTCCAATTTGGTGCAGAAATTCGGGGGCGAAATCGGCGCCGTTGGGCCATTCAATGGTTTGAGTATCGGGATTGATGGCCACTTGCCGAAAGAGATCGATTTTTTGCAGTGGTTCAAATACTTCACCGTGGATTTCGTTTGGCAAATCCACCTCTTTCACGGCGCCATCGTTGAAGTGCAATTCGAGGCGATACCCCCCCTATAGGTCCCATCGACAATGTGAAGAGACATGATGCTTTTCCCCCTCTGTGCGGGGAATCACCGTTTGCATCCGGCAACGGGTGCAGGAGTTGTGGTTGACACCCCCTCAGATCTCCTTGCTGCCCGGTTGCGGTTTGGCGATCGACTGCCGCATCTCTGTGTCGGCCATGATGTTCTTCATCGTGTAATAATCCATCACTCCCAGCCGGCCGGCGCGGAACGCCTCGGCGATCGCCAGGGGCACCTGGGCTTCGGCTTCCACCACACGGGCGCGCATCTCCTCCACCCGCGCGCGCATCTCCTGCTCCAGGGCGATGGCCATGGCCTTGCGCTCTTCCGCCTTGGCCTGGGCGATCTGCTTGTCCGCGTTGGCCTGGTCGATCTGCAACTTGGCGCCGATGTTCTCGCCTACGTCCACGTCTGCCACATCGATGGACAGAATTTCGAATCCGGTTCCCGAATCCAATCCTTTTTCCAACACCGTCTTCGAGATCAAATCGGGATTTTCCAGAACCTTCTTATGCGACGTAGATGAACCGATGGTGGTGACGATCCCTTCGCCTACCCGCGCGATAATGGTTTCTTCCGTCGCTCCGCCCACCAACCGGTCGAGATTGGCCTTTACGGTCACTTTGGCCTTGGCCCGCAACTGGATGCCGTCCATAGCCACCGCCGCCACCGTGTCCGATCCCTTGTTGGGATCCGGCGCGTCGATGACCTTGGGCCGCACCGACATCTGCACCGCCTCGAACACATCCCGGCCCGCCAGGTCGATAGCCGCCGCCCGTTCGAAGGTGAGGGGAATGTTCGCCTTGTCGGCCGAAATCAGAGCCTGCACCACCTGGAACACATTGCCACCGGCCAGGTAGTGCGCTTCCAGTTCATTGGTGGTTAACGACAATCCGGCCTTGGTCGCGTTGATCAAGGGATTGACAATCACGCTCGGGGGAACCCGGCGCAGCCGCATGCCAATCAGCGAGGGGAGGGACACATGCACTCCCGCCGTCAATGCCGCGATCCACAGCCGGACCGGGATGAAATACACGAACACAAAGACGATGAGGAACAGCAGAATCAGTATGACAAACGCCAAGTAATCGCCACCCATGATAGTCTCCTTTTAGGCTGATTCGTATATCGATGGCAAATATTTCCACCTTCCACCAGTTCTCGGCCCTCCAACCGGAAGAAGGCCGCAATTCGAAATCTGTCCCAGTTTACCACAAAAGACCAAAGATTCCACGACACACAGTCAAAGCCCGGCCTTCTTCCCTTAAGCCCGCTCCACCACGATCCGGTTGCCATCCACGCGGATGACCCGGATCCGGGTTTGCGGCCGCAAGAATTCCCCTTCGGTCACCACATCGTAGCGGTTTTGCCCAATCATCGCGATGCCGGCGGGACGCAGTTCACTCTCCGCGATTCCCTCCATCCCCGTGAGATTCAAATTTTCGTACGCGTCCGTATGGAATCCTTTATCCTTATTCTCCGCGTGTTTCAAGATGAACGAACCGCCGATCCGGGTGTGAGGGAGATATTTGAAGCCCATCACCACCGCGCCCAGCGTGATGAAGCAGCACAACAGGAACATGGCGATGCCGGTATTGTAACCATACTCTTTGAAACAGAGATACACGGCCAAGCCCATCAGGCAAACGCCCATGAAGCCGATCACCCCGCCGGGGACGAACAATTCCAGAAACACCAGCACCAGGCCCACAAACAAAAAGAGGAGGATATAAAACAACATGATAGTTTTCTCTCCCTTGGCTTCCACTTTCAGAATTTACGTTCCCGCTGAATCGGTCCCTGCTGCTACTCCGGCTTAACCACCACCCGCCGGCCTTCCACCTTCACCACCCGGACGGGGGTGTTGGGAGATATATACCCGCCCTCGCTGACCACGTCTACCCGCTGGCCTTCGATTTCCGCGATACCCGCCGGCCGCAGCGTCGACCGGGCGATGCCCCGTTTCCCCGCCAGCCTTTCCAGGCTCGGCGGCGCGGATTGAAAACCCCGTTGCCGGTCTTCCTTGAAATGAAGAAACATCCAGCTGCCAAACTGCGTTTTCCCCGCAATGGGCAACACGAAGGGAATCGCCATAGCGATGGTCACCCCGGCTATCATGGTCATCACGGTGATGAACAAGGCCCGGGTGAAATTGTCCCAACTGAAAGTCGGTAAAAAATGCGGACTATGCACCGGCTGATTCATCAGCGTGATGACGATCGAGGCAAACAGGCACAGCAATCCCAGGATGCCCGTAAAACCAAAGCCCGGAATCACGAACAGTTCCACGGCCACCAGCAACATGCCCAGGAGGAACAACAGCGGGCCTTCCCATCCTGCCAATCCCGCGATGGTGTGACCCCAAAAGAACAAAATCAGCGCGAGAATTCCCACCACACCCGGCAGGCCGAATCCCGGGGCTTGGAATTCCAGGTAGATACCGATAAACGCGATGGTCAGCAATAAGCTGGAAACGATGGTGCTGGAAAAAAACCGCGCCAGCTGCTCGGAAAGGAACTCCGGGCGGAAGAGGATCTCCGCCCGGGTTAAATCCATTTGTTCCAAGGCCTCCTCCCGGCTGTTTGCCAGCCCGTTGATGAATTGGTATTGCAATGCCTCGCGCGCCGTGAGGGTCAATAGTTTCCCCTTCTCACTGATGAACCGGCCGGGATGGGCTGGATCCGGGATTTCCATGTCTTTGTCCACCATGGCTTGCGCCAATTGCGTTTTGAACTCGCTGTATCCCCGCGATTCGCAGATCCGCCGGACCTGGGCAAGCACATACGACAACGCCTTCGACTCCATGGTATCGTCTTCGCCGCCCCCCAGCATCACCGGCGCGGCGGTGCCGATGGTAGAGCTTTCACTCATATAGACCTTCTCCGCCGCGAGACTAATGATCGCTCCCGCCGACGTGGCCCCCCCTTTTACAAAGATGGCCACTGGTATCTTGGATTCCAGGATCAGATCCACAATGTCCAACGCCGCGTCCACCCGGCCTCCCGGCGTATTCATCTCCAGGAGGATATACGTGGCCCGCGCTTCCTCCGCTTCGTCGAAACCGCGGCGCAGGATGTTGTACAATCCCTTTTCCACTTCCCCTTCGAAGGGAATCACATAAACCACGGGACCCGCCGGCGATGGTGGGCCGGCCTTTTCCTCCAACGCGGTGAGGCTGGCCGGCGCGATCCACAACCCAGCCATGAGGATCAAGATCAAATACGGGTTCCAACGCATGGTCGCGAACAGCTCCTTTTCTGCTTGTACGGCTTTCCGGCCGCCACCTAACATTCTATTCCAGGGCAGCCCTGTGAAATAGGTGCCGAAGAAATTCCGTCAAGTATAGGGCCGTTTTCTCCCCTCCTCCGAATGCACCCGATCCGTTGTGCCAGGCCCCCTTCTCTTGTTCTAATCCGGCCTTTTCTTTATTATGGTGCCGGTTCAGGGATGCCAGACTGCGCGGGAGGATTTGCTCATGGAACTCGAACGGCGGGAAGTTTTGAAATTTCTGGCGGCCGCTCCTTTTGCCGGATTGCTCGGCTGGGACGCCGCTTCCATCAGCCTCGCCCGGAAAAAACGCGGCGAAAATGATCCCGATCCCACCTGGCGAGTATTCGAACCCCCCTTCCTTTCGGAAATTGCCTTTCCCCTGGGGGGAATCGGAACCGGCACGGTCTCCGTCGGAGGACGCGGCCAACTGCGCGATTGGGAAATCTGTAACCGCGCCCACAAGGGCCGCACACTCGACAATACTTTTTTCTGCCTTTGGTTCCGGGAAGACGCCCTCACTCCCAAGGCTTATGTGCTCGAATCCAAGTTGGAACCGCCTTACCCCGGTGGTTTCGGTTTAAACCGGGCGCAACTGCCCGGTATGCCCCGCTTTGACCATGCGCGTTTTCTCGGTTCCTACCCCTTCGCGCGTGTCGAACTCTCGGATCCCCGTGTGCCTCTGCAGGTCGCCCTGGAATGCTTCAATCCCTTCATTCCGGGAAACGAACGCGATTCCGGCCTCCCCGTAGCCATTTTCTACTGGCAACTCAAGAACACGGGCCGCCAGCCTATGAGCCTGACAGTCATGGCTTCCCTGCAGAACATCGCGGGCATCGACTCCTTTGGCCAAAACTGGAACGAGTACAAGGATGAAGGGACCTTCCGGGGACTCATGATGCGCACCCAAAAACATCCCGAGAACAGTCCCAAATTCGGCAATTTGGCCTTGGTCACCCCGCACGATGCCATCACCTTCACCACCGCTTGGGACCGGGGGGGATGGTTCGATGCTCAAAGTCTATTCTGGAATGATCTGCTGGATGACGGACAACTCACTCCCGCCACTACCACCGGTCCCAGTGCCGAAGGACAAACGGATACAGGTTCGCTCGGGGCGCTGCTCCGTCTCGAACCCGGGCAAAGCGCCACTGTGCCCTTTCTGATCTCTTGGTATTTTCCCAACCGTGAAAATTATTGGAATCAAGAAAAGGAAGTCCACGGCAAGATTGTTGGCAACTACTACGCCACGCAATTTGGTGATGCCTGGGATGTGGCCCGTTACACCCTCGCCAACCTGCGGCGGCTCGAACAGGAAACCCGGATTTTTCATGAAGCCCTCTATGCCAGCACCCTGCCCCCCGAAGTCCTTGACGCGGTCTCCAGCCAGGCGTCCATTATCCGGACCAATACGTGTTTCCGGACCTCCGACGGTAAGTTTTTCGGATTTGAAGGCAATACCGACACCGGCGGCTGTTGCCCGCTCAATTGCACCCATGTGTACAACTACGAGCAAAGCCTGGCGTTTCTCTTCCCCGCGCTCGAACGCACCATGCGGGAGACCGATTTTCTCTACAACACGGACGAAACCGGCAAAATGGCCTTCCGTACTCTGATTCCCCTCGGGCTGGCCCGCTGGGGATTCCCCCACGCCGCCGCCGACGGCCAAATGGGCTGCATACTCAAACTGTACCGCGAGTGGCAACTGTCTGGCGATATCCTCTTTCTTCAAAAATTATGGCCCCACGCCAAGCGCGCTTTGGAATTCGCCTGGCGGGACTGGGATCCCGACAAAGACGGGGTGATGACCGGCCAGCAACACAATACGTATGATATCGAATTCTACGGCGCCAATCCCATGATGGGCGCCATCTACCTGGCCGCCCTCCGCGCCGCCGAGGAAATGGCCCGCGCGCTGCAGGATTATGCCGCCGCCGAAGAATACCACCGGATTCATGAAAGCGGGCGCGCCAAACTGGATCAGCTCACCTGGAACGGCGAGTATTATATCCAGAACTACGACCAAACGATGACCCAAAAGTACCAACTGGGCGAAGGATGCCTTTCCGACCAGCTGCTCGGCCAGTGGATGGCCCACGTGACCGGCTTGGGATACATTCTTCCCGAGGACCGCGTCAAAAGTGCCATCTCGGCCGTCTATAAATACAACTTCCGCCCCACCCTCAGCGACCATTACAATCCCCAGCGCATTTTTGCCTTGGGCGACGAAGCAGGCCTCCTTCTATGCTCCTGGCCGCGCGGCAATCGCCCTCCGCTCCCCTTTGTTTATTCCGATGAAGTCTGGACCGGGATCGAATACCAAGTGGCCGCTCATTTGATCTACGAAGGCTTTGTGAACGAGGGATTGAGCATCGTGCGCGCCGTGCGCAACCGATACGACGGTCAACGCCGCAATCCCTGGAACGAAATCGAATGCGGACACCACTACGCCCGCGCTATGGCTAGCTGGTCGGTATTGCTGGCGCTTAGCGGATTCCAATATTCCGCGCCTCAAAAAATGATCGCTTTCAACCCCCGGATCAATGAACGGGAGTTCATCGCCTTCTGGTCTGTTGACGGATGCTGGGGCGCTTACTCTCAACAGCTGCGTTCCCGCGACCTGAACGCCGAAATCCAAGTCTATTACGGGAAAACTTCGTTACAGAAATTCTCCCTCCCCGCTCCCTCCGGCGGCCGCAAGAAGGGATACATCGAGGCTGAAATCACCGCCGGGGCGAACGATTATTCCGTCGCCGCGCAGCGTGCCAATACCTTGGCCATTGTCACCCTCCCCGAAGCCATCAATCTGGCCGCTGGGGAGAGTATCCAACTTCGACTGCGCGTCTAACAGCCTCTTTCGTCTTCCGCGAATGCCCCGTACAAAGCCGTGACTTTCTGGATTTCGGATTCGATGAAATCCGATGAGTCAGAATTTTTGTCAAATTACGTCTCATTTGTAATCAATCGGATCACTTACGGTTGGTGATTCGGTTACGGAAGGAGTCTTTGGACTACATTCTGGTATGTTTCCTGATTTTTTTCCGGCATATCCCTTGAAGGGAAAATCCCCTCCGCTTCCGTTTTCCGGATACGGCATAATTTACTGAAATATATGTACTTATTCACCGAAGGACATGTCTCCGGTGCGGGAGTATCCCAGTCCCCACTCCTGGATATTTCACCTGGATGAATCCTTGAGATAGCCGTTTCTCTGAGAGTTTATTGATTTGGCATTATCCTTGCGTGGTTATCATTCAGTCGGATTTCCGGTGAAAGGACAGAATGCGCTTCAACTTTTTACGGAAAATGGCCGATATAGAGAAAGGATGACACAAAAAAAATCCGGCTTCTCACCCATTGGGAAAACCGGTTATGAGACGAAACCTAAGACGAAATAAAGAAAGGTTCCACGCTGCACTTGTTGTTCCCTCCCCCCTGGGAGGGTTTTTTTATCACCATACCGCTTTTTTGTAACAATAATCGAATAACAATTCCCATTCGCGTTGCTGGATCTTCCGGCAGAGCTGTTCCGCCGGTGTTTCCACTTGGAGGCACTCCTCGCAAAAATCGATGAAATCGAATGGATTCCACTCATCCTGGTTTGCTATAAACGGCGGGCAAAAGCGGGATTCGCTGTCCGCCAGGGCTTTCGCTTCCCGGCACAAATCGGAGAACACCGGGTGATTACCCACCTTCCGGAACCAATATTTCGCGTTGGAATAATCGGGTTCCCGCCGATGCATGAGACCGTGCCAATAACTTCCAGTGGCTGTAGGGATCGATTGACTGATCCGGTGGGACTGGTGGAGAAAATCATGGTAAAGCCATAGGCCCGCCAGGCAGGCCTGAGCCATAAGGGGATCTAGAATCCGGAGGGAGAGAAAGAGATCCGTTACCTGTAGCGCGGCCAAGCGCTTTTCCATCTCCGGATCCGGATTGCCGGGGCCTAGTTCAATCAGGCGGTCTTTTTGCAGCAATGCGGAGACTACCGGACCGTACACATTGGGATCAAATGGGTTCCCCATGATCACACCCCCGGTACTCGATACTTACCGGCATCGTTCTCCAACCATCCCCTATTGTAGCAGGTTTTATCCCGCTTTTGACGCATGAATTCATGCTTTGTCAGTGGAGATGGCGTGCTGATTCGAAAACCAGCGCGGTTTCTCGACATCGCGCAGGCCAAGGTTCTTCGGCTCTTACAGTGGCCCGCGGGCAACCACATGTCCTGGAGCGGGCGCTCCGGTCACCGCAAACCCGCCAATCCTCCCGGCGCGTACACGATATCGCCCGAACTGAGCAATCCATTACTGACCGCGTAGGGATGCGGATTATAGGCGGGAAGAATGTCCTCGGTCTTGTCCGGTCCCGGACTGGTAAGGATGTATTCCCCGTCGATTCCGGTCCGCGCCATCATATTTTTCCAACCTTGCAAGTACGTGTCCCGGTTGGCGGTCGTGCCCGGCCCTAAATACGGCTGCCGCCGGGCTGTCCGGTACCGGACATGGGGATCGTTCCGGGACAGGGAACCGGTGCTCTCCTTTTGTCCGTAAATCTTGTATCCCAAATTAAACTCGTCGATAGGCAAGGACGTCATGTAGGCCACCGGCGTGGTCAAGGACTCCGGCAGAAAGCCCCAACTGTCCCGCTCCCGGGGACTCAAAAACGAAATGATTCCCAGGGGATATTCATTGTGGTCAGCGGCATAGGCCCCGAAGGCCAGTCCGATGTTTCGCATATCAGCGGCAACCCGCGCGATCTTGGCCCGGGTTTGGGCATTCATGAAATTAGGAACAGCAATGGCCGCTAGAATGCCGATAATCGCTACGACGATCAACAATTCTATTAATGTAAAACCTGGAATGTACCTACCCCGCATGGGCAACTCCTTCAGGATTCATTCATCCGGATTTCCATTTCATTTGGAACATTTTCTCTCAAAAATTCGCAGGGGGTAAGCCGGGAATATTACCTTGGGTGAAAAAGAATGGCCATGAATCAAGGGAGAGGTCATTGCGCCTCCCATCGGGCGATTTGTTCTTCCATGAGAGAGATCAGAAGCCGGGCCTGGCCGATGTAAGCGTCCAACGTGCGTACTTGTTGGTGCAATTGATCACTCCGGAGAGCCTCTTCACTGGTATGAAGGAGGGAACGCCAGCGGCAATCCTCCATTTCCAGATGGACCAAGCGGAGCAGTTCCGTGAGAAGCTCCAGCGCTTCGGCGTGCTCCGTGGCACAGTCGGCCACTGTCTTTTCGAGGCGTTCGAGAACAATCGGCTCCTCTCCCACATTCCGGCTGAAGTCCATGTCGGGTGGCAACGATTCCAATCCCGCCTGGGCCGCTTCCGCCAAGGCCTCGAGACGGCGGATGGCCCGGGCGAATTCACGGGCCAAATCAATGGTATCCAGCTGGGGCACATACAAGGAGTGCAGAGATTCCATTTGGGGAGGAAGATCAAACACCCGGTTGGGCAATTCGGCAAAGATGGATTCTAAGCGGCTGGTGATGGCACCCACGATGAGCGATGCCGCGCTGGTATTGTAAACCGGCACGTTGAACCGGTTTATCTCATGCTCGAGCCATTGGCGGCAAAGGCTCCGCAGGCCATTGGGCGAAACGTTTTGGCACTCTGGGGACGTGTCGGTGGGAATATCCACCAGTTCTCTGGGTGAAAGCCGGTTGATGGCCACCATCCCCGTGTCGTGAGCCGGGTTGTGGAGGTGGGCATAATCGTGCCCGGCCAGGATGATAGGCTGGCACCCCATGCGGGCGAGCATGTGGAAACTTACGGCCGCCGCCCCGCCGGGGCTATACACATCGCCCTTCGAACCCGCAATGGATTGCAGCCATTGGAAGATCGGATTACCGTTGGCCGGTGCCCCGGCAAGTTGATCAAACGGCACCGGTTGACCCAAGGTCTCGGACGTGGAACGCCAGGAGGCCAGAAAGACCCGGGGATGAAAATGACGGATCACATCAGGATGCACCCGGGGATCGGCAACCAGATAGGTAATGGGGGAGGGAGTGTCGTTCTGGAGTAAAAAAATATCTCCCTCTTGATGCTCCATGGCGAACACGAGATGCGGGCGGATGCCATGACGGCGGAGAATCGGGTAAGCCGTGTTCAAACAGGCAATGAGGAGGCGGTTTTGGAGGTGGCGAAGGTTGTGGCAATTTTTTTCCAGCGTCGAACCAGGCGCGGCCAGGAGGGCTGGGATTCCGGAAAAGTGGTGAAACAGAGAGTCAATGCCCGGATAGCGGATCGCCGCTTCCGCATTGGCAATCGTGTGAATTATTTCCTGTTTACCGCGCTCAATGCGCATTTGGCGGTGTGTTAATTCCTGTTGCCGAATCGCGTGCCAAGCCTTGCGAAACTCCTGGGAGAAGCCGGGCCGTACGCGTTCGAGCAGGGGAATGGTCCAAAGCTGGCAAGGCAGAGTGAAAAAGCGGGACCAATCGAGATCCCGGCCGATCCGGTCCACCGCTTGTTCGGCCGTTTGTCCCACATATAAATGAACGCGCGGGTTGCCCAGCAAAGCAGTAAGATCGGCATGGTGGAACGCGGTGAAAAACTGGATCGGATCGGGTTCGACCAAGATCAGGATGCCATGGGCGGGCAGTGCTTCCAGAAGCCGGCTGGCTTCGTACCCCATGCCGAAGCCCAGCAGGATGACCGCGTGCGTCTGAGCGGCGCCGCGCAGCGGATTGGTGAGCCATTGGCGGAGTTCGTTTTGCGGATCAGGAGTGAGAAAGAGAGAGACGGAATGCTCGGCCGGCAGGGGGATCGTCACGTTGAAAAATCCATCGCCGAGAGGCGTCACGGGGTAAAGCCGGTATTCCACTTTCGGAGAGAGAGTGGCGATGGCTTCCCCCTGGCTGGGATGGATTTTTTTCAATGCAGCGAGGTTCTTCTCAAAATGAAGACCGGGAATCATGGTCCATTTTCCCTCAATCATAGGAATGACATCCGTCACATCAGAAACCGGCGGATTCCTGCCGGGCCGGGTGGATATCCGTATCGCGCTGGAAAATGACATCCGGCCCGGCAACGAAACGCGGCCGGATGAGCGCGCGTCCGCCGTAGCCATCATCATGAATCATCCAATCGGCCAAGAAAGCAAAGAATAGGTTCTCAATGAAGATAATGTGTGCCCTATTCATGATATCCTGTTTCAGGCCCGGGGGAAACCTGCGCTTTTTGTGCCGTCCTGGCGCATGGGAAGCGAAAAAGGTGCCGGAGATCGATAACGGGAAGAATAGGCGGATTCTGAAAAAAACGTGTCCAGGGATTTCTTGGAGTCACGCGGCGGATAACCGCGGCTTCGTTGCAGTACAAAAAGGATGCGATCCGGGGATCTCAGGGGTAATTATCGTTTTCCGTATGATCGGAATGAGCGATGAGCCAGTGCAAACCCCAAATGTCGGCGCAGGCAAGCCCCAAGCAAATCAGAATCAAACCCAGGTGCCAGAATCCCGTGAAGAAATCCGGGAAAAAATAAACAAGCAAGACATAAACGATCAGGTAAAATCCCACCACAATCGCGGAACATTTAATCCATTCTTTTTTCTTGTCCATGGCAAACCGTATGCCTGCCGGATCATTCCGGGCGTATCCTCACAGGCCTGTATCCGCAGGGATTTTTTATGAATTCCGGATTTTTTCCCTTCACCCGGCAACGATTCAAAAGAGAAGGAATCCCGTGGTGGATTTTACTCCCGCATCTTCCGGCCAGGACGTATCCAGACTTGGAATTTTAAGGCACCAGGACCACGGTACCCCGGGCTGGGCCTTTTTGTACTACAAACGCGAACGCAAGGGCGGCCGATTCCGGTGCCGTCAATTGAAACTGCCATCCTTCGGCCGCGGGCTGCCCTTCCAGGGTGAGAATATCCCCGCCCACGAAACGGACCGCCAGTTCTTCCGGAAAGCCTTCCTGCAGAATGTCCGCGGAGGACTTCAAACGCACCCGCTGAATGATCGCGTCGCTCATGTAGGTCGATTTATCTGACTGAAACAGAACCGGATCCTGGTAAAAGACAATGAGATTCGTTTTTTGCCCCAAAACGATGTTCGGATCCCGCACGGTAAAAGTAATATGTTGGGTTTCCGCCGTTTCCGCGCGTTTCACCATCAGGATGGGCATTCCGGCATCCTGGTTTTGGACCGCCCGCAGGGGAGGGCGGATCAGATTTTCATCGGTAGCCGGCTGCAGGAAAGCCTTATTGCACCAGCCCGATACCGCTTCCTGATATAAAACAAACCACCAATCCCCTTGTTCTTCCAATTTGAGAACCACTTCACCCTTGCGGAGTTTGGCCAAGGGGCGGTATAACTCGCCCGGCGCTTCCCGCAGGTTCACGTTTTCTCCAGTCACCAGGCAGGGAACACTCTCCATGGGCAAGACAAAGTTAGGATGAATCCATCCCTCCTTGCCATCGAGGGTCTTCGCCCGCAGCCAGCCACCGGCAATCTCCACTTCCATCAAAATCGTCTTGCCCGGCAGCACCGAAATGATGGGGGAATCCAAATCGGGGCCTTCCCGGAACCGGACGCCGGCGGATCCTTGGACTTGATACGCGTGGCCATGAGGCAACAATACCGGCAGCAATGGCTGAAAAGGATCTTCGGCTTGGGGTTGGGGCATCACGGGGGCAGCCGGCGCGGCAGGGGCTGCGGTTTCCGGGAGAGGCGGTTTAATACTCTCCGTTTCGGTAGGGACCGTTTCGGGAGAGGTGGCGGGTGGTTGATCGGCCGGGGGCTCGCCCTCTTTCCGGATAATCTCCAATACTTCCGAGCGTAGAAACTCCGTCGTTGTCCCGAACACATCCATGATGATTTTTTCGTCGGTCATGGATAATATGGTGCCGATGACCTGTGTGCCGTTCTTGAAAATCAAGGTATCGGACCAAACCTGGGGTGACAGTCCGAGGAGCAGGATCGTTCCAAGAGTTACAAGCCGGATTTTCATGAGTTTTCCTCACAGGACAGTGTCCTGTTGCCTAACCGGGATTGGATCAGCGCGGATAAGCCTCTGATGCCGCCACTTTCATTGGACGGATCACCAGAAGGGCTCATTCATTCGCGATTTCAATGATGATGGATCGATGCATCCCAATTCGTATGATTATTATCCTTGATTTGCCGTTATTTTGTAGTTCTGTGTCTACTTCTCTGTTTCCCGGCGGGGTACACGGCAGCCTGAGATAACCAAGTCTTCGTTCCGGATATCCCGGAAAGAGAATGGGTAACGAAGAAGAAGAGGGTGGGCCCTACGTTTCCCGCCCAAGGGAGTGATACCGTGAGAAAAACCTTAACGCGTGCCGGGATGGTGGTGATGGGGATTCTGGGTATTCCGGCGTTTGCCACAGGGGAAGAAAGCCCATTATCCCGCGTTCATATCAATCAACTTGGATATTTGGCCGGAGAATCCAAAATCGCGATGGTCTCCTCTCCCCTGGGTCTCCCCTTTTCGGTTCTGAACGCGGAGACCTTGGCCCCAGTGCTCGAAGGTATGCTGCGACTGGCCGAACCGGCCGATGCCGCGAGCGGATCGGATGTCTGGATCGCTGATTTCAGTATTCTGAACGCCACAGGGCGGTATATACTTCGCGTGGAAGGTATTGGTCAATCGCCCCCGTTCCCAATCGATACCCAGATTTATTCTTCGCTGATCCGGCAAGTGGTCCGAAGTTTTTATTTCCAGCGTTGCGGAACCGCTCTGCCCAAAAAATGGGCGGATTCATGGACGCACCCGGAATGCCACGTGGCCGACGCCGCGATTTACGCCGCGAGCCCTCATTCCGCCACCGTGAAACCGGCCACCGGGGGGTGGCATAACGGGGGGGATTATGGAAAATACACCGTCAATGGAGTCTATGCCACCGGTCTCCTGCTTTTGTTGCATGAGCATTTCCCTGAGGCGTTTCCGGACAGTTCGCTAACGATTCCCGAAAGCGGCAATGGCCGGTCCGACTTGCTCGATGAAATCCGGTGGGAACTGGAATGGCTTTTAAAAATGCAGGAGGAGAGTGGGGGATTTTATCACAAACTGACTCCGCTTGAACCGGTCAAACCCGTTCCTCCCGCCAAGGATACGGAACCCCGTTTCTTGTTTCCCCCATCCACTACGGCCACGGCTGGAGCGTGTGCTTTGCTGGCGAAAGCATCCCGCGCTTATGCGGCTCAGGACGCGGATTTTGCCGGCCGGTGCCTGCAAAGCGCGTTGGCGGCCTGGACGTATCTGGAAACCCATCCCCCCGAGGGAGGTTTCCAAAATCCTCCGAATGTCCGAACGCCAGCGTTCAGCGACGACGACGATTCCGATGAGCGTTTTTGGGCGGCGGTGGAACTGTTTCTGGCGACGGGTCATTCAAAATATCACCAAGCGGTCATGGAGTTGGCCGACCGGCGCGTCCCCTTGCTTTCCGCTTCGGGATATTGGGGCAATGTAATGCCTTTGGCCGTAGCCGCCATACTCGACGATGCGTCCCAAGCTTTTGCGGAAACCCTCCGTCAGGAAGCGTTGGCTGACTTGCTATCGTTGGCTGATATTCTGTTGGAAAAAATCCAGGAAGATGGGTACCGTCTCTCCCTTCAGGAAGGCGAATTTACCTGGGGTTCTAACGGCGCCATCCTGAACAACGCGCTCATTTTATGTCTGGCCGGCCGCTATCGGCCGGAGACAGCCTACCGGCAGGGTGCGTATAGTCAACTGGAGTATATTTTAGGCCGGAATCCGCTTTCCCTGTGTTACGTGACAGGAATCGGCACGCATTCCCCCCTCCGGATTGTTCATCCCGCCTTGAGGTCGGCCAACTCCCCGGTTCCCATCCCCGGTCTGCTGGTGGGGGGACCGAACCAGTTTCTGAACGATGGGGCTTTGGCCAAAATGTTCACCTCCGCCTCCGCTCCCGCGACCATGTACCTGGATTCGGAGGAGAGTTTCTCCTCCAATGAAGTCTCCATTGCCTGGAATGCCGCGCTGGCTTATGTGGCGGTGTATTGCTCGGCGCTCTGAACGCGGGATGTTGGTTCACCTGCCTTCATCTTGAAAAGAATCCACCCAAAGTTACATCTTCTACATCCCACTGGTGCTCTTTGATTGGATGGGCGACACGAAAACATATTTCCCCGATCCCGTCTTGAATGACGCGTAGCCGTTCTCTGTCACGAGGAGTGTCAATTCCTTTACCTCCGCGGCCGGGCGGCCGCTTTCGGTGATCCGGGCGGCACCGGATGTAGGAACATGAATGACAGCCGTGGTATTGGCCGGAATTTCTACGTGGAGCGTGAAAGAGTCATCGGTCCGTTGCCATTCGCACGCGATCCGGCCGTAAGGTGAATCGTAATGGCCCTTGACCCAGGCGATTTCTCCCACCGGCCAGGGCTGGATGATGATCTTGTGGAACCCGGGTGCGGCGGGATCGCGCCGGATGCCCAAGAGTTCCTGGTGGAACCACTCCTGCAGGTGACCCAGCATGCAGTGATTGTGCGAGACCACCTTGCGGCCGTCCCAGGCTTCGGTGAGGCTGGTCGCGCCCTGTTGGATCTGGCAGCCGTACCCCGGCTCGTCCGTGCGGTGGGTCAATTGGTAAACCAAATCGCTGCGGCCATTATCGGCCAACGCGCGCAGCAGAAACCGGAAGCCCACATCCCCCGAAGTCAAGTAATCCCGTTGCTTCACCTCTAGAACGAGGTTTTCCAGCACCGCGCCGAACCGCTCTCCATCCACCAGTCCCCACACCAAGGGAATGGCGTTGGCGGTCTGACTGCCGGTGGCGTACTGATTGGTATCCGGATGGAACAAGTGCTTGTTGAACGATTGGCGGATCACCTCGGCCAGCCGGGCGTATTTCGCCGTGTCCTCTTCCTTCCCTAACAACTGGGCGGCGTCGCGCAATATCGCCGTGTCGTAATAGTACATGGCGGTGGCGGTCAATGATTTGGGCGTCAGGCGCGATTCGCCCACCTCGCCACCGCGTGTGTAATCGAACCAATCGCCCAGGCCATGGCTGACGATGTGATCCTCGGCGCGGCTGGCCAGGTACGCCACGTAGCGCTTCATCGTGTCGTAACTATCCCGCAAGGGCCGTTCGTCGCCGAACCATTGATACACGTACCAGGGCAGGATCACCGCCGCGCTGCCCCATTCCGGCGAATCGCGGAATCCGGCGCTGAAGACGGTGTATTCGGGGGCGATGTCGGGGACCAGGCCGTTGGGCAACTGCGAATCGCGGGTATCCCGGATGACCTTGGTGTAGAAGAGCGGGACATCGTAATTGAACAGGATCGACGGGGCCATCAGGTGCGCGACTTCCAGCCAGCCCAGTTTTTCGCGGTGCGGGCAGTCGGTCAGTACGCTTTGCAGATTGCTGCCCACCGACCAGTCGATGAGCTCGTGGATCTGATTGTATAACTCGTCCGAACAGGCGAAATCCCCCGCCCGGTCCGCCGCGTGGCGCGTGAAGAGGCCTAGGATCCGCTGCAATTTGGGGGGATTCTCCGCCGGACCGCATTCAATCTGGAGATACCGGAATCCATAATACGTGAAGCGCGGATGCCAGGTCTCAACGCCCTCTCCCTTCAACGTGTAGGTATAGTAGTGCGGGCCGCCGGACGCCGATTGATCGGCCAGCCCTTCATCGGTAATCAATTCGGCCGGAGTGATCCGGATCCACGAATCCCTTGGGCCTTGGACCTGAATCCAGGGGATGCCGGAAAAATTCTGACCCAAGGCATACACTGTGATTCCCGGGCGGGGAGTGGTCATGCGGACCGGCTCCAGTTGCTGAATTACCCGGATAGGCGGAGCCATCTGCGAGACCAAGCCTCCACCGGGGCCTTCGCACACCTGAGCGGGACTCCACGAGGCGTCCGCAAAGCCGGGCGCGTCCCACCCCGGCTGCTCCAACCGCGCGTCGTAATCCTCTCCGCCGTAGATGCACGAGAAGACAATCGGCCCCGTGTGGCAGCACCATGATTCATCCGAAACGATTTCGGTGACTTGGCCATCGGTGTATTCAATCCTCAGTTTCAGGATGAATTTGGTCGGCCCGAACGAGCCGGTGAATTTGACATACCGCCCGCCCGTGACATTGTACATGCCATTGCCCAGCATCACTCCCAAGGCGTTCTCGCCCGCCCGCAGTTGCGTGGTGACGTCGTAGGTGGAATAAAGGCAGGTCTTGCGGTAATTTGTCCAGCCGGGATCGAACAGGGCATCGCCCACTTTTTCGCCGTTCAAACGCAGTTCGTAGAAACCCAATCCGCAGACGTACACCCGGGCCTGCTTGATTTCTTTATCGATGGAAAATCCCCGCCGGAAGATGGGCAGGGACGCGGGCTGATCGGGATTGGTCTCGGATTGGGGAAAACAAAGCCAGCGGGCGTTCCATTCGTCGTCCTGCAGGATTCCCATGGACCACGCGGCCGGTTCGCTCCAGGGGGATGACTGGCCGTTCGCGTCCCAGACCCGCACTTTCCAGAAACAGTTTTGGTAGGAAGCCAAGGGTTTCCCCGCGTATTCCACCTGGATGGAGCGGTCCGACGTCACTTGGCCCGAATCCCACAAATCGCCCAGGTTTTTGTCCAGATTTTCATGGGAGCTGGCTACCAGCACCTGATAGGCAGTTTGGCGCTGGTTGCGCTGGCTGGACTCTAAAATCCAACTCACGCGGGGCCGCACCACATCCACGGCCAGCGGATGGTGTTGGTACTCACAGCGCAATTCGCGAATCCTGAGGCTCCCATCCGCCCCGGCCGCCGGGAAAGCCATGAAGGTTGTCAACGCGCCAAAGACAAAAAGGCTATAGATTTTCATTTGGATCTCTCCGCAAAGGTTGGATTTCGATTTGAATGGGTGTTCGATTTCCTTCATTCGAGCGCTAAATAATTCCCCCATCCTACGACGAGGGTGGAAACCAGGAGGATGCCGATGCCCGTCCAGACCCAGGTGTGCGTTCTCGGGCTGACGCCCTTCCACTCATGAAACAGCCAGCCCCAGATGTTGGAGAAGATGATGATGAACGCCATGTGGATTGTCCAACTGGAAAAATCGTACTGGCCCATCTTCGTGGTTCCCATGCCGTAAAACATGAATTGCAGGTACCACGTCGTGCCGGCCAGGGCGGAGAGGAGGTAATTCATGAGGACCGGCGAGCCCGCGGCGTTCCAATAATCGCCCCACGAGCGGTTGCGGACATTGAGCACCACGCACCAGATAAAATTGGTCGTGAATCCGCCGGCCAGGATGATGACAAACACCGGGGTGTTCTGCCACAACGGTGGCGTTCCCAGTTCGACGGCCCGTCCGGCGATGGGCTTGCCCGCCGCGATGCCGAAGGCCATGCAGGCGCTCATCACGCCCGCGAAGAGCGCCACCCAAATCCCCTTTATCAGGTCGAACTCCTGGATCGTGGCCTGCTTGTCCCGCGCGGGCAATTCTTGTTCTTTCCGGATTCCCGCCACGCCGCAGAATGCGATGCCCAACAGGCACACCGCCACGCCCGCCAGGGTCACAAGCCCGGATCGCGTTCCCGCCAGTTCCAGAATCCGGCCTTGAAATAGGGGCGGGATGATCGTCCCAAACGCCGCGCAGAATCCCAGCGCCAGCGCGTAACCCAGCGACATCCCCAAGTAGCGCATCGACAAGCCAAAGGTCAAGCCGCCGATACCCCAGAGAATCCCGAAAAAGTAACTCCAGCCGAGAGTGGATTTCGGGGCTTCCGCCAGGATTTGGACCACCGCCGGGGCGGTGAGCCACGCGAGAATCCAGGGGGCAATGATCCAGCTGAAAAATCCACCCGCCAGCCAGTAACTCTCCCATGACCACTGTTTTACGCTTTTATATGGAATATAAAAACTCGCCGCTGCCAGGCCGCCCAACGCGTGCAGAAATACTCCCAGGAATGGATTCGCCACGGTGATGTTTCTTTCTCCTGTGGGATTGGTCCAACCAGTGTTCGTCCCTCAGTGTCTCATGAGTCCGGGAAATCAATCTACCCCCACTTTTGGGATTTCACCGAAACAAGAATTATCACTTGCTCCGAAAGCTTCTGGGCATTCCCTCCTCGATGATCCGCGCCAGCGCTTTGCCGATGAGAATATGCCCCACCGGATCGAGGTGGCATTCGTCCATGAAGCGTCCCCGGAAGAAATTCTCCTGGTCGGTGACCTTCCCATCCTGCCGGGGAATGTATTCCGAGTCGTCGGCCAATCGCCATTCGTTCTCTTCCATTTTGTCAAGGTACGAATCGATTGCTGGTTCGCTGATATACTCGTTGATCCGGCGGATGGCTTCCCGGCTTTCGAGGAGGGGAACCTGGAACTGCTGGGCGATTTCCCGGTAAATAGTCCGATACGGTGCCTCGCGATGCAAGACCGCCTCGCCATGCAGGGATCCCAATGGTTTGTGCGCCGTGAAATATTTCCTCGCCTTCGCTTCATACCCCATCGCCTGATAACACCTCCCCATCAGGAAATGACAAAACGCCAGCGCCGCGACGTGCAGGTTCGGCTCAGCCTTCTCCAGCAACTCGAGCGCTTGCACTATTTGCTGTTCTTCATACAACCGCGCGGCTTCCTCGACCAGCCCGAAGACGCTGGGATTCTGCTCGATCATCAATAACACCAGAAAGACGCGATGCTCCTGGCAAATCGTGACCACCCTCCGCAGTTCCTCACGAAACACGGCGGGGGACACCCGGATGGGAACCTGGTCCAGGGGAGGCGGATTTTCCCGGATGTGGCGCAGCCTCCGGATTCCCAGTTCCGTGGACGCGGCATACAGGATGGGGCTCCATTGCAATAGTTCCACGCAATTCCGCAGAAACGCGATCCGGCGGAACGAAGCCTCGGAATCGGGCGGAGTCAGCAGCAGATAGCGGCGGTCGTTATATCCCGCGGAGAAGACCACCACGTCTGGTTTCCAGGCCAACATCGGCTCCAGCTTGGCCCGGCACTGCACCGCGGAATAGCCGTGCGTCCCCGCGTTGATGACTTCGGCGTCCACTCCCCGCCCACGCAATTCCGATTGCAACACCTGGCAAAAAGTGTATTCATCCGGAACATTGAATCCATACGTGCGCGAATCACCGATGGCCACGATCCGGCAGGCATGCTCCGGCTCAAAGGAGTATTCGTCCGGCCCCCGGAAGCCGTTGGAATTGATCCGCACATTATGCCCGTACGTGGGCCCCCGGAAATTCGGTTTCAATTTCCACAGCGTCCGCGCGTCCCACAAAAACGCCCGGAAATTGGCATCGGTCTCCTTGTGATACACCCATCCCGCCACGCCTTCGAGAGCCAAATAGAGGAGGCCTAGAATCAATACGGCAGCCCATTTTTTCTGGCGGGGGGTTTGGGGCAGAAAGGTCATGGTTGGTTCTCTGTTTCCGATGTTTTGTTTTGTGTTCCGGTAAGTAAAACCAGTCTAATCCCCCCTCTTCGGCATGAAAAGGAAACGTTCCATCCGCCAGCCGTGTGTAAAAAATCAACGGGCCGTGGCATCATCCTTGCGTGGGATTCCCGTTTTCCTATAATCTCAAACACCTTGATATGTTTTGACATCTCTCTAGGATGGACACATGCGATTATCCGTGATCATGCCCGTTTATAACGAAAAGGACACCATCCGGGAAATCATCGCCAAGGTGATGAGTGAAGAAACCGACAAGGAACTGATCATCGTGGACGATTGCTCCACCGACGGGACCACGGAGATTCTTAAAACCATCCAGGATGAGCGGATCAAAATTTTCTATCATGATGTCAACCAGGGCAAAGGGGCGGCCATCCGCACGGCGGTCGAACATGTCACCGGGGACATTGTCATCATCCAGGACGCGGATTTGGAATACAATCCCAGCGAGTACACCCGCATCATTAAACCGATCCTCGCGGACAAAGCTGACGTGGTGTACGGTTCGCGGTTCAAAGGCCCGGAACAACGGGTTTTGTTCTTCTGGCATTATTTGGCCAACATGTTCCTTACCCTGGTCTCCAACATGCTGACCAACTTGAACTTGTCCGACATGGAAACTTGCTACAAGGCTTTCCGCGCCTCGGTGATCAAGAAAATTAAGATCGAATCCAACCGCTTCGGCGTCGAGCCGGAGTTGACCGCGAAAATTGCCAAGATGAATTGCCGGGTTTACGAGGTGCCCATCTCCTACTACGGGCGCGATTATACCGAGGGGAAAAAAATCACCTGGAAAGACGGATTTTCTGCTATCTGGAGCATCATTAAATACAACTTGTTCCGGTAAGCCGCTCCGGTCCCTAGACAAAAATCCATGTCCAAGCGTTTTGGGCTTCTGCTGATTGTGGCGTTGGGATTACGCCTGGCCTGGCTGGCCTATGTACACCAGGAAGGAGGCAGCCTGTATCCCTACTGGGATGGCGACGGGTATCTGAAAGCCGCGGACCTCTTCCATTACGGCCATTTTCTGGACGAGGAGCAAATCGAGCGCATGCCGCTCTATCCCGCGCTGGTGGCGTTCTTCCGGCGGATTCCCTTGCCGGAGATGTACCTGATGGGGGGCTGGCATGCGTGGCTGGATTTAATCATCCTCGCCTGTGTGTATCTGTTTATCCGCCAATTCCACGGTGAACAGGCGGCGCTTTTCGCCGGACTAGCCTACGCGGTCTATCCGCTGGCTCTCTACCGCCTGCCCCTCATGAACACCGAAATTATCCAGGGCGCGGCGCTCGGTTTTTGGCTGCTGGGCGCGGCGCGGGTGATGGAATCGGACCAACTCCGCGACGCCGGGATTCTCGGTCTGCTCTCGATTCTCCTGGCTTTTATCAGCCCCGCCACCCAATTGCTGCCTCTGCTATTGGGGCTGACTTTCTTCCTCCGGCGGCCTTTCGCAAAAGCCGGTCCGTTGTTCGCGGCGTTGATGATTCCCGTGGCGCTCACCGCCCTGGCTTGGGGCGCGCGCAACGCCGTGGTTTCGGGCCGTTTCTTCTTATTCGACACGCGCGGCGGCAAAGAGTTCTGGCTGGGCAATAACCAAGCGGTGGACGGCCGCTGGGAAGGCGAATGCCGCCCCTTGTGGGAAAAACAATGGCAAGCGCACCGGCAACGGGTGAAAGACCAGGGAGGAGACGAGATCGACATCAACCAGTTTTTCTACCGCGAAGGTCTGCGGGAAATCCGCGCGAATCCCAGGGGAGCGGGAATCCTCTTCGTCAAGAAGTTCTTTCGCTTCTGGTTCGTCCCAGCTTCCGAACGGCATATCGCCGCCACTACGGCCATTCAGTCGGTTTATCTGCTCCTGGCGGTGTTCGGGCTATGGAAGGCGGGGATCCGGAACCGGGGAACCGCGTTGCCGCTCTTCGTGATAATCTATTACTGTGCCATTTATACATTGTCCTATGCGTGCCTGCGTTTCAGCCATCCCATCATGCCCTGGGTGTGCGGATTGGGCGGCGTGGGGTTGGCGCGGTTGGGAAGAAACATGCGGGAGCCGGATCATGAGTGAACAAAACCGGATTCATGCCTTGGTCAGCGGACGTGTGCAAGGGGTTGGATTCCGCTATTTCACTCAGCGGGTGGCGCAATCCATGAACCTGGTAGGCGAAGTGCGCAACACCCGCGACGGCCGGGTGGAGATCATCGCCGAAGGCGATCCCCAGACCCTCAAGAAATTCCTGCGCCGGATCGAGGAAGGCCCCTCGCTGTCCCATGTCTCCGCGGTGGATGTGGAATGGATGCCCGCCACCGGGCGGTATGACTCGTTCGAGGTGACGTTTTGATCATTGGCGTTGATTGGGGCACCATGGAATCTAACGTTTTTCTTGCGCCACCGCCGCAATTAAACGAGCGCAGGTAAACTAGCGCAGGGCTTCAGGGAAAAATAGCGGCCGACGGGAAAATTCCCTCTCCTCCTGGGAGAGGATTAAGGTGAGGGAATGCCTTTCCGCCGGGCTTTCACCTCACGAATTGCGCATTCGCTCCTGGAAAATGTCCTGGATTCCCGCTTTCGCGGAAAAGACATCAAAGAAAGAATATTGAGCAGTTATGCTCACTACATTATTAAAGAGAGACTCCGCATGAAAATCCAAACCGAACGCGTCCGCGTGTCTACCCGCGGCAACACGGATATCCATGACCTGACACCCCGCATCACTCAAATTATCCACCAAAGCGGAATGAAGGACGGGCAGGCAACGGTCTTCGCGCCCGGCGCTACGGCCGGTATCAGCGTGGTGGAATACGAACCGGGACTCTTGCAGGATATCCCCGAACTGCTGGAGCGGCTGATCCCTTCCGGCAAGCCGTATCATCATGACCAGACCTGGCACGACGGCAACGGCCATTCGCATCTGCGCGCCACGTTGATCGGCCCCTCGTTGACCATTCCCTTCGAAAACCGGACCTTGACTTTGGGCACCTGGCAGCAGGTCATTCTGCTCGATTTCGACACCCGCCCCCGCCAGCGGGAGATCGTCGTCCAACTGATGGGAGAATGAAAACCATGACCGCTAAGCCGACTTCCAAATCGACTGCCAAAGCCGCCAAAAACTGGAAAGAAGTTCCCCCCGCGGAACGGATCAAAAAGATTATCCCGCTTCTAGCCCGGGAACATGAACCCATCTGCGCCTTGAATTTCAATAACGCCTTTGAATTGCTGATCGCCACCATCCTCTCGGCCCAGTGCACCGACGAGCGCGTCAATCAGGTCACGCCCGTGCTCTTCCAACGCTTCCCCGATGCCCGCTCCCTGGCATCTGCCGCGCCGGAGGATGTGGAGGAGATCGTCCGCCCCACAGGCTTCTTCCGCCAGAAAACCAAAAGCATCTTGGCTGTCAGCCAGGCGCTGGCGGATGAATTCAACGGCGATATCCCCCGGGATATCGAGGAGCTGATCCGCTTGCCAGGCGTGGGCCGCAAAACCGCCAACGTAGTGCTGGGCACCGCCTACGGCATCCCCGCCATCATGGTGGATACCCACGTCAAGCGCGTGGCCGCCCGGCTGTATTTATCCAAACAGAAGGATCCGGACAAGATCGAACAGGATTTGATTGCGCTCGTCCCCGCCGCCGAACGCACCGCCTTTTCGCACCGCATGATTTGGCACGGCCGCAAGGTCTGCCAGGCGCGCAAGCCCCGTTGCGAGGCCTGTGTTCTCGCTCCCTATTGCCCGTCGGAAGGAATCGTATGAGAAGATTGCTGATCCCATGAACCGGGGCTGGGTATTCTCTCCGGCTCAATCCCACGAATTTTCCAAGGCTAATTCCCAGGTATCATTGAACCGTACTAATTTACCCGCATCCCGGCTGTTTCCCCCAAACCAAACCATCGTATTCCGGCGCTCGTCATATGCCATAGAAATCAATTGCCGCTGTACGGGCGGAGTCCTCTTCAAGCAAGTCCAGCGGTGTCCATCCCATTCCCAGGTGTCGCCTAGGCTACGATTGGGATCTAGATCCACTATATCCGTGCCTCCTCCAAATAAAATCATCCGGCCGCTTTTCCGGTCATAGGCCATGCTGCCCCACATGCGCGGCTCGGGACCCGTCTCCGCCACTTTCGAAAACACGCTGCCATCCCATTCCCACGTGTCCCCAAATATGCGGGTACCGTCCGTTCCGCCGAACAGCACCGTTTTCTGGCGGCGCGAGTCATAGGCGGTATACATGAGGCTTCGCGGCGAAGGCGATTCTTGAACTTGTACGTGTTGCCATTGGTTGCCGTCCCATTCCCACAAATCCGCCGTCGATTTCAAATCCTGATCAAATCCGCCGAACAGAACCACTTTTCCCCGGGCCTCGTCATACGCCAAGGCATACCCGCACCGGTTCCCCGGGCCTTTCACGTTCCGCTTGATCCATCTCGTCCCATCGTATTCCCACGTATCGCCATACCCTATCCATTTCACGACATCTCCGCCCCCGTACATCACGATTTTCTTGCGGGCGGAATCATAAACCATGGACATCAAAAACCGTTCTTCCGGCCGGTCCGCGCGGGGGATCGGCACTTCATGCCAGGCCATCCCATCCCATTCCCAAGTTTCATTCAGCATGTAACGGAAATTGCCGTTAAAACCTCCGAACATTACGATCTTTCCCCGGTCCGGGTCATACACCATGGCATATCCCTGCCGCTGCACGGGACTTTCCGGCGTCTCGATCCGTGTCCATTGATTTCCGGACATGTTGGCGATGGTCCCGCTGATCGGCAGCAACACGGCGGCGAAGGCGGACAGGAGGGCGCGGGATTTCCAAGTACAACCACGCTCCAGTACGCGCCCAGTATCCAAAATGCGTAGAATGCGTTTCTTGATGATACCCTTTCTCGGGGACAGACCCATGGAATAAGAAAGGAAGGCTGGCCAGGTTTCGGTCTGCGCGGCGACCAGTAAGAGTCCCTCGCCGCACTCCTTCCGGGATGCGCCGGAAACCACGATCGCCGCGTCATCGCAGGCATACTCCCGCAGCCGGTCGACCGTCCGGTTGACCACGCCACCACCGGATTGAAGAAGAAGGCGATCTGAAATAGGCTTTGGATCAGCCGGACCCAAATGTCCCCCCGGCGGATGTGCGCCAATTCGTGCAACAGAATCCATTGGCGCTGTGTTCGGGTGAACGACTTCTCAAAATCCTGCGGGAGGATGATCCGGGGACGCGTCAGCCCCCATACCACCGGAGAGCCAAGCCATCCTGCCGTGAGCCAAACCACAGGACGGCGCAACCCGCTGCGGCGCGCCAACTCATCCAATTCCGTCCGCAGCGCCTTTTTCTTGACCGGCTGCGTATGATGGAGACCGTGGCCAACCGACCATTGATGCTTCGCAAACCGTAATAACAACAGGAGGACTAAAACAGCCCAGACTGCCATCAACCAAAACGTTTTGGACAAAGCCGGCAGCCTAGGCTTATCCATGGAGGGGAGGGAGACGGGATTGTTATCGCCGGCCGGAGATTTTTTCCCGCCTCCCGAAAACAGGCCGGAGCCCCACCCGATCCCGTTATCACCCAGAACCGCAGGGATTTCAAACGAGGCGGGAACCCAAGAGTGAATCAGGCCGGGTAATGAGACAAAACCCGGGAAAATCAGCTTCACGAATACCAGCAAGAAAAGAACATACCCGGCTTGGACGGACAAGCGCTTGCGCCCTGCCATCCATAGCATCCCTACGATCCCCAACCCCACAGCGGAATCGATCGTACTATTCCACATGTACGTTCCCCACCATTCCGCCCACGCGTTCAATCGCTCAGGGAGCAGCATGACGCTCTTATCCTTGGCTGGAAAGACTACCTTTTTCGTATTGATCGAGCAGGGAACGCAACTCCTGGAGATCTTGTTCGGATAAGTCGCTTTTTTGGACCATGTAGGCCAGCAAGGGGCCCGCCTGGCCCCCCAGGGCTTTGTCCAGCAAATCGTCGGCTACTTGAAAGAGGGATTGCGCCAAGGTCTTTTTAGGGCGATAAAGATACGAATTCCCAATGAGGGTGGCCCTCAGGAATCCTTTGTTCACCAACCGGTTCAGGTGGGTGCGGACGGTGTTGGGCGCCCACCCGTACAGCTCGCCGGCCAGAAGATAAACATCCCGGGCGGAACATGCTTTCTTGCGCCACACAATGTTCATGACTTTCCATTCGGGGGGAGTCAATAGCTTGGAAGAGGGTCTTGGCATTGGATGAAACACTCCTGACGAAAGAATAAGCATCCATGAAAGATCGTCCGGATGAATCAATCAATTAAAACACAGGATATACACTAATACAAGCGGAGTTTTATTAAATAATCGCACTTTGCGGGAAAATTCTGCCTCCCAGGATGGCCGTCCCAAAATCGGTTTTCGGTTCCCACTGGCAGGCGGGGAACGGAGAGGTCCGGGAAAGGATTGGTATTCGGAGTAAAATTTCTGTAAAATTCTCCCGATAATTTTGAGGCGGACATGGTTTGTCTGATCCCACCACGGATGGCGGATCTCAGTGGTTTTCATGGGAGGCCGGCATATGGGGTGGGAGTGGAAGGCCGCCGGTTCCGGTGGTTGTCCCATGGGTTCCTCCCATAGGAGGAAGGGGAATTACGATTTTTACAGATGGCCTATTGATAGATAGGAAGTGGCGTTGGATTCCCATTTCCGAATCGCCAAGGAATGCGTGAGGCATAGACCTTGAAGCTTCCAAATCTAGGTCCATCCGATGAACTCCATTCACCCGCGGCTGGCAAAGCCGACCGTGTTTCCCAACTACTGTTTAGTTCGCATAGAACAGAACAAGCGGGGGAGATTCTGGACGCTCTCGCCTTGGCTGCCCATTCTCCCTGGAATCAGCGGTTGCTGTTATGGACGCTTGCCAGCCCGGATGCGGCGCTGCGGAAACGGGCCGGGGAGATACTGGATACCATTGCTGTTGACTTCGACCTGTTAACACACGAGTTGGCCTCCCCCATGTGGGAAGTGCGGGAAGGGGCGGCGCGCCTGATCGCCAAGAGCGGCCGGCTGGACATCATCCCCTTGCTGATCGCGGAAATCGAAGATTACCACCCCCGCGTGGCCGAAGCGGCCCGGGAAAGTTTATCAAGACTGATCGACAACGCGAAACTCCGGAAACTCAGAGGGGAACTGCCACCCGGGGAAGTGAACGAGGCGCTCGTTATCCTCTTTCAAACCTTGTACATTTCCAAGCGTTCTCCCCGGTATCAAACCATTCCCTATCTTTTCGAGATCTCATCCTTAGATGAAGAGGCCTTCTGGCAAATGTATTTGACTCTGGATTTACCCCAGTACACGCTTTTGCACGAGGAATTCCTCCGCTATCAAAAAGAAGGCGCTCTCCGGGTGGTGTACCGGGGATTGCTGCAAAAAAACGATCTGGTATTGGACCGGTTAACCGGTTTTCTGGCCATGGCGGTCCGGAATAGCGGGGAAAACGTGAATTATCACCTGGAGGCCCTCCGCAGTCTGAACCGGGCCGATTTTGTCAAAGCAGCTTTCGTTCTCCAGCATTTCCGAATCCTGGCGGAGTTCCAAGGTTTGATCAAATTCATGAATCCGCCGGAACGGATCGTCCTTTTCGATCTGCTCGAAGCGGTCGGCGCCGAGCAGAATCTCGCGTTTCTGCTGCGTTGCCTGCAACTCGACGATTCCCGTATCCGCATCCGCGTGTTGAAAATCCTGGGGGACAATCCCACTCTGGGTCTTCGCCCGGAAGTCTTTGAATTTCTGACGGATACAGATGAACAGATGCTCCTCGCCGCCTTGCGCTATCTGCAAAAGAAAGGAGATCTATCTATCCTTGAACGAATCACTCATTTGGCGCGCAGCAAGAAGAAAAAGGTGCGGCAGGGCGTGATCAGCACCATGTTCAAGATCATGAAGGACAACCTGTTGAAGCGCTTTGATCAGTTCGGCCCCGCCCGCCGGTTGAAAATCCTCAAATCCCTGTTGAAGATGAAACCCAACTTTTTCGAGGACTTGCAATACTTGTCCGAATCTCCCCAGGAAAAAGACCGGATCAAATACATCAAAATGCTGGAAGCCCGGCCTCTTCAAGAGGCCTTGGCGGATTACCGCCGTTTAGCCCGGGATCCCAATCCCCGGGTCCGGGCCGCCGCCCTCATGGGATTCGCACGGATTCAGGATCCGGAAATGCGGTTCAAACTGATCCGCCCGTTTTTCAACGATCCCGATGACCGCGTGCGGGCCAACGCCGTAGACTTGTTGCCCGATCACAAACCGGCGGACGATACGATCACCGCGATCGCTCATGAGTCGGCGCAACAGGGTTCGCGGCGGGAACGCGCCAATGCCTTGGCCAAACTGATCAACTGGGGATATGCTCAATACGAAACCGCTTTGTTGGAAATGCTCCACAGTCCGGATGAAATCACCAAAACCAACGCCCTGTGGATTTTGGGCGTGACGGACTTGCCGCACCTGCTCCCCTATTTACGCGAGGCGGCCAACGATCCCCGCCCCCATGTCCGTCAAATGGCCGTGCGGGGCATCGGCCTGAAAGGCACTGACGAAGATATCCGGGCGCTTATGCCGTTTCTCAAGGATCCAGACCGCTCCGTGCGGGTTGCGGCAAGGAATGCCTTGCGCGCCCGCCTGAATTTGTCTTTTGAAATTTTGTGAGCCCGGGAGGGATTCTACAAAACGCGGGAGAGTGGGGTTACTTCAACGCCTCGATGATTTCCGGCACCGATAGGATGTCGGTCACCCGGACGCCGAAATGGTCGCCGATTACGATCATTTCTCCCTTCGAAAACGGCTTTTGATTGACCATTAAGTCCACGGGTTCCCCGTTCAACTTTTGCAACTCCAACACCGAGCCGGGCCCCATGGCCAACACATCCCGCACGGTCGCGGTGGTTTTTCCCAGTTCCACCCGGATTTCCAACTCCAGGTTGAGGATGATCTCCAGATTGGTGACATCGCCCATCACCTCTCCATCCTCGAACGTCTCGAAAACCGCCGGCTGGACCCGCACTTTCCCCTCCAGCACCGGCGACCGCCGCCATTTGGCGGATTCCCGCCCGGTCTCCCTTTCCCCCGGGGTGGATTCGACCTCGGTCTCCGGCAAGGCGGAAAACACCCCAGGCTTTTCCGCGCCGGACTTGGCCTTTGGTTCCTTCGCTTTTCCCAATCCCGCCCGCATGAGCGCGTCGATTTCTTCTTGTGACAGAATCGTTCCCATGATTCGACTCGTATCCCTCAGCCATCGAATCCTTCGATTCGTCCCATCTTCGAGGGCGTGTACAGTATATCATGATTCGCGATCTTATGATTCGCGCGGCCTGCAGAAAGATCCCCGTTTCTTTCAAGCCTGGTTTCTTCGATTCACCGGGATTTGAATCTTTGCAGCAACTGCTTGGCGAACACCATCCGGTGGCTGCGTTCACCTGATTCGGGTGCGGGATCTTTCACCTCTGGATCCTGCGGAACGGTGGACTTTTTTTGCTGAATTTTTTCCACCACCGACTCCACAATCGAGATAACCTTTTCCAACACCTTCAATTTTTCATATTTATCATCCAACTGGCTGATGTATTGATTCAACGTTTCATTCAACCGGCCGGGCGCAATCTGGTGGATGTTCAAAACTCCCATTTCTTGGTGCGCCAAAATGGCTTGGATTTTAGCTATGGTTTTGAGGTGTTTTGAATCCAGATAAGTGGTCAGGTCTTCCAAGTTTTCTTCAATGAAACGCTGAACGTAGTTCGTGTATTGGTTGCCCAGATCGATTTCGCGTTCCAGCACCGCGAATTGACATTTCATCTGGTTGAGAGACGCTTCCAGATATTCTCCGATCAGAGTCTGAATCAACGAGGATTTGCGGTCCGGACATTCCACGATATTCGCCAACTTCCGCTTGCTGGCGATGATATCCTGAGCGTTGGCGGCGCAGATCCGCTCCTTTTTCCGCAAATAGGTCTGGTTCTCGGTTTTTCGAATCAGATCAAATCCGGCGTAACGGGATTGGAACAAGTAATCGATGATCCGGGTGGAGTGTTTGATGGATTTCATGCAGGCGGTGTACCGTTCATTTTCGTCCACGCATAAAAATTCCTCCAAATGCTGCTCGTACACCTTTTTTTGCGATTTCTGGATTTCGACGAATTTACGGCGGACCTGGGCGTCCTGAAAAATATGGGTGAGGGTGTCGATCGCGATCCGGCCATTGACATACCGGGCGGCCAGCTGATCCTGATCCACCCCGGGATGCTTACGGACATACTCGGAAAAAAGGGTTTTTTGCAAGGATTCCAGGAAGGATGAATCCAAACCCATCGAACGCTCCTTGTTTCCCTTCCGGCCTGGAGACCGGTCCCAGCAGCCAGACTGCATCACGAAGCCAATGATGGTACCATTTCTTCAACATATTGCCTATTAAAATTTGCTTCGTCAATAGTGAAAAAGGAAAGGCCTTCTTTCCGGCTCCCCCGGACCTGCCTGCCATTGGCCGCGCGAAACGGCCGATTTACCAGTTTATCCCCACCCTTCATCATCGGGATAAACGGAATGGAACTTAACGCTCCGGCGCGGTTCGGCCATCATTGGCTCTACAGTATCCCGCCACACCTGGTAATGGGCGGTCTCCTTGTGCCGGGCGGGATCATCTGGCGTGCGGTACACTTCCACAAGCACAAACCGGGCTGGATCATCGGCTTGCTGGATCACGTCAAACCGGGCGATTCCCGGTTCCCGCACACTATTCCGCGCGTTTTCGATGGTGGCGGCCTTGAAGGCCTCGATTTGATCGGATTTCACATGAACAAAAACTTGAACGATGTACATGGTTTTTCATTCTCCGGACTATTCCTGACGGCCAGGAATGTTGGTTTTGGGAAAGCACGCTAAGCGCGGTAAAGCACTCCAGGTGCGGAAGAAGCATAACCCAGGGCACCCGGTTGGAGTAGAGGAAATACCTCCCCATTGTTTAGGCCTGAGTGGCCACCCGCGCAATCCCGGAGGGGGAGTGGCATCGCCCGAGACGAGAGGTCTTCTAGTTTCCAATCCATGGTTGACACCCCTCCTATTCCTATGGTATTTTATCGATTATCTGATTCTCATTCTTATTTTTTATTACGCGAAATGGAAAAGGAGTCATGGATGTTCGGCGGGGTTTCACCCTTATCGAACTCTTGATCGTGGTGGCCATCATCGGCATCCTCGCCGCCATCGCCGTGCCCAATTTTCTCAATGCCCAGATCCGCGCCAAAATCGCCCGATCGCAGGCCGATATGCGGTCGTTGGGGACGGCCATCGAGTCTTTCCGCCTCGACCAAAACCACCTGCTGGTCGATTTCTGGGATGAAAACGACGCCCAGGCTCTGGAACGGCTGAAAAAATGGGGCTTTTGCTCTCCGGACAATCTGGATGACGCCATCCGCAACCAAAAATGCATTCTAGGCAACCTCACCAGCCCGGTTTCGTACATCGCCGCCATTCCCGATGACCCCTTTTTTGGAAAGATCGTCCATACCAGTGACCGGTTGGTTATCGCCCTCGCGGGGACCTATTTTTACGGTGACAACGAAGCCGCCATTCCCGGAAACGACCACAATTTCGCGGGTCTATGGCCGGAAAACGCCAAACGTTTCGGTTTGCAGCCGCTGAAAGAAGGGCAATGGGTGTTGCTGGGCATGGGACCCGACACGACGGCGGAAGAACTGGGCGGCGCGGAGTTGATCCGTGGATTGCCGTATGACGCCACCAACGGATTGATCAGCAAAGGCGATATCACCATGCGAGGGGGGTAATAAGATTTCAAGAATCCAATAGTCATCCCAATGTAGTCATCATAAATGAATGTAAGTAAATAAAAAATGCAGAGGGAGGAAGGCTATGATGAAGCTTACTGCACAGGTCAAGATGCTCCTATGGATTGGTTTTCTTGGGATGAACGCCGCCGCGCAGGACATCACGTTTTATTTTCCTGCCGGAGATTTCTCCGGGGAGCCGGACCGTTTCGGCAACACCCACCGGATCATTCCCATGGAGGCCATCGATCCACGCCCGTTCGGCAACGAAGCCTTGCAAGACGTCTATTTTGATGAGGATAACTTATGGCTGATTTACCGGGTTGAAGGTAACGTTTTGCTCGTGTCTCACGCGCCGGGATTCGGCGAAGACGCGCCCGAACTGACCATGGAAATCACCGTGGCCATGGGCGGGAAATACGAAGTGATCTTGCGCTTCCTCGATTCCAACGACGCACCGGATACCGGTCCGATCCAGGCGGCGCTGGGGGATGCGCCGTTGGCGCTGTATTCGGCTTCCAACTCCATCCGCGCCACCGGGGGAACCGTGCCGGGTTATCCTACCGTGGGAGGGGCCACGTCCGGCGGGATGTTTTGGTATTCCGCGTCTCTGGGCGAAGTTGAAGTGGAGGCTGGCGGAGTGATCAAAGTCCGGGTTGATGATACGCCGTACGAAGAATTCAACCTCGCTTCCGAAATGTACGTCACCTCCACGTTCCAAGGAGTGACACTCCGGGTCATCGAGTTGAGCGGCGGACTTTCGGAAGTTCAGGTCAGCCCTGGCGCGCAGGAATGGACTACCGACCTCAGCGGCAACCGGTTCCGGACCTGGCCGGTGGATGAAGCCACCTACGCGACGGTGGATTCCTGGTTGACCATCAATGCCAACTCCGGCACTGACAACAAATGGAATATCCGGCAGAACCTCGGACCGTATGGGCCGATCCTCGAAGCCTACCCCAACGGCCCCGAGGACGCGCCAGCTTTGAAAACCAGCGTCATCTTTGCCCAAGCGGGAACCTACGATGTGTATGTCAGCATAGGCGACACCGGCGCGGCCACTCCCGAGGACAACCTGGCGAATCCCAATCCCCTCAAGGTCGCCAAAGAAGGGGATCCCTTGAAAACCTGGGTGGCCGGGGATGGGGAGTTCAAGGGTACGCCGGGATATAACGACTATGAAATCCATCTGGGGAAAATCACCGTTACTGCGGGGCAACAAGTCAATTTCCTCATTGACGACGATCCCGATTATCCTAACGGCCAACGCTCGGTTTATCTCGGCATGCGTTTCGTGAAGGAAACTCAGGTCGTTCTGAAAGAATTCCAGGTCAGCCCCGGGGTGTTCGAGATGTTTACCGATATCGGAGGCAACCAGTACATGACCTGGCCAGTGGACGAAGCCGCCTATGCCACAATGGATTCCTGGCTGACAGTCAACGCGAACTCCACTACTGACAATAAATGGAATATCCGGCAGAATCTCGGCCCATATGGACCCATCCTGGAAGCCTATCCCAGTGGGCCGGAAGACGCGCCCACCCTGCGCACCAAGGTTATCTTCGCCCGGGCGGGGACTTATGACGTCTACCTCAATATCGGTGATACCGCCGCTGCCGATTATCAGCAAAATATTAACGAGCCCAATCCCCTGATTTTCGGATTCGAGGGGGGAGAGTTGAAAACCTATCATCCGAACGACGGCGTTTTCATGGGAACTCCTGGCTATAACAATTACGAAATCGCCATCGGTCAAATCACGGTCACCGCGGGAGAACAGCGCCATTTCATCATTGACGACGCGCCGGACTACGAAAATGGGTATCGTTCCGTCTATCTGGGAATGCGCTTCGTCCTCAGCGAAACGACCGGTGTCGGCGATTGGCACTTATATTGAGAATTGGTTCTCCGAAATCCGGCCGGCCACACGCAAGCGCAATGGAGGAGCAGGGAGTCTCTCCTTCTCCCCCTTCATTGAAGGCAGACTCCCATGAACGGGAAAAGCGCTTTCACGCTCATCGAGTTGTTGATCGTGGTCGCCATAATCGGCATCCTGGCCGCCATCGCCGTGCCCAATTTCCTCAACGCCCAAATCCGCGCGAAGGTGGCGCGGGGCTTGGCGGACATGAAGAACCTGGGCACGGCGATCGAATCTTTCCGGCTCGACCGCAACATGCTACTGGTGGACTTCTGGGATGATGACACGGACTTGGGCGTCGAACGGATGAAACTGTTCGGAATTCCGCCTTTCAATAACGGGCCGGACCGCACCATGATTCAGATTCTCGCGCCGTTGACGACGCCGGTTTCTTACATGTCGTCGATACCCCATGATCCCTTCAATGATCCCAAGGCCGCCAAGGACAGTGAGCAATACATCAAATACGCCAACGGCACGTATATATACGGAGACAATGAACCCGCTTTCAACTTCATTGGTGAGAACCACGGACTCAGCGGACTGACGAAAGCGGGGAGTGTGGAATCCGGCCAACGGCCCCTGCAGCCGAATGAATGGGCGTTGCTCGGGATCGGTCCGGACGGCCTCTGGCAAAGCACCTTGCGGGGAATGCCCTATCAGACCTCCAATGGTTTGAATAGCCTGGGAGATATCGTTATCCGTTCGGGCGGCGGAGGCGAATGAGCGAAACATGCGTTTCGTTTAATAAAGGAGTTCTATCATCATGACCGATCATCACTCTCCCGCGTCCGGATGCGGCTGTGACCGGCGCGGATTCATGGCCACGATAGGGGCGGGATTGGGAACGCTGGTTTTTCAACCCGCCCTGGCACAAACCACCGGCAAGAACCATCGATTGAAAGAACCGGCTTCCGTGTGGGTGGCGTTCCTGTATACGCCATCCGATATATTGCGCAAACCGGGGCAGTGGTGGAGCTGGCCGGGGAACGATTTCGACGCGGAAGGCCGCCAGCGGCAGTATACCAACGCCCTCCGCGGGATAGCGGAAAAACTGGCCATTTCTCTCGAATTTTGTGATTCCCCCCTTCACGACGAATCCGGCGCGGATCAATTCATCCGCCGGGTGATACAAGCCCATCCCGACGGTCTTTTGTTAATCCCTCTCTTCAATGGTTCTTTCAATCTCCTGGATCGGATTCTGGCCGCCACCAGCCCAGAAGCGGATCCATTGATCCCTGCCATCGTCTTTTGTTGCCTGGGCGTCCATCACGGCTCGATCGTCAAATATCAGCGCCAAGGAGTCCACTACATCCAATCCCTGGACAATATGGACGCGGTGGAATACGGCCTGAAAATGATCCAAGCCCGCAAATTCATGGCCAACAGCCGGATCCTCAGCGTCGCAGGCACGGAGGATGGCCAGGAGGCGGTAGTTCCGTTTTGGGGAACCACCGTGAGGACAGTCTCCCTCCGGCGCTTCGAAGAAGAGGTGAACAAGACTGCCATCACCCCGGAAGTGGAACAGCTGGCCCGCGAGTTCAAAATCAACGCGCACAAAATCCTCGAGCCCGCCGATCCGGAGATTCTGCAGGCGGCCCGCGTGCATTTCGCCAACCGGCGCCTCCTCGAAGCGGAACAAGGCGACGCGATGATGATGGATTGCCTGCGGCGCGGCGAATTGATGCCCTGCATGAGCTTCATGACCTTGCGCGATCAAGGGATCGCCGCCGGCTGCGAAAACGATCTCGGCCCGACGCTGACCTTGATGCTGGTCCAACAGCTATTTAACCGCCCCGGGTTTCAACACAATCCCTGCTATGAAACGGAACGGAATCATTATTTCGCCTCCCATTGCACGTCCGCTTCGAGACTATTCGGTATCGAACAACCGCAAGAGAAATACCTGCTGCGCAACTACGGCCACACCAACGATCCGACCTGCTGCCCGCAAGTATTGTTTCGTCCCGGCGAGGAGGTGACTATGGCGCGCTGCATCCCCGAAGCGGAACCGCAAATGCTGCTGTATTCAGGGAAAGTTGTGAAATCCTACGACATGCCCCCCGTCGGCGGCTGCCGCACCAATGTGGAGATCACCATCAACGAATGGGACGACGCGTGCCAGGTGAAAGGCCATCACAACGTTTTGTTCTATGGCCATTTCGCCCCGCGGTTGAAGCAATTCTGCCGATTCTATGGAATCCAAGTTATGACCTGAAATCCCCGCGGAAACGCGAGACGATTGCCTCTCCCCCTGGAGGAAATAGGGCGAGGGAAGCCCTTAATAGGCGGTAGACATCCTCTTTCTGCCAGCGGCTCACTGATTATTTATACAGTACTCTTATCACTTCTCCCCTACTATCGTGTCCAGCCAGGTGTAGATCTCTTCCTTCGCCTCCGGGGTGATGTCATGCGGGCCGGGATCGAGCCGGCTGCGCAAGCGCTCCTCCACGCCGTACAGCCGCCACAGGCCGCGGGTGGAGAGCGTCATGGCGTGCGCCGCGTAGCCTTCGGGGAAGATAGCATCCCCGCTCGTCTGGTAATTGAAATACCCCCGCGGGGCAACGAGGCGGATGACGTCCTCGAAATCCCACGCCGGAAGGCGGCCGGCCCGCAACTCGATCCGCAGACGGGGCAGGTACGAAAACCAGTGGTCGCGTGCCCAGCGGCCGGGATTGGCGTCGGCGCGCAGGGGAGCATATCCGCAGCTGGCGGCGGCGGCCTGGAGGCGCTCATCGAAGGCCGCGGTGAAGAGCGCCTCTTCCGCGCCGAGCGAGTGGCCGATCGCGCCGATGCGTCCCGTGTCCACCTCGGGGAACGATTGCAGAATATCCAGCGCCCGGCGGCCGTCCTGGATCATCTTGCCCAAGGCGGACAAGTTGGAAAAACGCTCATAAAACGTGCGCGTGTCGAACGGCCCATGGGGGCCGATGCGTTCGCCCGCGGTAATTGAATCGGGAATGAGCACGATGTAACCGCGCCGGACGAGTTCAGGTCCGAATTGGATGCTGGCGCGCCCCGCGTGACCGGCCGGCTCTTCCTTGCCGAATTCCGTGGTCTGATGGAACACGATCATGGCGGGATTTTTCTCTTGCCGAGAATCCGGCAACAGGAGATAGGCGGTCACCGGATCATCCGGCGCGGCCAGGTAACGGATTTTCTTCTCGGTATAGCCGTGCTGCGGAGTGGCGGCGAGAATTTCTACTTCCACGGGCAACCCCGGCGGATTGACCGGTCCGATGTCACGCAATAGCAGAGATTTCAATTCCTCGCGGAACGCTTCCCACTCCTCCCGCGTGGCCGGCAGCGTGTGATGGGATCGCTTTAAATCCGGCCGGGCCGCGAGATGGGTTTCCAGCCAACGATACGCTGCCTCGCGTACCTCCCGCGGGAACGAGTGCGGCCCAGGCTCGAGACGCGTGTCGAGCGAATCCGCCGCCCCGTAAAGCGCATACACCTGCCGCAATTGCGTATAAATATTACGCAGGTTGTCCGTGTTGGGAAAAATATCGTCATTCAGCGTAGACCAGTTGAACAACGGCCGCGGGGCCGCGCAGGCGAGGATTTCATGCCAATCAAAGGGAATCTCGTCCACTGGCTCCAGATAAAAACCCAGACGGGGCATCAGCGGCGTGAGATGGCTCCAACGGTTGGCGGCCGGATCGGCGCGCAGTGTAGTGAAACCGCAGCTGGCCACGGCGGCGGAAATGCGCGGCTCGAAGATCGTGGCGAAGAGGGTCCCGTACGCGCCATGCGAATGGCCGATGCAGCCGATGCGGTACGGATCGGCGAAGGGCAGCGTTTCGAGATAATCAACCAGACGCTGCACATCCCACACCATCTTTCCCATAAAGGACCAGCGTGGATGCTTGCGGTAGAAAATCGCGGATTCGTGGTACGGCTGTGTCCCGGCAGGGATACGTTCCCCGAAGCCGATGGCGTCCGGCGCGAGGCACACGAAACCGCGCTGGACGAGTTCCAACGCAAGGGCCAGTTTGGCATTTCCCTTTATACCGCATGGTTCATCTTTCCCTTGCGCCACGGTTTGATGGAGCACGATCATCACCGGGCGCGGAGTTGTGGGAACCGGCTTGGGGATGAGCAGGTAGGCGGGTATCCAATCGTCCATTTCCGTGGCCACGCGGATATGGCGGCGGAGGTACGTTCCCAGGTCTTCTTCACCCAGCACTTCGGCATAGGGAGGCACTGGTTTGAGATCGCTGGGCTCACCCAAAATAGCCTGCAGTGTGCCGAGAATCGCGTCACGTTTGGTTTCCCAGGCTTGGATGGAATCGATCTTCGAGGTTGGATCAAGTGTGCTTTGCAGCAGAGGCAATAAATCCGAAAACCCAGCCTGTGGAGATCGGATGTCCGGCTTGGTCTGCTGAGTGACCGCCAGCCAGTTCTCCCACTGGTGGCCTTCCCAGGCGTGGGCGGGAAATGGGCATGTCAACCACACGGCCACGCCGAGAGTAAGGCATGAGATTGAATGGCGTTGGGATAATCGTGCATGATATGTTGGCATACCGTATCCCCTTTCGATGATCGTTATCTACCACATCCCTAACCCTAGGTCATGTTGAGCTACTTGAGTGGGTAACGATTCGCTTTATGACCACTCCGCTATGTAAGGTTTTTAGTGCTTTCCCGTAGGGGCACGTTGCAACGTGCCCCTACTTTCCACTCCTTAGTCATTCCGGTTTCCCCTCACCCTAGCCCTCCCGGGGGGAGAGGGAATCGAAACTCGTTCGCATCACGGTTCCACTATAATCCGGCATTCCGTTAGTACATGCCACCTTATCCGCCCTTCATTCTGTGTGATAAAGTAAGCCAAGACAACCCAACCCGGGCGAGGTGAATCATGAAATCATTCCTGACACGTTTTGGGATCTTTCTATACGCGTTGATCCTGCTCCAAGCCTCTGCGTACGGCCTCAGCGAAGACGAACTGAAAGAACTCTACCTGCAAGTGGCGGAGAGTGCCGTGGACGCCTTCGAGCCGATCTGGGTGGATGAATCGGACCGCATACCCAACAGCGGCTTCTACGATTTCCGCCAATACCCCGATTGGATGGACGATCCCTACGCGACGATCATCATCATCTCCGGCAACGGCCTGGTGCAATTCTGCTACGCGGTGCTGTTGAACGAAACGGACAAGGACTATTTCGGCCAGGCAAGGATTCCCCGGGAAGTTTTGCGGGAGCATGCCATTCAATCCCTCCGCTGGTGCTGCCTGACCAGTTCGTATGTGGAGCATCCGTATCCCTACGTACCCGCGACACGCAAGGATTTCGCCGATGGGCCTTATTGGCGGCGGCAGCATTCGTGGCGCGCGGACGAAGTGGGCTGGCTGACTCTCGCGGCTAGCTTGTTGTGGAACGATTTGGACGAGGACACCCGCAAACAGGTGGAGGCGGTGCTGACCGGAGGCGCGACCACCGAACGGCTTTGGCATACGTGGTATCCCTCCCAGGGAGGCAACCACGACCAGATCAAGCAGGATCTCTCCAGCACCATGGGCGCGGCGTTTCTGTTCCCCAGTCATCCGGACGCCAGGAAATTCTGGGAGATTGTGGCGGGATACGGGATCGATCTGGTCTGCGCGCCGCAGGACTTCGCCAATCCGGCCCTTGCGGAAGGACGGCCCATTGCGGAATGGGCAAAAGGCTGGCACATGTATCCGGACTATTCGAGTGACCATCACGGCTGGTGCAACCTGTGGTATGGCAGCGACCTGATCTTCGAAGGGCGGCTGTATCTCGAGGTGTTGCACGCCGCTACGAAGGTTCCCATTCCCGAAACCTTCTCGTACCCCGGAAACGGTTTCGATGGCGTGCTGGAATACTTGAAGCGCATCGCCCTGCCCGAGGGGGAACCGTTGTGGCCGCACGGCAACGAATACGACGCGTATTACGGTGTTGGATTGTTGGGTTATTGCTACGGCGCGGTCATGAAGAAGGATCCCGTGGCGGCCGCGCTGGAAGAACGGGCGGCCTTGCTGCTGCGGCGGCATTCCCAGGCCTTGCCGGCGTATGACTATCACCGCAACTCGCACGCCAAGGCCGCCATGGCCTACCTGATCCACAAGTATCACGGCCCCCGCGCCGAGCCGCTTCCCTGGAACGAGGCCATGGCGCGTCTGGAAGGCGTGTATCATCACCGGGGAATGCAACACCTGGTGCACCGCTCCGCCGACAAGATCGTTTCGTTCGCCTGGGGATCGATCTCGTCCCTCCGCAACGTGAACTGGATGTACGGCAACGGATTCTGCGGATTCGTGTTCTCCACACGGCCGGACGAGACCTGGCCCGCGCCCCTGGTGTATGGCCACCCCTCCTCCCTGATCGGGGAATATGAATTGACCGCTGGAGAGGAAAAGCCACGGGCTTTGGTTCCACCCGATGCAGTATATCAATATCAAATGGATGGCAGCGGGTTCCGGACCGCGGGACTCGTGCCCGATCCCGCCCTGGACCGCTACTACGCGTTTCATTCATTCGAGAACGGCCCCACGATTCTGCTGACGCTGCTCCAGGCGAAATCCGATTGCCAAATCAATTGGTCCGGATTGCCCGTGTATTTCTTTGTCCGGGAGGGATTGACCCCCAGCCGGGCTTTGTTCCAGGTAAATGGGATGCGCCCCTTGGAATTGGAACTGGAGAACAAAGAGACCAACTGGTGGTGCGTGGACAACCGGATCGGCATGGTTTTCGGCGGAGACCAATCCAATCTCGTGACGCGCCGGGTTGTGGGCTATAACTGGGCGCGCAAGGAATCGTACAAGGACAAGTGCGACGGGGTGTTCGTCTCGCCTCTGCAACACCACCCAATGGTGGCGGGGGAAGAATACTATTTGCCCGCGGCGATTTACACCAACACTTCGGCCGAGTCATTCGCGAATTCGGAACTGGACTGGTTCGAAGCACTGGATTGGCCGGAAGGCTGGCGGGGCCTGATCACCGAAAATCCAGCCCGGCCGGGCCAACGCTACCTGGCGGTGACGAACTTCCACGGGACCACGACACAAGCCGCGATGGAATTCGTGAAGAAGGACGGATCGGAACACGTTCCGCTTTTCGCGGAAGGCGCTGCGGTGCTATCAACACTCTCCACCATCCGGGGTAACCGGGGAACGGCGGTGTTTCATCTGGAGGCCTTGGAATCGGCGGGAGACGACATCGATCTCTACGCGGAAACGCTTAACGGTAAACCGGTGACAGCGGTTGTTACCGCACCGGGACGGTATCAGTTCACTTCCCAAGAGAACGGCGAAGTGGAATTGCGTCTGCGGTACCGGGGAACAACCGATCCCGCGCTGCGCTCTCACGCGCGCGTGACGGCGGCTCAACTCCAGGGAGAAAATCCGGAATCCCTGCTGGATAAACTGCTGGATGAAAACACGGATTCCGTGGACATCCGGTTCGAGGGATCGCTGCTTATCGACCTTGGCCTATCCACACAAGACCATACGGGGCCGTTCGTGGAGATTCAAGATCTGACGGTCCGGGAAGACAACCGGGTGCGGATCGACGTGTACGCCGCGGACGCCAGCGGAATCCAGTCGGTGGGGTTGTATTGCGATGGAGAGAAAATCGGTGAAAAAACCGCCCCACCTTATACCTGGACGCACCGCCCGAAACCAGGATGGCATACCTATCACGCCGAAGCCATCGACGCCTCCCCCGTCCGGAACCCGCGCGCGTCGTTCAAACAAACAATCGAGATAATGGCGATTGAAGTGAAATAAGGGCAGGGCGGGCTCTAAGGCATGCCAATGACGACAATCTCTCTTTTCAGCCCTATCCACCTCGGAGTGAGGGAGACGAAATTGATACAGCGTAAAGAGAGCCGGGTGACGTTGTCCCATGGCTCCTACATAAATAATCCAACGCGGATCACCTCATCAAAAAGGCCGGGTAAATTAAGCACCGCGCAACTCACCGTCAGTACCCTGAAGGGATTCCCACAATGAAAAATAGATCTTGTATAGTTTTTGGATTCATGCCATGCCTGATATTCCTCACGCCTGCACTCGGCCTGGACTATCCCGGACCGGATCCGGGAAAAGCCCAATGCCGTTTGCTGGATCAAAAATTGATCCTCGAAAATGAAGGGATCGCGTGTGAATGGAGCATATCCGGCGATGTGCTTCAACCTCTAATGATCATGAATCGTCAGACTGGAAAGACCGTGGATTTACGGGGGCGTGTGGCGTTCGAACTGCGAATGAAGGACGGGCGTTCGCTTTCCTCCCGCGATTGCATAATCATCAACACTCCGGAAATCACCGAACTCAAACCGGAGCCGGAGGCCTCCATCCTTGCCCGGCATGATCCTGGATACACCGCCACCGTCCGGTTGCGCCACCCGGACGATTCTTTGGAGATTTCCTGGCGTGCCGTACTGCGTGACCATGCCAACGCCCTCCGGCAGGAAATCACACTGACCGCGGGAGAGGCCGATTTAGTCATTCAAGATGTCGTGCTGGTGGACCTTCCCGCGGATGGTGCCAGGGGAGCTGGGACGGTCCCCGGATCACCCTTGTTGGTCCAGGATTTTTTCTTCGCGCATGAGCATCCCAACGCGGAAAGTTCCGTGACGGAGAATCAATCAGCCCGTTGTGTGTTGCATTTGGACGCCGCCATACCGGCCGGTCAATCCGCCATACACGCATCCGTGATGGGCGTGGTTCCCGCGGGACAAACACGGCGCGGATTTTTGTACTACCTCGAACGCGAACGGGCACATCCCTACCGCCCATTCCTCCATTACAACGCCTGGTATGACACCTGCTGGGGCAATCGTAAAATCCGGGAGGAAGAATGCCTGGAGGCGGTCGAAACCTTCGGGCGCGAACTAACCGAAAAACGGGGCGTGGCGTTGGCCTCGTATGTCTGGGATGACGGCTGGGACGATCCCAAAACCTTGTGGCGCGTGCTGCGGCCGAACTTCCCGCGCGGTTTCGCGCCGGTGCTGGCCGCCGCTCAAAAATACAACAGCACCTTGGGATTTTGGCTCTCTCCCTTCGGCGGCTATGGCGATTCCGCCAAGGACCGGTACACCTACGGCCGCGAACAAGGCTTCGAGTTCAAGGAGGATAAATTCTCCCTCGCCGGGCCGAAATATTACGCCCGGTTTCTCGAGACCTGCGCGGAAATGATCACGAAAAACGGCTCGAATTTCTTCAAGTTCGACGGCCTCACCCGTGACATCGGCGAAACCGAGGCCATGCTCCGCCTGACCCGCGCCTTGCGGGTCCTCAAGTCCGATTTGTTCATCAGCATCACCACGGGCACCTGGCCATCCCCCTTCTGGCTGTGGTACGGTGATTCCACCTGGCGCGGCGACGGCGACATGGGCTTTGCCGGTTCCGGATCCAAGCGCGAACAATGGATGACCTACCGCGATGGGACCACCTACAAAAACATCGTCAGACAGGCTCCGCTGTATCCCCTCAATTCCTTGATGAACCAGGGCATTGCTCAAGCCCGCTACGGCCTGGCGTCCGAACTGGGCAACTCACGCGAGGAAATACGGAAAGAAATCCGGTCGTTTTTCGGCTGTGGAACCTGCCTGCAGGAACTGTACATCACTCCGGGAATGTTGAGCCCGGAGAATTGGGACGATCTGGCCGAAGCGGCGCACTGGTCGCAGGCCAACGCGGAGACGCTTGTGGACACGCATTGGATCGGCGGCGATCCCTTGCAGGATCAGGTGTATGGCTGGGCCGCGTGGTCCAGACAGAAAGGCATAATCACACTGCGCAATCCTAGCACAAAAACAACAGTTTTTCCGCTGGATATCGGCAAAGCTTTCGAACTGCCGCCAGAGGCGCCCGTCCGGTATCAATTAATCAGCCCCTGGAAAGAAGACGCCGAACAGAAAACCATCCCCGCGCAAGCCGGTCAGGAGGTACTCATCCCACTGGCGCCGTTCGCGGTGCTGGTTTACGAAGCATTACCCGTGAAGTGATCTCTCAAAAAATTTGCGCCGCTTGCAGCTTGAAACCGTTGGCGAAATAAATGTCCTTCTCCACGATGGGGCCGGGAGTGCTGAATTCTCCCCGCAAGATCATTTCGCATTGGCGCTGGGCTGGATCGAAGCGGTAAATGCAGGAATGGGTGAATCCATAAATCAATCCGTCAGGGCCGTTTTGCAGGCCGAGATCCAAGGGCGATCCTTCGGGAAGCGGCCATCGGGCGGTGAAGGTTTTGGATTCCGGATCGAATTCAAAAATCTCCGGGGGCGCGCCGCCCGTGATGGTGCCGTACAGCTTGCCGTTGGCATGCACCACCAACGCGTTGAACGTATTCACCGGACGGTCCGGCCGCCCCTGCCACACGATCTTCTCCGCCGTGTAATCCCACAGCAGCAGATCGGCCTGCTGGATCTTGGGCTGTGTGCCGCTGCCGCCGGAAATGCTCGTGCCGATGGCCAGGAGTTTTTGCGCTGCGAGATGCGCCAGGGTATAGCAGCTGCCATCGCCGAAGATCCGGTAGTAAGCCTTCTTTTCCCCGGTCCCGGGATCGTAATACGAGAGCGGGCCACCCCACATCCCGTAATCGGGGATCGAGGCCAGCCACACGCGGCCCAGCGGACCCGCCAGGGTGGAGCGGGGGCGGTAGGAGATGTCATCGATGCGCCCCAGTTCGCGCGGATTGTTCTCGGGACTTTCACCGAATTGGTAAGGTTTGGCGGGATCGTACACCGAGACGTGCGCGCCGGGATACGACGAGATGTACATCGTCCCGTCCAGGTTGGCCATCGAGTAAGCCTCGCCGGAGGCCTGGGAGCATTGGCCCAAATCCACCAGCTCGCCCTTGCCGGGATGGTACCGGAAGAGATGCAAGGGGAGGATGCTGGAACCATAAACGCAGCCGTCCGGACCGGCATGTAAATAAAAGATATCGCTGCCGCTGGCCGTATAATCCAACTCGAAGGTTTTGGTGGTCCCATCCGGATAGGTCATTTGCAAATGGCGGTACATCTGACTCGAGGCGTCGGTGAAGGAATACGTGGTGCCGTCCGGCAGTCCCTTGGGCGGCGTGGGTGGAGGAACTTCCTTCACGGGCACCGCGTCGAAACCATCGATCACGAAATTGCCCTGGCTGGAAACGATATAAACCTTCCCGTCGTTTCCCTTGTGGATGTCGAGCGTCCCTTCGCCCTTGGGAATCGTGGGGCCCACGGTTCTCTTCTCGCCGGTTTGCGGATCGAACACCACCACGTGCGGCCGGGTCATGCGGATCAGGTTGGCGATCCGTCCGTCGTGATTCACCAGCGGATAATTGTACATATCCACATCGTCCATGCGCCCATAGGTTTTGAATTGCCGGGTGGCGGGATCGTAGCAGGTCAAGTCGGCCGTGCCGTAGCTGCCGATCCAAATGCGGCCATGCGCGTCTTCATCCAGGCGGCAGGGGAACGTGGCGGCTTCGGGATGGATCGCGCCCAAGTCGGCCAATTCGTTTCGGGCGGGATCGAAACAGAGTAAGTGGCCGGCGTAGGCCGCGCCGATGTACAACTTCCCCGGGCGGCTCATCAGCTTGGCTGTCGGGAAGTTGGAATCCGGCACTTGGGAGACAAACTGGCGGAATTGCCCGCTGCAGGGATCAATTTGCAGCACGAAACAATTGTCGCCATTTTGGCCCATGACCGCGTAAAGGCAGGGAGACGCTTCGCGGTTGAGCCCCGCGTACAGGCTTACCCAGTTCACCGACCGCACCGGGATCCCTAGATCCCGGATAGCCATATCCTCTGTTCCCGCGAAGGTCATCCCTGGATAAATCGCTATAATCAACAAGCCTAGATGGAACCAAACCGGAAATCTTCGTCGAGGATGACACGAGACGGTCATGATTATTCACCTGAAATTGGATTCAAAAGTACGTCCTTACAGGACTTTTCTTCCAACAATCTCCTCCTGGAGGATCGATCTTTACCCCAGCCGTACCAGTTATCATCCCCGCCAAAGCGGGAATTCAGGCTACTGATCAGGATTGAAACCTGAGTGACTGTAAAGCCGTCCCCTGAAGGAGACTCTGATCAGGGTGGCGGGCACCACCGCGATGACCTCTTCCTTCTGATCCCCTCTCCCCCCGGGAGAGGGTTAGGGTGAGGGAAATTCCTTTGATGGGTTACGCTACGCTAAACCATTCTACGCCAATCCATTCAACAACCAATGAAAATCACTCCACTTCCAAAACCACGATGGATTTCGGCGGCATGGTGACATGGATCACCGATTCCTGGATTTTCGCTCCGTCGAACGCCGCAGGTTTGACGTTTTCCGGATTCTCGAAGGTGTTGTGAGCGGTGATGGTATCGGCGGTCAGGATTTGTCCCGAGACCTGGTTGGCTTCGGCGCCTTTCAATACACATGTAAGGGCCTGCGCTTTATTGGGATCGAAATTGCATAACGAGATGTGGATTTTCCCGCCGGCGTCCTTCGAAGCGGAAGCGTGCAGCGCGGGGATTTTTTCGTTGCCGAACCGGTAATCCTCACTGATCAGCTCCGTGGGCAGCCAGGTGGCGTCCTGGTGGACTTTGAACATGTCGAACACGTGATAGGTGGGCGTCAACACCATCTTCGGGCCGTCGGTGAGGACCATGGCCTGCAAGACATTGACCATCTGGGCTATGTTGGCCATTTTCACCCGCTCGCAGTGATAGTGAAAGATATTGAGGGTCAAGGCGGCAACCATCGCGTCGCGCAGGGAATTCTGCTGGAAGAGAAAGCCGGGATTGGTCCCCGGTTCGACTTCGTGCCAGGCGCCCCATTCATCCACCATCAATCCTACCCGCTTCTCCTTATCGTATTCATCCATGATGGCGGAATGGGCGGTGAGGATATCGTCCATCTCGAGGGCGCGCTCGATCTGCGCGAACCAGTCTTCCTCCTCGAATTTCGTGGCGGAGCGGCTCTTCCGTCCTGAGCCGCAATAATAATGGAGGCTGAGGCCGTTCATCCGCCGGCCGGCCTCGCGCATCAGAACCCGGGTCCACTCATAGTAAGTGCCATGAGATCCGCAGGCGATCTTGAAAAGCCGGTTGCCAGGAAAATTGCGCAAGTAAGTTTGAAAACGCAGATACAAATCGGCATAGTATTCGGGCTTCATGTTCCCGCCGCATCCCCAACTTTCGTTGCCGACACCCCAATACCGGACCTTCCACGGTTCTTCGCGGCCATTTTGGCGGCGCAAGTCGGCCATGGGGCTCGAGCCGCCGAAGGTCATGTATTCCACCCATTCTTGCATTTCCTTGATCTCACCACTGCCCACGTTTCCGCAGATGTACGGTTCGGTTCCCAACTGCTCGCAGAGATCCATAAATTCATGCGTGCCAAAATGGTTGTTCTCGGTGACCATGCCCCAATGCGTATTGACCATGGGCGGGCGTTTTTCCCGCGGGCCGATGCCGTCCTTCCAGTGATACTCGTCGGCGAAGCAGCCCCCCGGCCAGCGCAATACGGGAACTTGAATGCGTTTCAAAGCCTCGGCCACGTCATTTCGAATGCCGCGGGTGTTAGGGATGGGGCTGTCCTCCCCCACCCAGAGCCCCCCGTAAATGCAACCGCCCAGGTGCTCGGCAAAATGGCCGTAGATGTTGCGGTTGATTTGAAGGGAGCCTTGATCCACGCGAATGACCAGATGATTGGCGGACTGTTCGGCGGCTTCCACTGCTGTCAACCAGACACCCCCCATGACGGGCAGGAGGAAGATACCGAAGAATGATAACCACCGCGGAGGATTCCCTGTTTCGTTTCTCTTCATGACACAAACCTCGCTTTCGATAGGCTCTCTGTCTGGCAGGCCTATTCTTCAATAGAATTCCCGGGAGGTGAAGTGGAACGGGGAATGAAGGGAATCCGAAAGCCGGCCTTTCTGTTTCCCTCTGAAAGAGAAAATCAGATCATGTTCTCATTCGGAGTCTCACCACCAATCAAACACAAAAAGAGTTCCGCATTCGAATAAATAGATGAAAATAAATCACCGGAACTGAACCATTCTCACTCTTTAGGCAGGGGGCTCACGGCTGGATGCCTGTCCGGTTCATCCGTCCCTGGTTCCTTTTCCCCGGAGGGATCCTCTCGTAGAATGAGGGCATCATGGATCGGATCGAAATACTCGGCACGCAGATCGATAACGTCTCCTGGCCCGAAGCCCTGGAGCGGATTCGGGAGATGATCCGCCAGGGCGGCCCTCATCAAGTGATTACGCCTGCCATCCAGCAGGTGATCCAGGCGCGGCGCGATCCCGAGTTCCGCCATGCGTTGCGGGACGCGGACTTGGTGGTGGCGGACGGTATGCCGGTGGTCTTCGCCTCGCGCTGGCACAAGACGCCCCTCAAGGACCGCATCACCGGCGTCGACTTGGTCCCCGCCATCTGCCGGATGGCCGCCGAAGAAGGGTATTCTGTGTTTTTCTTCGGGGCGGAGGAGGGCGTGGCCGCGGAAACCGCCCGGCGGATGCAAGAACGGTTTCCGGATTTGCGCGTCGCCGGTTCGTACAGCCCACCCCGGGGTTATATGGACAATGCGGAAGAGAACGAAAAAGCCCTGCAGGCTGTCCAGGCCGCCGCGCCCCAGATTCTCTTCACCGCCTTGAGCAGCCCGGCGCAGGAAAAATGGTTACACCGTCACCGTGACCGGCTGGGCGTGCCCATCATGATTGGCGTGGGCGGGGCGTTCAATATGATCACCGGCCGGGAAAAACGGGCGCCGCAATGGATCCAACGGCTGGGGATGGAAGGATTGTACCGCTTCGCCCAGCGGCCTCGGGAGATCGGCCGCCGGATTGTCATCAACGTCCCCTATTTTTTCCTGCTGCTGTTTGACCGCTTGACCTACCGCACGCAAAAACGGCTGGCCCGGTGGTTGCGCCCGCTGATCCTGGCGGCTGGTGACGCGCTGCTCGCTTCCGCCGCGTTTTTGTTCTCGTATTGGTTCTATTTCCGCAGCGGCGTGTTTAACAATGCGGCTGATCCTTTCGCCGAGCATCCCTCGCTGCTCAACATGCCTGCCTACAGCGACCTGCTGATGGTGGTCTCGCTGCTGGGCCTGGCTTCGCTTTGGTTTTTCCGGCTTTACGAGCGCAATAAATACATGACTTTCCAGGATTTGTTCGTTCGCCTGCTGAAGACTGCCCTGATGGTGGTATTTCTGCTGATCGGTTTCCAGTTTCTCTTTTTTAAGCACCTCTTCGCCGAGTATAACTTCCGGGGATTTTCGCGTGTGGTCTTCGGCTTCTTTGGCATCAGCGTGTTTTTGGCCTGGATGGGTTGGCGATGGGGATTCAACCGGTTCGAAAAATGGCTCCACCGCACCGGCTTGAATCTGGACCGCATCATCATCGTGGGGCACGCCCCGGCCGCCCGGCGAATCGCCGAATCCATGCTGCGCCATCCCGAATGGGGCAACCAGCCGCTGGGGGTGGTTGCTCCCGAAGGTCAAGCCCTGAATTCGGACAGTTCCATTCCGTGCCTGGGTGCGATTCCGGATTTGCATCGCCTCCTGCCCGCCCGGAAGGTGGACGAAATTCTGGTGGCCGATCCCGGCCTGCCCATGCCTGGCCTGCTCGAGGTCGTGCGCCTGTGCCGCGAACACCGGGTTCGGCTCAGCATCATCCCCTCCATCCATGAACTGCTCGGTGTTTCGTCCGAGATTAAGAGGATGGGCGAATACCGGGTCATCACCGTTGCTCTTGACCGCACAGCTGGGGAATGGGCCACGCCGGATACGGAGTTCCGCGCATGACGCTCCAAATCCTCGAACATGCCTTATTTTCGGATGGAAAATCCTATGATCTGTGGTGGAGCCTCCTCTCCCGGATGGAGCGGTATTCCTTTTTCCACACCCCCCGCTGGGCGGAACTCTTGGCGAATACCCTGCCGGATTGGCGCCCCTGTCACCTTTGGTTTCGATTCTCGGATGGAACCGAAGCTGTGCTTCCTTTGTTCGCGATTCATAAACAGTTCGGTACGTCCAAATTGGAATCGTTGCCTTGGGGAACATACGGCGGATTGATTTCTCCTGATTCCCTGTCCTGGGACCACTACCGCCAGGCGGCCACGGAATGGTTGTCGCTGTTCCGCCCAGTATGCCATTTTCTCCTTTCCCCCGCGGATTATGCGCGTTTCCGTCCATCCATTCTGGCTGATCCCACGGTTAAAACTCAGGAGCGCTGTACCCATATCCTGCCTCTGAACCGGCCGTTTGAGGAAATCTGGTCCCGCCGTTTTCAGCCCCGCAACCGCACGAACATCCGCCGCGCCCAGGCGCAAGGAGTCCGGGCCGAATGGTCGAACTCGCGTGAAGCCGTGCTGGCCATGAAACAACTCTACCAGCGCGCCACTCACCGCTGGGAAGGTGTGGAAACCATCCCAGAACAATTTTTTGATACCCTAGTGGATCTCCCCGGTGAGGAAGTCCGGATTTGGCTGGCCTGGAAAGACGATGCCCTCCTCGCGGGGAATTTGGTCTTTTCTGGGAAAGGAGAAGCGCAATATTTCGCCGGGGCCAGTGATGAACGTTTCACGCAATTCCACGGGAGCAAGTGGCTGATGAGCGAGATCATCCGTGACGCCTGCGAACGGGGCTTTTCGTACTTTAATTTCGGTGGCAGCGGCGGACTGGCCGGAGTGGAGCAATTCAAGCGGATTTTCGGGGGCGAGGCGGTTCCCTACGCTTCGATCACCTGGCGGCATCCCATAGCGCGGTGGCTAAGCCGATGACGGCGGCCGGGGAGAAGGTGGGAAATCGCCCTTTTGCGTCAGGGAGAGCCAATCCGGATGATAAGTCTTAGTCCGGATATGATACAACAAGTCAATGCGTTCTTGCTTTTCTTGCGCCGGGGCCGGACTGCTCAGGATCCGGCGGATTTCCGCGGAGGCCATTTCATCAAAGAGAGAGGTGGAGAAAAGGACGTTGACCGGTTCATTCAGGCTGTGCCGTTTGACCAGATCCGCCAGGGTTCCCTCGGCCCGAGGCTCCAAATCCAAGGCTTTCATCTCGGACTCGAATTCCTTGAATTTCACCCGCCGGTTATAAAGATACACCATTAAAACGATGGCAAGAACGAGGAACGTGAAAATCCCCAGAATCCATAACAACACCTCGGCTTCGATCTCCGTAGGCGTCAGGAATTTCGGCATAATCAATCCTTCACCTGTGCGGTACGGTTGACCCTCCTTTAAGGCCATTTGTGTAAACATCTCCATCATGATCCCAGCCTCGTTTATGGAAACCAGGCGATTTTCCCCATGATTCCGTCTACTCCGATTATTGGCTGTAATCGGATTAACTTGAATAGTTATTTTAATAATTACTATTACTCTGAACGCGAAACTTTCTTTTGAGTTTTATACATGGATAACAACCCTAACCGATACCCACTTATATTCCTCGGAGAGATAACTAAGGTGAGGGTATTTTTTGCCGGGATGAGAACTCTGTCTTTGCCGGGAAAACCTGGATTCTACCGGGAGGACGAAGCTCCCGCTGAACTGCGTAGTTTCGATAAGCCCCCTGTTTTCTCCTACTTGCCCACCAGGCTGTCATCGCAAGGGTAGGAAGCCCGGGGGCCGGTGCGGATCAGGTCGCCCAGGCTGCGCAGGCCGTTGGAAGGGCTGTAGCGCAGCGTGCCCGTGTGGTTGTAATAATCCGGGCCGTAACTGTTGATCCGCCATTCCGAACAACGGTACGACAGGTTCAGCATCGGTTCTTTGCCCCAGTGGATCGTGCTCCAGGCTTCCACGTAGTCGTAGGTCACATAGGCTTCATGCTGCGTATTGTCCAGCCGCGCGCCGGGAACACCGTACACAAACGGATCCTGAGGCACGGAGGACATATAGGCAACCGGGGTGGTCAATCCGATCAGGCGGCGGTTGACGGGATTCTTGTTCACGCCATTGGTGTCTTTCCACTGGGGGTACTTGCCGTGGTCCATGTGGTACATTTCCAGGGCAGTGTCAATGTTCCGCATGTCTGATTCCGCCCCCGCGATCTTGGCCCGCATCTGAGCGTTCAAAAAGTTGGGAACCGCGATGGCCGCCAGAACGCCGATGATGGCGACCACGATGAGCAGCTCGATCAAGGTAAACGCCGTCTCCTGTGGTTTAGGATTCATGTTTCCATTCCTTCTGTCCAGGATCAAAATAACGCCATCAAAAAAAACCGCCTCTACTATACCAAAAGGGAGCCACTTGATCGATCCCCCGGTTTAATTCCAGGGAAAGATCAAACCTTCACTGTTCCGAATGATTCACCGGTTCCGCCGCGCAATCGCGTCCGCGGCCAGGCGGCTCAGCACCCATGTCAGCAGCAAAAATCCGGCGCAGTGGTACAGAAAATACCCCATCCAATCCGAGGTGCGGAAAGTATACCACCATTTGGATAATTGAAGAGAAGGCTGATGAACAAATTCCGCATACCGGGACAAAAGTAAAACCGGCGAAATTGAAGTTATGATTTGATAAGACGGTGAATTGGGGGGCGGCAAAGCCAATTGATGGCTGCTAAAGAGGATAGCCATGGGGAAAAGAAAAAGAATCCCGATCGCCAGGAAAAACATCAACGCGTAGGCGCTCAGGGTTTTACGCATAAGAGAGGAAACGAGAATCCCCGCCGCCAGGTAAAACCCCGCGGAAACGTAACCCAACGGAATGGCGAAAATTATCGTCGCCAGAAGGGTTTGAATGCGTTGGAAATCGAACGCGATGTACATAGGGGGAGAATTGTGAAAATAGGCCAACGACAGAAACAGGAACACTCCATAAAACGCCCAGAATTTCCAATGGAACATCCGCCAACCCGCTGCCATCTTGCCCCAAACAATCCGCCAGGGCGTCAAGGGAGTCGTGGCCAGCAAGTCCCACGTTCCCCGGTCCTTTTCATGGCGGAAACAGTTGGCCGCGTAGGGGATGATGAACAACGGCGTCAAGAGGATCGCGGCGAAGGGCATCGTGTCCGCCCAATCTACCATCTGGAAATGCGGAGGCCGACTCGATGTACTCCAGGGTAGATAAAAGCAAAAACTCACTCCCAGCCAGAAAGCCATGGAAAACAACATCCGCAGGCGGTAACGGCCCCGCAGGGCGAGGAGTTCCTTGAACGTGACCGGATTGCGGCCATCCTTCATCAAGTTAAAATCCTTGACACGAGAAGCGATAGTCACATAACGCCTAAGTCTCTGGGCTAGGGAACAGAAATATCCCTTGAATTGCTCGGCGTCGCTGTATTCCTGTTTGGTGTAGAGCCTCCAATAGGTGATGAGGAAGAGCAAAGCAATCAGACCAGCAATCATTACACCATGCGTTAAGTAAAAATGATTTATCAACCAAGCCGGACTGCCCATGGAAGGAATCGGACCAGGTCCGGAAAAATAGGCAATGGCGATGACGAAAGGGGATGCGACAAACAAAATGCCGTTTGTATAAATTCCCAATAAAGGCAGGAGAACTAAATAAGCAAACGATCCTAAGTATGTAAAGGTAACTGACTTGACGGTATGTTTCCACACCACCGAGCAATAGAGGCCGATGGCGGCGGTGATGGCCGTTACCTCAGTGTAGATTAAAAAGATAAATCCAACCTCCTCAGGAGACACGCCTCCCATGGTGAAGCATATCCCATAGATAGGGATCAGGGACAACGAGAGAATCCAGATGAAGAAAATCGAGGAGATCCACTTGGCCAGCAGGATGCTGGCGGGGCTGAGATGGGTCGTGGCCAGCAGTTCCCAGGTTTCGCGCTCGTATTCCAGGTTGACACTGGTGGCGCTCAGCAGAGGAGCCAGCAGAAATAGAAATATACCCGGAAATAAATTCAGGAACAGGAAAAATCCCCGGGATTGCGTCCCATAGGGATATACATACGGTGAGGGATTGGCGTAACTCCGCACGTATTCCGGCCAGAGAAAGGAGAGGATGATTATGGCCACGGCCAGAAACAGCGCCAGGTACACGAACGAACTTTTTTTACGCAGACGGTCAATGAGTTCCCGCAAGATGACGGGATTGTTAAAAATCCGGGGCCGCTCGCGCCCGGCTACGGCCAGAAACGCCGCGAGAGACGCTTTACGAAACAGGGGTACTGGAACATCGGACATGAATGTATTTCCCTCTTCCTTGTCGGGTGTCAAGGACAGATTGTAGTTCAACCGTGGTTGATCATCCGGAGTCACACCGGAAACCAACTATCTGTCAGGTTCTCCAACAGGGGAAGAGTCAGGAAATGCAGCAAAGTGGAACCCACGATACATAATATGGTAAAACGCTTCTCGTGGGATTTTCCATAATAACTCACCAGCAAGGCCGCCAGCAGGCCTGTGGGCATGCCTGAGCCTAAAACGAGGGAACGCTCCAAGGTGACATTGTCCATGTTCATCAGGGGGACGATCGCCATGGCCAAAACGGGAGAGAAAATCAACCGGAAGAACACGCACAATCCCAGTGCCGGCAAAAGCGCTAGATATTCGCCCATCTCCGAGAAAAAAACTTGCTTGCCGAAGAGAATCCCCGCGATCAGGAGGCAAAGGGGGTAGACCACCCCGTGCATGGAGTCGATCACCTCCAATACAGGGTAGGGAACCACCGGGTGGAACAAAGAGACCAGGAAACCCAAGCCCAGGACATAGATCAACGGTGTTTTGAAAATAGCCAAAAGCCGGTCCTGTGCCCACACTTCATGGGATAATAAAAAAATCCCCAGCGTGGCCAGGATAAGAGCGTGATAAAAGATTTGGATGTTGACCGTCTGCAAGGCCGCGGCGGGATCGCCCAACAAGGGCTGGATGAAACGCATGCCGAATATACTGACAATCAAGGTGTTGGTGAGCATCAGGCGGCGCGTGCGGGGATTCGCCTCCAGTAATTGAAAGGCCTTGTATGCGGCTCCAAACAGGATCAGGGTGTGGAAGAAAATGAAAAACAGGATGAAAACAAATTCGTGCGCGGCCGGATTCTGGCTCATGGATAAACGGAAGAAGTAAAAGGGAACAAAAACGAACAAGCCGGCCGCCGAGATGGAGCGGTCATCGAGCCGGTCGGTTTTCCGTCCCAGTACCAATCCGATCAGAAAAATGGTCAATGGGAGCAGAAGTTTGGAAATGACCACGGTAATGAAATTATCCAAGGATATCCGCCAGGAAGAATTTTATCAGGCCGGCCTGCCCGGTATTTGCAGAAACGTTCTCCCCAGGCCATCTAAAGAACCCAATACCTATCCGACAGGTTCAACCGGTCCTGCTTGGAAACGAATGAAGCCAGAATTAAGATACCCACGTACCAACCTGGTGTACAAAAACCGGTTTACTCCACTTGACCGCCGGTTCCGGTACAAGAACGGTATGGTAATCAGCCGCAAAGGGGATGTCCAGCGGAATCTCCCGGGTATAGACATGCGATTGGGCTTCAACCCACGCAACTCCAATCGATTGAGTAGGTAAAATAAGCCATTCCTTCTCCTTGCCGGATAGAATTTTATGAAAAAAATCATCATTCAGGGCGCAAAAGAACATAACCTGAAAAACATTGACCTGGAATTGCCCCGGGACCAACTGATCGTTTTCACCGGTGTCAGCGGTTCCGGCAAGTCCTCCCTGGCCTTTGATACAATCTATGCGGAGGGGCAACGGCGCTACGTGGAATCGCTTTCCGCGTATGCCCGCCAGTTTCTGGGCCAAATGGAAAAACCCAAGGTGGATTACGTCGGCGGCTTGTCGCCCGCCATCTCCATTGAGCAGAAAAGCACCAGCAAAAATCCCCGTTCCACCGTGGGCACGGTTACCGAAATCTACGACTATCTTCGGGTTCTCTTCGCCCGGTGCGCCACGCCCTATTGCCCCACCCACAACCTTCCCCTGAATTCACAAACTTTAGATCAGATTGTGGATCAGATCATGGAATTGCCTGAATCCACACGGTTTATGATTCTTGCCCCTAAGGTACGGGAACGCAAGGGTGAATACAAGGACATCTTCGAGGCGGCCCGCAAGGAGGGCTTTGTCCGCGCGCGGGTTAATGGCGAGATTCTGGAGCTGGATAAGAAAATTTCGCTCAACAAAAAAATGGCTCACACCATTGAACTGGTGATCGACCGGCTGGTAATGAAGCCGGATATCCAGTCCCGCCTCTCTGATTCAGTGGAACTGGCCTTGCGGCAGGGCAATGGCATTCTGCTGATTGCTATCCCGGGCAGTCCCGACCGGATGTTTAGCACCCAAAACGCTTGCCCGCGCTGCGGTTTTTCGATTGGGGAACTCAATCCTCAGCATTTTTCGTTCAACCATCCTTTGGGTATGTGCCCCACGTGTCATGGATTGGGAAGAAAACTGGAACTCGATCCCGACCTGATCGTCCCTGACAAGAGCCGGTCGGTGGTGGAAGGGGCAATTGTCCCCTGGAAAAATGTGTTTCAGGACGGGAACGAGTCGTATGGGGCCCAGAGCATCCGGCGGCGTTTGGAGGCATTCGCCGAAAAACATCAAATTTCGCTGACCCGGCCGTGGAACCAACTCTCAACCAAAGCCCAGGAATTGCTGCTGTACGGGGATGAGAAAACCCGTGGCGGATACCGGGGCATCATGCCAGAAATGGAGCAGTGGTACGCGAATACCTCATCCGAAGGATTTCGCAATTACCTCCTGCAGACCTTTATGCGCCGGATACCCTGTGAAACCTGCGGGGGAGGTCGTTTGCGGCCGGAATATCTGGCGGCGCGGTTTGCGGGCCGGTCCATTGTGGAAATCACGAACCTGGACATCTGTGGAGCGATGCGGTTTTTCGAGCAAGTCGTCCTTACGCCCAAACAAGAAAAAATCGCCGGCTCAGTCCTGAAAGAAATCAAAAACCGCCTCCGCTTTCTTTCCGATGTCGGTCTTGAATACCTGACCTTAAGCCGGCCCGCCCCCTCACTGTCGGGCGGCGAAGCACAACGTATCCGGCTGGCCAGCCAGATCGGCAGCGCCCTGGTTGGGGTCCTGTATGTACTCGACGAGCCTAGCATTGGTCTGCATCAACGTGACAACCGGCGGCTGATCGACACTTTGATCCAACTGCGCGATCTGGGCAACACGGTGCTCGTGGTCGAGCATGACAAAGAAATGATCGAATCAGCCGATTACATCGTCGATTTCGGTCCCGGGGCGGGACGGGACGGGGGCGAAGTGGTCGTCGCGGGCACACTCCAGGAGGTGTTGAACAGCTCTCAATCCCTGACCGGGGCTTATCTCGCTGGCCGTAAGGAGATCCGGGTTCCCCCAACGCGGCGCAAGGGGACGGGGAAATATATCGAGATTCTGGGAGCCACAGAAAATAATTTGAAATCAATCGACGTAAAGATTCCCCTGGGGGTTTTTACTTGCGTGACGGGTGTTTCCGGATCAGGCAAAAGCACGTTGGTGACCGAGATCTTGTTCAAGGCGCTGGACCGCCTCTTGCACCGCTCGCATGCCATCCCCGGCAAGCACAAGGCGATCAAGGGGATTGAACATATCGATAAAGTCATCGAAATCGACCAGAATCCCATCGGCCGGACGCCGCGATCCAATCCGGCCACCTACGTGAAGGCCTTCGATCCCATCCGCAATTTGTTTGCTCATCTCCCGGAATCGAAAGTGCGGGGCTACAAGCCCGGCCGGTTTTCCTTTAACGTACCCGGGGGGCGCTGCGAGGCGTGCTCGGGCGATGGGGTTCTCAAGATCGAAATGCACTTTCTGCCAGACGTGTATGTCACATGCGACGTTTGCCAGGGCAAGCGTTTCAACCGCGAAACCCTTCTGGTGAAATACAAAGGCCATACGATCGCCGATGTGCTGGATCTCAGCGTGAAAGAAGCTTTGGAACTGTTTTCCAGTTTTTCCTCCATCACCCGCATCTTGGATACGCTGGCGCAAGTCGGGCTGGATTATATCCATTTGGGGCAACCGGCGCCCACCCTCTCCGGCGGCGAGGCGCAACGGATCAAACTGGCCAAGGAACTCTCGCGCCGGGACACAGGGAACACGTTATATATCCTCGATGAACCCACGACCGGCTTGCATTTTGAGGACATTCAAAAACTGCTGCGCGTGCTCAACGAACTGGTGGACCGCGGCAACACCATTGTGGTCATTGAGCATAATTTGGACGTGATCAAATCGGCGGATTGGATCATCGATCTCGGGCCGGAAGGCGGAGACAAGGGGGGAATGGTGGTGGCGACAGGCACTCCAGAAGAGGCCGCGGAATGCGAATGCTCCTATACCGGGCAATTTTTAAAAGCGATTCTAAACGGACAGGCGAGGACACGGCAATCGGCCTGAGAATTCAATCCCCAGGAAGGAACGGCAGAATGAAGAAAACTACATGGCGCCGGGCGGAAGGCCGGTTGGACAACCAAATGCGCCCTATTGCCTTCCAACGGTCGTATCTGGATTTCGCGGAAGGTTCGTGCTTGGTCAGTTTCGGGCGGACTAAAGTGATTTGCGCCGCCTCTATCGACGACCAGGTGCCGCCTTTTTTGATCGGATCCGGCCAGGGATGGATTACGGCCGAGTACAGCATGCTTCCCAAATCCACCCGGCAACGCACCCCCCGCGACCGGGCCAAAAGCGGCCGGTCGCATGAAATCCAACGCTTGATCGGGCGTTCGCTGCGCGGCATCACCGATCTGACCCGGCTGGGAGAACGTACCATTTATATTGACTGCGACGTGGTGCAAGCCGACGGAGGCACCCGGTCGGCCGCGATATCCGGCGCGGCGTTGGCTTTGCATGACGCACTGTATTTCATGAAGAAAAACCAGATCATTCAGGAATGGCCGCTACGCGAACTGGCCGCGGCGGTAAGCGTTGGACTAGTAGAGGGGAGGGTATGTCTGGACTTGGATTTCAGTGAAGACAGCATGGCCGATGTCGATTTCAACGTGGTTAAAACCGAATCGGGGAAATTCATTGAAATCCAGGGCACGGCGGAACATAACACCTTCGATATGGATCAATTGAAGCAATTTCTCGAAACGGCGGAGGAGGGCATCCAACGCATTCTCCAGGCGCAACGGGAGGCATTGGCGGCGGGATGATCGCGGATTTCTTGGATCATTCATTCCACGTAAGCTTCATCCATGAGGGTGAAAAAGCGAATATCAAAGAATCAGCCGAATGGTGAATTCATGCCAAACGGCCCGGAGGACCGGCATTTTTTCGCCCCGATCCTGTTTCTAGCAGATCGGATGGAGAGGGAAAGATCTTTGCATCCCCCTCCGTTTGGTACTCAAAAATTCATGATCTCGTGATCTTTTTCCTTGATGATCTCGTCGATTTTTTCGGTATATTTGTCGGTCAAGGATTGAATTTCGTCTTGCAAGTGCTTGGAAACATCCTCGGGCACGGTGCCTTCCTTTTCCGCTTTTTTGAGCGATTCAATGCTCTCCCGCCGATGCATGCGGATACGGACTTTCCCCTCCTCCCCGATTTTTTTCGCGATCTTCACCAGATCGCGCCGCCGGTCCTCAGTCAACGGGGGGATCGGCAACCGGATGATTTTTCCGTCACTGTTGGGGGAAATGCCCAGTTCGGATTTTTGGATGGCTTTCTCGATGTCGGGCAGGATGGTTTTGTCCCACGGCTGGATGACTATCAGGCGCGCTTCGGGAATGCTGATGTTCGCCAATTGTTTCAACGGTGTTTTGGTTCCGTACGCATCCACCAAAAGGCCATCCACCAGGGCCGGGGTGGCGCGGCCGGTGCGCAATTGCGCCAATTCCCGCCGGACCGCCTCGACCGCTTCCTCCATTTCCAATTCGGCTTCTTCCAGAAATTCGTCCTTTAACATTCTTTCACCATGCTTGTGCTGGAGTCGCGAACCACGGTGCCGATCGGTTCCCCGATCAGGGCCTTGGTGATGGCGCCCGGCTGGTTCATGTTGAAGACGACGATCGGCAGGTGATTCTCTTCACAAAGCGTAATGGCCGTCGAATCCATCACGCGCAAACCGCGGTGCAAGACCTCCTTGTACGTCAGTTCTTCGAACCGCTGCGCCGTGCGGTCGATCACCGGGTCCGCGGAGTAAACCCCGTCCACCTTGGTGGCCTTATACAGCACGTCCGCCTCGATCTCGATGGCCCGCAACGCGGCCGCGGTGTCCGTGGTGAAGAACGGATTCCCCGTTCCCCCGGCGAAGATCACTACCCGGCCTTTTTCAATATGCCGCACGGCCCGCCGCCGGATGTACGGTTCGGCGACCTGTTCCATGTGGATGGCGGTTTGCACCCGGGTGAAAACACCGATCCGCTCCATCGCGCCCTGGAAGGCCAGGGCGTTGAGCACTGTGGCCAGCATCCCCATGTAATGGGCGGTCGGCTCCTCAATATACGACACCACCGAGGATCCCCCTCGCCAGATATTGCCTCCTCCCACCACAATGGCCAGCTGGACATTGTGCTTCAAGGCGGCAGCGATTTCATGGGACACTTTTTCCAAGGTGGGGAAATGAATCCCGTGTCCCTGTTCTCCGGCAAGGGCCTCCCCACTGATTTTCAGGAGTACCCGGCGCATGATCGGACTCTTCCTCCCGGCTTGACAAGCTCTCCCCGCACCCTTATCCCTGGCCCGGCTGGCAAAAAAAAACGGATCGGGCCGATCCGTTTTTCCCCGGATTACTTGCCGGATTTGGAATCCAACTCCTCACCCAACTGATACCGGCTGAAACGGCGGATCACAATGTTTTCACCGATTTTGCCGATGGTCTCCTTGAGGTAATCCTCCACCGTGATGTTCATGTCCTTGATAAAGGGTTGTTCCAGCAGGCAAACCTGCGCATAGAACTTCTCGATCCGCCCTTCCACGATCTTGTCCCAGACCTGTTCCGGTTTGCCCGATTCCCGGGCCTGGTTGCGCAACACTTCCCGCTCGGCTTCGACCAGGGCGGGCGCCACTTCATCCCGGGACACACACAGGGGGGAAGAAGCAGCGATGTGCATCGCGATGTCCTTGGCAAAACTTTGAAAAACTTCGTTCCGGGCGACGAAGTCCGTTTCGCAGTTGATCTCCACCAGCACGCCGATCTTATGGCCCGGGTGGATGTACGAATACACCACGCCTTCTTTCGTGAGCCGGCCGGACCGTTTCGACGCGTCCGCGATGCCTTTTTCCCGGAGATATTTGATGGCTTTCTCCAGGTCGCCGTTGTTTTCGGTCAGCGCCTTTTTGCAGTCCATCATCCCGGCGCCGGTTTTTTCCCGTAATTCTTTCACTTGCGAGGCGGATATGGTTACCATGCTTCTCTGTCCTTCTCCTGCGAATTGAATCGTGGTTCTGCGGGGATCAATCGGCCGGTTAGTCGTCCAATTCGTCGTCGTCTTCCTCGTCGAAATCAACGGGACGGGTTTTGGAGGCCGGCACGGCGGCCGGCGTCCGCGGCCGGGCGGCTAGGGCCAGAGGCTTCTCCGCTCCTTCCTCCTCCAGTTCCCCGGCGCGGGGCTTTTCTTCCTCTTCCTCCTCGCCTATCTCAATTTCGGCGCCTTCGGTCGAGGCCATCTTGCCTTCGAGAATCGAATCCGCGATCCGCGCGGTCACCAGGCGCACGGCCCGGATCGCGTCGTCGTTGCCGGGAATCACATAGTCGATGTCGTCCGGATCGCAGTTGGTATCCACGATGGCGATCACCGGAATCCCCAGGCGGCGGGCCTCCAATACGGCGATGCGGTCCTTGCGGGTGTCGGTCACGAACAGGGCGGACGGGAGTCCGTTCATTTCCCGGATGCCGGTTAGGTTTTTCTCCAGCTTTTCCAGCTCCTTGCTCATCATCATGCGTTCTTTTTTGTTCCGGCGCTGGCTAAGGGATTCATCGCTCAGTTGGTACTCATAGTCCTTCATTTTCTGGATGCTTTTGCGGATCGTGTTGTAGTTGGTCAGCATCCCGCCCAGCCACCGGTTGTTCACATAAAACATGCCGCACCGCTTTGCTTCTTCCTTCACGGTATCCTGGGCTTGTTTCTTGGTCCCGACAAACAATACGGTCCCCCCGGCCGCCGCCACGTCCCGCACGAAACGGCACGCTTCCTTGAGTAAACGCACGGTCTTTTTCAAATCGATGATGTATATCCCGTTGCGCTGTCCAAAAATATATTTGGACATTTTCGGGTTCCACCGGCGCGTCTGATGGCCGAAATGGACCCCGGATTCCAGGAGTTGTTTCATGCTCACTGTCGTCACGTGATTGACTCCTTCATACCGCCCTTGCGGTAAAATGTGGCCAATTGAGATGTTAAGAAAAACTCCCCATCAGCCGCTTGTTATTTTTAGCACCCGAGCCTGTTTTTTCAAGGCGCGCGCATTATCCCCCTTTTCCCGTCCCGTTGGTTTGTAATATATAAAATTATTATTTACATAATTCATTAAGAAAATAGTGAATGGCTGGCGAAAGGCTCACTGAGGATTTTCCCTAATTTATTGTATCATTATTATACAAAATACAATATAAAATCAAAAATATAATCAAAAATTATCAAAATATGATTGACAGAGCGCTTTGGCCCAATAAAAATGATGTTGATGACTAATGCTTTCGCGAACTTGGTTTATGCCATTCGGTGAACAGGGTGGAGCGGCGTTGATTTTACGAATATCGTTTGGGAGGACCGTCTCATGAAGGAAGTCCGGATTCATCACCAGTCATCTAACCCAATATACTTCGCTATGCTTGCCTTCGTTCTGGGAATCGTTGGAATTCATTGGCCCCTTCCCGGGTGGGTGGATCCCGGCGGCTGGCCGCAGTCGGCCTCGAACTCGCTGCAGTGGGAACTGGACATGCCACCCATCGATACCCTGGACGTCTCCGGCGGGATGGACCCGGGAGTTAATCCGTTGGAGACAGTCCGGATTTTCATCAACTTCAAACACCATCCCGGAGTCCCTGAGCAGGCGCTGGTCCGGATGGCGGGCGGTCAAATCCGCCACGCGTACCAGTATCTCTCATCCCTTTCCGCCGACGTCCCCCTGGCGGCCATCGGCCATTTGAAAACCTTGGCTTCCGTCGAGAGCATCGAGTATGTGCCCGAAGTCACCGCCGTAGACGCGGAACTAGACAATGCCTGGGGAGTCAAACGCACCGGAGCCGGAGTGGTGCACGCCTCGAACAAAGGTACGGGAATCCGCGTGGCCGTGATCGATACCGGCATTGATTACACGCATCCCGACCTGGCCGCCAATGTGAAAGGCGGTTGGGATTTTGTCAACAAAGATGACAATCCCATGGACGATCATGGCCATGGAACCCATGTGAGCGGCACGATCGCCGCGCGGGATGACAATTCGGGTGTGGTCGGCATGGCGCCGGAAGCGTCATTGTACGGCCTGAAGGTTCTCAGCGCGAGCGGTTCGGGATACGCCGACGATGTCGCGCGTGCCCTGGAATGGTGCATTACGAATAATATCCAAGTGGTAAACATGAGCCTATCCGGTGGATATAGTTCTGTTTTGGAATCCGCCTGCAGCAAAGCCAGTCAGGCCGGAATCATCCTCGTGGCCGCCGCGGGCAACTCGGGCACCTCCAGCGGCACGGGGGACACCGTGGGCTACCCGGCCAAATACGCGACAGTCATTGCCACCGCCGCCACCGACCGTTCAGATCTCCGCGCCGCGTTCTCCAGCACCGGGCCCGCAGTGGAAATCGCCGCGCCGGGCGTCTCGGTCTATTCCACCTATCCGGGCGGACGCTATGTTTCCATGAGTGGCACCTCCATGGCCTGCCCTCATGTGGCGGGCGCGGCCGCCTTGATCCTGGGCGCGGGGATTCCGGCGGCCAATGTCCGTTCTCTGCTGCAAAGCACCGCCGACGACCTGGGCACGGCCGGCCGGGACGAATGGTATGGCTATGGCTTATTGGATGCTGATGAAGCCGCTCAAACCAGTGAGCCGATAACGAATTATCCTCCCGTAGTGACCATCACCGCCCCGCCGGATGGCACGCAAGTCAGCGAGGGATCTTCCATTACCTTCAAGGGAACCGCGACAGATCCGGAGGATGGGAATCTTTCGTATAGTCTGGCCTGGAATTCCAGTCTGGATGGTTTTTTGGGAATCGGGAACACCATCATCAAAATTTTGAAAGTGGGCACTCATACGATTTCCGCGCAGGTGAGCGACTCGGGCGGGAAAATCGGCAATTACACCATTACCGTGACGGTCAACAAAGTCCTGAATAATCCCCCCGGTGTGACCATTACCTCCCCCGCCAATCAGGCGGTATTCGAAACTGGAACGCCCATTACATTTTCCGGGACCGCCGTGGACAAGGAGGACGGCGACATTTCCTACAAACTCGCCTGGAAATCCAGCCTGCAAGGATCCATCGGGACTGGCACCAAGTTCTCCACGACGTTGAAAGAAGGCACTCATACCATCACGGCCTCGGTCACTGATTCGGGAACTCTTTCAACCAGTCAATCCGTTACAGTGACGGTCAAGAATGTCCTTGACACTCCCCCCGTGGTCTCTATCCTTTCCCCGCCCGATGGCGCGGAGTTGGATGCCGGATCCAGTGTCACGCTTTCAGGAAATGCCATGGATGAGAAGGACGGCGATATTTCCTCCAAACTGACCTGGACCTCCAGCCTGCAAGGTGGATTGGGGAGCGGGAAGACCATCTCGGCCGTCTTGATCGAAGGGACGCACACCATCACTGCTAGGGTGACCGACACGGGGGGGAACACGGCCGCCCAAACCATCACGGTTGTGATTCGGCCTGTGCCGTCGATTCAGGATAATCCACCGGTCGTGACGATCCTCAATCCATCGGAAGTCACCCAAATAGAAGAGAGCCAATCCATTCACTTTATGGGAACGGCGATAGACGCGGAAGATGGGGATATTTCCACAAATCTTATATGGTCTTCCTCTATCGATGGATTTTTGTTTATCGGCCAATCGTCCACGAAAACCTTGAGCGTTGGTACCCATACGATCACCGCCGAGGTGACCGACACGGGGAATAATGTGGCCAGCCAATCCATCATGGTGACCGTCACCCCGCCTCCGGATGATCCACCCGGACTGACCATTCTATCACCGGAAAACGGAGCGGAGTTCGATACCGAAACTCAAATCCGCTTGGCTGGCACCGCTAAGGACGAAAAGGACGGTGATCTATCCGCCCAGTTGAACTGGAAATCAAACTTGCAAGGCTCCCTAGGAACCGGCAACGAGTTGGCGGTTATGTTGCGGGAAGGCCTTCATACGATCACCGCCGAGGTGACCGACTCAGGAGGGAATACCGTCCATCAATCCCGCCAGGTGACCGTGAAAGCCAAACCCCTGCTTTTAGAAATGAGCGTCACGACAAATAAAGCCGAATACGGGGACCGGGAGACGGTTCAGATCACTCATACGGTTAAGGCGGGCGGGGCGCCGGTGGCCGGGGCCGCGGTCAAGAGCACATTGACTACCGCGCTGGGTAAATTGGTCACCCGCAGTGGCAACACGAATACCAATGGGGTGTATGTCTATACCTATCGGTTATCCACCAAGAAGGACGGCACTGGGCCATTCAAAGTGGAGGCCACATGCAGTAAAAGCGGCTATGTCTCTGGTTCAGGATCGGTAACGTTTGAGGTGAAATGAATTACTCACAATCCGCCAACAGGCCGATGATCTCGCAATTCTCGCCGCTGATCCAAATTCGTTCTTGGGCTTGAATGGCCAGGGGAGCGCCTGAGTAGGGAATCACCCGCCGGCGCTCCCCATGGATTTCCAATTCGCCGTTTTCGTCCGGTTCCGGTTTGGGCTGCCTGGATTGAAGTTGGACATACACCGCGTTCGGTCCGCATCCGCAATTTTTTCCGTAACAGACGGGATTCATAATCCGTCCCAGTACCGTGCAGTCTTCCCCGGTTACATGCAGGTTTCCATCCGCGTAAACCACCACCGGTCCGCCATGATACCCAGCCAGTTGCAGGGTGCGTTCTCCCAATTGGATTGCTCCGGCGTAGAATGGTGTGCTCATGACCGGTCATCCGTGTAAAAGAAATTGCAACTGCATCCGCGTATATTTCAGGCGGTTGCGGATGACCTGGGCGATCATCTCCATGAACACCGCCTTGAGGGATGAATCCCGGTTCAACAGATCCAACAGCGCTTCATGGGGCAGCGCGATCAGTTCCGTCGGCTCCATGCAGAGGGAGGACGCGGTGATTTGGTACGGTGCCACGGCCGCCGACCATCCGAAGAGCTCGCCCGGCTTGACCACATAAATCGCCACATGCCGGTCCGGCGGCAATTTGATGACGATCGAGACGCAGCCCTTATGCACCAGGTACACCGCCCGGGCCAGATCGTTTTCCTGCTCCACCCGGCTGTCCGTGGCGTACGATTCCAACTGCGCGATAGACGCGATTTGCCCGATTTGTTCATCCGTGAACGACTGCAAGACTTTCATTCCCCGCAAGATTTCTTCCAGGTCCATCGCCGGATTCTCACCCCTTCGCTGGGATCCGTGAAGACACGGATTCCGTGTCGAACATCCTCAACTCGAGTAAGGCAAATTACCATTGGACCGGAAACGAATCAACCGAGCCCCGCCGCCGTGCTTGCCCGGCCATGGGGGAATCCGTATCATGAATGGACACCCGATGGAGGCAAACCATGAAATTGGATCGTGACAAGCTTTATCCCTGGCTGGCTATTCTGCGCGCCAAGTTCATGGGCAGTTCGCGGGCCATGAAGCTCGAAAAGCATTTCGGTTCCATCCGCGCCGCCCTCGAAGCCCCCGTGGCCGCCATCGCCGCCGTGCCCGGTTTCAGCGAGGAAATCGGCCACGCCATCCGGCAGGCGGCCCAGGGAGAATTCGACCGCGAAATCGACAAGGAATTCACCTGGGCGGAACGTGAAGGCGTCTCGATCCTGCTCTATTCCGATCCCGGATTTCCACATCCGCTCCGTCACATCCCCGCCCCCCCGGCTATTCTATACGTCAAAGGTCAATTGTTGCCCCAGGACATACTGGCTGTTGGGATTGTCGGATCGCGCCACGCCACCGACGGTGGCCGCCGCATGGCCGGTAAGATCGCCGGCGAATTGGCCGAGGCGGGCCTTACCATCATCAGCGGCCTGGCGTGGGGCATCGACGCCGCGGCCCACAAGGGAGCCTTGCGCGCCCCGAATGGACGTACCATCGCCGTAATGGGCAACGGTTTGAAATTCATCTATCCGCGCGAGCATTCCCTGCTGGCGGAGCAAATCGTGAACCGCGGCGCGCTCCTCTCCGAATTGTTTTATGATGTCGCGCCTCAAGGCCGGAATTTCCCGCCCCGTAACCGCATCATCAGCGGCCTCTCGCTGGGGGTGCTGGTGGCCGAAGCTCCCGAGCGCAGCGGCGCGCTGATCACCGCCGACTACGCCCTCGAACAAGGCAAGGAAATCTTTGCTTTGCCCGGCGACGTGGAGCGCGGCATCTCTATCGGCACTAACAAACTGATCCAGGAATCGCGGGCCACGCTGGTTACCTCGGCCGCGGACATCCTGCGCGAACTGGCTGACAAGATCATTTTCTACAACAACGAATTGCAGGGCAAAATCCCCCGCGTGGACCTGGGACCGGAAATCCTGGAAGCCGCCCGTGAGAAAAAATCCCGTGAGGCCGTTCTCTCCCGGGAATTGGCGGCCGCGCCACGCGAACCCCAAATCCCGGAACCCTCCCTGCCGTCCCCCCTCTCTCCAAAGCCGGCCGCTCCGCCCCGGCCCGCCATCCCACTCGAAGGGGACGAGCAAACCATCTTCGCCGCGCTGACCTTCGAGGCCCGGCACATCGATGACATTTGCCGCGAACTCAACTGGCCGGCGGCCCGCGTCTCTTCCGCCCTTGGCCTTTTGGAACTAAAAGGATTAATCGAACGCCGGTCTGGCATGCGCTTCAAACGAATGGATGAATAATGGATGAATAAGGAGAACCACAGTTGACTGGAACGCCGAACGAAACCCCACCCCGCAAAACCTTCATGGAACGCTTGGAAGAGGTCCTCGACGCCAAAGGACTGCGAACCTTCGATCCGCCCCTGACGCTCGATTACCGCTTCGGTTCGATTCCCGCCGAAATCGGCGTGTTCCGCTGCTTCGTCAACGAGGCGGATGTCATGCAGGCCCCCAATTACCTGGAGATCAAAGGTGATCATGTGTACTTCGTGGCGCTGGAGTATCCCGGCCTCGACGACTTTTTGCGGAACGTGCGCGAAACTGGGACGCGCTGTTTCAAGACGCTGGGGCGCATGCACACCGCCTATTTCATCCTGGCCTTGGAGCACAGCCTGCCGCCTCAGGAGCGTGCCGCCCTGATCGAGTTCTTTACCGAGTACCGCAACACCCTGCCCAACGGCACTTACCACATCCTCAAAATCTGGGATGACGCCGCCCTGCGGGAAGAAGAGAAACGGATTCAATCCGGTTTGGGGAAAGCAGAATCTTGAGGAGGATCCGATAAATGTAAAAATGGTTGATGCAATGTATGCCATCCCCTCTCGAACGCGGGTGGACATCTATAAATTAAATATCCCCTCACCTCTTCCTTCCCCCTCTGAGCGCAATCCGAAATGGCCCCACAAACGCACCTTCCGCGGGAATCCGGATCCCATGAGAACCATTGGACGCTTCAAAGTGATGCTGGTTAATCTCCTGTTCCAACGAGTAGAATCCAGTATACAGCACGCCGGCGCGGTAATCCGGATCGTTCCCGCCCGTCACGGGCTTCAGATCATATGGCGTTTCATTGATATACAGCCGGACGTACTCCGGCGGACGGCCCAGCAGATCGCGGTACACGCAGCGGACATGGCCGGGCTGGTTTTTCCGGGAGCCCGTGAGATCGTACAACTCGGCGGCATGCAAGTACGGCGGGGGATCCTGGGGCGTGATGTCCCGGCATTCCCCCAAAGCGCGGACGATCATTTCCCCCTCGGTAAGCAGATCGGCCGGCGTTTTGTAGAGGTGGAAATTCAAGCCGAAATCATTGAAAAACAGATAGTCACTTTGCAGCAGGCCCGTCACCGCGTCTGGAAACAAATCGAAAACAAACTTGGAAAACCGTGTATCTTGCAGGAGGCGCTCCGCGTTACTGTACCATGGGAGGTAGGTCGGGCTCAGTTTTTCCATGAACAGTAGATCCTGCAACGGAAACTGGATTTCGGCCGCGTGCTCGCGCCGCGCGAGGTCTTCGTTCCAGGATTGGGAAAGGATCCGGAGCGAAAAGTCGATCGTACGGCCCCCGTCTTTCCAAGCCTGGAGAAACCGTTTCATCTGCCGTTGCTCAAAAAAAGAGTAACTGGTTTCCGGCCAAGTTTCGGTCCAATAAACTCCCGGTCCGTTTGGAGTCAAGGGATGAACGGCATACCCGCCGGCCACTGCGTCCCGGTCGAACAGAGGGACGATCAAAAAAACGAAGGCCTGTTTGAGAACAGCGGCCTCGGGGCTATCCGACAGCAGAAAACGGACCATGCCCTCGGCGATCCACGAGCCGGCGGTTTCATGCCCCTCTTCGCGGCACAAAATTAGGGCGGTTTTCTTGCCGTCTTCGGGAATTGCGGGATCGGTAAGGATGAGAATGGGCACGGGCAGTTGGTGGATGGGCGTGACACAGAGCGTTTCCACCCGGACGTGCGAGTGAGCGGTAACCGTCTTGATCAACGCGTTGAGGCGGCTGTTGGGGTAGGGCGGACTGTAGGCGATCCAGGCGCGGTCGGCGGCGAAGGTATGCGTGAAGCGGAACCGGACCCGGTCGAGATCGGTAGGATGCGGCTCAATGTACCGGTCTTTGATATAACTCCAGTGTTCTTGATCATAGCTAATGGCCGGCAGCAGTGAATGGCCATAATAATCCTTCCGCGCGTTTTCGATCACGAAGGTTAGAGTTTGATTGGAAGCCCCGTCGACCTGAAAATAGTACCAGATGCCGCCTGAGCCGGGGGAATGCGTGAGTTGAATCGCTCCATCGGCGTTGATTTCCCATCCCCCCAGGCTGCCATTGTCGAAATTCCACGTGATCTGGACGGACGGAGCGGATGGTTGGGCCGGAGGCGTTGCAGGTTCGTTTCCCGCCTGGGTCAGGATAATGAAGCATATTCCAACGGCGAGCGGTTGCACCATAAAACCCCCGGGTTCTTGGTGATCTTTTCGTGGCCCTACTTGAAATCCCTACTCCCTCGCCAATGTCAGACCGAGCAATACTCCGCCTGCCAGGACCACATCTTCTCCCCAGTGCGCGGGGACGACAGCATACGTATCCGCGAACGGCCGGAACACGAAACGTTTGATTTTCTCCCGCAACGTATCCCAGAACAACGGACCCATCAGCGAAACCCCGCCTCCGATCACGATCCGTTCCGGATGCAGCAAGGCGATCACGTTGCAAAGCGCCACGGCCAGATTGGCGCAGGTCTCGTCCAATAGCGTCCGGGCCAACAGGTCGTCCTGTTCGGCGGCGGCATACACCGTCTGGGCGGTGATCGCCGCGGGATTCCCACCGCACAACTTGGTCATGAGGGACGATTCGCCATCCTCAACCGCCTCGCGGGCGCGCCGCCCGATCGACCAGCCGGAACATAACAATTCCAATTTTTCCGGTTCCCCGGTGTCGGGATCGGGCACCCAGGTGTGGCCGATCTCCGCGGCGCCCAGCCCTTGCCCTTCATCGATCACGCCATCGACGATCCACCCCCCGCCGATGCCACTGCCGATGGTCATGTAGAATACCCGGCGGCAGCCTTTCCCCGCGCCTCCCACCGCCTCGGCGTATCCTGCCAGGCTGGCGTCATTCTGAATCGCCACCGGGACTTGAAACTGATCCGCCAGCCATTGCCGGAGCGGAAACTGGTCCCAGCCTTCGATTTGGTGCGAAACCAGGGTAACCCCCCGCGAGGTGTCCACCGGGCCGCCGAATCCGACGCCGATGCCCACCACGTCCCTCCGTTCGATCCGTGCTTCGGCCAGCGCTTGATCCACCAAGCCGGGGATTGCCTCCCGGATGCCTCGCGCCCCCCGGGCCGGATCGACCGTCCGCCGCGCCCGGCCGCGCAAACGGCCGTCCTCTCCGCCCACGCCCGCCTGCAGTTTGGTGCCTCCGATTTCAATTCCAATGGCTACGCGCATGCTTCGTGAAGTTGTTTGAACCGTTGAAACAAGGATTTCAATACATAGTGGATGCACACGGCATGGACCGATTCCACATCGCCCATGTCATACGAGGGCACGTGCAGATTCTGCTGGGCGATTTGGCGGAGCCGCCCGCCGTCGTATCCAGTCATGCCGAACGTCCGTAATCCGTTGGCGTTGGCGTACTCGACCGCCCGGAGAACATTGGCGCTGTTGCCTGAACCGCTGATGGCGATCAGCAGCGCGCCCGGCTGGGCCAGGTTCTTGAGCTGCTCGACAAAAATACGGTCGTAACTGGTATCGTTGGCCCAGGCCAGAATGTAGGGCGTGTTGTCAGTCAAACTGATGACCTTCAGCCGTTTTTGATGTTCGAAATCGCACAGCGTGCCCTTTCCCAGGTCTTCACAAAAATGGGACGCGTTCGCGCCGCTGCCGCCGTTGCCAATGAGAAAAACAAACTGATCCTGCTCATACGCGTCCGTAATAGCGTCCACCAGGGCCTCGACTTCCCGGGGATTCACCTTGTTCAACAAGCCGCCGAATGTCTCAAGGTACTGGGCAAAGGTCATGGAATCACTTCTCCGATCGTAAAAAAGATGAACAGGGCATCCAATAATCATACTTGCTGAGGGGCCTCTGGAAAAGCGAGCCGGATACCGTGCTGCAAGGCCATTGCTTCGGGAAGGGAGAGAGAAATTGATCACCCCATCACCGCTTCCTCCCGCTATGGTTTCCATGGGTCACTCCCAGCGGTGGTGGATTTGATGTGCTCCCGGCGGGTACAATATTGGCTGCTCATTTCATTTTCACTTCGAAATTCAGATTGGATGGATTCCACTCGAAACAAATCCGTCGGATGGGAGAATAGGCGCCCGGCAAGCCAAACTCAACCAAGTTGAATTTTTTTTCAAATTTCCTTGACAAGGCATCGTGAAAATCATATAATAACATGTGATTAAATAATTCAATCAGGAACAAGCATGTTATCCAAAACGGGAATCCATGCTGTGCGGGCCATGGTGGTACTTGCCGAATTGCCGGAAGGCGCGTATGCCGGGGCGGTTTCGATCGCCCAAGCCATTCAGGCGCCCCGCAACTACCTAGGCAAGTTGTTGCAGCTGCTCGCCCGCGAGGGACTCGTCGAATCCCAAAAAGGCATGGGCGGCGGTTTCCGGCTGGCCCGCCCCCCCCGCGAGATCTCGCTGCTGGACGTGGTTGAGCCGATCGAGCATATCAGCCGCTGGAGCGGGTGCATCATGGGCCGGGAGGTTTGTTCTGAGGAGGCTCCTTGCGCGATCCATCACCGGTGGAAAACGATCCGCGAAGCATACCTCGAACTCCTGCGCGAAACCCGGCTGGCGGATCTGATCGTGCAGCCGCACATATTGGTCCCATAGAAGCCTTTTTATTTCACTTTTAATCAGATAACCGTATGCGAATAGATTATTAAAAGGAAAGGCATCATGAACAACGCGATGAACTGGATTGACCCGAAAACGATGATCCCCGACTTACTGCAGGCCGCCCCCCAAGCCCGGCCGGTGTTGGACCGCTACGGCCTCCGGGGATGCGGCGGGCCGCTGGGGCCGATGGAGACCTTGGAATTCTTCGCCAAGGCGCATGAGGTACCGCTGGACCAATTGCTCGAAGAACTGCGCGTGTCGGTGAGCTATGGCGATGAATCGCATCAACCGGCGGCACAAGAGGTTCCTCCACTCCCTGGATTGGAAACCCGTCCGGAAGACGCCATCTACCGCCCCTTCTTCATAGCTGGAATCCTGGTGATCCTCACTTTGGGCGCTTCCTGGGGAGCGCATCTGCTGGGCCGCATCGCGATGACCGGTTCGTTCACCTCGGTGGGCTATCATGATGTCAACGCGCACGGCCACGCGCAGATCTTTGGCTGGGTGGGCCTTTTCGTGATGGGCTTCGCCTATCAGGCATTCCCCCGCTTCAAGCACGCGTCGTTGGCCTATCCCCGGCTGGCGTTTATGACCTTGGGGATGATGGTGACCGGCCTCGTTGTCCGGTCGGTTTTGGAGCCGGTCAGCGTTTCGGTCCCGGCGGTGCGTTTCGTGCCGGTTCTCGCGTCGGTGCTCGAAGTAGCGGCCATCGGATTGTTTGTCTGGATCATCGGGATGACCTGGCGGCGCTCCGGCAAATCACTGGCCTTCTACGATTACTACATCATCAGCGCGCTGGCATGGTTTCTCATCCAGGCCGTATACGAAACCGTGCTATTCACGGCCACGATCCACGCGCCCGGCCGGGAGCAGTTGTTGCAGCTTATTGCCACTTGGCAGGCTCCCCTGCGCGAGATCCAGATCCACGGTTTCGCGATGATGATGATTCTGGGTGTCAGTCAGCGTATTTTCCACAACTTTTATGGTTTCCCCGCGCCCGATGTCCGCAAAAGCCGGATTGCGTTGTGGAGCATCAACCTGGCCATCCTTGGAGAGGTCACGGGTTTCGTCGTGATGCGGACAAATCACGAGGCCTGGGGAGCGTTGTGGTACGGTTCCATTCTGCTGCTGGCGGGCAGCGTGGCATACCTGGTGTCCGATTGGAAGATCTTCTCGCGCCCGGCTGAACGAGATCGTAATCTCAAATTTCTGCGCGCCGCCTACATTTGGCTTTTCATCTCGCTGGGGATGCTGGTGCTGTTGCCCGTGTACCAATGGGTGATTCTTCCCGCCTTCGCGCCTTCGGGCGAGGCGGTGGCCACGGGCTTCTCACATGCTTACTACGGCGCGATCCGTCATGCCATCACGGTGGGCTTCATCAGCCTGATGATCGTGGGCGTGGCCGCCAAGGTAGTCCCCACACTGAACGGCGTGGATCTCCGGAGCCTGGCGCAACTGTGGATCCCTTTCATCCTGATCAACACGGGTTGCGCGATCCGGGTGGCGGGACAGACATTGACCGATTTCTCTCCCGCGTTTTTCCCGGTTACGGGAATCAGCGGCGTATTGGAGGTCATGGGCCTGACGGTGTGGGGTATGCATCTGTTTCTGGTGATGGCCGGCCGCGCGCGGGTACGCAGTTCCCGGCAGTTGCTGGCGGGCCGTTTTACCCCTTTGGCGCGGCAATCCCCTCTCCAGGCCGCTAACCTGGTGGGAGATGTGCTTGACGCCTATCCCCACCTCTTGGAAACCTTCGTTGCCTTCGGCTTCACGCCCCTTCAAAATCCGGTGCTGCGGGCCACGATCGCCCGTACCGTGACAATCCAGGCCGCCTGCCGCCGGTTGGACGTGGATGTGAACGAATTGCTGGAAGCGCTCAATGCGGCCCGGGAACGAACCACGCCCGCGCGCGCCGAAATGCCCCGCTTGTACCAGATCTCGTTGGATCCCGTGAAATAGCAAGGAAAGGCGCCGCTGAATAGGATCCGGACGGACACCTCGATCCGCCTCCACAAAAGCAGATTTTGGCATATGTAGGGTGGTCACAAAGCGAAGCGTAGCCCATCACAAGAAACTAATCATAAAGTGGGTAACGAGGAGAAAGATCATGAAACTGACTAAGGGACTGATTATCACAATGGCATTGATGGCCCTGGCCTGGGTACATCCCGGACGGGGGTTTGCGCACTGTGACACGCTGGACGGCCCGGTCATCCAGGACGCGCGGAAGGCTCTCGCGCGGAAAGATGTTACGCCAGTGTTGAAATGGATTCCCCAAGAGGATGAAAAAACAATTCGCGGGGCGTTCGAGAAAACCCTGGCCGTGCGGGCGCTGGGAAACGAAGCCCGGGAGCTGGCGGATCTGTATTTCTTCGAAACGCTGGTGCGGATCCACCGCCAGTCGGAAGGCGCTCCCTACACCGGCCTGAAACCCGCGGGCGTAGTGGATCCCATCATCGCCGAGGCAGACCGGTCACTGGAGAGCGGTTCGGCGGAGAAATTGGAAAATCAGGTGCTGGAAGCAGTCAAGCAGGGCATCCACGAAACCTTTCATGAAGCGGTTCAGGCCAAGAAAAACGTGGACACGAGCGTCGCGGCCGGCCGCGAGTTCGTGAAGGCCTACGTTACTTTTGTGCATTATGTGGAACGGCTGTGCCAGGACGCCCACAATCGAGTGGCGCATGACAGTCACGAATCCGTACCGGAACAGGCAAGCGCTAAGCATCACGGGCATTGAACAAGTACCAAAAGAAGGATGGTGCAATGTGTCCATTCGATAGGGATATTGAGTTTCCTGGAATAAGAAAGTGACTTTTGTCCTTCTCCCTTTGGGATAGGGCCGGGGTGAGGGAAACCGAAGCGGGAAATCCCCTCACCCTGACCTCCCAAAGGGGGAGAAGGAAATAAGTGATGAATACCCAAAGCGTGAATCACGCTGATTCAATCAACACTCACGGAGGAAAACATGATGAAACCGACAGACATCCTGATGCAGGAACACCGGGTGATCGAAGTGGTTTTGGATTGCCTCGAAGGCATAGTGGGCGAGGCCATCTCGCAAGGCCGGCTGGACCAGGACGCGGCCGGTCAGGCGCTCGATTTTTTCAAGATGTTCGCGGACACGTGCCATCACGGGAAAGAGGAAGTGCACCTGTTCCCTATGATGGAAGCGAAAGGCTTCCACCGGGAGAACGGGCCGACCGGCCAGATGCTTTTGGAGCACGAAGAAGGCCGCGCCCATATTCAAGGCATGCGGGAAGCGCTGGAGCAAGCGGGGGCCGGGGATAAAGAGGCGTTGATGCAGTTCGCGCGCCACGCTAACGCGTATGTCCGCCTGCTGCGGGACCACATCAGCAAGGAGGATCATTGCCTGTTCCCCATGGCCAACCAGGCCATGAGCGAGGCGGACCAGCAGGACCTGGCGTCGCGTTTCCATCACGTGGAGAGCCAGGAAATGGGCGAAGGCACGCATGAGAGGTACCTTACCATCGCCGAAGCCTTGGCCGCAAAATATAACGTGGAAGGTTCCGCGGTGCTCGCGGCCGCCGGGACGTGCGCCTGCCATCACCATTCGCATTGAGCGGCGAATCGAGGAGAACTCACCATGATATCCAACGGACTCAAAGGCTTGTTTTTGTTTTCGCTGTTCGGGGCTATCGCCATTACCCTGTTCGGAGGTTGGTACACCTGGGAAGCCGCGCCGCCCTATCCGGCGCAGGTCACCGGTCCGGACGGCACGGTGGTGATGACGCGCGACTCCATCATGCAAGGGCAGCACGTCTGGCAGAAATATGGCTTGATGGACAACGGTTCGGTCTGGGGGCATGGGACCTACCGCGGCAACGACTACACCGCGACCTCCCTCCACCTGATGGGCCAATTCATGCGCGACGCGCACGCGCAAAAGGATTTCGGCAAACCTTATGCGGACCTCTCCCGGGAACAACAAGTCATCCTGGACGACCGGGTGATCCGCGAACTGAAGGAGAACCGGTTGGACGAGGCAACGCTGACCCTCCGCCTCACCGAAGCGGAAGCGGCGGCGGTGCAAAAGCTGCGCGAGCATTGGGGCCGGGTCTTTTTGGAAGGTGACAAGCCCACCGCGGTCGCAGCCGGCGTATTGAACTCGCCCGAGGAAGCGAAGGACCTGTCCGACTTCTTCTACTGGACCGCGTGGGCCGCCGGAACCTTGCGCCCGGGTAAAACCTTGACCTACACCAACAACTGGCCCCCGGACCGCAGCGTGGGCAACGAGATCGCCACCGAGGCGGTGATCTGGTCGATCGCCTCACTGCTGGGTTTGATGGTGGCGATCGGCGCGGCGTTGGCCGCCTTCTTCAAGTTCAACTTCGACAAGGACCTCGACGGATTGGAACTGGATGATCAAGTGGGCGAACGGATCATCAACCTGCCTATTTCATCCAGCCAGCGCAAAACCGCGAAATATTTCTTGATCGTCGTGTTTCTCTTTTTCCTGCAACTGATGTTGGGCGGGCTGATGGCCCATTACACCGTGCATCCCGGCGAGTTCTACGGGATCAAGGCGGTTTCGGACAATATCCCTTACAACTGGCCTAAGAGTTGGCACCTTCAACTCGCCATTTTCTGGATCGCCACCGCCTGGATCGGAGCGGCTTTGTACCTCGCTCCCATCGCCGGCCGCAAAGAGCCGAAATACCAGGGCTTGCTGGTGGATATCCTCTTCGGCGCGGTGGTCTTCGTGGCCGTTGGCTCGCTTTTCGGAACGGTATTGGGCATCAAAGGCCTGGCCGGATCCTGGTGGTTCTGGATCGGCCATCAAGGCTGGGAATTCCTGGAACTAGGCCGCTTGTGGCAGATCCTGCTTTTTGTGGGATTAATCATTTGGCTGGTGCTGGTGGCGCGCGCGGTCAAACCCAATTTCGGCACGGGACAGGACCGCTGGGGCACAGTGCCTTTCTACACGTATTCCGCCATCGCCATCGTTTCGTTCTTTGCCTTTGGATTGTTCTATACTCCCAACACACATCTCACCGTGGCCGATTTCTGGCGTTGGTGGGTGGTGCACACCTGGGTGGAGGGCATTTTTGAATTCTTCGCGGCGGCAGCCATGGCCTACGTTGTAACCACCTTGGGCCTTGCTCCCAAGCGCAAGGCGCTGCGGGCGGCCTATTTCACCGCCAGCCTGGCGCTCTTCTCCGGTATCATCGGTGTCGGCCACCATTATTATTGGTTCGGCGATCCCGACATCTGGCTGGCGCTGGGCGGCGTGATCTCCACCATGGAGCCTGTGCCCATCCTGTTGCTGCTGCTGAAGGTGGCCTTGGATTCTCGCCATTCGCCGGTCACCAGCGACGCGTATCCCTACAAGTGGCCCATGCTCTTCATGGGCGCGTCGGCGGGCTGGGCGTTCCTGGGCGCGGGGGTATTTGGCTTCATCATCACCACCCCGGTGATTAACTACTACGAGCATTCTACCTATCTGACCATGAATCATGGCCATACCGCGCTGTTCGGAACCTATGGCATGCTGGCCATCGGCCTGTTGCTCTTCGCGCTGCGCGGCCTGGTCAAGCCGCAAGCCTGGAACAACACGCTGCTGAAATTCGCCTTCGCGGGGTTGAACGGCGGCCTCTTTCTGATGGCCATCTTCACCCTGCTGCCGGTCGGCTTTTTGCAGACATGGGATTCCTTCGTGAACGGATTGTGGCATGCCCGCAGTCCCGAATTCTACAACCAGCCGGTGGTGATGTTCATCGGCCAGTGGCGGATTATCCCCGATCTGATCATTATCGCGGGTGCCGCGTGCCTGGTGGCTTTCGTGATTCAGGCTTGCCTTAACCTCAAGCCGGTGGAGGTGGAAGAAGAGGAGGAAATGGATATCCCCGCGGCGGAAATTTCTCCCGTAGCCGCTATGTGAGTCCAATTTCTCATGGAATTTCCTGGGGGAAATCCCGTAGTAACGGGTTTTCCCCCGTTTTTTTAGAGGATGAAGCATCCTCATTTTCCTGAATATTTACCCGTTTCCCGAATGCAGAATTCTCTCAATAATCTATAAGAGGCATGAGTAGGAATGTGATCGCTTAACGCTTTCTCTATCCTCTGGGAGAAGGGCCAGGGTTAAAGAAGCCCAGAAGGGGCACAATACATTACATTCTCTGCAATCGGGTAAATAGATGCTTTCACATACTCCCCTGTGGATAGGGCAAGATCGGGAGAATGATTACTTCCGTAGGCGATGATTGCGGATTGTGTATAATTAATCAACATCCCTTGTTTCATCTCCATTGAACAGAAAGACATTGCTTCATGGAGGAAAAATCCATCATGATACGGAAGATTCACCGCCGCCGGTTTCTATATTGTTCCAGCCTGGGCCTGGCCGGGATTGCCTGCGTGGATTTAGGACACGCGTTCGAGGCATCCAGCCTTTCCGAACAAGCCCGGAAATGGCTCGCCGGGATAACTTGGTTTAAGCAATCCGGATTCCGCCTCCAGGACGGAGACCGGGTGATGTATATCGATCCGTACGAGATAACCATATCACCTCATGACGCCGATGTGCTCCTCATTAGCCATTCGCACAACGATCATTGCCACACGGCCAGCGTTTCCCGGGTCGCGAAAGAGACGACGATCGCCCTCACCGAGCCGGAATCAGCCGCCAAGATCAAAAACCTGATCCAGGACATCCGCACCGCCACCCCCGGCGAGACACTGACCGTGGGCGGATTCAAAATCGAGACTGTTCCGTCGTACAACATCAATAAAACTAATCACCCCAAATCGAAAAATTATTTGGGATTCGTGGTGACCCTCCAAGACGGCCGGCGGATCTACCACGCGGGTGACACCGACCATATTCCCGAAATGGAAGCGATTGATTGCGATGTGGCCCTGCTGCCCTGCGGCGGTACTTACACCATGAACACCACCGAAGCCGCCGCGGCCGCCAAGATCATTCAGCCCGGCATCGTGGTTCCCATGCATTATGGTTCAGTGGTAGGCAGCCCCCAGGACGGCCAAACGCTCAAGAAATTGTTGGAGGGGGCTATCGAAACTGTAGTCTTCGAACCAGGGCAAAGCGTGGAACCTCTTAATGCCCATATCAAAGAATGGAAAAGCCAGTAGCAATTCACAGGAATCCAAATGAAACCCTTCGTCTCTTGCCACGATAGGAAGATAAAAATGAATTGGTGGCTTTCTTGGGTTTTGTGGATTTCGGTACCCCTGGCGAACGCGTCGGATGCCCCGCCCGGAGCTGGCAGTGGCCGTCCCAGCGTTCCGGAGAAGTTGGCGCCCTATTTTCATCCTCCCCGGGAATTCGCGGATGACATGGGAAACTACCGATCCCCCTTGCGGTTTTATGACGGCCGGCCGGTCAACACGCCCGAGGAATGGAAGCAACGCCGGCAGGAGATTCTCGATACCTGGCATGGTTTGATGGGGAAATGGCCGCCCCTGATCGAAAAACCGGCTATCGAAATCCTGGGCGAGGAAACAGTCGAGGGGATCGTCCGTAATAAAGTGACCGTGGAAATCACTCCCCGGGACGGAACCATTCCGGGGTATCTGTTGATTCCTAATGTCCAACCGCCCTGGCCCGCGGTCATTGTGGTTTTTTATGATCCCGAGACCGGCGCGGGATTGGGCCGGGAGCGTCTTGATTTCGGATTGCAATTGGCGAAACGAGGATTCGCCGCGCTTTCGGTGGGGATGCCAGCCTCTCTCTATTATCCGGACAAGACTAAGGCCGAACTGCAGCCGCTGTCCGCGCTAGCCTACGCGGCCGCCAATTGTTATAACGCCCTGGTCACTGTCCCTGGCGTCGATCCCGCACGGGTGGGGATCACCGGGCATTCGTATGGGGGGAAATGGGCGATGTTTGCGGCCTGCCTGTACGACAAATTCGCATGCGCCGCCTGGTCTGACCCCGGCATCGTGTTCGATGAAACGCGCCCCAACGTGAACTACTGGGAACCTTGGTACCTGGGTTACGAGTGGGGCATAGAACGAGAACGCGGCGTCCCCGCCCACGACAATCCCCGCACCGGGGCGTACAAGAAAATGATCGAAGACGGTTTCGATTTGCATGAACTGCACGCGCTGATGGCCCCCCGGCCATTCCTGGTCTCCGGCGGTTCCGAGGATCCGCCGGAACGCTGGAAGGCGCTGAACCACACGGTGGCCGTCAATCGGTTGCTGGGTTATGAAAACCGGGTGGCGATGACAAACCGCCCCAGTCATGCAGTCACGGATGAATCCAATGATATTTTGTTTTTATTCTTCGAACATTTCCTGAAAAATGCCGGCCGGCCCTGAGGGGATCCATCAGCAAAAAAAGTACACCCCACCCGGAATTTCCTCCACGTGACGCTCTTTCCGAGGAAAAAGGGATATTCGGAACCGTTTTAATCGATCCATTCAAAAACCGCCCCGGTGTCCGGAAATAAAAGTAATCTCGAGACGGCCGGATAAACTTCTCCCTCTCCGGGGACGGGTGGGGATAGGAAAATATTTCCGGGTGTAAGAAATCCTGAGAATTGGGGCGGATTTTTTGCGTTCGTTGTCTACCTGCCTTCTGTCCGGCCGGCTTGTGGTACACCCTCCTGGTGACCTCCTCTGGCCGAGAACGACGCCGCTGATCCCTTTTCACAAATTATCCTCCAAATTGGTAACAAAATTGCTTTTCCTATTGAAGACAAATCATTCACTCCTGCGAGCATATAGAGGGGAGATTCTAATGAACTCTGTTATCAACCGGGAGGAAATCCTACAACGGGTCGATAATGATTGGCATCTGCTGAGCCTGATCATCAAGTTGTTTTTAGACAAGCACAAGATATTGCTGCAAGGAATTTGGGATGGCATCCGGGAAAACGATGGGGACCGGGTGCTGCGGGCTGCACATAGCCTCAAGGGCATGGTGAGTAATTTTTCCGCGATGGCGGTGATCCATACCGCCATTCAATTGGAAAACCTTGGAAAATCAGGGGATTTAACACAGGCTCCCGCTTTATATGCCCAATTGGAAACCGAGCTCCAAGATTTGAAAGCCGCCTTGCTGGAACTCAAAAACGAACATCTGCAATCTACTCCCATGTATTGATCCCACGTATGGATCCCATGTATGGACCGGCCCTATGTTCTTTCTCTTCCTGCCCGATCCGAGGGACATGCAGGAAATACCACACTGGCGATCCATCCTGACTCATCGGTCTGAGGCCGGACCGGACCCGCCGCGCGGAATCAATTGATTTCAATCCAACATTCCACGAGACGGTATCTCAAATTGATTCTCGTTTTGTCTTATACAAAGGAGAAAGCGGCATGTTAAAGCGGGAATTGATTTGGCTCGTCCAGGAGATGACGGACCAGCAACCGCCGCAAATCCGGATCGAGGCCGAGGAGAAACGAACGGCGGGCTTCGAAAAGAGAAGTGTCATAGAATTTTTCGCAGACCCGCAGCAATTCCGGCAAACGGTCCCATTTCCTTTCCGTGAATTGCTCGGGGGACATACGTTCGGCCTCGGCCACCACTGGTTCACCCAGGATGCGCACCAAATCCGCACGAGTAACTTGCTTCATTTCCAGTGACAACATACTGTGGATCGCCAACCAGCCAACCTGCCCGGGGAGAATGCGGCTTCTCTCCGGGCTTTTTCGATTGGATTACGTGAACTTAGAAATATCCTTCCCGGATCAGGTACTCAGCCGCGAGCACTTCACCCTTGGCCGCGCCGCGCTTGGTATTGTGCGAGAGGGCCACGTATTTGAGGCCATGGGCGCCGAAGACCTCGTCCTGGCGGATACGTCCCACCACGGTGGACATCCCGCCGCCCAGGTCGCGGTCCAGCCGGGGCTGCGGCCGGTTCTCCTCTTCCTTGACGATGATGGTCTCGGCCGGGGCGGAGGGCAGATCGCCGAACGCCTTCCGGCAGGCTTCGTTATACTCGCGGATGGCGGCGCGGTAGTCATCGGGAGAGCAGGGCTTATCGGTCTCCACGAAGATGGAGAGCATGTGGCCGTCGATAACCGCGACGCGGGTGCAGGTGCAGCTGACGGGAAAGCCGGCATTGGCCACCGCATTATCCCCGAATTTCCCTAGCGTCTTGACGGTTTCAAGCTGCACCTTGCCCTCTTCCTTGGCGATGAAGGGAATCATGTTGTCGACGATGTCGAGGGCGGGATTGCCCGGATACCCCGCGCCGGACAACGCCTGCATGGAAGTCATGAAAACGCGCCGGATCCCGAAATGATCGTAGATAGGCTTGAGTGAAATAATCAAACCCATGGTGGTGCAATTGGGGCCGGGCACCACGAAGCCCTTCCAGCCGCGCGCCTGCTGTTGAACGCGGATGAGGGGCGCGTGCTCCGCGTTGACCTCGGGCACGAGAATGGGCACGTCGTTCTCGTAGCGAAATCCGGAGGCGGTGCTGATCAACGGTTTATGCGCCCCGAATTTTCCTTCCATCTCTTTCGAAACTTCCGAAGGCAGGGCCGAGAAGAAGACATCGTATTGGTCCACGTCGTTCAGGGCTTTCTCTACATCCCCGACCTTCATCCGGGCGATTTCGGGAGGCATGGGGTTGGACGAAAACCATTTGGCGGCCTCGGCGTACGTTTTGCCCTCGGACCGGGTGGACGCGTACAGTCCGGTGATCTCGAACCAGGGGTGCCCGTACAGGGCTTCGATAAACTGTTGACCGGCTGCTCCAGTGGCGGCTAAAACCGCGGCCTTTCTCTTTTGCATGATGCCTCGCTACGCTCCCTCGTTAGAGTTCGACGGCGGGTTCGATGAACCCCGTTGAAACCTTTACTGTACTTGCGCGGGAGGAAAATCCGAAGTGCGATGGAGTTACGGGGAAAAACCCCGCCGGGGGGGAGGTTCAAATTGAATGGAAACAATCGGATTTCACCGCCGGCCGGATTCGATAATCATCCCGTCAATTTCTTCTTCCTCTGGGAGAAGCCCAGGGGGAGTGAAATCCTGGGGTACGACGAATGGGGCGGCTCATTCCATATTAAAAGGAAAAAAGTATTTTAAAAAAATGATTTCGGTTATTGGTTAAAAAAAAATTGCAAAATTTAAATAGCTATTTTACAGCCCGCCGGGCACGCTCTCGCGCACCGTGTCACTGGGGGCAGGCTACGACGCGCTGGGGCGGATAACCTCCGAAACATACAACGGCGGGGGACAATACAGCATTTCGCGCTCGTACACGTACGACAAGGCCAACAACCGCACTTCGAAGACCGAGGGGGGCGTCACTT
>JABLXU010000040.1 GCA_013177805.1 Candidatus Omnitrophota bacterium
GGAAGCGATCCAACAAAGCATCGATATCCCCCTCTACAAAAAATGGACGGGCATCGATCCCCCCAAGGACCACGCCGAACATATTTACAAGGAAATGACGGGATTGATCATCCCCTGGCAACTGGCCGAGCTGAACCTCGTCGAAGGGCCCTCACCCACGCGGGACACGCCCGGCTGGACGCCCCCCAGGAAAATCGTCACTCGGACCACGGATGAAAAAGAACTGGCCGCGTTGAAGCGGGTGGCCCCCCATGTGGAGATCGTCAGCGTCCGCTCGAACCGGGAGATGCTTCAGGCTATCGCGGATGCCGACGGCGCGGAAGAACCGATCCCCCGGGAGATTTTCGCCTCGGCGAAAAAACTCCGTTGGGTGCATTCCCGCAGCGCCGGCGTGGAGGATGTGCTCTTCCCGGACTTCGTCCAGAGCGATGTCATCCTCACCAACGGCAAGGCCACGCACGGCGCGACGATCGCCGACCACGTGCTGGGCTTCATGCTCCTGTTCAGCAAGGGATTGGCCGCGCAATACCGCGAGCAGCTCCAAGGCCGGTGGCGTCACGTCAGCCTTCCGCCTCAACAAACCCTGGAGGGCCAGACTCTGCTGATTCTAGGGCTGGGCGGTATCGGGCGCGAAACGGCCCGGCGGGCCGCGGGATTCGGCATGAAGATCCTCGCCGTGGATTACAACCGCGGCGACAAACCGCACTATGTCACGTATATCGGCCTGCCGGACGAACTGCACGGCCTGCTGCCGCGGGCGGATTTCGTGCTCAGCACGGTCCCTCTCACCACACAGACCTTCCGTTATTTCGATAAGGATTGCTTCGCGAAAATGAAGCCGTCGGCCTATTTCATCAACGTGGGCCGCGGCCAAACCGTCAATCAGGAGGACCTGGTGGAGGCCCTGAAGAACCAACGCATCGCCGGGGCGGCGCTCGATGTCACGGATCCCGAACCGCTGCCGCCGGACCATCCCCTGTGGACGATGGACAACGTGATCATCACCCCCCACATGTCCGGCCGCACGGTGCAAACCGCATCACTAAGGAAACTGCTGTTCCGCGAAAACGTCCGCCGCTTTGCCCACGGCGAACCGTTGTTGAACGTAGTGGACAAAGTGAAGGGATATTGATCTGTCACCACCGCCATACGTCGCCCGTCAGCGGATCCATATACGTCCGCGACGCGGGCACGCGGCGGAAACGGGGTAACGCCGGTGACTTTTCAGCCACTGTCACGGCCCGGAGCGCGGCCGCCAACGGTTCCAGCATCTTCCACCGGGCAATCTTGGATTGGCTCAAATACCGCCGGTCTAACTCGATCTGCACCGCTTGCACGCGGGGCTCCCTCCCATAGGCCTGGGTCACAAATGCCCCTTGGTAAAAACCTTGGGTGATCACCCGGCATCCGCTTTGTTCAAGAATGGACTGCATCGCGAGCAAAACCGCCGCATCGCAACTGCGTCCCTGGTCTGTCCCCAAATAAATTACCGGGCGGAGTTCCTGCGCGTGGGCCGGCAGGGGATTCGTGCTGTGCAGGCTGATCAATACCGCCTGGCCGAACCGCTTCACGTTTTCCTCCACCCGCTTCCGCAGTTCATCATGATAAGGATACCAATAGCGCCGGAGGCGTTTTTCCACTTCTTCCGGCTCGAGCGGCGGATCATACAAGCGGACCACACGGCGGCGCGTCCGGAGGAAGGGGACGATCACCCCCCCGTCCTCGTAAATCCGCGCGCCCGGCCAACGGGGACACACCCGCGCGTCCACCCGGTCCGCCCCCCGGTTCAGATCACACACCAGGCGCGAATACCGGGACGCCACAACAACGCCCCCCACGTTCCACAGCAGAAATTCTTCCGCGATGGCAATGTGGTTATCCCACCGCCGGCGGGCCGCCTTGGCCAAACGGGAATGCACCAGGCATTCCGGGGGAACCCAGCGGCCATGATGCGGCGATTCCAACACCATGTTGCGGGTTTCGCCCGGAATCAGGGTAAATGGCGCAAAATCCATGGCGGGACGTGATTTCCTCATCTCTTCCCTTCCCTAGGGAAAGCATCTTTTGATAAGGTCATGATACGCGAAATGCGCGAATGCCGGAATAATGAAAGGAGAAAAAAAGTGAAACGCCGAGACTTTCACCGGACCGCGCTCGCCATGGGAGCCTGGAGTCTCACCGCCGCGCAGGCCACTTCTGTTCAAGGCGCGAACGACCGGATCCGGGTGGCGGTGATCGGTTGCGGCGTGCGGGGTTCGCAGCACATCGCCGACATCCTGGCGTGCCGGGAAATGGGCGTGGAGATCAGCCACGTGTGCGACGTGTGGCGCGGGGCGCGGGAAACCGCCGTAGCCGCTGTGAAAAAAGGGCAAAACGCGCCCGTCCACGCCGTGGAGGATTACCGCGTTATCCTCGCGCATCCCGAGGTCAACGCGGTAACCATCGCCACGCCCGACTTCAGCCACGCGAAGATCCTCAAAGAAGCGGCTGAGGCCGGCAAGGACGCCTACTGCGAAAAACCCATGGCGGTGGATCTGCAAGAAGCCCTGACCGCCGTGGACGCCGTCCGCGCCAACCAACGCGTGGTGCAATCCGGCACCCAATACCGCAGCGACGGCCACTTCATCGCCTGCGCGAGCGCGGTCCACTCCGGCGTGCTAGGCTTGATCACCCGGATCGCCATCGCCCAAAACTTCAACGAGCCCCGGTGGCGCAAAGCGTATGACGACGTGCGGGAAGACGACGTGAATTGGCCGCTCTTCGAACTGCATCACGGCCCGCATCCGTTCAGCGCCAAGAAGTTCCGCCGCTGGTATCTGTACCGGGATTACACCAACGGTCTGCCGGGGCTGTGGATGTCGCATTACCTCAACGCCGTGGCCTGGTTCATGCAGGATCTCTTCCCCGCCGAAGTGGTGTGCAGCGCCGCCGTTCTCTGTTGGGGGGACGACGGCCGCGAAACCGAGGACACCCTCAGCGCCATTCTCGATTATCCCTCCGGATTTCAACTCAACTTTTCCATGAGCTTGTGCAACTCGGCCGACACGCAATTCATCCTCTATGGCAGCAACGGCAAACTGGACGTGTGGAAGCGGGAACTCTCCGGCGATGGGGGCGGCGGCCCGGATCAAATCAAGGAAACGCGTGTCCTTCCACCCGAAAATCCGCCCAACAGCCATATGGCCGATTTTCTCGATTGCGTCCGCACCCGCCAGGATCCCCGCTGCCCGGTGGAGATGGGCCTGGCCCATTCCGTGGCTGGCATCCTGTGCGCCGAATCCAACCGCCTGGGCAAACGCCTGCGTTACGATCCTGAAAAACGGGAGATTGTATAAGTTTATCAAGGAATGATGGGATTCGATTCTATTGAGATCTCGCGATGAGGCACACACGCATACGCCAAAAGCGCGCGGGGAGTTCACGCATGACTACGCCCTATAACGACGGCGAGACATGTACAGATTCCTTATCCTTCCGAATCCTTAACCCCCTTCATTAAATTTCTCCCATGTTCACTTTTTCTGGGTGGCTTAAACAATCGGTGCGCAAAATCTGCCCTTTTCCAGTGTAGATTTCACCTTCTCATTGGAGCCGTTTTTGCTCACAGGCTTACTCCCACAAATTCATTTTTCCCCTCCAGGGGAGTTCATTTATCCCTATAAACAAACGGCTCCAACCTAAAAAATCAAGGTTCATCCTTTCTCATTTGTCTTGGACTTTGATTTGCGCTTCACTCGGTGTTGGATAATTACCCAAAGATCAGGGATCGATTCTGCTGAAACTATAAGGATGCCACACGATGACATACATTCGAAAAGGCTATCGGTTTCTATATTGGTTGCCCCTTGCGTTCGGATTTTTGGCCCTGCCGGCATTCAGCTCGGATCCGTTCACGGAGCCAAACGCCGATGAATTCTTTGGCTTAACGAAACTCTATTCCATTCATCTGCAATTCACTGCCGATCAATGGACAGCCATTGAACCCGCCACCCCGGGCGGATTTCCCGGCCAGCCTCCCTTTAGCGGAGACCGGCTCATGACACCCGCCAATCCCGGTGAAATGGAACGCCCCGCGGGAGATCGCGGGATGAGGCGGGAAAGAGGCCCTGCCGGACCTGGTGGCCCCGCTGGATTCGGCCGGCCTGGAGGTCCCGGAGGCCCAGGCGGACCAGGTGGCCCGGGTGGCCCGGGCGGCCTGGGAAGGCCTTTTGGTGGGATGGAGTTTCCCTATGGGTCCGGTGATTTTGAATGGGAAGGATACACCATTAAAAATGTGGGGATCCGTTACAAAGGCCAGGCTTCCTTCATGACCGCTTTCAACACCTTGAAGAAATCCTTCAAGATCGATTTCAACCGGTTTGTGGACAAGCAAAAATTCTTCGGCCTGAAAAAATTGAATCTAAACAATAACACCATGGATCCCTCGCAGATGGTGGATGCCTTGTCGTATGAGACATTTCGGGCATTTGGCGTAGCCGCGCCCCGGACGGCCTTCGCCAAGGTGTATCTCTCCGTCGAAGGGAAATACGACCGGGAATATTTGGGCCTGTACACCGTGGTGGAACAAATCGACGATGGATTTCTTCACCACAACTTCCAGCAAAAAAAGGGTCTCTTGCTAAAACCGCAAATGATCCGGGGATTCCCTTATTTCGGGCGGAATTGGGAAGACTATAAGATTCCCTATGAACCGAAAAACGATACCGTCTCCTGGGAAGATGCCAACCGGTTCATGGATTTTGCCCAACTGGTAAACGAAGCGACAGGAACTGAGTTTCAACACAAGATTGTGGACTACACCGATGTCGATCAGTTTCTCCGCTTTTTGGCCGTCAACGTGGCCATCGCCAATTACGACAGCATCCTCGCCATGGGGCAGAATTATTACATCTACGGCGAACCCTCCCGGCAAAAATACCTTTGGATCCCCTGGGATCTGAACCTGGCGTTCGGCAAGTTCTTTTTGATCGGGTCCCACGTCGATCAGATGCAGGCCAGCATCGAGTATCCCAACGCCAGCCCGCAACCGCTGATCGACAAAGTCCTCGCCGTTCCCGATTGGAAAGAAAAATACCGGCAGTATATCCGTGAATTTTTACAGGATGCTTTCCACCCGGAACGAATCCTGAACAACATCGGCGCCATACACGCGGTCATCGAAGAAGCGGTGAAAGAGGATCCCAACAGCTCCTACGAAGCCTATTTAAGATGCGTCTCGAATGAACCAATCGATACGCAAACCTCTATCTCTCCCCCATTTTTCGCGGGCCCCCCGGCACGAGGTCCTCGGGTACCAAGCCCCCAAGAACCAAGCCCCCAGGAGCCTGATCCCGGAATTGCGCGGCGCGGCGGATTCCGCGGCCCCCCCATGGGCCCCCCGATGACGGGCTTCGCGTTTTCCCTGTCATCCTGGACTCAAGGACGCGTGGAATCCCTCCGCCAGCAGCTGGAAGGAAAATCGGAAGGGATTCGCCTGGTCATGAGGGGCCCGGGTGGCCCCGGTGGCCCCGGTGGACCGGGAGGACCAGGTGAACCAGGCGGAATAAGGGATTTCGGTCCAGGGATGTTCCTGGGACCGCAGTTGCTCGGCGCGCTCGATTCCGATCAAGACGGCCAGGTGACCTCATCGGAGTGGGAAAAGAAAACTACGGAATGGGCAACCGGGTGGGACAGCGATAATGATCAAGCCCTGAACGAAAAAGAAATGGGGAATGGCTTGAACCAGATCTTCCCGGTTCCGGAGGAATTCAGAAATTTCATGCCTCCGGAAGGATTTTCGCCAGGCATGATGTTCTTACCCGCATTGATGGAGAAGGCGAATTCCGAAGGGATATTGAACCGTTCCAATTTCATGGCGGTTTGGAAAAATTGGCGGGACAAGTGGGATGCTGATGGCAATGGGGAGTTGAATGGCGAGGAAATCAACCAGGGGATTAATCAAATCGCCAGGCAGCTGATGGAAAACATGCCGGGACCGCCGAGATTTTAAAAAATAGGAACAGTAAAATCTGTTACTATGTACCCCAATGCAGATCTTTTTCACCATATATTTCGTGGTTGGATCCCGAATGGAAACACAAATTGATCCCCGCTCCCTCTGGGGTGTCACCCTAAGAGTAGCCTGAAAGAGACGCAAGGCATCCTATCTCGACTATTTCTTACAATACCTCAGATAAACGGAGTTGTTCTTCATTCCCTTACTCTGCGGTGGCGTTCTCAACCAGTTTCTGGAACATGGTTGAGGATGCTATTTTTTTTTAGCATTGATCTTGGTAGTTATGAGCCGGCTTAATCTACCTTTCCCCTAGAATTTTCCCCTTCGAAATTTGGAATCCGCCTGTGGACTCCTTATAATGGGAAAATGGAGTCGTATCCGATTCCATAATCCGCGGTGATTTGAAAGGAGTGCAAGGTCCATGAAAAGTGCGTGGAACATGGCCGTTTTCGCGGTGTTGATTGGGGCTCTCACGGTTTCCGGAGCAGCCATGGCGGCAGAGGAAGTCAAGCCATACAAAGTCGGGGATGAAGTAGCAGCATTTGAGTTGAAGGATGTTAATGGGAAAACTCATAATTTAGCCGACCTGTTGGGTGAAAAGATCATCGTGTTGGATTTCTGGAATTGCCAGTGCCCGGTCTCAGTAGGATTTGAAAGCCAGTTGATGGGCATCGCCGGCAAGTACGAAGGAAAAGACGTGGTGTTTCTGGCCATCGACTCTAACCATAACAACAGCGAAGAACTGATCAAAAAATACGCCGAAGACAAGAAACTCAACTATCCGGTGCTCAAAGATGTGGATAACGTGATCGCGGACCGCTTCGGCGCCGAGAGGACACCGGAAGTATTTGTGATCGGCAAGGATAAGAAAATCCACTACCACGGCGCGATTACCGACAACCAAAACGCCGACAAGGTGAAAAACCATTATCTCGTCGCCGCCCTCGACGCCATGCTGGCCGGCAAAGAGGTGGAGACCAAGGAAACCAACGCCTTCGGCTGCACGATCAAACGGGTCGAAAAATAACCGCCAGGATAACCGCTCTACACCATCCGGTAGAATCCGAATTGCATCGGTTTAACTCTTCACGGCGGGTCGTCATCCCCTGTCCGGCCTGCGCTGGACAGGGGATGGTTTTTTAGTTCCCTATCCCCCGGATTCAGAACTTTCTCAGTGCTTGATTCATCGTTTGAGGATGGACGGGAACGGCAAACGATTCCCATTTCTTCTGGGGGAGGACCAAGGTGAGAGCTTTTTTACATGGGAGAACCTTTGTCACCGGATTCATCCCGGAAAGAATGAAACCGATTTTTACTGTATAAGATACGCACTTCTCAAATGATTCTTTTTTAAGCAAAGAACGAGTTGTTCCCCATATTCTATCCAAGGTATTTCACGAGGGGCTGAATTACTCTACAATCCCAAAGGCCATGGCGAAAAAAAAATAAAATCCTGACGCCATCCTATCCGTGGCAGAAGGACCGGAAAACTACAGGAGGGAATCCATGAACGAAATGAGATCCACGATCCACCGGCGGGCGTTCTTGGCCTCCATGGCGGCGGCAGGGGCGGCGCTAATGTCCCCCAATCCCGCGCGGGGCGCGGCGGCTCCGAAACGGAACATCGCCCTGGGCATGGACAATTTTTCCGTGCGGGCCATGAACTGGAAAGCCCCTCAACTGATCGATTACGCGGCCCGGTTGAATCTGGACGTGTTGATGATTTCAGACCTCGACGCCTATGAGAGTCTCGAAGAGGATTATCTGAAAAAAGTGAAACAGCAAGCGGACGCTCAAGGCATTTTGATCCACGCCGGAACCGGAGGGGTCTGTCCCACCTCACCGCGATTCATCGCCAAGTACGGCACGGCGGAAGAACACCTGGCGCTGCTTATCCGGACCGCCCAGACCCTGGGCTCACCGGTGGCCCGGTGCTATCTCGGCACGGCCGAGGACCGGAAAGGCGATGGAGGCATCTACCGGCATATCGAAAGCACGGTGGAGGTCTTCAAAAAGGTCAAATCCCGGGCGGTCGACGCCAACGTGAAGATCGCCATCGAAAACCACGCGGGCGACATGCAGGCCTGGGAACTGGCCGAACTGATCGAAGCGGCAGGCAAGGACTACGTGGGGGCCACCCTGGATTGCGGCAACGCGGTATGGGCACTCGAAAGCCCGATGGGCAACCTGGAAATCCTCGGCCCGTACGCCGTCTCTTCGGGCATGCGCGACTGCGGCATTTGGGAATCGGACAATGGGGCATTTGTGGAATGGACCAATATGGGCGACGGCCACATCGACTGGAACGCCTACCTGGACACCTTCACGAAACTGTGCCCCGGAGTCCCCTTTGTTTTGGAAATTATCTCCTGGATCGGACCACGTAACTATCCTTGCCTGGAAGTGGATTTCTGGGAACCCTACCCTAAGGCCCGCGCCAAGGATTTCGCGCGTTTCATGGCCATGGCCAAAAAAGGCCAGGCGTTGCCTCCTGATCCGCAACGTCCCACGGGTCCCCGGTCGAACGAACTCAGCCAACAGCAACAATTGTACGATCTGGAACGCAGCGTCCAGTTCTGCAAGGATGTGTTGGGATTGGGATTGAAATAGTTAATTATGGCCCATCCGGCAATTCCGTACTTTTGGGGATTGCCGGTTCATATCTCTTCGATGTGATCAATAAAAACCTCCCCATATTTCCATCTCTCTTCGACAAAAATCAGGGTGCGGATCGCTCTATTCCCATTACACACCTTCCCGGATTCCGCATTTCCCCCCTTTCTTCCCTCCACGCCCCTTTCAAGGGGCCGCCTATAGCAGCCCAGAGTGGTAATCCCGGGCTATTCTTCCAGTTTTCATATTCTCCCCTGGTCCGATCTCCTGACTGAAAAATTTCTCATTTTAGTTTGACACACTTCCTTAATTGTCCTATTATTGCTAGTACAATGATAATCACAGTCGATCCATCCAATCCTAAACCGACGTATCTCCAGATCGTCGACAGCATTCGGCGGGCGATCGCCACCGGGGCGGTCAAGCCCGGGGACCAATTGCCGACCATCCGCGACGTGGCCGTGCAGGCGCGGGTCAACCGCAACACCGTCAGCCGCGCCTACCTCGAACTCGAACACATGGGACTGGTGCGCTCACGCCAGGGGTCGGGCAGCTTCCTCACGGACAATGAACCGGGGCTGGATCAGAGGGAGCGGCTCAAAATCATCAAGCGGATCGCGGATGAACTGGCCCTCGAGGCCAGCCATTACAAGATCCCCTTGGAGCAAGTCATTGCCATTGTCCGGGACAGCGCGGCCGAGCTGAACAAGGAGACCGAACATGAATGAATTCGCGATCGTCACGGAAGGCCTGGGGAAGCAGTTCGGCAAGCACTGGGCGGTCCGTAACCTGAATATCCAGGTTCCCACGGGGTCGGTGTTCGGCCTGCTGGGTCCCAACGGGGCCGGCAAGTCGACCACCATCAACATGATCATGGGCCTGCTGCCCTCCACCACCGGCCAAATGAGGGTGTTGGGTTACGATCCCGCCAGGGAAGACCTCGAAATCCGCAAACGGGTGGGTTACGTCCCCGAGATCCAGGGATTTTACGACTGGATGAAGATCAACGAGCTGGTCGAACTGGTGGCCTCCTACCACGACACCTGGAACTGGACCTTGTGCTCCTCGTTACTGGCCGAGTTCCGCCTGCAGGGCGGCGCGGTCATCAAGAACCTCTCCAAGGGCATGCGCGCCAAGCTGTCGCTTCTGTTGGCGCTGGCCTTCGAACCGCAAATGTTGGTGCTCGACGAACCCACCGGCGGCCTCGATCCCGCGGCGCGGCGCAACTTCATCGAAACCATCCTGGCCCGCTTTCAGGAAGCCGGGCGCACCATCTTGGTCTCTTCACACCTGGTCAACGAGTTTTCCGGTCTGTTGGATCACGTGTGTTTTATCCGCGAAGGCAACGTCGAACTGATGACGCGGCTGGATGACCTGCATCAGCGGATGAAGCGGGTGCGGCTGGTGTTCGCGGAACAGGTTCCCGGGAATCTGCGCATCGAGCAGGCGCTGGTCACGCGGGTGAACGGCCGCGAGGCGATGATCACCTGCCGCGACTTCGACCCCCAACGGACGCCGGAAGCGCTGACCGCCCAAACCGGCGCGGTCAACGTGATCGTGGAAGACATGACACTGGAAGATATCTTCGTCGACCTGGTGGGATCATGAACGAAACCAACCTGACGCAAACCATGGAGCCACAGGGGATTCCCGTTCCGGAGGCTGTTTCGCCAGTAAAGTGGAGAAAGATCCCCTTCGCGATCTTCCAAAAGGATTTCAAGATTCTGGCGGGGCAGATGGGATGTGTTCTAGCCATCCAGGCATTGTTGATGGCGGCCGTGCCGGGAGTCAATGCGCTGATGGCCCAATGGACCGGCAGCAAAGGGTCCTTTGATATTCCTTTGTATGAATGGTTTCCCAAACTGCAGCTTGCCATCAACGTGCTGATGGCGCTGCTGGCGGCATGCCAGTGGTCGGCGGAAGAACGGCAAGGGCAAAACGACTGGCTGCTGCGCCGGCTGCCTATCTCGCGGCAACGGATCCAGCAGGAAAAAATCGCGGCGGGGCTGGCCATCCTGGCGGTGATCCTCTTCATCCAATATCTGTGGCACCTGTTTTTCACCATGTTGGGGATCATGGTCTGGAACTACGACGATTGGGTGGGATCGTCGCTGGTGTTGAACACGCTCCTGGCCTACCTGCTCGGCCTGCCCTTGTCGGCGGTGTTGAACCAGTCCATCACTGTGATCCTGACCGGCCTGGCGGTGATTTACCTCGGTCTCTGGGGATATTCGGTTTACCAGAGCAAAACCCTTCAGGCTTGGCGCTACCTCACCCTATTCGGCCTGGCGGCGGCAGGTTACGCGGGGGCCTTGTCCTCGGCAGTATGGCGGCGCGGAATCCTGTGGGAGCAGCCGCGCTTCACCCTACTGCTGCGCAAGCAGCGGCGCGAGATGCGGGTGTTTCTGGCGCTTTCGCTGCTGTTGGCGGGCTTGTTCATCGGCAGCACGGTGCTATCGGCATCGGACCGTGACGGCTGGCTGGTTTTGATGGGGACCGCGTGCGGATTGTACGCGATCGGCGTGGGCGTTTCGATCTACGCCGCGCGGGAGAAAGACGGCATCCGCTGCGTGTTGTATCAGCATTCCATTCCCTTGCGCGAAATTTTCGGGGTGAAGTTCGGGCATGGCTTGCTACTGATGGGCATCCCGGCAATGGTATGGTCCCTGGCCGGCTTGGCCGTGTTCCTCAATGAGATCTATTACCGGAGCGGCTGGATGCCCCATGATCTTTGGGAAGGCCTTCTCGTGCTGGTGTCCATCATCGGGGCCATGTTTGGCATCGCCCTGGTGGCTTATGTCTGCGGGGTGATGGCCACCCTGGCCTTGCAGAACTCCATCTACGCGTTCTTCCTGGCCTTGCCGATGGCGGTTCTGCCCTTGGTGCTGTTGTTCTGGCTGCAGTATCCCATCTTCCTGGTGGTTTCGGTGCCGTTTCCCAACCAGTACGACGCGAATCCCATCCCCTTTTTCCCCCTCTTTGCCTGGAGCCTGTTTTTGCTGGTCATCGGCCTCTCCCTGGCGGCGGCGCGGATGGCCACCGACCGGCAGGTCCTGACCGGAAGCGCGGGCGCGCGGCTGCTCTACGCGGGGCGGATCTACCTGTTCACGCTGGCGGCGGTGATTCTACTGATTAAAACCGGCTGGAAAGACCTGTTGTATCTCGTCACGAATGTCAATGTGGGCATGGGATAAGGAGCCGATCCATGAAAACCTATACCAAGCGGGGAATGGAGCTGATCATCGTCCTGACCGTGTGCCTCCTGGCGCTGAGCACCTGGCACGAACGGCGCGTCGCGAACCAACAACGGGAGCAGGCTCTCGAACTGGCCACACTGCTCAATCAAACGCTGTGGGACAAATACGGTCCGGGAACCAAGCAAGGGTATATGGACCTGCTTACGCGTGATCCGTACACCACGATTAACTTGGGCGAGAACCGCTCCCGGGTGATTTCCATTTTCGAGGAATTAAACCAGGTGGAGACCCTGGTAGGCAACGCGGGGGCCATCCTCGCCGTGCCGGAAGCACCGGAATGGTATCAATCCCGCTTAAACCAAGTGGAGGACTGGGCGGCCCAGGTTCCCCCGGTGTTAGAAAAAGGACCCTATCTGGCCGCGCCGGATGAGATCTATTTCGCCACGTCTGAATATCATTCCCTTTGGATTTCCGGGATTGCACAAAAAGCGCTCGGCCTGAAACAACTCGCCCTGCGGGACTGGATTCAAGGCAAACGGGACCTAGCCATCGCGAGGCTGGTGGATATCATCCGGCTGGGAGACGCGTTCCGGTATTCGCCCATGGCGTGGGATCAACTCATGCGGGCCATGGTAATCGAAATCGGCCTGGATGGATTCGACACCGTCTTATGGACCAATCCCGGCCCGGAGGACAACCAGAAGATCCTCGCCGCGCTGCGGCAATTCAAACCGGAGGAATGGTATATTCCATCGTATGCCGGAAACATCCTTTTTTGGACCGATTACTCGGACTACGCGGGCATGATGGGCAGGCTCTACCAGTCCGATACCATCGCCGCCACCCTCTTGTTGAATGGTGTGCCCGATCCCCAGCGGGATACCCGGATCGATGATTTGTACCATGAAATCGGATTGATCCCGGATTGGCGGATTGATCAACTGCGCGGCATCCCCAAGGCCCTGGTCTTATGGAATGATCGGTACGCGCGTTTCTTCAAGCAGCGGGGTTCCAGGAAAACCGCCGCGTTGTTGGCGAAATGGACCACTCTGCCGGCCATGCGCAAGCGGGCTGGCAACTTACCGGATTGGTTTTATGATTCGGATCCCCTGCTTTCGGCGGACAACGCGCGCCGCATCCCGCCGCTGGTGTACGCCGCCTCCCGCTTCGCCACGTTGTTCGCGGAACCGTATTATCAAACAAATGCCTTGACACGTTTATTGGTGGCCCGGCAACGGATGGCCGCCCTGACCGCCGCCTTCTGGGGGCGGTGCCAACGGGACACGAAAGACGCGTGGCTATCCAGTGAGGAATTCGCCGCGCAATTCGAAAAACAGTCTCAATGGACAGTGGATTTATTCCCGGATAGAAGCAATACACAGTTGGTCGAGGCCTACATCGCCCGGCATCAAGTGAACAAGAGAAACTACCTGGATGAAACGAAAACCGTCGTGAATCCCGGCGATCATTCGGAAATCAATTTCCCGATGAAGTGGTATGGCGAAGAACATATCGCCCCCGCCGAAATCCCTAGCGTCACCACCACGCGGATCGAATTGGAAAACTGGGTGCGGGGTATCTTTCAGAATGATCCAATGGTGGAAACGGTCCGGCCGCATCATGTGGATGTCCCCGGATATTATCATCCATCAGACAAAACGATTCAGGCGGTGAAATCCTACCAGGTGAAACTCAAACTGCCCAAAACCTCATATTGGGTGGTGCAGACCGGCCCGGATGGCATAAGAGATTTACCGTTCCTGCCCTACAACCCCACCAACGGCGCCCAAAGCCGGGGAGATATCCTGCAACTGGCCGGGTGGGAGTGAGGGGGGCAGGATAAAATACAGGTAACTATTTACCGGTTTGCAGTACCGGTAGGCAGGTACAACTTTTGAGCGCCAACGGCGCGGCATGAGCATAGCCCCGGGCGTAAGCCCTGGGAGGGATGAAACAAAAGTGATTAATCCCCTCTCCCTCTGGGGCCAGGGTGAGGGAAACCGTGGCAGGGTAAAATTCATCCTCTATATCTGTGCAAGCGGGTAAATGGATACAGATACGGTATAAGGATAACATTCGGTGAGCGGATGAAAAACCATGGTTGATATCAGCGAATTCAGGTAAAAAAGTCGCGCCGGTCTGCCAGGAACAGGGCGTAGAGCGTCTGGATGTGTTCGGTTCCATCACGCGGCCTGATTTTCACGCGGAAAGCGATGTGGATATCGTGGCGCGCCTGGACAGGCGTCCGGGGAAGATGTTCACCCGGTATTTCACTTTGAAGGAACGCCTGGAACGTATTTTCGGGCGTTCCGTGGTTCTGGTCCTTGAAGATTCCATCCGCAATCCCCACTTTCGGGACGCGGTCGAAAACAGCCGGGTGTCTCTCTATATGAATCACGGAACTAAGAAGTTGTTATTTGATATCCAACAGGTAGCCGGCAATTAATCGTGTTCCAAGTCCCGCTTGTTCGTAACACATCATCCCTCACTACTTTCCCGCCTGCCCGGGCGCGGGAAAATTTTGGGACGCGTCGTCGAGCACCAGCACCCAATCGTTGCCGCGCTTCTCCGGACCGGGGGGATCGAAGCGGCGCGTGCCGCTGTCGGCGAACGAATCGATCAGCGAGGCGGTTCCTTTGCGCGGATCGTACCACCAGGCCATCACCTTCCCGCCGGAGATTTTCCCCAATTGGACGGTGACCGGCGTCCCCGCGGGGATATACACGAACGCGTAGCCATCGCCGCGGGTGGCCTGGACATGGCCTGCGCCTTCGCTTTGCCCCTCGGCGATGAGGCTTTGATCGGGCACGCGGCTGAGAAACGGCCGGGATTCCATGAGGTGGCGCACGTGCATCATGTCCCATGCGCCGGGCAGGTCAAGGACGTCGTACCAGTTGTTGCGGGCGGACGAGATGGGTGCGCGGCCGGGGGCCATCATCTGCCAGATGTCATGGCATCCATAAGTATGGCCGAACGCCCCCGCGAAGAGCGCCCAGTAGGCAGCCTGCCGGACGTCGAAATCGTTAAACCAGCCGTTTTCGGCTTTCCAGTTGACGGGATGGTCCTCGTAGCGGGGCTCGCCATCGAAGCACGGCTTGACCGGCTCGCGGTTGTAATCCGCTGTGATCATCCGGTAGTTTGGATTATCAAAACGGTCATGGCCGGACTGCAGCATGTTGAACGCCAGCCATTCGTCTTCATGAAACCATTTCGACGAAGATTGGCCGCCCTGCGGATGATAGGTGATGAGATGAATCCCCCCGTCGCCTTCCTGGATGCCCTGCGCCATGGCCCGCCATATCTCCTCGGCCCCGTCGGCCACGCGGTCGCCGCCGAGTATCCAGATAATGTTCGGCTGGGTCCTGTACCGCTGTCCCAAAAACCGGCCATATATCCGCGCGTTCTCCGGATTGAAAACCACCGGGCCTTTTCCCCAGGCCTTCGTCACCTTGTCACCCCAAGTGGGCAACATACCGATGAAGATTCCCTTCTCTTTCGCCTTGTTGACGATGAAATCCACATGCTTGAAGTAGGCTTCGTTGGGCTGAGCGGGATTGTTGTTCAACAACGGTTTGTCGCCATAAGCGTTAGGGGTCTCCAGACCGTCCAGTTCGGCCAACACCACGGCCTGGATGACAGTGAAGCCCTTCTGCCGCCGGTTTTCCAAGTAACGCTCCGCTTCTTCTCGGGTCAGGCGGTGGAACAGTTCCCACGCCGTGTCACCCAGATAGAAGAAAGGCGTTCCGTCTTCATGCACGATGAAACGCCGGTTTTCTGAAACCTTCAGCGGGCCGTGGCTGAAATCTACCGACGGCCCGGAACGGGGCGTTTCCGCGTACGCGGTGGAAAGGAAAAGGCATCCCGCCAGTACGGCTATTGCGCGGGAGTTGATTTTGGAAAAGGGTGCAATTCGAGTCATTATTTGATCTCCTTGGGGAAAAATGGTTCTACCGGAAAATGCGTATCTTATTTTAGACCAACGGTTCGCGCCTCTTCGAAATAAGCGATGAAAAGCATCCTTCAAATTCCCTCTCCCTCCGGGAGAGGGTCAGGGTGAGGGAATCCCGGAAAGGGCGAATGGCATCCTTTCTTCGCAATTGAGTAAATCGTTGCTTTTTCATGATTGGATCTCCTCTAAAAAAAATTAGCGTATCATGTAAATCTCTTTTCCTGATTCCAGATTCGGAACATCCCCGCACGCACCTCAAGGTAGCAAAGGGATTCAGAGGGAGCAAGGCGTTTTTCACCACCGCGGCGCGGCGCCGGCGGGGGCGGTCGCGCAGGATCTCGTCGCCATATTCGTGGAAGCGCTGGAGCCATTTGTAGGTGGTCTTGCGGCTGAGGCCAAAGCGGCGGCAGAGTCCGCTGAGGTTTGCGTGGGCTTGGGTGGCGAAATGGATGAATTCGCGGCGCAGGGACATGAGGTTCACCTCGTTCCAGGGCATAGTCTGATCCTCCTTTTTACGAGTCGAATATGCAACTTAAACGTGTTACCTATGTACCCGAACGAAACAAGAAGACCAGGGTGAGGGCAGCCCTTTCTTCCACGTCACAGCTTCTCATATTTCAATTCCTGCTTCACAAAACCAGATGAGTCTTCTTCAGGGGACGCCTTTAAAATAGCCCAGGGTTTCCACCCTGGGCAAAAGTTAGGCAATGCCACCCCTAAAATAGCCATGGGTCTTAACCCTGGGCAGGCGCTCCCTGGGTAAAGTTGATACCGTGCCGGCCCTGGGTCTTAACCCTGGGCATCAACCCGCGGCACAACGATTCCCCTCGGTTCCCATAGACAAATCCACGATCCCGCCGCAATGTAAAATGGAATAATTCTTCGTTTGGGATCTCGCCATGAAAATGAACATTTTGTCCTTTGGGGAAGTCCTGTGGGATATCATGCCGTCGGGCACCGTCCTGGGAGGCGCGCCGTTCAATTTTGCCTTCCGGGCCAATTCGCTGGGGCACCGGGCGCTGATGGTCAGCCGCCTGGGACGGGACGATTTGGGGCGGCGGGCGGAACAGCGGATGCGGGAACTGAACATGGACACCCGGTTCGTTCAATGGGATTCCACGCGTCCCACGGGCACCGTAAATGTGTCCTTGGATGAAAACAATCAGCCGGATTACTTCATCGTTCCGGATGTGGCCTACGATAACATCGAGATGACGGAGGATCTGGCGTTAGCCGCCACGCAAGCGGATTGCGTCTGCTTCGGCACCCTGGCGCAACGGTCGGCGCACTCCCGGGAGACCTTGGCTCAAATCCTGGAGAAGGCCAACCAGGCGTTGAAAGTGTTGGATATCAATCTGCGCAAGAATTGTTATACCTGGGAAACGATCACCTCCTCGCTCGAAAAGGCCGATGTCCTGAAACTGAACGAGGAGGAAGCCCAGTACCTGACACGGCTGTTCAGCCTGGAGGTACATGCCTTGCCGGAATTTTGTGAGCGGATCATCCAGGATTGGCTGTTGCAATGTTGCGTCGTCACCCTGGGCGAACGGGGAGCACTGGCCATGGCCGCGGACGGCAAGCCGGTGTATGTGCCGGGATTCCAGGTGAAAGTCATGGATCCTGTCGGATCGGGCGACGCCTTCACCGCCGGATTTATCACCCAGTACAGCCAAGCAAAGCGGCTCGAGGACGCCTGCCGGTATGGCAATGCCCTGGGGGCGATGGTGGCGGCGACGGCCGGCGGAACCACTCCCATCCCGCCCGGTGAAATTGACGAATTCCTGCGCGGCAGCCCCGCGCGCGTGGAAGACCGCAATCTGGCATCGTACCAGGTCAGTTAACCGATCATCACGGAAAGCCGGGAGACTCGTCATCATGAACACAGCAACGCCGAAAGCGCAAGAAAAAATCGGCCGCGTCCGCATGGCCTTGACGCACCAGGAAGCGGACCGCGTGCCGGTGGGTGAATTCTTCTGGACTGGCTTTCTGCAACGCTGCCGGAAAAAATGGGGGGAGGATTTCGATCCCTATCGGCATTTCGATTTGGATTACGTCGTCATCACGCCCAACATGGATCCCCGCGTCGAACCATTCACCATCCTGGAAAGCGATGACCACCATGTCCTCGTGCGCACGGGCTTCGGAGCCACTATCCGGAGGACAAAGGACGCGCCCATGCCCTCGTTTGAATCTTTCTCCATAACCGAACCGAAAGAGATGGCGGACTTCGAATGGGGGGACCCCCGCGACCCGCGGCGGTTCTACGAAGGGGGAGACGATCAGATCAACGGCGTGGGCGACGCGCTGATCCGTAATCTCCCCGCGTGGGACGAGCGGGTAAACGCGTACGTGGAAGATTTCGCCGTGTTCGGTTCGGTGTGCGAACCGTATGAATACCTGTGGAGGATCGTCGGCAGCGAGAACGCCCTGGTATGGATGGCCTCGGAACCGAAACGCTTCGCGGCGTTCGTGGACCGCGTGGGCGCGTTCTTGCTGGCATTTTGCCAGGCGCAGATCGAGGCCGCCCGGGGCCGTCTCACGGGCATGTATATCTGGGGTGACGTAGCCTACCGCGGGGGATTGCTCTTCGGCTTGTCCCGTTGGCGGGCCTTATTCAAACCGCATGTCCAGGCCTTGATCACCTGTTGCCGGCAACACGGCCTGCTTACGGTCTATCACGGCTGCGGCAAGGCTTCTGCGATCTTTGACGATTTGCTGGAACTGGGATTGCATGCCTACAATCCGCTGGAAGCCAAGGCCGGCCTGGATGTCGTCGATTTGAAAAAGAAATACGCGGGCAGACTGGCCTTCGTGGGGAACATCGACGTGCGCGTGCTCGAAACGGGGAATGAGGAAGCGATCCGGCGGGAAGTCCTGTACAAACTGCGCGCGGCGGCGGGCGGCGGCTGGATCTTCCAATCCGACCATTCGATCACCAGCCAGGTCCGGCCGGAAAGTTACGAACTGGCCTTGCGCGTCCTGCGCGAATACGGAAATTATCCTTTAAATCATGAAATATTCATCCGGTATGCGCCTAGCCGGCAAAGAGATGGTTTCTGCAATCCAATCGATAAAACGTAAGTTACCTATTGATTCGACTGCAGAACATTCTCTCGGCTCTCTTCGTGATATGAGGGTTGCTGAGAACGCGAATCGATTCCCTCTCCCTCTGGGAACAGGCCGGAGGAAAAGAAATTTCGGGAAGCAGTGGCAAACTCCCATGCACGCACTTATTGGTTAATCCGGCATTCTTTGTATTCCTCCCAAAATTTCCGCAGAGGTTCCGGTAAACCCGGCTGATTCAAAAAAGGGTCATTTTTTATTTCATGAATCATCGGATTGGGCAGAAAAACTTCCAGCCACCGCAAGGAAGGTTCTTCATGAAGTATTTTGTCGAACGCGGCCGGTTCTATGGTGCTCTCTCTCATGAAAGAGGAATGGCCGGAGGTGTTCTCCCCCGCGTCCAACACGATAACGGATCCGCTATCCAGCAGTTCCGGTTCCACAGCTATAGCATGACCATCCCCGGCAGAATGAATCACCTGGTTGCCCCACAGATAGACCTGCGTGATCGCCGGCGGCTGGTTCAAGCGGGGATATTGAATCCACGAACGAATCCACGGCGTGTGTCCAGGCCTGGAATAAGAAATGTTTCTTATGAACAACGCCCGCGCGCATCCGGTCAAAGCCAGGGCAGGAGCGGCATCCCGCTGAATGAACAGATTGTTCCATAGCAAAATCTCGCTGGTCTCTTCTTGCGCTTCCAATCCACTGCCCAGGCGGATGAGGCACGGCCCGTTACCGGAAAGGGTGTTCATGATTACATTGCGGTCCATCACAATCCGCCAAGACCGGTCTGCAATAACCACCAACGCCTCCCGGCTGGATGAGCGCCGGCGGTGAATGACATTCCGCCGCAGGACAATGTCATGGGCCCAATCGCTGATTTCCACCTCGGCGTCGCGCGCGTCAAAAATTTCGTTGTCTTCCAGGAGGATATGCGACACGTGCCGGTGGATCTTCACCGCGCTGGCGTTCACGTATCCCTCGCCGCCATGCGTGATCCGGCAGTTCACCACTTCAATGGCCGAACAACTCGAAAGGATGTGCAACGCGTTGGATACCGCAGAATGGCCACGGTTGTCGATCACGAATCCCTCCAACCGCAGATTCCGCGCGCCTGTCAGCAACACCGGGCCTTGATCCGGGCCGGGAAGCAAAATGGATTCACGCGGAACGGCGGCGCGCAGGATCACCGGGCGCTCGAAACGGCGCGTGGAGCTGAGCGCCGGATAAGTCCCCGGCTGTACGAGGATTTCCACGCCCCCCGCGTCTGGAATCCGGGAAAGCGCGTAGCCTAAACTCTGCCAAGGACGGTTCTGCCCATCCGCGTCGATGTGGTCCGCGCCGGTGGGAGAGACAAAATAGGTTTCGGCAGTATTTTGTCCCGCGCCTTCCATTCCCAATAGGCAACAACCCATAAGGAATATCCACCCGGTCCAGTAAAAAAAATAAGACATTATTTCAATAGGAAAATCCGTGAGGCGGAAACGATTCACATGCATGCCTTGATTCTTTCCAAACTGACCACCGCGGCCTTGTCCAGATTTTCTTCATGTCCGCCTCCCCGGAGCGGAGAGCACATCTCGTACGCCACATACCCCCGAAAACCGCCTTTCTTCAACGCCTGCAAAAAGCCCCGGTAATCGACGAAGCCCTCTCCGACCGGCACGGCGCGGACCATGTCCGGCAGCGGGCGGTAATTGATCAGGCCGGGCAGATATTCAAACCGCGGGAGACGGACATAATCCGCCAGGGTGGTCTGTACCATGCGGGGAGCCAGAAGGCCGGCGTACCGGACATAATCCTCCCCGTTCAACGCGGGCGACCAGGGATCGAACATGGCCCGGCAATTGGGGTGTCCCACGTCGTCCAGAAACTCGATAAACGCGTCGCAGCCGATGCCCGTGTCATGGTGGTTCTGGACGCCGAGTTGAATGCCATACTCTTCCGTGATTTTGGCGCACTCCCGGATGGCCCGGACACACGTATCCCAATCCGCCAGGCCGGAATCGCGCGCGGTGGTGTAGCCCGTGAAGACCCGGACAATCTTGGCCCCCAGCGCGGCCGCCACCCGGGCCAGGGTTTGGACATAGGCAGTTTGCATTTCAAGCCAGGGCACTTCGGCAGCGTGACGCCCCGCGGTGAAATCCGTATAGCCGGCGATTGTGGCGATCTCGATGCGGTTCTCTTCTGCGGTTTGCCGGATTGTTTGGATCCAGGCCTCATCCGCGTCCAGGATGGACAAATGCGGACGCTTGCCCATCAGCTCCACCGCGGAATACCCCAGCGCGGCCGCCTTCTTGATGAAAGCTTCCACATCCAGGCGGCACTGCCCCCACAGCCCCGCGTAACTGACGGAAAACAAGGTTGGAATCATACAGATCGCTCCCTCCCTCATTGGAAAGAAATCATCATATCTCTGGCTATTGACTCTATAATACCTTTCCGGCTGCGGATTTCCCCCTCTCAATTACAGTTCATCCGGCAAGTGAGCTCTTTTCTTCTGATCGCGGGATTGCGTCCTTTCAAAATGATTGATGAAAACCACTCCGAAAATTCCCTCTCCCCTGGGAGAGTGGTAGGAGGTGGGGAATCCTAAAAGGAGGAAAGGCAACCTCTCTCGGCAATCGCTTTATCTCCAATCGATTTAATTGTGACACCCCTCGAACCGCGGATAGGTCCAGGGAAAGACCAAATCACGCATCCATTATTTCCTGCGCGGGCGATTGGCCTGCGCGGGCGATTGGTATGTTCCATTGATGCATATTTATCTCACGGAACGGATCAATGGATTCATGGTAGCGAAACGCGAAACGGCAGGAATGGAATACCCTTCTCTGTTGGTAGGTCATAACACCAACCATCGCAATTACATAAAAAATCTTCTCCCTCTCTTCTTGAATTTTTCCGAAAATCCGTCCACAATAAAAACATTCTAGAAGCGGCCGGATTTTTACGGCGCTTCCGGAGAAACCCGTTTTCGGTTAGAATACGTTTTCGGTTAGAATAATAGAACGCAAGCAGACACGGGCGATTAGCTCAGTTGGTTAGAGCGCCAGTATCACAAACTGGAGGCCACTGGTTCAAGTCCAGTATCGCCCATTTTATTTTTGCCTGATTTTGGCCGATCCACGTCCGTTGGTTTTTCCTGTTCTGAACCTGGGGAGCGCTTTGTCACCCATCATTCCAATGGCCGATCTGACCGCTTCCTCGCTGTACTACCGCCAAGGGGCCGATCTCTTCCACGCCGGTCATTACCGCGAAGCATTAACCACCCTCAAAAAAGTCCTGTTGCTTGATCCTAGTTTTCCGGACGCCTATTTCCTGGTCGCCCGGATTTATACGGAATGGCACCGCTGGCCGGATGCCCTTTCCATGTTCGAAAAGGTGGTGGCCTTGTTGCCCAATGATCAGGAAGTACGCTGGGCTTATGGGCGGGCGCTGCTCCTGGCAGGTGAAGGGAAAAAGGCGGTCAAGGTCTTTCACCAGGCCCTCCGCATGAATCCCTACAACCCCCGCATCCGCACCGAATTGATCCGCCACTACCTGCGGATAAACCAGCCGCGGAAAGCGTTAGCCTTGGCGAAAGCCGGTATCGCCGCGCAGCCGGGCCATGCCCCCTTCTACGCGCTGGCCGGCGACATTCTCCTCCGGAAAAAAAAATACCTGAAAGCCAAGGCCTATTACGAGGAATGCCTGGAAATCGATCCCGGTTTGGAAGCAGGCAAGAGGGGTTTCAACCGGATCATGCGCATCTTGGAAGGGGAAACCACCGGATTCAGCGGCTTCAGCCCTGATGAAGAAGCCTCCCTGGCGATGCGCGAAGCGGCGGAGCGCTTCGCGGCCGGTCAATACGAGCGGACCATCGATCTTTTACTGGATTTGAAGGACAATCCCATGGTGGCGCGGGAAGCCTCCCTCATGCTGGGCATGGCCTATGCCCGGCAAGGCCTCTACAAACGCGCCCACGATGTCCTGCTCGCGTTTACGCGGGACCACACCCCGGATATCCTGGCTTGGTACAACCTGGGACTGGCCTGCAACCGGACTGGGCGGTACGAGGAGGCGAGGCAACATCTGGCCCAGGCCTTAGCCATGGATCCCGAGTTTGAAGAAGGGCTGGTGGAAATAGGGTACGCCTGTCTGATGGCCGGATACGGCGCGGAAGCGTTGGATTATTTCACGCGCGCGTTGAAAATCCACCGTAACCAGGGACAGCCGTACGCCTGCTTGGCCCGGATGGCGTTCGATCAAGGGGACAACGCCAAGGCCGGGGCCTTGATCAAGCAGGCCCAGGCAGTAGAACCGGAATGTCCGGAGATTGCGGTCTATTGGGGCTACCAAGCCCTGGTGGAGAGGCGATTTCAGGAAGCGGCGCGGCATCTGCAAGTATGCCTGGACCGGATGCCGGATCATTTCGAGGCGCTGAAACTTCTAGGCCGCGCCCATCTCGAACTCCATGAGATCACGCGTGGATTGGCCTGTTACCGGGCGGCGGCCTTGCTCAATCCCTCCGATGCGGAATGCTGTCAGGTGTTACACGAATTGGAACGAGGCAGGGACGCATGAACATACCTATGACCCCGGAATTTTACTTGATGTTGGCGATCGGCCTGGGCCTCTTGGCCTTCGGGTGGGTGCTGGTCCGGTTCGGCATCCAGGCAGCTGCCTTCGGTTTGGGATTTTTGTTCGGATTCAATCTCTACACGGCGTTGTTGGATATCGTCCCCCGGGTCGATCCCCAGTTCGTCCGCTTTTTCCCCGACAATCCCTACACGCCGCTCTTCGTGGGGGCGGTGATGGGTATTTGCGCCTTGTTGCTCTCCAAAAAGATCTTCCAGGTTCTCATTTTTGTGGGTTCACTGTCGGGAATTCTGTACGTGCTTTACTTTGACGAAGAACAACGGGCCTTGCTGAATAACTTTTTAAGGTGGGCGGGCGTGCTCGAACCGCTCAACCGGACTGTCGGCAACCTGTGGCCGGCCGCGTTGGCCATTCTGCTCGCTTTATTGGTGCTCTATTTGCAGAAACGAATCCTGATGATCATCACCGCCTGCGTGGGCAGTTACATCATTTCCGATACCTTGAAGATTCCAATCCTCTTCCTCCCCCTGTGTTTCATCGGGATTCTCCTCCAGCAGACCAAACGCCGCTCCACATGGAAAAAATCCGGAGACTAACAGAGACTGATCAAAACCACCAATGCTACTCCACCGCCTCGGCAGGGACCACGGCCTGACTCAAGACCGCCCGGTACCATTTCGGCACCGCGTCCACGAAAATGATAACCACGCTGACCAGGATCAGGCAGGTCAGAATGAAATTGACATATCCCTGCACCATCAGGCCGGGTTGGCGGGTCATCGGCAGATAGATGTCCGTCATGTTGATCCATGCCGCGGTTATGGTGATCACGCCCACGAAAAGCATGGGCAGGATCGTCACCCAGGCGTATTTCGCTTTCCCCTGATTGATAATGAAAGATGTGCCAATGACCAAGGCCACCGTGGCCAGCAACTGGTTGGCGGTTCCAAACATCGGCCAGATGGTCGACACTGTGCCGGTATAAACGAAATACGCCCACGCGAAAACCACCGCCAAACTGCTGATCACGCTCCCGAACACCCAATTCGTGCGCCCGAAGGGCTTGATCACCTTCCCGATCTCTTCCTGCATCACAAACCGCGCGATCCGCGTACCGGTGTCGATGGTCGTCAGAATGAACAACGCTTCGAACATAATGGCAAAGTGATACCAATACGCCATCAGCCCCTTCAAGCCGGGGATGGACGAGAAAATCTGCGCCATGCCCACCGCCAAGGTCACCGCTCCCCCCGTCCGGCCTGCCAAGTCTTCTCCGACCTCCCGCGACAACTCCGGCAGATTGGAAGCCGTGAATCCCATCTGGTTGAGGTTGGCCACGATCCCCCGGAAATTTTCCACGGACACGTTGATGGCGAAATAATCCAGCGGATATAGGCTGCACGCCGCGATCAAAGCCAAAACCGCTACAAAACCTTCAAACAACATCGCCCCAAAACCGATGGTCTTGATGTGCGATTCCGTATAGATCATCTTGGGCGTCGTCCCCGAGCTCACGAGCGAGTGAAAACCGGACAAGGCACCGCAGGCGATCGTGATGAACACATACGGATAAACCGTCCCGGGGATGATGGGACCTCCGCCCGCCGTGTACGCGGTCAGGCCGGGCATCTTCATGGAAGGGGCCACGATAATCACCCCAAGCGCCAGGAACAAAACCACACCGATCTTCATGAACGAACTCAAATAATCCCGCGGGGTCATCAGCATCCACACCGGCAATACCGACGCGAAAAAACCATACGCGGCAATCAGTATCGTCAAGGTCTTGTGGTCAAAATGGAACCACGAGGCAAAAGCCGACTCTGGGACATACTGCCCGAAGACCACCGCCAAGGTCAGCAAAATCATGCCCATCACCGTGGCTTCCGCCGTTTTCCCCGGCCGGAACTTAAACATCCACCACCCCATGAACAAGGCAATGGGAATCGTGGCGGCAATGGTGAAAGTCCCCCATGAACTTTCGGCCAAGGCGTTGACCACCACGATCCCCAGTCCGGCCAAGGCGACAATCAGGATCAGCAGCGTGGCCAGGGACGCGGTCAAACCGCTGACCGGACTGATCTCTTGGTGGGCAATCTCCGCCAGCGATTTCCCGTCATGGCGCACCGAGGCAACGAGAACGATGAAATCATGCACTCCCCCTGCCAGCACCGCCCCCAATACAATCCATAAAAATCCGGGCACGTACCCGAACTGGGCCGCCAGCACCGGTCCCACCAGCGGCCCCGCGCCGGCAATGGCCGCGAAATGATGCCCGAACAGCACCCACTTGCTGGTCGGATAATAATTGTGCCCGTCGTACGAACTGTGGGCGGGGGTGATCCGCTCATCATTCAAGACGGCGATCTTGGCGGCGATGAAGCAGTAATAGGTCCGGTAGGCTATCGCGTACACAGCCAACGCAATCAAGATCAAAGGCATGGCATTCATGACAGGTCCCCTGGAGAAGCGGCGGAATGCTTTACAACGGCCGCCTCCCATATGTGGCGTAAGCCGTTGGTGTGAGTGATTGTGGAAATCGCTCCAATCGAATAGGAATCCATCCACTATACCTGGATTGTGGATGGCTCTCAAGAATTCGCGGGGGAAGGGATAAAAAATCAGACCAAAGGATTCACCGCCGAGGCGTGAAGATTGGCCGGAATCCGATATTGTGAATGGGATAGGCTGTGCGTTAAGGCCAGATCCTGCTTCTATTTATGAGGAAAGATTGCAATTTAATTTACAAATGCCATTCTTGATTGTAAATATAAACCGATAGGCTTTGTTGATCCGGCCTTGCCAACGATTTTGATACCCTGGCAGTCTTTTTTTATATTCAAAGAGGAATGCCGGGAATTTTCCAATATGAGAGAAATTTGTTTTTTTTACCCTCTCTTTGACGTCCGGAGGAAGCTGTTGGTAATTTTTTTGAATTCAACGGTGTACTCAACCCGCATGGATGCCCTTCAGATTAGTATACATGCACACAACAAAGGATCTCTACCCCAACAACGGGGCGGCACTCTCCATATCACGCTTCGGATTTTCTCTCGTTGTGAAAGCGAAACTCAACCCTTCAGCACCTCGGCGATATGCCCGATAGAATCATCCACCTGCGCGGGTTCGGTAAAACCGATGGTCATGGCGTCCACCAGGCTGTTATCCAGAACACAATGGAGGGAGGCATCACGGTCTTCTTTTTTGGTCAGATCCCCGCAGCCGTAGATTTTCATCCCCACCACGAATTTGCCGTTCTTGCGCGCTTGGCGCAAAATCGCCGCCACTTCGGCCGGGCGGCCATCCATCTTTTTCTGCTTGTCATTGATGCGCGCGAAAATCAACTCCGTCCACGGGTCTTCCGCCGCCACCCGCAACGCTTCCATGCTGTGGCACGAGCATCCCACCACCTTCACCACACCCTTTTCCTTGAGTTCCGAGAGTTCGTCGCGGATTTGTTGCTGCTGCGCGGGCCATCGGGGATTGGAAACGCAATGCACCAGGCAGATGTCGATCACATCCGTCCCCAGTTCCTGCCGGAAGCGCTCGATTTCCGGCTTGGCGGCCGTGGCCCCCTTCATCCCTCCCCCCGGCGCGAACCAGATTTTACTGAGCAACACCACATCCTCGCGCGGGATGTGCTTCAACGCGTTTTTCATGAAGGGATGCGAACCATACAAATCAGCCAAATCAAAAAAGTTGATGCCGCTATCAAAACTGTGGCGCATGAGGTTGACAAAGCCATCCATCCCCAGCCGCGTTTGATCGGATTGCTTCTGCCAGCCGTTCGCGCCGGTCCCCTGGGCGAGCATCGAAACCTTCACTCCGGATTGGCCGATCTCCACCCGGTCCGTGGCGGACGTCGGTTTCGTGGCTGGTTTCGTTTCCTGCGCCGCCGCCCAGCCGGGAAAAACGGCGGCCGCTCCCGCGCCGAACGCGCCCGCGCGCATGAACTCACGCCGTGAGATTGAATACATGGTCGAACACCTCTTTTAAAAAATATACCAATTTTGTGCAAGTGGGCCCGGTTGATGGAGTAAGTATACCCAACAAATAGATAGTGTCCAAAAAACACCTCTCCCTGGCAGCAGGGAAAAAAAACATAGATTTTCCGGAACGGGTCAACCTGCCGTTTCCCCCCGCAAACTGGACATCACCGGCCATTATAAAAGCCACCTGCCGGGCTCGCGTGAAATGAGGGCATCAAACTGTCTCGCCCGCCGGGGCAAGATACTCGATTGATTCCTCAAACCGCCGGCTTTCAATACAGGCCAATCCCAGGGTATCGCGGATTTCCGGATCGGAGGGATCGAGATTGTGGGCCTGCCGCAGGGCCAGGTAAGCGGCTTCGGTTTTTTGTTGTTTCAAACAGGCCTTCCCGTATTCCAGCAATGCTTCTTTTTGGACGGCCGGATCATTCAACAGAGGAGTCAGCACGGCGGCTTGTTCTTCATGCCGCCCCTGACCACCAAGGGCTCGGGCTAACAACAGCAGAATCCGCGGATCTCCCGGATTGTTTTCCAACATCCCGCGGCATAGCGTTTCGGCTTCCTCGTACTCTCCCCGGTCGATATGAGATTGAGCCAGATGCCGGGTGATTTCAGGATGGCCGGGAAGCTGTTCGGCGGCAGCCAGAAAAGCTTGGTGCGCGCTGTGAAAATCGCCCCTACCCCGGTACGCCAACCCCAAGTGCATATAAATCAAGCCATTGTTCACACCCCGGGAGATGGCTTCCTTCAGTAAGGCGGTTCCCTGGGCAAAATCTCCCGCGCGGGTCAGGGCCATGGCCAGGCGTTCCAGGGTTTTGAGCGAGTTGGGTTTCGCTTCCCGCACAGCCAGCAGCAGCGGAACGGCGGCGTCCCATTGTTCCAAATCAAACGCCAAGACAGCGGCATGGGTGAGAAGAGCGGTGTGCGAGGGGTGGTATCGCAAGGCTTCCTGATAGACCGCGAGTGCCTCGGCGGGCCGTCCGGTGTTTTCCAGCAACCGGCCCAGCTCAAGGCTGATATCCAAACGCGCGGGCTGACAGGCGGCGGCTTTGCGCAACGCCTCGATTTCGTTCGCGCTGTCGCCTTTCCGGGCCCAACATTTCCGCAGCTCGAGGTACAGGCCGGCGGTCTCCCCGAGCGTCAAGGCGTTTTGCAATTCCGTAATGGCATAATCGGTTTGGTCCTGCGCGAGATAATGGCGGGCCATCTCGAGATGACGGCCGAACTCCGCCCGCCGGATGGCGGGGGAGATCTGCACCAGCCGGGCGATAAAACGTCTAAGTGCCTCGACACGCTGCTCGAACGAAAGATCCGCAATCTTTTTCTGCATCAAGATTTCAATCCGCGCCCGCTGGGCCGTGTCCAGAAATTGGAGGTAGTTTTCCGCGGAATGACGCAACGTGGCCTCTACGCCCAAGTCCTTGTTCCGTTCCCGGTTAAATTGGGTGAATAGGTTCAGGATTTGACTCCGGAGACGCTGCATCGCTTGAATCAGGTTGCGCAGTTGCAACACTTGATTTTGCATAGCGGCCCGTGGTTTTCCGGTAAGGTTCTCCGACTGCGGGCTCCGGTCTTTAACCTCGAGGCGAGGTTCCAGTTCGCGGCGCAGACGTTCCAACCGGATTTGCCCTGCCAAGAACAATTCAGCTTGCTCCAGGAACGCGGCGCCATGAGCCATCGTCTCCTGGGAAAGACGTTTCATTTTGCAGTCGATATCGAGCCGCCGGCGGATTTTCAACAACTCGTTTTGCAAATCCCGCGCCTTCCCTGGCGCCAGCAGAGCTTGAAAATATTCTGTGGGATTTTCGTTCTGGATGGTGGCGAGAATCGAACGGAACGACTCGGCCATCTGGGAATATTTCAGTTTCTCGCGGAGTTCCCGGGCTTGTTTCTGGCTTTGTTCGCGCAGTTCCTTCAACGCGGAACCGGGAGGCAAATACGGCCCCTCCTCCTCATCCGGATCGCCGGAAAAAATGTCCTCGAAGGGAGGCTGGTCGTCATTCATCGGCTTCATCCTTTTCCTCGAAATGACGTTCCTGAAACGGTAACACGGCAATTTGATCGCCGCTCACCACAAGGGTTGCAGGGCCGGTGGGTTTCGTAGGGACGAAGGTGTGCTCCTGGATGCGGATTTCGGCGCCGGGGAAAATTTGCTTCCGGGCACGGACCATGCGCACCTTCGCGTTGGCCTTTTGCAGTGCCTCTTCGGCCTGGAGACACTGTTTCTGCTTGTCAACCAAGATTTTGTCCAATTTGGCAAGATTGGATTTCATCTTGGACAATACGGCGGCCTGGGAGGGAGAAAGACTTCCGGCTTTCTTCTCGATGTCCGAAAGACTGGTTATCCGGGCGGCGGTTTTCGCCCGGCGGTCTTGAAGCGATTCCAAAGTGGCCTTCAAGGTGTGAATCTTTTGAGTAATTTCCGCCAGGTCATACCCTAAGTGGATACGCGTGCGGACCCCGATTTCCGAACCGATCACATCGGCGCACAAGTCATCGGCGGCCTCAGCCAAACCGCCGAGAATTTCCGCGTTGCGTTCGATCAGGGCAATGCGCGGGGCGCGCAGGAAAGATTGGATCACCGAACCATGAACCAGTAGGCTCTCTCCAGCGCAAACCCAGGCGGCATTGATGAACTTCGCTTCCACCCGGTGATCGGCTTGGATATGGGCTTCGGATTTTCCCTGCACGCCACCCGGAAGAAAAACGTTCCCCCGGGCGTGAATCCGGCTGCCTTCCACCGTCCCCTGAACTAGTATGTCCTGCTCGGACTCGACGGTGAATCCGCTCAGCACATTGCCGCGCACATGGACGCTGACGGCGGAACGGATGTTGCCGGTGGTGTAATCCACATCGCCGGGAATCTCCAGGATGGGAGCGATGATAATACGCGGTCCGTCCTTGTAAGCGCAACCGTCCACTGTGGACACCAGGGACAATCCATCCTCTCCGGGAACGGTATTGGGAATGGAAGGAAAAGGAATATCTATGCCGTCCCGGCAAGGAATGGGTTCCCCATACACGTTAAGACCAGGGATGCCCGGTGTCGGGGGGGTTTTTTTGAGCACGATCTGGCCCGCTTTGACACTGCGGATCCAATCCAGCTCCTTGAAATTCGCGCGGCCATTCTCTTGGATGGCGGGAACACCTGTGGAGGGATGTAAATCCAGACAATCCTCTATCACCGCGTCGGTGCCGGGGACGGGATATTTACCGGTGACGACCTTGAACAAACGGCCGGGTTTGCGGAGCAACAGATCGATGTTTTTCTCGATCAGGTCGCCGTGAAAACCCAACCGTTCCAAGCCGGCCTTGATGAGATCCGGATTCCAATATTGCTCAAAGCCCTTGTCGATCAACGCGCGGACGGTCATTTGATCCTGGCTGACGTGCACCTCGGGACCGATGCGGAGCACGGTATCCACCAAGAAAGGAGCGGAAGGGTGCTCCGCCGTGGCTCCATATACTTCCGGAGCCAGTTTGCCTGCGGAAACGGATCGCCTCAGAATATCATCAAGGGATTTGATCACACTGAACAGGATCGTACGCAAGCGGATGGCCGGTAAATTGACCGCCCAATCCTGGAGTTGTTGAATCAGCGAGAGGGAGGCACGGAGTTGATTGGCGATAGGCCCGCCGCCAGGTTGGCGCTCCACGGCGTCAATGGTTTGTTCCAATCCCTTCTTCAAATGGACGGCAATTTCCGCATAATTGACGGCGACCTGGGTGGATTCGTTCATCCCGCCCTTCCAAGCCTGTGAATTGTATTTTTCTCCCCATCCGGTTCCTTCCCGGCAAAGAGCGGATCGAAACCGGACTGGAATGATAAAAGGCCGGATCGATGAAGCATCGCGAAATCCACCGCTCCCCCCTGCCCCCAATCCACTCCCCCAACCTAAAAAAGGAGGAGGTCTTCATCGCCACGCTCTCAGGATTATACCCTGAGAATGCTCTTGCCGGGCCACCGGCGCTTGGAACTGAGTCCTGTGTTAGGACGGATGATTCATCCAGCAAACACAAGGACTAACGCCGGCAAGCGGCCCATTCGATGCACTGGGCGAAAATCTTCCGGTACTCCAGTGGTTGGCGTGATGCCACGTCATGCCCCAAGGCGAAGTAAACGCAACGGGCATTGTGCACATAATGTGTGACCAGCAACGGTTCGGCGACGGTGTGACCGAAGCGTTCTTCGTTGGCCGTCATGATGACGTGGACATCGGGCCGCATCAGCAAGTTGAAATATAACTCGTCGTTGGTAATGAATGGTTTGACCCCCTCGATGATGGGATGCCCCTCGTCTTTGATGTCCATGCGGAACTGGTGGTAGGGGCCGTGGGTGGATTTGCCGTTCACCCACATCGCGCCGAGGATGTCGATCGAATCGCGCCAATTCTGAAAGTTGGCCACGGCGAAGTGACTCACCACCAGCCCGCCCCCTTCTTTCAAAAATTGCAAAATCCCTTCTTTCACAAAGTCCGGCGGATTGCCGTTTTCCACCTGTACCTGCTCGAGCAACAACACATCGAATTTCTTGAGATTTTCAAGGCGGAGCGCTTCGAGATCGGTTTTCTCCACCGCGGTGATCTGCACCGTGGGGAAGTTTTCATTGATGAACTGGATCGATTCCTTGGCGACGCCGGCCTCGTTGTGCGGTTCCAGGCCGATCATCAGGCATTTGACCGGTGGAAGTTCCGCGGTCCAACCCGGGGTGGCCAAACAAGCCAGACTCACGACAATAGCGGCTAAATACCGGTACGTATTCATTCTCTGTCCTCCGTTTACTCCAGCGGTTGTTCTGGGTTCCGCGAAGCGCAACCCCTCCTGCTCATAATCCGTTCGGTGCATCCAGGGCTATTTTCCTAAAATCCCGGCCTAGGGCAAGTGAAAGGCGCCGGAGGTAATCATTTCCCGGTGCGGGAGGCAGATTCAAGGCGGGCGGCGTGGCGTTCGTAAAATTCCGCCCGGCCGGTCTCCCCGAAGGTCCGCAACAACGCTGCGGCCTGCTGGAACAACTCGGGCCGGTCGTTCCGGAAAGCCAGGCGGGCCGCAAGGTTTTCCAATGCATGGTGGCACTGTTCCCATTCGAATTGATTCATGCGGCCATAGGCAAGAGCCAGATTCGAGTGAATGTCCCGGTCATAGATCGTATGGTTCCAGGCTTGTTGATACCATTGAATGGCTTGTTCAGGCTGGCCGCTTTCCAAAGCCCACGCGCCTAAGGCCTTGGCCGCCGGCAGGGCGCAGGTGGTATCCAGTCCGGCCACCGCTTGCAGAAGATCCAGTCCCCTCCCGGTTTGGCCCCGCCGCAGGCTAAGCACGCCCAGCGCGTATTGTTCATACGGCATCCAGGTTGCAGTGCTATCTTCCCACTCCTGAAGCAGTTCTTGAACCTGGCTACCCTCTTCTTGAAACAACACTGCCTGGAAGGCGCGTGCCCGCGCCACGTGTTCAAGATCGCGCAGCCGCCTCCACACGATCGCTACTTGGTCCCACATGAATTCGTATTCCAAAAGCGGCTCTGCGAACAGACCGATTACTTCCGCGGCCTCGTCCGGTTGGACAGGACGGGACCGCTGGTAGAGTTCAATACCATTCTCGGTTTCTTGATAAGCATAAGCAGACAGAGCGTGATGACTGGCCGTGAACCAAGCCGGGGGATCATCCAATGTCCGGGCCAGACGGATGGTCGTTTCATAGCGGAAGGGATCAGCCACATCCCGGTGGATTTTCTCCCGGTGAGCCGGTCCGCGGCTGGTAATGAGAAAATCGTGATACAACAGATCCAAGATGATCCGGTAGGGAGAAACACCCAGGGATTCGGCCTGAGGCCGCGCGGCCTGGAGCCACACGGAAAAGGTAAAAGCGGAGAAGCCTTCCAAGTTGGGAAGGGTCAACACCTTGAGCGGGCGGTCACCGGAAGGATGAACCATTACGATGGCCTCGGCAAGACGGCGGTGAGGGATTTGCCCCTGCCGGGGCGGGTGCGAGCGGTAGTCGAACAGACCCGTTTCCGCTTTCAGCAGACTGGTTTGAATATACCGGCCGGAAGTGGTTCCCCAATCCGCCCAACCCCATTGATTCACGGCATGCAACAGCAGCAATCCAGCGCATAGCACGGGGACTATCCTCATTTTCCAGCGCTCCGGGAGACCGGAAAAAAGCATCGCCGCCAGCACCGCCAGGACCGGTTGGACGGGATACAGGTATTTCGGGGCAAGATTGTGATATTGAATCGTAAAAAAAACATAGGGAAACACCAATGACAACATCAACAGAACAAGCACCACCCGGATTCTCGCTTTGGGGGATTTCAGGGCCAGATAGACACTGGTGATGAATCCCGCCGCCAGGAGGAAGAGATGAATCGCTTTGATTTTCAAAGACAACAATACTGGATAATAAAGCAACACCTCGCCGCGCCAGCCGTCCGCATACGGTGTGAAATAGCCGGAATCCCCTATCGAGACTTGATAACCCACCAAATCGGACCAATACGAAATGTACCACGGCAGGGCCAGCAAGACCGGAAAAAGGGCCAACAGGAGAAATGCTCTCCCCCAGCGCCCGAACCCCGCCCGCGGGGCGGTTTCTTCCAGCCAGGTCCCTTTGAGGAACAAATACCCCAATCCGGTCAGCAGGGGGGCGATGAGAATTACCCCGTAAAGCCACTTCAGCAGCAGTCCCGCGGCGATCACCACTCCCAAGAAGATGAAATCCCGCTTCCGGCCTTCCTCCAAAATGCGCATCAGCAGCCCGAGAGAAGCGGCCACGCCTGCCGCCAGGGGCACTTCCGGTTCGAATTGATGCAGAAAATCATGCACGAAAGGATTGGTCATCCAATACACGCAGGCCAGCAGTCCGATCCACGGCCCCCCGGCGCGGCACCCCACGACAAAAGTCAACCCGGCCGCGGCTGATAACCAGAATCCGTTGAGTAAAACCGGCCGGTCGGGAATTTTCCCGAACAGCGAAAACATCAATGCGCCGAAGAGGCTTTGCAGCGGCGGGCGATGGGGTACCAGCGAAGGGACTGCGGCCAGTCCCCCAAGGCCGCGCTTGTCGATCTGATCCAAAAGACGCATGCCGCCCTGCAGATAATACACACTATCCGACTGCGGCGGCGTGCCATCGAGCAGCAGCCAGGCGAAATTCTGCCCGGTGTACAGCACGATCAAGGCAAGCGCGGCCCAAACCGGCCACGCGGGACGAATGTCACTCATCCAGGGTATCATCCGGCAAGGGAATGACCGCATGGTTTAACTCGAGGACCGGCGCGAAACGGTATTCCTGGCCCGGCACTAAATACACATCCCGCCGCCAGGATTGATAACCGCGCTCCACGGGGACCAGGCGAATGTCGGCGTATCCCGCGCGGATGTTCTTTTGCCGTATCGGCGTTCTCCCCAACTCCAGACTCCGCAAAAAGGCGCGGGCGGTGACCGGTTGAGGATCGTATTCAATGGTAACATACCCCCGGTCCGAGAGCCACCCGGAGTTCCGGAGCAGGACGGGGAGGCTGAGCACGAGATGCAGGGCGATGGCCGCGGCGGCCAGTTGGCGGAAGACACCAGGGCGCAAGAACCGCCAGGCGGCAAAGACGGCGAAGAGATTTAAGGGAATCGCCATGGTGACGAAGAGATCCCAATCACGGGGCGGGACGGCTGGATGCCCCAGCAAATCCCAGGTCCGCAAATAGAGTTGCGGATAGAACAGTGTGGACCAAATCAAGGCCCATACCGAAAAATGGAGCAGAAAGAGCAGCCAGGGATTCGTCCATACCGCGCGCCGCTTTCCCCAGAGAAATATCAACATCCAAAGAACTCCAAAAGGTGCCAGGAAAAAATGCAGAAACCATTTGACCTCCAAATGCATCCAAGAAAACATCTCGAAATGAAACGCCCCGGGATCGTAGCCCGGACGGAGAGGAGCCAGATGCTCGAGCAAAGGTTCAGCCCGCAGATGAAAGAACGAGCGCACCAAAAACAAGATCAACCACGGAGAAAATAAAATCCACCAGGGGCGCAACTCTTTTTTAAGGGACGCCGGGCATCGCACCGCGTAATATAAGAACGAGAGAAGGATCGTTATATAAAAAACATGTTCGAATGGCTTGCGGTGCAGCAACGCCGCGGCTATGAAAATCCCCAAAAAAGAAATCGTTTTCGCCACATCCCGCCGGGACAAGCACACCTCCCGGTGATTCCCTTTCCCGGCAAGGGGAATCAAAGGGAGCAAGGCCGGGTAATAAAACACGCCGCTGGAATGAAATCCGGTGGCCAGGGCCATCACCACGCTGGGCCAGAAAGGGGAACGGTTTTCATAAATCGTTTTCCAGGACAATGTGACGCTGACCATCAGCAAGGCGCAGGTCCAGGAGTAGAATTCCACATGGCCGCAGAACGTTTGCAGGACCATGGTGGTGGAAGGAAACAGCAGAAGCAGCCATTGGTCGATCCGGGAGTCGGCGGCATCACGGGCTAACGTGTGCAGTGCATAAAAAAAGACCAGGCCGGCGGCGCAGGACGAAAGGGCGATGATATCTTCCACCCACCAATGCAAAAGAGGATGGAGGGTGAAGAACAAGCCGCGGTAAAGCAGATAGGAAAGCGGATTGCGGGATAAGGTCACGGCATAGGCCTGCTCGCCGACGACTTGTTTGCAGCAAAACAGGCCGTCGCCGATCCCCAGATTCCAGGAACGGAAAGTCCAAAGTAACCACCCCACCAGCAGGAGCGTTACTACTTTCCAAAGGACACGCGCCCAACACCCCGGAGCCGGCGCAACCAATGATAGCGAAGTGGAATCACACATGCCTAGTAGAATACCAAGAACCGGTTAGAAATGCAGACCCGTGGGAAACAGCCCGCTGAAGGTCTCGATTGATCCGAATGCAGTATATTTCCAACACGCTACTCGTGATAAAAGGATTGATGGGAATGAGGATCAGTGGGAACGCCAACCGATTTCCTTTCCCTCCGGGAGTAGATCAAGGTAAGGGAAGTCCTGAAAAAGGGGTTAAACCATAAGATCCGGGCAATCGCGAGAAGAATCATCCCACGTCGTATGGTCAATCAATTTATCCATATGGAGGAAGAAAGTTTCATGCGGGAATCAACCAACCGGAATAGGATCAGACTCACAGCGTATTTTTTCACGGCTTTTTTCGTCGCGGCGGCTCTATTCGCTGCTCCGGTCATCGCGGGCGATTCGGCCACCCTGGAGGTCTCCAACCGGGAGCCGCGGACAGGCGAGGTACCGTACCATCCGGCGGAGGGAGAGTCCACCACCGTGAATCCCCCCGGATTCGTGTGGCTGCCGGAGGCGGAAGCCGAAACATATATACTCCAATGCTCCTCCACGCCGGATTTCTCGGTCATCGAGTATGAGCGCGCGGATATTGCCAACAACGTCCATTGCCCGCCACGGGTGTTCCCCCCAGGAACCTGGTACTGGCGCTACACATTCGTCACGCCCGGGGGAAATCAGGCGGGCTGGAGCGCGGTCCGGCGGTTCCAGATCCCCGCGGACGCGGCCGTATTCCCCCAGCCGGCCCTCAGCAACCTGATCTACCGCCTGCCGGAGGGACATCCCCGGTTGTTTCTGCGTCCCGAAACCGTGAAGGAATTCCGGGAACGGATGGAGCAAAATTTCCCGGACTTGTGGAAGCAATTTTTGGATAACGCCGAGCGCCAGCTCGAGGATCCAGTAACTTTTGATGAACCGCCTCCCTACCCCGATGGAAAGCGGGGCGTGGAACAGGAGAACATCAGCCTGTGGCGCAAGAACCGCGTTTACGTGGTGAATGCCGTCGAACACGCGGCCAACTTGGCCTTCGCGTACCGCTTGACGGGAGACTCCCGGTATGGGGAAAAAGCGCGCGAGTGGATCCTGGCGGTTACCGCCTGGCCGCCGGATGGGACAACCTCGCACCAGTACAACGACGAATGCGGTATGCCCATCCTCAGCCGGATCCCCAGGGCCTATACCTGGGCGTACGAGGCCCTGTCGGAAGACGACCGCCGGCAGGTCATCCAAACCATGCGCGCGCGGGGAGCCGAAGTGTACGCCCATTTGCATGACAAAAGGCATCACACCGTCCGGCCTTACGACAGCCACAGCAACCGCGCCTGGCATTTTCTGGGCGAGGCGGCGATCGCGTTCATCGGCGATATTCCCGAGGCGCGCACGTGGCTGCAATACGCCATGGATATCTTCTTCAACGTGTATCCGGTATGGAACGGCGAGGACGGGGGCTGGCACGAAGGCGTGGCCTACTGGCGCAGCTACATCGAACGGATCACATGGTGGCTGGATATTCTCCACGCCGCGTTTGACATCGATGGCTTCCAGAAGCCCTTTTTCAAGCATTGCGGCGATTTTCCCCTGTACGTGCTTCCCCCCGGGACCACCTTCGGCGGTTTCGGCGATAGCGCGGATACCAGCCAACCGGCCGATTTCGCCCCGCTGATGAATTACCTCGCCGGCCGGGCGCGCAATCCCTATTGGAAATGGTACGCAGTGAAAGCCGGACCAGCGGCCGTGGGAAAGGAAAAACCCACTTACGAAGATCTGTTGCGGGCGGAAAACGCCTCCATCCCCGCCCGGGAACCATTGGATATACCCCAGTCCAAGATATTTCCCGGTACGGGCATCGCCTCGCTCCATTCGAACCTGAGCCGCCCCGACAAGGACGTCCATGTGTTGTTCAAGAGCAGTCCCTTCGGCCGCCAGAGCCATGGTTTCAACGCGCAGAACTCTTTTTTATTGTGGGCCTTCGGTAAACCCTTGCTAATCTGGTCCGGACACCGGGACTGGCACGGCAGCGAACACCATACCCAGTGGATGTGGGAAACCTTCGCGGATAATTGCATCACCGTGAACGGCGAGGGGCAAATCCGGCATTCGCCCGAGGCGCGGGGAAAAATCGTCCAGGAGTATCTCCATCCCCGGGTGGACTATGTCCTGGGAGACGCTTCCGAAGCGTACGGCGGGCGGTTGACCCGCTTCCACCGACACGTGTTTTTCCTGAAACCGGACCTGGTGCTCCTGGTGGATGAACTCGAAGCGCCGGAACCGGCGAAGTTTCAGTTTCACATGCACGCCTTGGAGCCGTTCAAGATCAAGGCGCAGTACGAGATCGAGGCCCAAAACGGACCGGCCGCGGCGCGCATCGCCTTCGTGACCCCCAGCAATCTGGCCGTGACTCAAACACAGGGTTTCACGCCTCCCCCCGTCGGCTATGAACAGGAGCAATGGCATCTGCTGGCCGAAACCCCGGATCCCGTCGCTCAAACCCGTTTTTTTACCGTGATCAATACGCATCAAACTTATCACCAGGTGCAGGCCCAGTACGACCGGGGCCTCAAGGAAGACCGGGAACTGTACGCGTTCAAAGTGGATTACCACACGGTCATGGTAATCTTCAATCCTTCCGGCAAATTCTACAAATATGGAAATGTCGAAACGGACGCGGGCCTCGTGCTTATGGATACCGATCTCCGGGACGAAGACGCGGCCCTCTTTTTCGCCGTGGACGCGGCCCGGGTCATCCTCTCCGGCAAGACCTATCATGATTCCAGCCAACGGGGGCTGTTCGCGATTCAATGGAATCAAATCCAGCCGCTCCCGAAAACTGAGGAAACCGGCGAGGCCACGAATGACGCTAGATAGGAAGGGACGGTTCGGTATATAGTTCTCCTATCAATTGACCATTCTTGCTTAGGATGGAATCCGCGCTATGAGGCTTTTTGATCCCGCCCTTGGACCGATTCGTTGGATTCCCCACCCGCTGTGGACCGGATTGGCGGTTTTGGTCTGGCTCGGGCTGGCCTGCGGTCCGTCCCGATGGGGAGAACTCCAGGGGACGATCCAACTGGAGGGGAAAACCAATTCCGAAGGAATCAATGTCTTCCTTCCCGGGACACAGTACCGGGCCGTGACGGACGCGAACGGCCGCGTCCAAATCGTGGGGATCCTGCCTGGGGAATACACAGTGGTGGCCACCCACGAAGGGTATCACGAATACCGGGATACCGTGACCATCGAGGCGAACGAATCCACCATCCTCGGCCCCATCCTCCTGGCGCCGGTCTATGTCGCGGCGGGGGATCTGTCTGGATTCGTCACCCTGGAAGGCAAATCCACGCATGAAGACATCATCATCTTGTTATTGGGGACGCCTTACAGCACGGTGACAAACACCACGGGATTCTTCAGCTTCGAAAAACTCCCCCCCGGCACCTACAAACTGCTGGCCATGAAAGAGAATTGGTTGGCGGCCATCAAAGACAAGGTCGAAGTGGTGGACCGGCAAGAAACCCAGATCCCTCCCTTTCAACTCTCCTTATCTCAAACCGGCTCGCCTTCGGAACCGGTCTCCGCACCCGATCTGGGAGAATATATCTTGCAGGGATTCGCCTTTTTGGAAGGCACGGAAAATCATATGGGAATCCGGGTGACGGTGGAAGATTTGCCCGGAAAATCCGTGGTCACCAACGCCACCGGCGCTTTTCAAATCACCGGCTTGGATCAGGAACCCCGTACCTTGATCCTGTCGTATCCTGGCTACTTGAACGAAAGCATTCCCAACGCGGTCCCCGTGCCGGCCACCGCCCCGGATTCCTGCGGATTCATTACGCTGCAAAAAGCGTATCAGCCGGAGTCGCTGGGAGTGTTGCAAGGCCGCGTGTTTCTGGCCGGACAAACCGAGCACGCCAATACCACCGTGCGCCTGGAAGGCGTGTCGCCCCCGGTGTACACCGATCCCCAGGGACGGTTCAAGTTTGTGGGGATTCCCGCGGGAGAATATGTCCTGATCGCGGAACATCCCGGCTATGAACCGCAACGGAAAGGCGGCATCGAGGTGGTGGCCAACCAGGTGATTCAAATTCCCGATCTCACCCTCCCGGTGTCAGAAGAAGAACCGGAAGAGGGTGTGGGCGAAATCCGGGGAACCGTATTTCTGGAAGGAGAGAACGACCATGGGGGGGTCACGGTGGCGGTGGAAGGGACCTCCCTTTCCGCGGTCAGCGCCCAGGATGGGACATTCGTTCTTCCCAATGTCCCCTTCGGCGCGTATTCCCTCATTTTTACGAAAGGCGGGTATAAGAATCTTTACCTGGATGGGGTGGGAGTGGAAGTGGATCAGATCACGATGCTGGAAGCGGTGATGTTGGAAAAGGACATCGAACCCCCCTACGTGGTCAGCACCTTTCCCCGCGACCGCGCCCGCCAGGTGCCTATCGACCGGTTCGTGGATGTCATCGTGAAATTCAGCGAGCGGATGGAAGGCGGATCGGTGAAAAACGCGGTGATGATCGAACCGCCGGTGACTTTCGACGCGTATTTCGACCGGGAAAGCGATCTGTCCGATTTCGATACGCTCCATCTGCGCCTCTATCAGGGCGGGCCAAATCCCATCCAGTTCAAAACTTTGTATACCGTGGGCATCAATCCCTCCGCCAGGACGCCCAAACAGGTGCCGATGGCGGAGCCGTACTTCTTCTCGTTTATCACCGACGGCCCGCTGATTATCCGGAGCATCCCGGCCCCGGGAGAACGGGATTTCCTGCTGACCGTCACCCAAAAATTGATGATCGAAACCAATGCCCCGGTGGATCCCGGTTCCCTGGACCGCGCGTTCCGCATCCGCCCCACTCCCGATTCTGAGCCGCAATACAACCTGATCCCCACCGAAACCGGGACCCAAATCATGATCGAAGTGGATCTGCGGCCCAAAACCCGCTACCGGCTGCAAGTGACCAATTCGCTGCGCAGCCTTAACGGCATGCGGTTCAGCAACACGCCCTACTATCTTAGTTTCCGCGCCCTGGACGTCACTCCCCAAGAACCTCCCCCTATGCCCATCGAAGTGGACCCCCGGTTGGAAATCCGCCCGCGGCGGCGGTAAAAAAGCGGGACTCTCCCGCTCGTTGACAACAGGCCGGCCGGGGTTATAATGATGAAATTCTTGCCAGAACGCGACATGCGTTCCGATGCAAGCCGGTTGGCTTCATCATCCATTTTATAGTAAAGGGTGTGATTGGATTGGTTTCGGTTGACGTTCGAGACGAAGAGGACATTCAGGTTGCTCTCAAACGCTTCAAGCGGAAATGCATTAAGGAAAGCATTCCCCAGGATATCCGCAAGAACGCGTATTACGAAAAACCGAGTGTCCGCAAGCGCAAAAAGCACTTGAAAGCCGTAAAACGTCAGAAGAAAAATCGGTCCCGCGGGTGAGGCAAACGGTTGTTTTACATAAAAAATAGCCGGGCGATAATATCCCGCCCCAGACGAAGGAAGGCCATGAACCTTCCTTCGTCTGTTTCAGGTTCGGTTGAATTTTCGCCATGAATGAATTCCCAGTTTGAGGGTGGGCCGCGCCGGCGCCCATGGCGCTCTTCAACGCGCCCAGGGCTGGTGCGGGGACCAAGGCAACCACTACCCTCTTCCCCTTGGGAGAGGACTAGGGCTGGTGAAACCCTGGAAAAGGGGATATACGCCCCATCGGTTCATCGGTTCCATCTTGGCATGTTTAGCTAAGGTTGAAAAACGCAATAGAACCTGGGGCAAAATTAAAAAAATCAGGCAAAAGAATATCTTCCCCATCCCTCTGCTCCGGGAACAGGCTGGTTCGCCAGATCCCGCCAGGGAGGATGGTTAATTCGCGGGTGGGGATTGACCCTCCTGCCGGCTCAATCTCTTCTCCACAATCCAACGGCCTTTTATACTACTCATTTATCAACTCACCATTCATTTCAAGGCAAGGGACCGAAGATCAATCATGGAGATCGCCAAACGGTACGAACCGGCCGCGTCGCGGGAACAGTGGTATCAATTCTGGCTCGAGCATAAATTGTTTCATGCCGATCCGGCCAGTCCCAAACCCCCCTATTCCATCGTCATTCCACCTCCCAACGTAACCGGCAAACTGCATATCGGCCACGCCCTCAACAACACGCTGCAGGATATCCTCTGCCGCTGGAAGCGCATGGAAGGCTTCGAAGTGCTGTGGATGCCGGGCACCGACCACGCCGGCATCGCCACCCAGAACGTCGTCGAAAAACAACTGGCCGCCGAAGGCCTCACCCGCTACGACCTGGGCCGCGAAAAACTGGTGGAGCGCATTTGGCGGTGGAAGCAGGAATACGGCGATACCATCATCCGCCAGCTGAAATACCTGGGATGCTCCTGCGACTGGGACCGCCTGCGGTTCACCATGGACGAGGGCTGTTCGCGTGCTGTGCGGGAGGTGTTCGTCCGCCTGTACGAGGATGGATTCCTCTACCGCACCCACTACCTGGTCAACTGGTGTCCCCGCTGCCACACCACCCTCTCGGACGACGAGGTGGAGTACAGCGACGCCACGGGCCATTTTTACTACATCGCCTATCCCTTGGAAGATGGTTCGGACCGCCTGGTCATTGCCACCACGCGGCCGGAAACGATGCTGGGCGATACCGCCGTGGCCGTCCATCCGGACGACGAGCGGTACAAACACCTGGTCGGCAAAACCGTCATTCTGCCGCTGCTGGAGCGGCGCATCCCGGTCATCGCCGACACGTACGTGGACCGCGAATTCGGTACCGGCGCGCTCAAAATCACCCCCGCGCATGATCTCAACGACTTCGAGATGGGCAAACGCCACAACCTCGAGCAAATCAATATCCTCAACGACGACGCCACCATCAACGCCAACGGCGGGCCGTACCAAGGATTGGACCGCTATGCGGCCCGCCGGCGGGTGATCGAAGACCTGACTGCCCGGGGACTCCTGCTGAAAGTGGAAGAGTTGGCCCACCGCACCGGGGCCTGTTACCGTTGCGGCACGGTCATCGAACCCTATCTCTCCCTCCAATGGTTTATTAAGATGAAACCCCTGATGCAGGAGCCGCTCCAAGCGGTCCGCGAAGGCCGCGTGCGGTTCATTCCCCAGCCGTGGGAGAACACGTATTTCGCGTGGGTGGAAAACGTCCGCGACTGGCCGGTCTCCCGGCAGATCTGGTGGGGCCACCGCATCCCCGTGTGGTATTGCCAGGAATGCGGCGGCATGACCGTGCCGCGGACCGACCCGGAACAATGTATCCATTGCGGTAGCCGCGATCTGCGGCAGGACGAAGACGTGCTGGATACCTGGTTCTCCTCCGCCCTGTGGCCGTTTTCGACCATGGGCTGGCCGGAAGAAACCCCCGAACTCCAAACGTTTTTCCCCACCAGCACGCTGGTAACCGCGCACGACATCATTTATTTCTGGGTGGCGCGGATGATCATGATGGCCCTCTACATCCGGAAAGACGTCCCCTTCCGGGATGTGTACATCACGGCGCTGGTCCGCGACGCCCAGGGGCGCAAGATGTCGAAATCGCTGGGCAACACCATCGATCCCATCGACGTGATCGACAAGTACGGCGCCGATTCGGTCCGCTTCACCCTGGCCATCCTGGCCGCCCAGGGACGCAACATCAACCTGGCCGAAGAACGCATCGAGGGATACCGCAACTTCACGAACAAGATCTGGAACGCCTCGCGCCTGATATTGGCCACTATCCAGGAAGGCGAACGGCTTCCCCCTGCCGCCCCCGGATTGCTGGAATGGATGGACCGGTGGATCCTCTCCCGGCTCCAGCGCACCATCGCCGCCGCGCGCAAGGGCATGGAGGAATACAAGTTCAACGAGGCGTCGGAAGCCCTGTACCAGTTCGTCTGGCATGAGTACTGCGATTGGTACCTGGAACTGATCAAGCCGCGGTTGTACGGCGACAATCCCGAAGCACAGGCCGCGGTGAAAGCCATGGCCTTCCGCGTGCTGGAAAGCGCCCTGCGGATGCTGCATCCCTTCGTTCCCTTCATCACCGAGGAAATCTGGCAGATTCTCAAACCCCTGGGCGTGGTGGATGAAGAGGCGATCAGCATCTCCCAGACCCGCTATCCCCAAGTGGATGCGGCTTTAATCGACGAGGCGCTGGAAGCGGAAGTGGCGAAATTCCAAAAGATCGTCTATACCGTCCGCAATATCCGCGGCGAACTGGGCATCGCCCCCTCGGCCCGCACCACGGTGGAGTTCAAGATCCAGAACGGCCCGGACCAACAGTTCCTGGAAAAATACTACCCGCACATGACAACCCTGGTGAACATCAACGAAAACTTGCAGGCGGGAACTGACCTCGAACCGCATCCGGCCTCGTCGGTGGGCCTGGTGGATGGCTGTGAAATCCGCGTGCTTTGGCCCGCCGAGGTGGAGGCGATGGAGATCAAGCGGCTGCTTAAACAGATCGAGCAACTGGAAGCGTCAATCGCCTCCCGCGGCAAGAAACTGGCAAATGAAGCTTTCACCGCCCGCGCCCCCCGCGAAGTGGTGGAAAAAGAACGGGAGCGTTTCGAGGTGGAAAAACAAGAACACGAGCGGCTGAGCCACCAGTTAGCGCTGTTGCGGAAATAACCCCGGAACGGCCTCAGCGCATACCATGGCTTCATTTCTGGACTTCCCTCCCCACATCGTGTAGGTTATGGGAAAAGAAGCCATTTATAACGCAGGTTGCATTCTTGCCGATGGCCAGAATCGAAAGACCAACCCATTCGCGATGGGGGAGAAAAAGTCATGAACAACGTATCCGCATTGTACGACGCTATTCTCACCGGCGACGCCAACCAAGCCTTCGCGGTCACGCAGGAGGCGCTGCAGAACCAAACCGATCCCATGGAACTGGTCACGCGCTACATGATTCCAGCCATGGATGAGGTCGGAAGGCGTTTCGACGAGGAAGAATATTTTATCCCCGAATTGCTGCTCTCCGCCCGGGCCATGAAAAAATCCATGGAACTGATCCGCCCCCTGCTGGCGGCCGGCGGATCGGAACCGGCCGGGCGGGTTGTCATCGGGACGGTAAAAGGCGACTTGCACGACATCGGCAAGAACCTGGTTTCTTCCATGCTCGAAGGCGGCGGATTCGAAGTTTTCGATCTGGGCGTAGACGTTCCCCCCGAAAAGTTCGTCGATTCGATTAAAGAGAAACACGCCAGCTTGGTATGCCTTTCCACCTTGCTCACCACCACTATGCCGGCCATGAAAACGACTCTTGAAGTGCTGAAGAATTCCGGAGTGCGCGATCAGGTCAAAGTCATGATCGGCGGCGCCCCGGTCACCCAGCGCTTCGCGGAAGAAATCGGCGCGGACGCCTACGGCGAAAACGCACGCGCGGCGGTTATGCTGGCCCGCCAACTGGTGGCGGGGTGACAGGCATTCCCCCGGATTTCCCTCCCCTGAATCCTTTCCCAGAGGGAGAGAATTCCGAATGGATCTTTGAAGCAGAGGCACGTCACAACCGGCCTCCCCAACACCGGAGCATTCTTATGCGGCTCGAATTCCCCCCGGGACGGAATGTTCTGGATTCCAGACAACAGAAAATTGACCAATCCGGGATAGTTGGAACAAAGGCAAACCATGATGCACCCTGTTCTGGAAAAGCTGCTTCACGAAGCGCCCGTCATCCTGGACGGCGCGTGGGGCACCCAATTGCAAACCCGTGGGCTCGAGCCGGGCTTGTCACCGGACAGCTGGAACCTGACGCATCCGGAGATTGTGGAAGAGGTCGCCCGGGCTTATGTTGAGGCGGGCAGCCGCGTCATTCTCACCAACACTTTCGGGGCCACCTGCCTGGGAGAGGAACGCTACGGCTTCGCGGACCGGGTGGCGGAGATCAACCGCGCCGGGGTGGCGATTTCCAAGCGCGCGGCCCAGGGGAAATCTTTGGTCTTCGCCTCGATGGGCCCCACGGGCAAACTGTTGCTGAGCGGGGAGACCACCGAGGCCGAAATGGCCGCCGCGTTTCAAGAACAAGCGACCGCCTTGGCGGAAGGAGGCGCGGACGGGATCGTGATCGAAACCATGTCCGACCCGGTGGAGGCCCGGCTCGCCGTCCAGGCCGCCAAGGCCACGCGCTTGCCGGTGGTAGGGTGCATGGTCTTCGACAGCGGTAAAAACCAGGACCGCACCATGATGGGAACCACCCCTGAGCAAGCAGCGGAGATCTTGGCGGCCGCCGGAGCAGACGTCGTCGGCGCGAACTGCGGCCAGGGCATCGCCGGCTTCGTGCCCCTCTGCATGCGCCTCAAGGCCGCGTGCGGTTTGCCAATATGGATCAAGGCCAACGCGGGGAAACCGGAAATCGTGGACGGCCGGATCGTCTACCGCACCACTCCGGAGGAATTCGCCTCGTACGGACCGCTTCTCGTGCAAGCCGGCGCGTCATTCCTCGGCGGCTGCTGCGGCACCGGTCCGGAGTTCATCCGGGCGCTGAAAACCGCCGTGCGGGGAAGGTAATCTCTGGTTGAAAGCAAGCCCCTATTGGCTTGAATGCAGTTCTTTCTCTGCGCTTCATTCGTTGGTAGAGGATGGATGGCAATGGGAACTGATTCCCTCTCCTTCGAGGAGAGGGACAGGGTGAGGGCAGCCCGGAAAGGACAAAATTTCTCTTTGCTCTGCCTTCGAGTTAATATGTGCGGGAGAAAATCCTGAGGCGGGCGTGCATCGCCCCGGTATTCCCTAGCAATCGATGCCGGAATAGCGTCATGGGCGCTGATATAATGATCACAAGGGATGACATGGATCGCCCCCGCTCTTCCTCCATTCCATCCCGGGAGTATGTGGCTTGATGCGTCTGAAACTGATCAGCTGTGAGATCTTCTACCGGGAGATGTGCGCCGCGGCGGCCCGGTCGCGCAACCAGGTGGATATCGAATTCCTGCCCAAGGGCTTGCACGATATCGGTTGCGAAAAGATGCTCGCCCGGCTGAACGAGGCGCTCGCGCGCGTGGACACGGCCCGCTACGAGGCCGTTTTGCTCGGCTACGGGCTGTGCAACAACGGCCTCGTGGGATTGCGGGCCCCTTCCATTCCCCTCGTGATCCCCCGCGCGCACGATTGCATCACCCTTTTTCTGGGAAGCAAGGAGCGCTACCAGCGCTATTTCGAATCACACGGCGGCGTCTTCTTCGAAACCACCGGCTGGTTGGAACGGGGGCGGGACAACGGCGAACTGCATCAACTCTCCATCCAGAAAATCCAGGGGCTGGATCAGACCTACGAAGAACTCGTGGCCCGGTACGGGGAAGAGAACGCCCGTTATTTGCATGAACAACTGGGCGGCATGACCCGCAACTACAAGCAGATCACGTTCATCGAAATGGGGCTGGAACCGGACGGCCGGTTCGAGGACCAAGCCAGGCACATGGCGGCCGGACGCGGCTGGGCTTTTGAAAAAATCCAAGGGGACATGGGGCTGATCCAGCGCTTGATGGATGGCCCCTGGGACGAAGCGGAGTTTCTGGTGGTTCCGCCCGGTTGGCGCGTGGCGGCCGAATACAGCGATCAAATCTTAACCCGGGAGGAGGTACCCTCATGAACAGCCGAGAGCGGTTGCTCGCCATGTTGGAAAACCGGCCGGTGGATCATCTGCCCTTGATGCCGATCACCATGATGTTCGCCGCGGATCAACTCGGCGTGATGTACGGCGATTACGTCACCGACCACCGCGTGCTGGTGGAAGCCCAGATCCATGTGGCGGAAAAATTCGGTTTCGATTACGTCTCCTGCATTTCCGATCCCGCGCGCGAAGCCGCCGACCTGGGCGCCGATGTGCAATTTTACGAAAATCAGCCGCCCGCCATCAACGAAGACAACGCGCGCCTCAAAGACAAGACCGCCCTGGCATCCCTTAAGATCCCCGATCCGCTCAGCGGAGGACGCATGTTCGACCGCGTGCAAGCGGCGGCTTTGTTCCAAGAAAAAGTGGGCAAAGACAAGTTCATCGAAGGCTGGGTGGAAGGCCCTTGCGCCGAAGCGGCCGATCTGCGCGGGATCAACACGCTCATGCTGGATTTCCACGACGATCCCGCCTTCGTGCGCGACCTGTTCGAATTCGTGATCGAAATGGAAATCGCCTTCGCCCGCGCCCAGGTGGAAGCCGGCGTGGACCTCATCGGCGTCGGCGACGCGGCCTCCTCCCTGGTGGGCCCCGCTCTCTACACCGAGTTCGTTTGGCCCTATCAGAAAAAACTGGTGGACGCCCTGCATGCCCTGGGAACCCGCGTCCGCCTCCACATCTGCGGAAAAACCCGCAAACTATACGAACCGCTCGGACGCACCGGCAGCGACATCATCGACCTCGACTGGATGAATCCCATGGACGAGGCGCGCAAGGCGATGGGGCCGGAACAACTCCTGCTGGGCAACATCGATCCCGTCAAGATTCTCCGGGAAGGCACGCCGCAGGACGTCACCAATGGGATCGCCGAATGCCACCGCCAGGCCGGGCCGCGGTACATCGTGGGCGCGGGCTGCGAAGTGCCCCGCGACACCCCGGAAGCCAACGTCCGGGCCATGTGCGAGTACGCCTTCACCCACGCGCCGGACGCGTACGTGGAACTCCCGCATGAGTGACCGGGTCCAAATCAAACTCCGTCCCCTCGGCAAGATTCTCAACGTCGAACGGGGAACGCCGTTGCGGGAGGCTTTGTTCGAGTATGGCGTCGAGTTCCCCTGCGGCGGGCGGGGACGTTGCCGGGGCTGCCGGGTCAAGGTGCTGCGAGGATCACTCCCCGTTACACCCGAACAAGCCCGCGTATTGACTCCCGCGGAACTGGCGGAAGGCTGGCGGCTGGCCTGCCAAGCGCAGGCCGAAGATTCTCTGGTTTTGGAACTGGCCCAATGGGAAGCGGTCATTCTCGCGGACGATACCCCTTTTGATTTCCTTCCCGGCGAGGGCCTCGCCGCGGCCGTGGACCTGGGAACCACCACCCTCGTGGCGCAATTGGTGGACCGCCGCCACGGGCAGGTTCTGGGAGTGCAATCGGCCCTCAATCCCCAGGCGCAGCACGGCAGCGACATCATGAGCCGGATTCATTTCGCGTTGGCCGGACCGGGGCAGGAGATTCTGCAAACCCTGATCCGCGACGCCGTGGGCCGCCTGCTCGAAGATCTGATAATCACCTGCGGGGTGATCGAGCCGTTGCGGGAAGTGGTGATGGCCGGCAATACGGTGATGCATCATCTCTTCTGCGGGATCGATGTCGAACCGCTGGCCGGCTATCCCTTCGAACCGCGGGATGGCGGCGCGCAAGTCCTCCAAGCGGAGCGGCTGGGCTGGACATTGCCGGGCAATCCGCCGGTGCGCTTTCTCCCCTGCCTGGGAGGATTCGTGGGCAGCGACCTCCTGGCGGGCATCCTGGCCACGCGGCTCTACGAAAGCCCGGTGTTGACGGCTCTGATCGACTTGGGGACCAACGGCGAGATCATCGTAGGCTACCGGGACCGGATCCTCTGTGCCTCGACCGCCGCCGGACCGGCCTTCGAAGGAGGACGGATCTCCATGGGCATGCGGGCGGCCACGGGAGCCATCGCGGAAGCCTGGATCGAGAACGGCGCGATCACCGGCCGGGTGATCGGCCATGGCCCGCCGCGCGGGATCTGCGGCAGCGGGCTGGTAGACGCGGCCGCCGCCGCGCTGGACCTGGGCTGGATCGATGCCAGCGGCCGCCTAATGGGGGGACGGGAGATAATCCCCGTTCTGGAACCGGTACGGATCACCCAAAACGATATCCGTCAATTGCAATTGGCCAAGGGGGCCATCGCCGGCGGACTGCGGATTCTGCTGGAGCGCTTCGGCGCCACGGAAGCCGATCTGTCCCGCCTCTACCTGGCGGGGGCGTTCGGCAATTACATGAATCCCGCCAGCGCGCGGCGCATCGGGCTGCTGGATTGCCCGCCGGATCGGATCATCTCCGCCGGAAACACCGCGCTGCTGGGAACCAAGATGGCCTTGTTCCAACGCCCGGACGACGGCGGCTTGCTGGAATCGGTGCGCAACCTGGTGGAACATGTCCCGCTCAGCGCCGATCCCCGTTTCCAGGACCTCTTTGTTGAGAAAATGGCTTTGCCTAAACCGGGGATACGCAAAACCCGGAGTGGATCGAATCCGGCAAAACCCGCCACCCTCCCGCTGGCTTACTCGCCTTAGAACATCCCCGTCCAGCCGCCTAGACAAAAAAAAGGTGGGAAAATGAATTCCCACCGGTCACAATCAGGACATCCTTGGGTAGGGATGTTTTGCTTTTCGGGGCATGGATTGCGGCCCCCCCAAACACCGGGGGACTTCCGGTTGGGATGTGTGGGACCCAACGGCCCCACACATCCCCCATCCGGCACACACACCCAACCGGGCGGCAACTCAGCCCTGAAGCCGGCCAACACTCCGGCCGGGCTCAGTGATCCTTCCGGATGCTGAATAACGTTTTGGTCATCGGCGGCAACCGCTTGCCAATTTCAGGTTTCGGCCGCGTATCCAGCACCGCGGAGGAATTCTTGGACGAATCCACGAGGACCATTTCCTCCTGTTCGGGATGGTCGTCGTCGATGGTCGCACCGAGGCCTTTTTTCGTATAAGGCAACGAAACCTTCAGCGGGCTTTTCGGCGGATGAACGCCGGCGCGGTTTTCCTCCATCTTGATCCTGGGCGTCTCCGTCTTCTCGGTCTGGGCCGACCCCGTGGCCAAAATGGTGACCTTCATCTCCTCTTCCATGTCCGGATCGATCACCACCCCGAAGATCACATTGGCATCGGGATCGGCCTTGTCCCGGACATGGCGGGTGATCGCCTTGTCGATTTCCAAGAGCCGGATATCCGGCCCGCTGGTGATGTTGATCAGGATCCCCTTGGCCCCTTCGATGACTTGTTCTTCCATGAGCGGGCTGCAGGAAGCCTGTTTGAAGGCCTCGTCGGCCCGTTCGCTGCCATGGCCGTACCCAACCCCCATGACCGCCCCCCCCGCGGCATCCATAATGGCCTTGATGTCGGCAAAATCGAGGTTGATCAGCCCCGGCCGCGTGATCAGGTCCGCGATCGACTGCACGCATTGCTTCAACACGCCGTCGGCCACCCGGAACGCTTCGATCAGCGTGGTGCTCTCATTCACCACACTGATCAGCCGCTGATTGGGGACCGTGATCAGCGTATCCACTTTTTTGCGCAGGATCTGTTGCCCCTTCTCCGCGTGATTCCGCCGCACCGAGCCTTCGAAATCAAACGGCTTGGTGGTGATGGCCACCGACAAAGCGCCGATTTCCTTCACCACATCGGCGATGACCGACGAGGCGCCGGTCCCCGTCCCGCCGCCCAGCCCGGCGGTAATGAACACCAAATCCGCGCCTTCCAGATTTTGCCGGATCACATCCCGGTCTTCGTTGGCCGCCTGTTCCCCAAGAACGGGATTCGCGCCCGTCCCCAGGCCTTTGGTAACGCTCCGGCCGATGTGGATGCGCCGCATGGTCTTCGCCCGCTGCAGCGCCTGCAGGTCGGTGTTGATTACTATGAATTCCACACCTTCCAGACTCCCATCGCCCATCGAATCCACCGCGTTGCTGCCGCCGCCTCCGACACCCACCACCGTGATCTTCGGCCCGCCGTTCACGCCGAACGTGTCCCGCTCGTGGTCTGGAGCAAACTGGATTTTCGGTTTCTCCCGGGCGTTCAGGTACTCCACGCGCTCTTCCCTTTCTTCACCGTAATTCGGATCCTGGCTGAACTCGATTCCCATGTTCGTAACCCTCCCGTGGTTTCTAGGTCAATTCTGCCTGTCGGCGCATTGATTTCGTTTCCGCATACGGCTCCGGCCGTCTTAAAACGTTTCCCGCAACCACTCCCAGGCCCGCCGGAACGCCCCCGGCCAGCCCGGACCATATACGGCCGCCCGCGCGTCCCGCCGTTCATATCCGTAATGCAACAATCCGATAACCGTGGCATAACTCGGACTCGAAACAATTTCTTCGTACCCGGCCACGCCGTTTGGAAATCCGATATGCGCATCCCATTGCAACTGATCGCGGGCTTTTTCCTGGATGCCCTCAAGCAACGCGCTCCCCCCGGTCAGCACGACCCCTCCGAATATGGAGTCCATCAGGCCGCGGGACCGCAGCGAACGGAGCACTTCCTCAATGATCTCCTCCACCCGCGCCTCGATGACCGTGCACAAGAGCCGCCGCTTGACCGTGATGGTCCGCCGGTTTTTGAACCGCACCACCTCCAGCGGTTCCTCGGGATCCACGGCCTCCAGCCAGGCGGAACCGGCGTACTTCTTCAATTGCTCTGCGCTTTCCAGCGGCGTTTGGAAATAATGGTTGATGTCCCGCGTGATATCCTCCCCGCCGATGCCCAGGGTCTCGCTGTGATAGATGCTGCCCTCGATGAACACCAGCAACGACGTGGTTTCCCCCCCGATATTCACCAGCGCCACCCCGATGTTCTTCTCGTCTTCGCTGAGCACCGAGTGGCTGGAGGCCACCGGCTGATACACCAGTTCTTCCACCCCAAAGCCGGCCTTCGCCACGCACCGCCGCAGATTCTTGAGAATCGATACCCGGCCGATGATCAAATGCACGTCCACTTCCAACAGCGTGCCCACCATCCCTACGGGATCGCGGATGAACGGCGTCTCGTCCAGCCGGAACCAGCGGGGAAGAGAATGAATCACCTCAAACTCGCTGGGCACCGATTTGCGGATGGCGGCCGCGGTGCACTGCTGGATGTCGGCGGGGTTCACCGGGCGCCCGTGTTTGGAGAGGATCAGCGAACCCGTCGTGTTTTGGCTCTGGATAAATGTGCCCGACACCGCCGTCACCGCTTGGGAAATTTCCAGACCGGGAACATGGTTCAAGGCCTTGTGGCAGGCATTGGATATCGACGCGACAATCTCTTCCAGATTCACGATGCCGGTGGCGGACAGGCCGGAGCAGGGATGCAATCCATGCCCCAGGATTTCTATCACCCGCCGTTCGTTGCGCCGCGCCACCACCGCGCAGACTTTCGTCGTGCCGATGTCAATGGCCAGCATGGGATCCCGGTCGTGCATTCGATTTCTCATGGCTCCAAGCGCCTGGTTTGTGTGAGATACGTTTTTTCCGAACGGTATTGACGCGTCCACCGCTCTTGCTGAGCCGCATCGCCCCGCACGGCGAATCCCTTGTCGGGAAACCGCGCGTCCACGTACACCGCCCGCAGGTCTTCTTCCTCCATCATGCGCCAAAAGGTTTCGATCTTTCGCATCAGGTCCGGCGAATCCAAATCGTGCATCACCATCACCCCGATCCGGCGGCGGAGATGCAACGTGTAATTCCCGTCCCTCTGGATTTCCATCTCCACGACCTCCCGGTAATACGCGGGCGCCTCGCGGCGCAACTGATCCAAAAACGCCACCCCCCTGAGCACCAGCGGCTCCTGCACTGTTTCACCCGCCTGGGCCGGCAGGGGCAGGCGGGTCTCCACCAGCGGAAGAGAAAGCAGGGTCTGGATCGCCTCGGCGGTGGGCGGCATCTCGGCAGTCCCGGCGGGGGGAATCAGCGGAGGCAGCACCATGCCGTCCAAGGCCAACCCGTACAATCCCCCATCTTCCTCCCGTAAAAAAAACGCCACCGGCTCCCGCTCCACAATGCTCAGGTGGATCCGCTTCGGCGGAATCCGCCGCACTGCCGCCGTCCGGATATACGGATGCGTTTCCAACCGCGCCCCCAATTCCTCCAACCGGATCAGCCAAATATTCGTCCCTGGGGGAATGGCGGCCAGCGCGCGGATTTCGTCCCCGGTCACGCGGTGATGGCCCTCGATGGTGATCTCCTGAACGGTGAAATCAGGAGACCGGTAGAACTTCAGCGCCAAGTCCAACAGCAGCAGAATCAACCCGGCCAGGGAAACCCCCAGGATCAGCACCCGGCAGATGTACTGCACCAGATACAACAAAGCGTCCACGCCGCGGGAAACGAAACCGGTCATGTTCCCTCCCCCGCTTTTCGCTTCCGGAGATCTTCCAAAATCAGACGGCCGGCCTTCCACACGTCTCCCGCTCCCAGGGTGACGATCACATCCCCCGCTTTCGCCAGCGGCGCCGCCACGCTTGCGGCATCCTCCAAGCGGGGCACATAGGCCACCTCCACGCCATGGCGCTGGACCGGCTCCTTCAACACCTCGCCGGTCACCCCGGGGACCGGTTTTTCCCGCGCGGGATAGATATCCGTCAAGATGAGCAGGTCCAGGCCGGTGAACGCGCCTCCGAATTCGTCAAGCAATTTGAGTGTGCGGGAATACAAATGCGGCTGAAAAACGCCGATCAAGCGCGAAGGGCTCCGGTCCCGCAACGCCTGGATGGTCGCTTGAATTTCCGTGGGATGATGCGCGTAATCATCGATCACGGTTACGCCTTCTGCCTCGCCGATCCACTCCAGGCGGCGGCGCACTCCCTCGAAACGGGACAAGGATTCGCTCGCCTGCGCGAATGAAACACCGATCAGATGGCTCACCGCCAGGGCGGCCAGCGCGTTGTGGCAATGCATGCGGCCGCTAACGCGCAACCGCAGGCTCCCGGCTCTCTTTCCGTGAATCAAAACCTCGCAGCGCGAACCATGCGCGTCGGGCTGAAAATTCACGGCCTGGATATCCGCCCCGGCAAAACCATAGCTCAATCGCGGGACGCCCGGACGCCCCGTCAGCCGCCGGCAATGGACGCAATCCGCCGACGTCACGATCCATCCCCCCTCCCGCACCCCTTCCAAGAACCGGTTGAAACTGGCGATGATGGCATCCAGATCCGGGTAAAAATCTAAATGATCGGCATCGATGTTATTGACGACCGCGATCTCCGGCTGGAGATAGACGAACGAGCCGTCGCTTTCGTCCCCCTCGGCCACGGCCCATTCGCCCTGCCCAACCCGGCTGTTGCCTCCGATCCGCTCCAGGTCGCCACCAACAAACGCGGTGGGGTCCAGCCCGCTGTCCAGCATCCACTCCACGCACATGCCCGTGACCGTGGTTTTGCCGTGCGCGCCGGTGATCACCACCGCCCGGTAATCGCGCAGCAGACAGCCCAGCATCTTGGCCCGCGGCCAGATCGGGATGCCCTTCGCGCGCGCCGCCTGCAGTTCCGGATTGTCTTCCTTGACCGCCGAGGTGACGACCAGCAGCGAAGCCCCCCCGATGTTCTCCGCTTTGTGGTCGTGATGAATCAGGATTCCCTGCTTTTCCAGGCGGTCGGTCACGGCGTTGCGCGCCGGATCCGACCCGGTCACGGTGAACCCCTTCCGGCACAAGAGCGGCGCCAGCGCGCTCACTCCGATGCCGCCGATCCCCACGAGGTGGATCTGGGTGATTCCCGTCAGGGATTCCAGAGTTGGCATAGTTCCCTCAACCCTTCAACAACGCCAATAAATCGTTCGCAATGACTTCCGCCGCGCTTCGGCAGGCCAGCGCCGCGGCTTTCCGGCTCATCTCCCGCCGCGTGTCAGCCTGTTCCAGCAACTCCGCGAGGCTGGCCGCCAGGCGCTCCGGCGTGAGATCGCTCTCCTCCGCCACCCGGGCCGCGCCCGCCTCCAGAAACACCCTCGCGTTCACGGATTGATGCTGTCCGCTCGCGAAAGGATACGGCACGAGGATCGCGGGCAAACCCCATAACGCGATCTCCGACAGGGTGCCCGCACCCGCGCGGCTCACCACCACATCCGCGTTCCGGTAAGCCGCCGCCATGTCCTGGATGTACGGAACCAGTTCCACGGTGGAAGGCCGGGGCAAGGTTTGCGCCCAGTCGTAATTCCGTTCGCCGGTCTGCACCACCGCCTGGTACGCGACTCCCCTCGCGCTCAAACGGCGGAACGCTTCCAGGCTGACCTCCACCAGCCGCCGGGCTCCCTGGCTTCCCCCGGTGACCAGCACCCCGGGGACCGCCCTGGGGGGACCGGAAATAGCCCGGTCCCGTTCTTCGATCAATTCCCGGCGCAGGGGAAACCCGGTCACCTGGCAGGGAAAGTTTTTCCAGAACTCCCGCGTGGCGGGATACGTCACGTAGATCCGGTGGCACCAGCGCGCCATGATCCGGTTCACCGCGCCGGGCCGCGCGTTTTGCTCGTGCAAGGCCAACTTCCAACCGCCCCAGCGGCCCGCGAGCATGGCCGGCGCCGAAACGTACCCCCCCACCCCGAACACCACCCCCGGCGGGTAAGGCTTCATCCAGCGCCGGCATTGCCAGGCGGCGGCCGCCATCCGCCACAACCCACGCGCATTGGTCCAAGTCCACTTTCTCCGCATTCCCTCCACGGAATACCCCTGAAAGGGAAGGCCCCGTTCCAAAACAGCCTCCCGGTCCCGCGGGGCGTCCTTGCCCAGGTAAACCAGGGGAACCTCCGGATCCGCGGCGCGCAAGGCCTCGGCCACCGCCAGCGCCGGATACAAATGGCCTCCGGTCCCCCCCCCGGTCAGGATGATCATTCGCCGCCGGCTGGCTTCGTCTGTTCGGCTCTCGTTCACGCCGCCCGCCTTTCGCGCCGCGCGCACGGTCCGGCCGCCCGGATCACGGCCGGGACCGTACCGGATCCGCCTCAAAGGTCTCCTTGGCGACGCTGATCAACAATCCGGTCATCGACATACTGACGCACAAGGAGGATCCGCCATACGAGATGAACGGCAGCGAGATCCCCGTCGTGGGGATGCAGCCCGTCACTACGGCCACATTGATGGCGGATTGCAATCCCAGCGCCATGGTGCATCCCGCCGCCAACAGCCGGCCGAAAGGATTCTGGCAGCGGATCGCGATGGTGAATCCCAGCCACAAAAAGGCCAGAAAGGCCAGAAGCACCAGCGAACATTTTACGAAACCCAGCTCCTCCCCCATCGCCGCGAAGATGAAATCCGTATGCACGAACGGGATGAATCCCAGCGTCTGTTGCCCTTCGCCCAATCCGACGCCCCACATCCCCCCATGCGCGAATCCAATCCCTGCCTGCCGGACATGCAACGCTTTGTCGGCGTATTTCTCCGGCTGGAAATGAGCATACACCCGCTCCAGGAGATAGGGTTTTTGATACAAAGCCACCGCCACCGCCACGCACAACACCACGAAAAAGGGAATCAAATGGCGCAACCGGCCCCCGGCCACGTACCAAATCGTCATGGCGAGCAGCCCGATGAACATCGTGGCGCTGTGGCTCGGCTCCATCAGGATCAGTCCCAGCGCCACCACCACCAGCGACATGGGAAACAGCACGCCTTGGAACAACGATCCCAACCGCTCGTACCGGTCGGCCCACACCGACGACAAATACAGAATCACCGCCAGTTTCGCGGCCTCCGACGGCTGAAACTGAAATCCGAAAACCACGATCCACCGCCGCGCGCCATTCACCACCGGCCCGAAATAGAGCACGTACACCAGCAGGCCGATCACCAGCAGCATGATATACCGGGACCACCGGTCCCATAGGTTGTAATCCCGCGTGCTGAAGAATCCCAGACAACCCAGGCCCAGGCTGAAAGAGATCAATTGTTTCCCCATGTACTGATACACATTCCGGTTCGGATTCGCCGACGAAAACACAAACTGGCTGGTGCTGAGCACCATGATGATGCCCAACAACACCAACCCGGCGGTCAACACGAACAGCGATCCGATAATGAACGGTCCGGTGCGGTTCATGGCTTCCATTCCTCCACCGCGCGTTTGAACCGGTCGCCCCGGTCCGCGTAGTTCTTGAACATGTCCCAGCTGGCGCAGGCGGGGGACAGCAGCAACACTTCTCCCGCCTTGCCCTCCCGCAAGGCATGATCCACCGCCGCCTCCAAAGTGGCCTCAAGGTGGATTTCCGTCAGGGGCTGCCATGCCTCCGCGAACGTCTCCGCGGCCTCCCCGATCAGATACACCGCGCGGACCTTCTCCCGGATCAGCGGCGTCAGGGGGTCCAGACTGTCGCCCTTGGCCTGCCCCCCGGCGATCAGCCGGATGGGTCCGGGCAGCGATTGCAGGGCGGCCTCCACCGCGTGCACGTTGGTGGCCTTGGAATCGTTGTAACAACGGATCCCCTTGACCTCCTTGACGAATTCCAACCGGTGCGGCAAAGCGGTAAACGACTCTATGGCTTGTAACGCCTCGGCCAGGGGGATGCCATACGACACCGACGCGCCGGCCGCCGCCAGCGCGTTAATCCCCTGCTGGGCCGGATATTTAGCGAAAGAGGGCCACGCGTGGCTCTCTTCCCTCGAACCGTCCCGGTACACCACGGTGCCGTTCCGGTAAAAGAGTCCCTGGGATCCCAACGAATCCACGGCAAAGGACATTCTTTTGGAACGGACCCACCGGGGACAGTTCCCCTCAACCATGGGGCCCAACCATAGTGCCTCCCCAGGCGCCTGATGGATACACATCCGGAACTTGACTTCGTAATACTCGCGTATGGAGTTGTACCGGTCGAGATGGTCGGGCGCCAGATTGGTCACCACCGCCACCACCGGGTGAAAATACTCCATGGTCTCACACTGATAACTGCTCACTTCCATCACCAGCGGAACCTCCCCGGTCCGCCGGCCCTCCGCCGCCACCCGGGACACCGGATACCCCACGTTGCCCACCGCCTCCGCCGGGATGCCGCACCGGTTGAGGATGTGCTGGATCATATGGGTCACGGTGGTCTTGCCGTTGGTCCCCGTTACCGCCAAGATGGGACGCTCCAGAAACCGGCACGCCAATTCCAATTCCCCCAACAGCGGAATACGCGCCTGCCGCAGCCAGGTGAAAAACGGACCAAACGGCGGAACCCCCGGGCTGACCACGCAAAAATCGAGACGCTCCATCGGTTCCAGCCGGCCCGTCAGCATCCGCACGCCGCGCGCTTCCCACTCTGTCCGCAAGGCCTCGGCCTTTTGAGCGTCGCTGTCATGCGCGGTCACCTCGGCCCCCTCCCGGCAAAGCAAATCGGCGGCGCCCTGCCCGCTTTCGCCCATCCCGGCCACCAGCACCCGCAGGCCGGCCAGCTGGGGACGGGGAGGCGCCAACCGCTGCCGGACCGGCGAATCGGCCGTCTCCCAAAACGCGGGACCTATGGAATCGATGCCCGGATTGGCCATGGTTAGCGCACTTTCAAGGTGGCCAGGCCCAGGAAGGCAAACACCGCCGCCAGAATCCAGAACCGGACCACGATGGTGGTTTCTGACCACCCTTTCATTTCGAAATGATGATGCAGCGGGGCCATCAAAAACACCCGCTTTTTATTCCGGTATTTGTACGACGCCACCTGCAGGATCACCGACACCGCTTCCATCACGAACACTCCCCCAATGATGAACAGCAGCAATTCCTGCTTGATGAACACCGCCAGCGTCCCCAACGCGCCCCCCAGCGCCAACGAGCCCGTGTCTCCCATAAAAACCGCCGCGGGATGGGCGTTGAACCACAGGAAGGCCATCGTGGCTCCCGCCAGCGCCATCGCGAATACCGCCAACTCGCCACTGTAGGGCACGTGCAAAATCCCCAAATAAGTGCTATAATCCACCCGCCCTACGATATAGGCCAACGCCGCGAAGGCCAACGAAGCGATGATCACGCACCCGCTCGCCAGGCCGTCCAGCCCGTCCGTCAGGTTCACCGCGTTGCTCGATCCGGTAATAACCAGCGCCACGAAAAAAATGTAGAAAATCCCGAGGGGAATAAAGGCGTTTTTGAAAAACGGCAACGGCAAATCGAACGGCCGGTCGGGAATCAAGGGATGCAGAAAATACAGGGAACATCCCACCGCCAGGCCGATGGCGAACTGCACCACCAACTTCTGCCGCGCCTTCACGCCCAGGTATTTCTTCTCCGTCAGTTTGGTGTAATCATCCAGAAAACCCAACGCCCCCAGGGCCAACGTCACCACCAGGCTGGCCAACACCAGGGGGTTGGTCAAATTGCCCCAGATCAGGATAGAGACCGTCACCGACGCCAGGATCAATGTCCCCCCCATCGTCGGCGTCCCTGACTTCTCCTTGTGGCGTTCGTACAACGCCTTGACTCCCTCGCCCCGGATGGTTTGCCCGATCTTCATCCGCGTCAGCCACTGGATGAAATAGGGGCCGATCAATACTCCGATGACCATGGCCGTCACCGCGGCCATCGCCGAGCGGAACGAAATGTACCCCAACACATTGAGCACGCCCAGCAGGTCGGGATACGTCCGGGAAAGAGGAAACAAAAACATCAACGCCATGAGCCGTTCTCCTCCCCTTTGCCCGCCTCGATTAAGAGCTGCCGCGTGATCTCCCGGTCATCGAAGGGAAATTTTTGACGGCCGATAATCTGATATGTCTCATGCCCTTTGCCCGCGATCAGAAAGATGTCCCCCGGCCGCAGTTCGGCCACGCCGGCCCGCAACGCCTCCCGGCGGTCCACGATCACCCGGTAGCGGCCGCCTCCGCCGGCCATCCCCGCCACGATATCCTGAATGATCCGCTCCGGATCCTCCGTGCGGGGATTGTCGGACGTTACGATCACCCGGTCACTGTACCGCAACGCGATGGCTCCCATCGTGGGCCGCTTGCTCTTGTCCCGGTCGCCGCCACAGCCGAATAAGGTGATGATCCGCTGATGCGGGATCGCCCTCAGCGCCTGCAGGCACTTTTCCAGCGCGTCCGGTTTGTGGCTGTAGTCAACCACCACTTGCGCGCCGATGGTGTTGGGGACCGGCTCCAACCGGCCCGGCACGCCATGGCATGCTTCCAATCCCCGCCGGATGACCTCCACCGGGGCGCCCGCCGCCCAGGCCGCCGCGCCGGCCGCCAGCAGGTTGTAAATATTGTGCCGGCCGATCATCCGGCTATGCACGGCGCATTGTGAGCCTTCAGGAAACTCCAGACCGAACCGGAGGCCGTCCAAACTCATTTCAATATCCCGGGCGCGGACATCTGCCGCCCCCTCCACCGCGTATGTCACGATCCTCCGCCCGGCGAGCTCATCCCGGTACCGGCGGCCGGTCTCATCATCCACGTTCAACACCGCCGTCCCTTCCGGCTTGAGATACTCGGTAAACAACCGCTTTTTTGTCTCGCGGTAATGATCCATGTGGGGGTGAAAATCCAAATGTTCCGGCGTCAGATTGGTAAACACGGCGATGTCAAACGCGACTTCATCCACCCGGTGCAAGGCCAATCCATGAGACGAAACCTCCATCACCACGTGCCGGATTCCCCGGTCGGCAATCTCCCGCAACAACCGCTGCAGGTCGTGCGGCAGCGGAGTGGTGTTGGGGGATTCGCGGATCTGCCCGGCAAAACGGTATTCGATCGTGCCGATCACCGCCGCCTCGATCCCTTCCGCCTTCCAGATGGATTCGCGCAGATAGGTGAACGTCGTCTTGCCGCTCGAGCCGGTCACCCCGGTGATTCCCAACTCCCGGGCCGGATGCGCATAAAAATTGGCCGCGATGCGAGGCAGCACCGCCAGGGTGTCAGCCACCCGGATCTGAGGCAGCCGGGACGGCTCCACCCACCGCTCCACCACCGCCGCGCCCGCCCCCCGCGCCGCCGCGTCATCCACGAAATCATGCCCATCATAGGCGGTTCCCCGCAGCGCCACGAACAGCCCGCCCGCCCCCGCCTCGCGCGAATCGCAGGTCAATTGCCCAAATACGCCCGGCAACCGCCCCCGCGTCTCGAGTACGGGCACATCCTGAAAAATCCGGCTGCTCTCGGCCATCCTTCCTCTCCTCATCACGAGGCCCCGCTGCGACACATTCCCTATTGATTTTACTTCGCGGTCCGGAAAACCGGTCCGCTCCCGGCTCCCACCGCTCCCGGCGGCACTACCGCGCCACCAACACCTCCGGCCCGGGCGATAAGCCTGGATCGGTCAACGCCGGCTCGCATTCCACCACCCCGATCTCCTGCAACCCCTGCAAGGGCGTGCCGGGAGGAACCGGCTGCTTCACCACCTTGCCCGTTCCCCGGATGTCGGCCTTCAATCCGTTTACCGCCAGCCACACATACGCTTCGCGGATGGGCCATCCCACCAGATCAGGCATCACCCCGGCTTCCGTGGGCCACTCGGGAATAGGACGGATCGGGAGTTGCTTGGTCACGCCAAACGGGGAAAACGGCTTCTGGATGCCCACATCGGCCGCCGGCGGGGCGGACTTCATCCACTTCTGGGATTTGACCGCCGCTTGCGCCAGCAACGGATCATCCTTAAACGTGGGGCTTAATCCCCAATACGCGATGATCTCTTCGGCAATGGCCTTCCACACCGGCCCGGCGGTTTCGCCGCCGTATTTCTTCTTCTTCGGCTCATCGACTACCACCACGATCACCGCTTCGGGATCCTCCGCCGGGAAAAAACCCGCGAACGAGGCTATGCGTTTCCCCCGGGCATACGCCCCGGTCCGGGGATCGGCCTTCTGAGCCGTGCCGGTCTTGCCGGCGATGTGAAAACCGGGGATCCGCACATACCGCCCTGTCCCCTGCGGATTCTCCGTCACATCGATCATCATCCGGACCACCTCTTCCGCGGCTTTCTCGGAAATGATCCGGTAAGGCGCCACCGGTTCCCGGGGATAAAAATAGTGATCCATGACTTTGTACCCCCGCAAAATCGAGGGTTTCTGATACATCCCCCGGTTTGCCAGCGCCCCATAGGCCGCCGCCAGGATGAGGGTGTTGGTGGCGATCTCCTGCCCGTAGGGGATCGAACCGATCGACGAGGGCATCCATCGATTCGGCGGCCGTAAAATCCCGCCGCTGTCGCCGGGCAGCAGGGTGATGGGATTTCCTCCCCCGTGCCGGAATCCAAACCGCGTCAAATAGTCATACAACACCTGGGCCTGGCCGCGGAAATCGTCCGGATGCGCCCCCAACCGCTGGGCAACCTTGATCGTTCCGATATTGCTCGAATAAACCAGGATCTCGTGGACCGACAACGTGTCGAAACGGTGGATGTCATCCCGGATGGTGCGGCCCTTGAAATAATACGATCCCTTCTCGCAATAGAACCGGGTTTCTGGCGTTACCACCCCCTGATCCAGCGCCGCCGCGATCGTGAAGGGCTTCAGCACCGATCCCGGCTCGAACACGTTGGTCAGCAACCGGTTTTTACGCAGTTCCTCGGAGTAATTTTTGTAATGGTTGGGATCGAAACTTGGGTAATTGGCCAACGCCAAAATCTCCCCGCTCCGGGGATGCAACACCACCGCGTCGGCATGCAAGGCCTCCGTCTCCTCACACACCTTTTTGAGTTCCCGTTCCACAATGAATTGAATATAACTATCCAACGTCAACACATAATCCGCGCCCCGGGTTATGACCTTCGTATAATCCAAGTCGGCGATGGGACGGCGCCGGACATCTTTCTCGGCTTCGATGATCTGGGGCACACCTCTCAATTTCTCGTTCAAGGCAAACTCCACCCCCGCCAGGCCGGTGTTATCCGATCCCGTATAGCCCACCACGTGCGCGGCCAACGATCCCTCCGGATAAAAGCGGATGGAATGCTTGTGAAAATCTATCCCGGGAATGTCCTCCGCCTCGATGCGTTCTTTCTCTTCTTCGGACAAATTTTGTTTCAACTCCCGGGCTTTCACCTTGTCCTGCGACAAAATCGCTATATGGCGTTGCATTTCGGCCGGCGTCAGGTTCAACAATTGGCCCACGCGTTCAATGGTTTGCGTCACGTCTTCGATATGCGTCTTGTCAGCCACCACGGTATAAACCAAGTCGTTTTGCGCGAGGGCTTTCCCATTCCGGTCCAATATCAACCCCCGCGTGGGCGGCAAGGGCCAGTGAAAGGTACGCGCCCGCCCGCTGCGGGCGATCACATCCGGCGCGGCAATCACCTGCAGATAGAATAAGTTGATGATGAGATAGCCGAATCCCGCCGTCATCATCCCCATCAAAAGCAGAAGCCGCGATACCGAAATCTGGTTCCCTTTCATGATCTCCCCTGCCCGGGACCGGTCATCCCTCTCCCGGCCTTCGTCACACCCGGCCTGAACGCCCGGTCCCACCCGCGCTGCTATTCAATCCATGAATGCACTTTTCCCCTCACCCAATTTTCCATCCGGTGCCAGCCGTCCCGGATGCGGGATAGAATCCCCATTTCTTCCAACTCGGGAGCCACAGGAGCCGGCAATCCCGAACGGGTCTGCAAACCGGGCACCACCAGTTCAATTGCCGGATGCCGCGGCGGCCCCAAGTGGGGCAATTGCGTCTGAACCAATTCCGCAATCCGGTTGTACCGCTCCAACTCCCCGATGCGGTTTTCCACCCGCCGCCGCTCGTTCAGCAACCGCATCTTCTCGAAATTCTTCTCGCCCAGGCTATAACGGATCCGCTTCACTTCCATCGAAATATTCACTATGAGGGTTATGCTGCTGAACAGCACGATCATCCACACATATCCCAAGAAGCCCCGGGCCACTTGAATCGTGGTATGAAAATCCTCGGCCTGTCTCCGCGGCATCATTCACCTACGTCCCTAATTCTCATTGGGGCGGGATTCCCGCCGGAATCCGCATCCAGATTCCACACCCGGCAGGAGACCCTCCTGAATGGCATTCCCATCAATCCATCCGGTCTTCCAAGCGTTCCATCACCCGGAACTGCGCGCTGCGGGACCGGGGATTCCGGTTCTGCTCGGCCGCGCAAGGCCGGACCGCCTTCCGGGTGAGCATCACGCCCCGCGCCGGTTCCTCATCCCCCCGCACGGGAATCCCGGGAGGATGCCGGCGGGGAACACAAAAGTCTCTTAACAAATTCCGGCATAACCTGTGCTCCAAGGAATGGTACGTAAGAATCCCGATCCGGCCATGCGGACGGAGATGCGCCAAGGCCGCCTGAATCCCCTGGCGCAGGCATTCCAACTCGTTGTTCACGTAAATCCTCAACGCCATGAACACCCGCGTCGCGGGATGAATCCCTTCCTGATGCTGATACCGGGCCGGAATGGCCTGGATCACCACATCCGCCAGCTCCCTGGTGGTTTCAATTGGCGCTTCCTTCCGCCGGCGCACGATGGCCTTGGCGATCCGGCGGGAAAACCGCTCCTCGCCATAGCGTTGAAAGAGATCCGCCAATTCCTTCTCGCTCCACATCTGGATCACATCCTTGGCGGTCAATTCCTGACGCCGGTCCATCCTCATATCAATCACCGCGTCGCGGGAAAAACTGAAACCCCGCTCCGCCCTGTCAATTTGCGGAGAAGAAAATCCGCAGTCGATCAAATACCGGTCCGCGGCAGCCACCTTCTCCTCCTTCAAAATCGCCTCCAACTCCTCATACCCCCGGTGATGCAGACTGACCCGGAACGGCACCTCTTTGAACCGTTCCCGGCAATACGCGATGGCCTCGGCGTCCCGGTCAATCCCGATCAAAAAATCCTGCGCATCAAAATATCGCGCCAGCGCCGCGCTGTGCCCTCCGTACCCAATCGTGCAATCCACAAAAACAGTTCCCGGCTTCGACGGCTTCAACCACTCGGCGACTTCCCTCTCCAGCACCGGAACATGACAGACATTATCCGGATTGATTGGTTCCATGAGACTCACCGGCTTGGATTTCGTTATGTCCGGCTATTCCATTCCATTCGGCCTGCTTTACTCGGTTTCTTTCAGCGGAACGGACTTCGCTTCGCCAGATCTTCCCTGTTCTTTGCCGATCTCCGCTTTGTACTCTTCCCGGCTCTTCCGCCCCTGCGCCACCGCCAACATGCTCGACAGCCGGCGGTCAAAAATGTTTTGTTCCAATTCCATGTGTTTTTGATAAATGTCGTAATCCCATATCGTTACTTTGTCCCATTCTCCCGCTACGATCACTTTTCCATTTAAATGGGCGTATTTCGCCATATCCGGTGGTATAATGATTCGTCCTTCACGGTCCAAGGTGACATCATGGGAGCCATGCATTAACGTATCGATAATCAGTTCGCTCGTCTCGTCATCCAATCCCGTCCGGCGAAGGTCTTCGATGAGAGAATTAAAATCGCAATCCGGCATTAGCGCGAGGCAACAATGTTTCCATTTCGACAGCACCAAACGCCTTTCGCCCAATATTTCCCGGAATGGATGAGGCAATCCAATGCGAGCCTTTGAATCGATCGACCGTTCATGTGTCCCCTTTAATCTGACGCTCTCCGGCAAGACAGCCGAACGCTTATTAGGGCCATGCTCCACGTTGCCGGACGTCTCGCCGTTCATAGTTCATCTACGTGTGCTTCATCGCTTTGTTTGGGAAAAATTGGGTAAATTTGGGAAATTTCCCCACGCCAGGGATCCTATCATGTTTACTAAATGGATTCAAGCGGATTTTATTGAAAAAATACGACCTAAGTTCCATTTCAAGAACAAGTTATGTGCTCAAATGTTCACCATATTTCCGTCGCTTTTTCGCTTAACCCACTAAATCCATAGGACTTCTCAGGGATGCCATTACACAGCCTCTTATTATGATTTTTTTCACTGAATCCCATTTTGCGGGACGATAAGCAGAAGGGAACCGATTTAATATACAATCGGTTGTTTGTTGATCTTTCCTGCGGATGGACGTCTAAAAAAACAAGCGCAAGGTATCCCCTCGCCCTCATTTTAATTTAACACAAACATTTTCAATGTGTTCCACTCGAGAACTCGGCTTGGGTCCCGCACCTCCCCAACTTTTTTATCTCCTTATTTCTGACAAACCCTGCCCTCCGCGCTATCTTCTTCTGATATCAAGTCTCCCATTACGTATCATCTTAAAAATGAATGGATTGAATCATAAAAAACCAGAACTTCGCTCACCATTTTTAACCGAATTATTTGACCGGCGCGTGTATCCACGAAGGCCGGCCTGAATCCCAGGGGGCAAAATATCCAAGTAAATTCACTCTGTAGCACAACAAAACCGCCTTTCAGGGCGTATAGATAAATGAATACGCCCTGGCGGCCTCTTGCCGTGGCGATCAATATATTCCGAAAAGCGAGGGTACCATGAACCGAATCTCCCACGATCCCCATCGGCTCACCACCGAATACGTTTTCAACCGTTTGGAAGCCCTGGAACGCAAAAACCGCCATTTGTGGCGGCTGGGGATTTTCACGTTTTTTTGTTCTGTGACGTTTCTCTCCATCGGCCTCTGCGAAATGTTCGGCATGAACATCATCCCCCGCAAAGCCGTGTACGCGCAATCTTTCCGGGTTCAAGATGCCCGGGGCGTGGTCCGCGCCCAACTCAGCACCGATGCCGATTCCACTCTCCTCACGCTATACGATAAAAGTGGTTTCCACCGCATCGCCTTGTCCGTATACAACAACGAATCCGCGGTGCATGTGTACGACAACCGCGGCATGAGGCGGGGGGTGTTTGGTCTCGCTGAACAAGGCCCCAGCCTGGTCTTCATGAATCCCAATGGTGTGGAACAATCCGGACTCATGACTCGCAAGGATGGGGCCACCGAGCTGATCCTGCGCGACGCCGATCAGAATCCGGTGATCTCCTTCGGGGCGTGTCCCACTTTCCCTGAGGCGTTCCACTACCTGGCCGCGGGCATTCAAACCTGGCAGCGTTTAGAAAGCGGCCAGCCGGCCTTCTCCATCCTGGAACGACATCCCGCCGGTCTCAATTGAGGATCTTCCGGCAAAGGCCATACCTTTCCCCCTCTCGGCGCGATCATCCATATCAAACAATATACCCAAAAGCAGAAGTTTCTCCGCGCTTGATTCATGGATAAGGACCAGATAAGAAATACCAAACAATTTCCCCTTCCGCTGGAAAAGGGGGAGGGTGATAGAAACCCCGAAAGGACGAAACTCATTCATTCAACGTCATCGCGTACTTAGTAGGATCGAGTCCATAAGGGATTGGTTGCCGGTATCTCTTCGGAGTACAGGGTCTACTCCATCCCATCCTCTGGCCTCCCTCATCGGACAATCATGCAAACCGGATTCCCCCGATCTGGCTTCTGCCGGTTTAACAAAACGCGATTTGGCATCACAATGGGAAAAAAATCTGGCGTTGAATCGTACGCTCCAGGTCCATCCGTCCGGCACGGAATGGTTTTATTTTAGTCTTGATGCAAACATATGTATCCGATCCCTGGTCATCTCGCGCTAGGACTAGTGGGAAGCCGTTTGTCCTCCACTCCTTTGACGCCGGTCCTGCTGGGCACGTTCGTTCCAGACGTGATCGATAAAATTTTGGCGGATGTCATCCCGGTCGCGCCCTATGGTCGGTGTTGGGCCCATACCTTGCTTTCCGTGGCCGTAATTTCGTTCCTGTTTTGGAAATTCGTCAACAAGGAATGGGGATTGGGCTGGGCGGTGGGGCATATTCTGCATTTATTCGGCGATATCGGCTTCATTCCCTGGTTGTATCCGTTCCTTTCCTACACCTGGCCGCCCGCGCCCAATGTAACGTATGCCACTGCCGGCGCCCTCCTCGAGACACCGGGGGCCATCGCGAACACCCTGCGCTCCTATATCGCCTCCGCCACCGAAACGATTACCACCGCGACGGGGACCATCGTGGTATCATCGGAGGAGATCGGCTTTTGGGACCGGTTTACGCCGGCGGTCAAGAAAGTGTTTATCCCTGACTTGATCGGGATCGAATTCTTGATGTTGATAGCCGCCATCTGGGTGTGGAACGTTCCCGAAAAAAAATCCAGGACCATGGGCGCGGCCGTGGCCCTATTCTTGTTTCTATACGTATTTCGAATAACCTATAGCCCGACATAGGGCAGAAAAGGTGGTTGGGAGAATTCCCCGAAGCACCAAGCAGACAAAGTCTTGCCGCGTTTTTTTTACTCCAATCGGGGGAGGATCGTTTGAGATTCCGGCATCAAAATCCGGTTTTTCCGGAGCAAAATCTGCTGCGGAGGAGAAGGCTACAACGCGACACGGTTTCTCTTCCGGATTCAACTGGAGTGTATGGTATGAAATCAAGCCGATCCTTGAGTCAATCCCACGTCCTGGTGACCGGCGCGGGGGGGTTCATCGCCTCGCATCTGGTGGAAGCCCTCGTGCCCCTCTGCGGCAAGGTCACCGCTTTGATTCACTACGACGCGCGCCCCCATTGGAGCAACCTGGAATTTCTCCCCCGGGAAACGCTGGACGCCGTCGAGGTGCTGGCGGGCGATGTCACCGACCCGCACTTCATGCGGCAAGCGGTCCGGGGGCGGGACGTGGTGTTTCACCTCGCCGCGCTCATCGCCATTCCCTACTCGTATGTGGCCCCCACCGCCTATTTCCAGACCAACGTACTGGGGACGTTGAATATCCTCGAAGCGTGCCGCCAAGAGGGCGTCGCCCGCATGATCCACACCTCCACCAGTGAATGCTATGGCACCGCCCGCACGGTCCCTATTTCCGAAGACCATCCCCTCCAGGCCCAATCACCGTACTCAGCCTCCAAGATCAGCGCGGACAAGGCGGTCGAAAGCTACTGCCTCTCGTTCGATTTTCCCGGCGTGATTATCCGCCCCTTTAATACCTACGGCCCCCGGCAATCGGCCCGCGCCATCATCCCCACCATCGTCACCCAAATGCTGTCCGCCGCGCCTTGTGTCCGCCTGGGATCATTGACTCCCACGCGCGATCTGACTTATGTCAGCGACACCGTGGCTGGTTTCATTGCCGCAGCCACAGCGGACGGGGTGGAAGGCGAAACGATCAATCTGGGTGTGGGCAAAACCATCGCCATCGGTGATCTGGCCCGGAAAATTTCTGAACTGACGGGGATTCAGAAAGAGATTGTCTCGGAGGAACAGCGCGTGCGGCCGGAAAAAAGCGAGGTCATGCAATTGCTCAGCGACAACCGCAAAGCCCGCGAGTTGTTGCGCTGGAATCCTCAGGTGGAACTGGACGACGGACTGCGAAAGGTGATTAAATTCATCCAGGAACATTCCGATTTCTATAAATCCGGGCATTATACGGTGTAAGATGACCAGCACGCCACGGGGGGGATCCAGCCAAACGAACAGGACTTGTTATCATGCCGCTCTGGAAGATTCCACTCTTTGAACTCGAACTCACCGATGATGATGTCATTGCCGTCCTGCGCCCGCTGCGCAACCGCTGGTTGACTATGGGGGAAGAAACCCAGCGGTTCGAATCGGCCTTCAAGGAAAAAACCGGAGCCCGTCACGCGTTCGCGGTCTCCAGCGGCACGGCGGCGCTCCATCTAGCCTTGCTGGCCTTGGAAATCGGCCCGGGAGATGAAGTCCTGCTGCCCTCGTTCACCTTCGTCGCGTGTGCCAATGTGATCAGGGCGGTGGGGGCGGACCCGGTGTTCGTGGATATTGCCGGGGAAACCGACTGGACGATTTCTCCCGAAGACCTGGAGGCCAAAATCACGCCCCGCTCCCGCGCGGTCATGGTGGTTCATTACGCCGGCTTTCCCTGCCACATGGAGGCCATCCTCGCCACCGCCCGCCGGCACAACCTGGCAGTCATCGAGGATTGCGCTCATGCCGTGATCTCCAAGCAAGACGGCATCACCTGCGGCTGTTTCGGCGATGCGGGTTGTTTCAGCTTCTTCAGCAATAAAAATATGACCACCGGCGAAGGCGGGATGATCACCACCCAGCAGGATGCCCTCGCCGAACATCTGCGCCTGTTGCGCTCGCATGGCATGACCTCTCTCACCTTGGACCGCTATCAAGGCCGGGCCAATTCGTACGATGTCCACACCATCGGACTCAACTACCGCATCGACGAAATCCGCAGCGCTCTGGGACGCAGCCAATTGGAACGGTTGACCCGGAATCTCGAAATCCGCAACGAAATCTACCAAACCTATGTCGAATACCTCGCGCCTCTCGATGAAATCACGATTCCTTTTCTGGACCGCCTGGAAGACGTGACCGGCTATCATATCTTCCCCATCGCCCTGATGGAGGGAATCAACCGGAATCAATTCATCCACGCCTTGAAGGAAGAAGGCATTCAAACCTCCATCCACTATCCCCCCATCCACCGCTTTCAGGTCTACCAGGAGTACCTGGACGGGGAAGATTGCCAATGCCCCATTACCGAATCCATTTCCGCGCGCCAGGTCACCCTGCCTTTTTATCCTGGAATGAACGCGAAAGACATTCAGACCGTCTGCGAGGCGGTCATCCGCCACGCGCGGCTATAACCTGTTGATAGACCTGGACAGTCCGCTCCGCCATGCGCTTCACCGGAAACTGCTTGACCCGCTCCAGGCCGGCTCTCCGCAACCGTTGATATTCGCCGGGATTGTCCAACAGCCGCCGCACCGGTTGAACAAACGCCCCGGGGCCTTCACGGGGGTCCGCCATCAATGCCGCATCACCCGCCGTCTCCCCTAACGCTCCCCTCGACGAGCAAACCACCGGCACACCGGCGGCCATCGCCTCCAAAACAGGAAATCCGAATCCTTCATCCCAGGAGGGAAACACCAACACTTCGGCGGCGGCATAAATCAATCGCAACACTTCCTCCGGCGCGTATTCCACCAAGAGCACATCCGCCTCCGCGAATCCCGGATCATCCAGCCAGCGCGCCACCCGCAATCCCAGTTCCTCCGCTTGCCGCAAGATCGCCTGCCCCTGATACCCGGCCGTCCCCGTAAGCACCAACCGCAGATGGGGGAAATTCCCTTGCTTCAGAGCGGACAGGCAAACAAACAAGGCCGGGATGTTCTTCCGGGGATTGATCTCGCCGCTCCATAACAGGTAGGGGCCATCGATCGCGAGCACATCCCGCCGCGTAGCCGCCTTCTCCTCCTCGGAAATCGGCGCGAAGCCGCCGTCGATGCCATGCGGCACCACCCACACGCGGCCTTCCAGCGCCGGCCGCAGACGGAGCACTGCCTCGCGGACTGCTCCGCTGGGCGTGATCACCCCGTCCGCGCCCTGGAGGCTCCGCCGGATCTGGGATTGAAAAGGCCGCGACCGCCGCGGATACCATTCCGGATGCTCCAACAGGCTCAAGTCATGTACGGTCACTACGGCGGGAACCGACATCCGCGCGGGCAAGACGTTGGCCGGGCCGTGGACCAGGCCGATCCCACCGATCCAGCGGTCCACCCGCGGCCGTTCCATCCACTTCCAGAGCCGCATCAACACACCGTACGGCAAGGGAATCCGGTGAACTTGAACCTCCACACCCAATTCCTGAACCGCCCGAACCGAAGACCGCCAATGGCCCCCGAAAGGAAAAATGGAGAGGAAAATACCCACCCGCCCTATTTCGGCACACAAAGCCAGCTGGCGCAATAATATCGCGGTGGAACGGCCGATTCCGGTCCGGGGCGGCAGAAGGCTGTGCCCCTCCATCAAGAGATCGATCTTCGCATTCATCGCCACGCTGGACACCCGTATGCTCCCCCCATGCTGGAGACCTATAGGTTATTGTGGGGATTATAAGCCAAACTCCCCTGGGGCCAATTGCCTTGCGAAGCTTCTTCCCTCCCGGATGGTGTGAACTCGGCGCAATGATGCGCGTCTCCCCCCCGGGGCGGGTTCATTGTTGTAGCCGAGGGTCTGATGACCTTTTTCTTGCACGGTCATAAATGTGGCGGCAGTTTCAGAAATAAAATAAATATAAATCCGCGCTTCACCAAAGATCCGAACTTTCTCCGAGAAAGGAGACAAGGAACTATTTAATATTTACCCAAAGACCGATCTTTCTCTGTACTTGATTCGTAGTAAGCGTAAGGATGGGAACATTAAGTGATGCATTTCCCTCTCGGGAATGGATCGGGGTAAAGGAATTTTTTTAGGATTAAATTTGGTTTCCCCCTCATCCCGGAGTGATGGGGATCGATTTAACCTGGTCAGCTACGCACTGCCCGGATGAATCACATTGCATTCTCTTTATCGTGTTCTTGCGGAAATTCAATCGAGGAGGTTTCTTACCGTGCAATATCTTTTCTTTTTCTTATCCCCCCTTCTCCTTTTCTCACATGCCCTGTGCCAATCAAGCCAAGCCGGCGAAATCCCTCTCGTCTTCCCCGGGGAAGAATGGCAGACTCTGGATCCGGCCGCGGCCGGTCTCGATGCCGAAAAGCTGGATGCCTTGCGGGATCTGGTGGGCGGGCGCGGCTGTGTAGTCCGGTATGGGTATATGGTCTATGCCTGGGGGGATCCAGCCTTCAGCGAAGAGGTGGCCTCCGCCTTCAAACCCGTTTTAAGCACCCTACTGTGTTTCGCGTTGCAGGAGGGGAAACTCGCCAGCCCCGATGAGCCGGTCGCAAAATGGGAACCGCGGCTGAAGGAAATCAACCAAGGCAAGGACGCGGCCATAACCTGGCGGCATCTCGCCTCACAGACCGCCGCCTATGGCTGGGCGGAACCTCCGGGCACGGCGTGGGCGTATAACGATTTCGCTCTCGCACTCTATTACGATACGCTGATGGACAAGGTGTTTCAGCAGCCCGGCACGGAGGTGCTTACGCAATACATCGCCCAGCCTCTCCAGTTTCAGGATTCCTACACCTTCGACGCGTTCGGCCCCCAAAACCGTCCCGGCCGCCTGGCGCTGTCGGTCCGCGATTTCGCCCGTTACGGCCTCTGGATACTCAATCGGGGCCATTGGCGCGGTCAGCAAATTCTGGAAAAAAAATACATCGATCTCATGCTCCACAACCCGGTTCCCGTGGACACGCCACCCGTCAGCGGCCGCGAAGCCGATATGCTTCCCGGCCAACGTTCCATCGGCGGAGGCAAAAACATCACGCCGATCGGCCCCGGCTTTTACAGTTTCAACTGGTGGTTGAACAAAACTGACAAGCAAGGCCGCCGCTTGTTTCCCGCCGCGCCGCCCGATACCTTCGTGGCCAGCGGCCACGGCGGCAAGCGGGCGGTCTGGATTTTCCCCAGCCTGGATTTAGTTGTCTCCTGGAACGATACGTCTGTTGAGGATCACGACGACTCCCCCGGCAATCCGGACACCCAGACCAACCGAGCCGTGCGGCTCATCGTGGATTCCGTAAAGAAACCTTATCCCCCCAGCCCGGTAATCCGCGAGGTCTCCTGGGCGCCCGTCTCCTCGATCATCCGCTTGGCCACCGGCAGCGACAACTGGCCCCTCACTTGGGCGGATGATGGCGGACTTTACACCGCTTACGGGGATGGCAACGGATTCGAACCCTTCCTCTCCGAAAAACTGAGTCTCGGTTTCGCCCGCGTGTCCGGTATTCCTCCGGAGATCCAGGGAACCAATATCCGGTCCGAAACCGGCGAACAACGTGGCGATGGGCCGCGGGGCAAAAAAGCCAGCGGCCTGCTGATGATGGACGGGATCTTGTACCTCTGGGCGCGCAACGCCGGCAATGCGCAATTGGCCTGGTCGGACGATCACGCGCGGACCTGGCAATGGTGCGATTGGCGCTTCACCGAAAGTTTCGGTTGTCCCACGTTTTTGAATTATGGCAAAAACTACGACGGCGCGCGGGATGAGTATGTCTACATCTACTCGCCGGAGAGCGGCAGCGCCTACGAAGCCGCGGACCGCATGGTGATGGCCCGCGTCCCCAAGGACCGCCTGCGGGACCGGTCCGCCTATGAGTTCTTCCAACGTCTCGATGAAAACGGCCATCCAGTCTGGACTGCAGACATCCGCAAACGCGGCGGTGTCTTTGAACATTACCGCCGCTGCTACCGCTCCGGAATCAGTTACAATCCTGCTTTAAAACGCTACTTATGGTGCCAGATCCTCCCAGGCGAAAACCCCCGGTTCGAAGGCGGCTTCGCCATCTTCGACGCTCCCGAACCCTGGGGCCCCTGGACCACGGCCTATTTCACCGAGTTATGGGATACCGGCCCCGGCGAAACCGGCTCGTTTCCCCCGAAATGGATGAGCCACGACGGCCGCTCCGCCTGGCTGGTTTTCTCCGGCAATGATTGCTTCTCCGCCCGGCAGGCCTTCTTCACCCTCACGGATGATCGATCCGGGCAGACCGGAAAGGCAGCCAAGATATCGATTCAGGATGGAAGCTGGCACTTGAACGGATCCATCACCTATCCGGGAACGCCGGCCGAAGGGCTGCTGATGAACGTCCGCATGGTCAATTCGACCTTCGAAGACAAAAACAAGCCCGATTTCGATCCCGATAAAAATACGAACCAGTTTATTCAGCAAATCCCCGATTACGCCGCGCACGGGGTTCGTGCGTTTACCCTCAACCTCCAGGGCGGCATGCCGGGCTACGAAGGCGCGGTCAATTCCGCGTTTCATCCGGATGGAACGCTGGACGAAACGTATCTTCAACGAGTCAAACGGGTAATCGACGCCTGCGGCCGCCACGGCTGCGCGGTGATCCTGGGATGCTTCTATCAGCGCCAAGACCAGATTCTCCGCGACGAGGCCGCTGTCCGCCGGGCAGTGGTGGAAACCGTAAACTGGCTCCGCTCCCAAGGTTTCACGCACGTCCTGCTGGAAATCGCCAACGAGTTCCCCCACAGCGGCTTTGATCACGCGATTCTTCAATCACCGGAAGGAGAGGCGGAACTGATCCGCCTGGCGAAACAAACTTGGCCGGCGTTGCTGGTTTCGACCAGCGGCATCGGCGATGGAAGATTTCCGGAAGCCGTAGCGGAGGCGGCGGATTTCATCCTGATCCATTTCAACGGCGTGTCTCTTGATGAAATCCCTCCACGCGTTCAAGCCCTGAAAAAGTACGGCAAGCCGATCGTCTGCAACGAGGATGACAAGACCGGGGAAGAGGCGGCGCGGGCGGCGGAGTTATCTGTCCGGAACGGCGCGTCGTGGGGTTTCATGCACAAGGAATGGAACCAATATGTTCCCTTCGCATTCCACGGCGCGGCGGACGATCCCGCCGTGTACACGAAGATGAAGGAATTGACGGCGCGTTGAGGGAGATTATGAGGGAGATTATTTGAAATCCTCGAACGGCGTAAACAACACACTCACCGATTCGCCGTTGTGAATCCGGCGGATGGCCTTGGCAAACATCTTGCCCACCGACAACACCTTGATCTTGTCAATCTTTTTGGGGCCTTCGACCGGGATGGTGTTGGTAACAATCACTTCGCTGATGTTGGATTTCTGAATCCGCTCCACGGCGTCGCCGCACAGCACCGGGTGCACCACGCTGGCGCGGATGTCGGTCACGCCTTGCTCTTCCAGCGTCTCCGCCGTGTTGATCAGCGATCCGCCGGTGCTGATCTCATCGTCGAAGATGATCGCCCGCTTCCCCTTCACATCCCCGATGATGTGCTTGACCACCGCCGTGTCCTTGTTGCCGATGCGCCGTTTGTCGACGATGGCCAACGGCAGGTTCAGCAGCCGGGCATACTTTTCCGCCCGCTTGGCGCTGCCCGCGTCGGGCGCGACCACCACCGAGTTGGAGATGTCCGTGTTCTTGAAATAATCCACCAGCACGGGCGTGGCCAGCAGGTGATCGGTGGGAATACGGAAAAACCCCTGAATCTGGAACGAGTGCAGGTTCATGGTCAACACCCGGTCCGCCCCCGCGGCCTCGATCAGATCCACCATCAGCCGGGCGGCGATGGAAATCCGGGGCTGGTCTTTCTTGTCGGAACGGACATAGGGAAAATAGGGCAGCACGGCGGTGACCCGCGCGGCCGAGGCATGCTTCATGGCGTCGATCATCAAGAGCAATTCCATGATGCGGGTATTCACCGGCGAGGTGGACGTTTGAATGATGAACACGTCGCATTCGCGCACGTTTTCCCCGATCCGCACGAACAGGTTTTCGTTCTTGAATTCAATAATTTCCACCTTTCCGAGCGGGATGTCCATGTACGAACAAATCTCTTCCGCCAAGGGGCGGTTGGACAACCCGGAGAAAACTTTCAATGTCCTGCCTCCATTGCCTCGCACGATTGTCTTCCTTCCCGATAGTTCATAGACCGAATCGCACCCCCTCGGGCGCTTCTCCGCACGGACGGGTTTCTGATTGGCAAAATTGTTTCACGTTACGGATTGGCCGCCGCGTCCGCGGATTCCAGTTTCTCATACGCCGCCCGCGCGACGATCAGTTCTTCGTTTGTGGGAACCACCCACACAGCCACCGAAGCCTCCGGGGCGGTTAGATCCATTTCTGTGGCAGAACAGGCCGCGTTTTTCTGGGGATCAAGGCGGATGCCCAAATGCTCCAATCCCCGGCAGACCTCCTCCCGCACCCGCACCCCGCGCTCGCCGATGCCCCCGGCAAAGGCCAGCGCGTCCACGCGGCCCAACACCGCCGTGTATGCGCCGATATATTTCTTTATATGGTAGCAAAACGATTGAAACGCAAGGGCCGCGTCCGGATTCCCCGCGTCCATCGCCGCCTCGATATCCCGCATGTCTTCCGACACCCCCGACAGGCCCAACAGCCCGCTCTTGCGGGTTAATTCCTCCACCATTGCGTCAATGGTATACCCTTCTTCCCGCATCAAAAACAGCACCGCGAAGGGATCAAAATCCCCGATCCGCGAGCCATGAAAAATCCCCGTCTGGGGCGTGAACCCCAAGGATGTATCCATGGATTTCCCCCCGGCGATGGCGCACAGCGACGAACTCCCGCCCAGATGGCAGGTGATGAGGTTGAGCGCTTCCTTGGGCCGGTTCATGAGCTGGGGCAGGCGTTCGGAAATATAGCGGTGCGACGCGCCATGAAATCCATAGCGCTGGATCCGGTGCTTTTCCCGCCAAGCCTTGGGGATTGGATACACCCGGGCGTAGTCCGGCATGGTAAGGTGAAAGGCCGGCTCGAACAGGCCGATCAGCGGCGTATCGGGCAAAATCTCCCGGAACAACCGGATAGCCTTGATGTACGGGGGATTGTGCGCGGGCGCCAGGAAAACATAGTCCTGCATGGCTCGCAAGACGGTTTCATCCAGCCACTCACACCCCACGTACCCCTTGGCGATGACGGTCTTGAAAGCCACGCAATCCAGGGCATCCAGGGTGGCAAGGACATGGTCCTTCAATTTCTCCAGGATGAACTCGATGGCCTCGCGATGGCTGGCAAAAGCCTGCTCCACGCTCCCTGGGTGACCGCCATGATTCCAGGCCGCCGTCCCCTTCCCCGAACCGATCCGCTCCACCCGCCCCGATGCGAGGGATTGTTCCCGGGGAAAATCATAGAGGTTGTACTTCAGCGAAGTGCTGCCGACATTGGTAACCAGAATCCGCATATGAAACCTTTCCCTGACCGGAATAACCGGGAATGGGAGGGGCTCCCGTCCCCCCGGTACGACCGCCGGCCCCTCATTCTAGGCGAGCCCCCGAATCGCTGTAAACGGCCCGGCCGGTTGATAAAATCCAGCGCTCATTATTTTCAATATCCCGGCGCCGGTTTCTTTGCTCCCCAACCGATTCTTAGTATGATAATCCGTCATGGAACAACCCTCGATCTCTCCACCGGATGATTCAAGAAGCGATAGGGATTTATGGAAGTCGCCGTTCATTAAGACTTCCGCGATCCTCGCGATCGTCATTGCCTTTCTATTCGGTATTTATCTGGAAACCACGGTGGTGTTCAATTTGAATCCCCTGGGATTTACCCATCTCCGCAACAACCTGGGATTGGTGGTCTATTCCTTGATCGCCTTGCTGTTCACTCTTTTTTCCGCCGCCATCCTGTACCGGGCCCTGCAGTTGTCCCGTTGGTCCGCCTACGAATCCCATGTCTTTTACTTGGGCTTGTTGATGGGGCTGCTCTACCTGTTGAACGGAACCGAGTATGTTCTCTTCGGTGAAATCCGGCTGGAAAATCCGGTCCCGTTTTATTTCCTGAAAAACACCTTGATCTTCGCGGTGGTCATCCTGCTCTTCCGCATCATTTTTTGGGAATGGCTCCGCCAGCGGGTTCCCCCTTCCCGGGATGAAAGTCAGGAAGAAGGTTGGGAATGATTCCGCACCCGTTCCAGCATGGCGATGATGATGAAGAACAGCACCGTCTGCGTCAACACGATATACGCGCCAAACGATTCGCTGATGACGGCCAGTATCAAGGCCGCGCTGCCCTCGCATAACGTGATCAGGTGAATGAAAAACACCGCCCGCCGTTGGCTCATGCCCAGCACCACCAGACGATGCGAAAAATGGTTCTTATCTCCCACGAAAATTGGTTTATGATTGCGCAACCGGATGAAAATGACCGACAGCGTGTCGAATATGGGCACCGCCAGGATCACGAACGGCATCACCACCGCCCACGCGGTCGCGGTTTCAGTCCCATATTGATAATATGTGGCTTGGATGGTGAGGGCGGCCACCGTAAAACCAATAAATAACGAACCCGCGTCACCCATGAAAATCGAGGAAGGATGGAGATTGTACCGGAGAAAACCGGAAATACACCCCGCCAGGGCGAACGACGCCGAGGTCATGAAGATCTGCTTGTTGACCAACTGCGTGGAGATCCCGATCAGAATCAAACAAATCATGGCCACCCCTCCCGAGAGGCCGTCCATGTTGTCCAACAAGTTAAATGAATTGGTAATCAGCACGATCCAGGAAAGCGTGATCAGAAAATTAATGACGGGGTGATTGATAAACAAGGCGATTTGCACGTTGGCGAAATATAAAATCACGGCAGCCAGGGTCTGCGCGATAAGTTTGACGGATGGCTTCAATCCGATCCGGTCATCCACCAGCCCTACCAGGAACAGCAAAGTTCCCCCGCCCAGCAAGCCCAATAATTGCTGGGTCACCCGGCTGGCCCCCGCCGCGTTCCAGGCCAGCAGGTTCAACTGATCGGCCAGCCAACCCGATCCGCGGAAATCTTGCACGAAAATCCACCGCAATACAGCCAGATCAATCCCGACCAAAAGGATAAACGACAAAAAAATCGCCGCTCCCCCCAGCAGGGGTTTGGGATTGTTATGGACCTTCCGTTCACCGGGTTGGTCAAGAAATCCCCATCGGGGAGCGAGAGAACGCATGATGGGCGTGAGAATAACAGAAAATAAAAATCCTTGAAAAAAGAGGAGAAGATAATGATAAAAGCTCATCGCCTTGCACGCTCGATCCCCTTCCCGGAGAGGCCCGCCTCCACCGGCAGGATGCATGTATTCCAAAATACGTCACCGTGAAGTCAAACCGTTCCGTCCCCGTGGAATCCCGACGTTCCGGTCCGCCGGATTCTATGGTCTAACGTCCCCAAGACACCCGTCGGAATATACCCGAAGGACTTTCCACAGACAAGGATGCGCACGGATTCCAGACAAAGGAATTCAATATTAAAATTCGATAGACTCGATAGGATTACAATAGATCCACAGGAGATTCTCGCTGTGCTTTTTGACATATCTTTTTTGGTACAATCTGTTCAGTGCCTTGATTAAAAATCAACACAATCGGAATTCAATCTCTCGATTTATCATCTTTTTTCAGAAAATGTTACCCAAATCGGGAATTCTCACCTTCTGGTATGCGGATTGCAGAGGTATAATGAAATCTATACCATACTTGATCTGCATCCAGATTTCCCTCATTTCTGACCCAAGCATTCCATTGCGTGACGAAAGAGAGAGAGGCTTATGACAACGCCAAACAATACACCGAATACCAACTCCCTCATCCGGGAACTAGCCGAATTGACCAAATCGGCCCTGTACCGGATCGCTCAATCCATTGGAATTACGGGTAGAAGCTCTATGACCAAGCAGGATCTAGTGGAAGCACTCTCGGATCGCCCGGAGGAAATCAAACCCATTATGGAACAATTCATCAAACCCGAACCGGCCAAGCAAGCGGCGTCGCTGCAAAAGATCCCCTCGGCCGCGCCCAGACCGGAAACTCCGGAGGTTCCCCCCACCCCCTCCACGCAACCGGTTCCCTCCTCGCAAGCCGCCCCGGATTCCCAATCCATCTCTTCCGGAGTGCCCGCGCCTGCGGCTCCCGTGGTGGAGCCGGCCCCGGTCTGGGAAGGAGAGGAAGGTCCTGAACTTCCCAGCCAGTACGGTGTAACCGTCCTGCGCGCCATGCCGCGGGACCCCCATTGGGTTTGCCTGTATTGGGAAATATCGGAAGAAACCCGCAACACCATCCGTTCCGAGGAAGGGGAATGGTTCTTCGATATCGCCGATCCCTGCCTGCGGGTTTATGATGAAAACAACCAACTCGAAAAAGAGATCCCCATTCTTCTGGATGCGTATAATTGGTATTTGAATTTACCCCACAGCAAAACCTACGGTTTCGAACTGGGCCTCAAAGGGCCGGACGGCAAGTTCCGTTCTCTGGCCCGCTCCAACCAGGTGACTTTGCCTCCCCGTGAACCAAGTACGTTGACCGATCAAGAATGGTCCATGGTCAGCGAGGAATTCCAGGAGGTGCTTCAACACGCGGGCGGCCTGGATTTCGCCGCCGGAGGCGGCTCGTCCGCTGGCGTGACCGCCCATGTACTGCGGCAGCGGGCACGCGTGCCTTGGAACATCACCACCGAACAATGGCCTTCTTCCCAACTCTGGCCCTCTTCGCAGGTCCTCCCCTCGTCCCATACACGGCCCAAAAAGTGAAACCGTTTGCCCCCCGCGTGGGACGACAGAATCCGCTGATAACACAAAAATCCCATCTCTCCCAGATGGGATTTTTGTGGGTGCCTCCAATCAGTGCGTTCTCTTTCTCCCTTGGGGATGATTGAATCCAATCGAAACTACTTGAAAACCACTCCCGATTCCTCCTTCCTCTGGGCTGGATTGCGGGATTATGTAAAGGTATCAATTTACCCGAATGCACACGGATCACAGTGCTTTATTCGGGACAGGAGTATAGCTGAACAACACGCATGGATAGATGGCACTACGCAACGATTCTTTCTCCCTCGAAGAGATGGCGCCAAACACCACTCCCCCTCCCATCTGGGAGAGCGCCAAACTCCACTCCCTCTCCCACCTGGGAGAGCGCCAAATCCCACTCCCTCTCCCTCTGGGTGAGGGAACAATAGCAACGCCCCGCGCTTTTCAGACTTCCTGGATTCTGAGCAACGTAACAAGGTTCTTCCTGGGAGGACAAGACTCCGGCTGAATCCGGCCTCCCCAATTTACCTAGGCTCCCCAGGAACTTTACCCTCCAGCCTCTCCCCATGACCCTTCCATCCGGGGATTCTATCCCGAATCCCCCAATATGAGTTGAAATTCTCCGCGGTTCTTCTACCATGGATCCCGATGGAGTCTCACACATTTCAACCGAATGGGGAACAATGGGGCCATGAGCGAGAAACCTTTTCTTTCAACCAATTCCGTCACCCGCCGGGGCTTTTTGGCCACCGGGCTGGCCGCGTACTCCACCGCCACGCTTGGCAATGTGTTGGCCGAACCGGTTTCCCCGGACGCCATCGCCGCGGCCAACCTCCTGCCCATCGATCCGGGTTATGTCTCCTCCCTGTATTACGACGACAAGGAAAAGGACGCGCTGAACGATGTGCTCAAGGAAGGATCGCCCTTCCGCTTCTGGGGGCCGGGCACGCCCGTCAAGACCAAGCATTTCGAGGAAGCCTTCGCGCAATACATGGGCGTTCCCTACGCCCTGGCGGTCACTTCGGGCACCGCCGCTCTGGATTGCGCCATGGCGGGGTTGGGCGTCGGGCCAGGAGATGAGGTCATCGTCCCCGCCTACAGCTGGTGGTCCGATTACACCTGCGTGCTGTGCGCCGGCGCGTTGCCGGTCTTTGCGGATATCGACGAAACCTTTAACCTCGACCCCCGCGATTTCGAGCGCAAAATCACCCCGCGCACCAAAGCGGTGCTGGCCGTTCACCTCATGGGCGGCCCGTGTGACCTGGATCCGATCCTCGATATCGCCCGGAAGCACAACATCGCCGTTCTGGAAGACGCTGCCCAGGCGGTCGGCGGCTCGTACAAGGGAAAAAAACTGGGGACATTGGGCGATGTGGGAATTTACAGTTTCCAGATCAACAAAATGATCAGTTCGGGCGAAGGCGGCGCGGTGGTCACTAGCAATCCCATGATTTACGAACGCGCCGTCCGCTACCATGACGTGGGCATCTTCCGCGAAATCTTCGAGAAACGGACCGGTTCCGTCCTGTCCAGCAGCGAAGGCGGCCAAAACTTCCGCCTGAATGAATTCACCGGCGGCGTGCTGGACGCGCAACTGACCAAACTGGACACCATGATCCAAGACCAGCGGCGCAACGCCCAGGCCATCGCCGAGGGAATCCAGGATCTCCCCGGCCTGCACTGGAGAAAGCAACCGGATCCTGACGGAGACATCGGCTACGCGGTCAGTTTCGCAATGAAAAACAAGGAAGCCCGCGACCGGTGTATTAAGGAACTGCGGAAATGGAATGTCCCGGCAGCCACTTTGATCGGTTCCGTATTGCTGCCCATCCAGGAATCGGTCATCAAAAAACAGGCCCGGCATCCGAACTGGCCTTCTTTCAACTCGCCGGAAGGCAAAGCCATCCAGTACGGGCCGGAATGCTGCCGCCAAACTTTGGATGTTTTCGACCGGTTTGTCCTCATCCGCGTCGGCCCGAAATATACCGATGCCATCAACCAGCAAATCATCACTGCCGTCCGCGAGGTCTACCCTAAAGTAGCCTGAGAGAATCCCAGGATTCTGTTGAGTTTTCGGGATGAAGATTTAACCGGATTGCGGGCCTGTCTTTCTAGCGCCCACGGCGCGGCCCGGGCCTAACCCGGAGCGAGAACCCTGCAGGGTGGGCTCAAAGCGCAGCGTAGCCCACCCCAAAAACTTTCTTGCTGCTTTCCCTTCTCGAATTCCGCATCCCTCCCCCCTTCTTGCCTCCTGCGCCCCTTTCAAGGGGCCGCCATTACAACAGCCCAGGGTTTCAACCCTGGGCGCGAAATCCAACCCTGGGCATAATCCAACCCTGGGCCATAATCCACCCCTCGGCACAATACAACCCCGGCCGCCATTCATTTACCCACAAATTAATCCTCTTTTTTTGCGTTTTTTTCTTTATTTATAGAGGCACTTTGCCTGGCACCCGATTTCAATTGGAGATAGAGGACTCTCCCATGCCTGCGCCCGCTCCCGCCTTCGACGTCAAAATCGCCCAGGATCTCACCGCCCTCATTGAGAAACTCAGCCATGAACTGAAAAAACAAGACGACTGGACCGATCCCAAGGTTTTATCTCTTTTCCGCTTGTACCTGTCCGCCATCCGCCAATATTTGGCATTAAAAAAACACGGGCCTGCTTGTGAAAATCCCCACGGGCCCGCCTCCACCAAACAGCAGGTCTCCACCTCACCTGCGGCTAGTCCCAAACCGGCCAATACAAACCACCCACAGATATCCAACCTTGCTCTTTCCCTCTCGAATCTTTCTCGGTCCGCTCCCCAAGAACCTTTCCCCGCCCCCGGGTTGCTAAGGAGCACCCCTGCGCCAACTTCCAGCATCCCCGTTCGCATGCCTCTCTCCCTCACGGCCGCGAAAACATGACGACGTCTCTATATATTTTATTTGACATGATCTAATGCAGTTTGATACCATCAATCGCATGATTTTTTAGCACCCACTCTTGTTGCAAGCCAGGAGGCAATTCACCATGATGAAACATTCCTATTTTTACGTCGCATTGGTTTGCCTTATCGGAATAGGGACCCTGGAAACACAGGCGGGACCTAAGGGAGTCATCGTGGTCCGGCCGTTCGGCCCGGGTGTGTCCATCCAAATCGACGGCGACTTTTCCGATTGGCCTTTGGCAGCCTACGAAAAAGTCTCCGAACAACCCCTTTTCCCGGATGGACAGGACGCCCTGACGACGGACGCGCGAGGGGATTATCTCGTCTACGATCCCGACCGCGTGGGTTTCTTCAACTACCCGCGGGGAGCCGTATCCGAGGATGATCCGAACCTCGATTTCGAAGTCAACACCTACTTTGCCTATGACGATAATTATTTGTATGTCCTCTCCATCTTCGTGGACGACGAAATCGTCGGCGACCGGGATACCTCCGCGTTCGGCAACGCGCCTTATCTCAACGACGGCCAGGAGTTTTTCTTCGACGCCAAAAACGACAGCGACGATTGCATCTCCGATATCGCGTTCCCCAGTATCGACAATGAAGAACCTAACCTGGACGATTTCCAAGTAGGCACGGGGATCAACGACTTACTCGATCCTGTACTCCCGATGGACCAGGGAGGCTGGGGAGCGGTCCAGGGGATCATCCGTTCAGGCAACCGGGACTTGCTGGGCTCAGGTAATTTCAACGACGGGACCTACCAAGCGGCGCTGGCCGCCTCGCCCGGACCGGACATCGCCGCCAAGGCTTACGCCGATCTGCGCGCGGCGGGAGCGCCCAACCCCATGATCGCGCAGAATCCCGGCCTCACCTTCGCCGGTTACGCCTTGGAAACACGGATTCCGTTCCGCGTGGTAGACGGCTTTACCCCGGACCACAATATTGGAATGACGATCTTCTGGCGGGACGTGGATTACAGCAACGGAACCAGCATTCAATTCATCGACTGGGCGCAGAGCTCCACCGCGGGCGGCTGTACCACCGCCAGCGCGGAAATCACGGACATCTTTTTCGCTCCAAACTGGGGCTCCTTGGAGTTCAATCCCAACAACCCCCTTGGGGGTACGGCAATCCCTTTATGGGAAATTTTTAAATAACCTCCCATGGATACTCCAGGAACCGGGGCCACCGGATGAATCTCGCGCAAGGTGGATTAAGCACCGAAAATCCAGGTACGATTTATCCGATTGCGGAACATTCTCACCCCGTACCTGATTCGTGGCTTTACAATGGACTGATACCGAGTAACGACTCCCTCTCTCCCGGGCTGCGGGACAGGAGGAAGGCAGCCCTGAATGGGCAAAGCGCTTCCCTTCTCAGCAATCGAATCCCACCTCATTTTATCCTCCGGACCGCTTCGGGGAGGCCCGGCTCCCTTAAAAGCACCTTATGGGCTTTTTCTTTTTTTATCGCGTATTTTTCCAGAGAAAGCAGCCATCCTCTGTGCTAAGATAGGCTATCCAAAAAATCCGATTGATTCGGACAGGAGGCTCCGCTCATGCCAAAACGATTGGGATGGATCATGCTGGTGGCCGTTGGTTTCACTCTTTCCGCGTATGGCGCGCAAGTCGAGGTCAATTCCGTTACCGGAAAGGAGGATGGAACCTCGCCTTTCAAATACCTGGCGGACGCGGTCGAATTCTTGCGGGGCGATCCCTTCGCGGAAGATAACACGATTACGATCACGAACGACGGGCCTCATTTTCTGGACGAAACGTTGAAAATCGATGTCCAAGTGAAAATCCAGGCCGCCCCCGGCGTGAAACCAGTCATCGTAGGGTTTTTCAGTCAGGCGGCGGACATGATTCTGGATCCGTTTCTGTATGTTCAGATTTCCGATGGCGGGGGCAATTTCCTGATTCAGATCGTTCCCCAAGAGTATTCAACGGTCGAATTGGATGGATTGACGATCATTCCGATGGCCGACGAAACCGAACACCAGCAATTCCGGCAAACCGCGGTCATCTTCGGCAACGTAGATTATTTCGGCAACAAGTCCACTCCGGGCGCCAAACTGATTATCCGGAATTGCACTATCACCAGCAATGACGGCCAGAACCGCCCTTCCCCGGTGACCGGTACCGCCGCCCCCCTGCCGACCGACACCGTTTTCGGAGGCGCGGGGCTGGAGTTGGGCGCCTCGGGTTTTTCCGCTCTGGATGACAACCTGGAACCGGTCCCCGATGCCGATCTGGAAGCCTATAACGTCCTGGTGGAAAACTGCCTGATCACGCATTGCTGGATTTACGGCATCAATATCGCGGCCGAGAAAGTTGTCATCAAAGACACGGATATCCTCTACAACGGCATGCGCGGCATCCAAAATATCCATGGAGAAAATGACGCCTGGCAAAGCATCCGGATCACCGGCTCCCCCGGCGACCCCGCGGTCTTCAAAGGCAATGGTTACGTTTTTGCCGCGGACGGCCTCTTCCCTGGATTCCAACCCTTCATCACCGGGACCGCCATGCGCATGTTCGGCAACCAAGTGATCGACTTCGCCTGGCTGGATATCGTCGAGAACCACGATAACGTGCCTCTCGATATTTCATCCGACAATGACACCCGCGGTGCCAACATCCGATCATTGGATCATGTCTTGATCGCCAACAACAAAGGCAGTTCTCTCTTCACCACCCGCGACGGAGGCCCCACATTCACCACCGGACTGGCCCATATCCCTCTGACGATTTCGAATTGCACGTTCATTGGAACCGGCCAATCCACTCCCTCCACCGGCGGCAAGAGCGGATCGATCTTCTTTTACGCCGGCGTGGCGCCTGTCACCATCACCAACAGCATATTGGGCGGGCCAAACTACACGGGCATCGTGCTGGGCGCGGAAGACCAATCCGGCGGGGACAGCGGCATACCGGAAAATATCACACCCGCCGGGGTGACGATCGAATACTCGGCATTGGTCGACGAAGGACCGTTCGCTCTCGGCGCCAAGACCGCCCTCGGCGCGCGCCGGACCGCCGGCGAAATCATCCAGACCCATGTGATCGGCGCGGATCCGCAATTCGCCTCGACCGCTTCCTCCGGGCCGGATTCATTTGTCGTACGGAATCCGGCGTATCAAAACGCCGGACCGGGCGGGACGTTTTTGACCGGCGCGCGCCCGCCAGTTCCCCCCACGGCGGTCCAGGAATGGTCTTTGTATTGATTGACAGGGAAAATCCAAGGGGGAATGGTTCAAAAAAACTATCCCCCCTACCGCTGACTCTGTTCATGGGAGAGGGTTGCGCTTCGCCTCAAACCCATGTGGCGGGCTACTCTGCGCTTCTCTTATCCCCTAATCCCCAATCCCCAGGCGAACCAATCTACTATACCCGGATCCAAAACATTCTCAGTACGTTATCTGCTGGATGAACTTGGATGAGTATCCTGGATGAACCCCGCTTTCTCGGGAAGAAGGCAAGGGTGAGGAAATCCCTGAAAAAGTAAAATACATCCCTCCTCTGCAATCGCAAATTAAAATCATCTATCATATGAATACTCAAGAAGACCTTGAAAAATCCGCCTGGTTATCTGTTAATGTGGATAAACCGGTTCCGGTATATCCCAGTTCAAATCCAGTGAGAAGGAGAGACAAATGAAACACACAGCAATGATTTTTGTGGCATTGCTTTTAAGTGCCATTGCCGTAGACAGCGCGATCGCCCAGGTCATTTTCTCCACCGGTTTCTCCGCCGCGGAAGGATACGTGGATGGCCCGCTGATCGGCCAACCAGCCTCGGGAACCCAAAAGTGGATAGACGCGAATCCCAATGTCCCGGCGGATTCGTTCAATGTCGAAAATGAAATGCTCGCCATTATCGGCAAAGGCTCCGGTGGCAAATGGGCCCTCATGCCCATTCCCGTCCAAAAGGGAGTATTCACCATGACCTGGGACTGGCGGTTTGTGGGTCCGGAGAACGGCGTGGCGGATATCGGGGTCTGCGTCAGTGATTCGGTTATCTTTGAGGTGGTGGATGGCAATCCCGTCCCCAACTATAACGAACAAGGAATGATGGTTCGTTTCTATACGGGCGGAGTAGTGGAAGCCCGGGACGGGGATTGGGCCGGCGGCGGAACCTACGGCGCCTTGCGCGAAGTGAGATACCAGGACGGTAAACTTCTAAAGGTCCGGGTGGTTATCGATGCCTCGGCCTGGACATTTGACGTTTACATCACCAAGGAGGGGGAAAGCGAAATCCTGCTGGCCGACGATTACGGCTTCCGCCAGGCCCCTTCGGAGGAAACCGGAGGGCTTAACTGCATCGTCATGTGGGACAACGGAACTGCAGACATGACCGGCAACGGTTGCACCATCGACAATCTTACGCTTTTCGGGCCGGCACCGGTCCCTCATTGGTCCCTTTATTGATCATGACAGTCCGGAGGGCTTGATTAAAAGAGGCAAACGGTCATCACCCTTCCAGGTAAGGACTACACCCATGAACACCAAAGGATTCACCCTCATTGAGCTGTTGATTGTCGTTGCCATTATCGGGATTCTGGCGGCCATCGCGGTCCCCAACTTCCTCAACGCGCAAATGCGCGCCAAAGTCGCCCGCGTGGTGTCCGACATGAAAGCCCTGGGCATGGCGGAGGAACAGTACCGTCTGGACCGCGGGCAGTACACCTTCGACGGCGACTGCAACGTCGGCGGCGCGGAATACCGGTCCTATTATCCGCTGACCACGCCCATCGCGTATATTTCCACGGTCCCCTTCGACGAATTTTCCGCTTTGGATCCCAAATTCCAAAACATGCAAACAATCAAGACCGGCATGAAACCGGTGTTCGAGTACACCTCGCGGGTCTCCTTCGGACCGAACGGGACCCCCAACTGCAGAAATACCACCGGATTATATAATATGCTGGGCGCCTACGGGATCGAGTACATCATGACATCGCTGGGGCCGGACGCCGACCAGGATTACCCCTGGGGCGAAACCGGAGCGCAAGGACTCCGCGACCGGAACGCGTATTTTATCTATGAGCCCACCAACGGCTTGGTTTCCAATGGGAACATTTTCGTCTTGAACAGCCAAATCATCGGGGCGGGTCATTGATTGTTCCGGTTTGAGGTCCTGTCATAATGAGGTCCTGTCATAATTGAGGAACATCCGTTTTCCCGGTAGGCGGATCGTTTTTTTGCGCCAACAACCCATTCCCCCCTTCGGGACTGAGGAAAGTGAACGTAGCGAAATCCTCTATCATCCAGCCCCCCACAGCACCTGTTCCATTCATTTTTCTCCGATTATAGTATTCCTTCATCTCACGATCATCTAACTCACGAGGTCCCATGACCCGGTTCAATCCAGACGATCATCCCCACCGGCGGTGGAATCCTTTGCTCGAGGAATGGATTCTGGTTTCGCCGCACCGCGCCAAACGCCCTTGGTCGGGAAGCATCGAAAAACGGCCGCCCGTTCATTTGCCTCCCTACGATCCGGATTGTTATCTCTGCCCCGGCAACCAACGAGCGGGCGGAAAAACCAATCCTCACTACACCAGCACATTTGTGTTCGACAACGATTTCGCGGCGCTGCTTCCAGACACGCCTCATGAAGGAGAACGTACCGCCTGCCACGGCCTGGTACGCGAAACACCGGAAACCGGCATCTGCCGGGTGATCTGTTTTTCACCCAATCACAGCTTGACTCTCGCCGAAATGAGTCTTCTCGATATCCGGCACGTAATCGATGTGTGGTGCGGCCAGTATGCTGAATTATCCCAACGCGAAGACATCAATTGCATCTCCATCTTCGAGAACCGGGGCGAGATGATGGGCTGCAGCAATCCCCATCCCCACGGGCAACTTTGGTCCAACCGCTCCATTCCCAATCTGCTGGCCAGGGAAATCCGGTCCCAAGAGACCTATTTTGAACAACATGGCGCCCCCTTGCTGATGGATTATGGAGAATGGGAACGCGAACAAGACCGGCGGATCGTCGCGCAGAATCCCCATTTCACCGCCCTGGTGCCCCATTGGGCATTGTGGCCGTTCGAGACCCTGATTCTGCCGCACCGGCCGGTGGCTTCCATTGTGGAACTCGACGAAACCGAACGGGACGCGTGGGCCGCGATCCTGAAAGAATTGCTCATCCGGTATGACAATTTGTTTGAGGTCGCGTTCCCCTATTCGATGGGCATTCATCAAATCCCCTGCACCGGCAAGGCGTATCCCGGTTTCGTTTTTCACCAGCATTTTTTCCCGCCGTTGCTGCGGTCGGCCACCATCAAAAAATTCCTGGTAGGTTACGAATTGTCGAGCGAACCCCAACGCGACCTCACCCCCGAACAAGCCGCCGAACGGTTGCGAAGCCTATCACCTATCCATTTCAAGGAGGCCGGCACGGGAAAAGAAGCCGGTTGATGGGTTCAAACCTGTCCGGATACGAAAGGCCACCCCCCAGGATTTCATTCTTGCACGGCAAACCGCACCGGGCCGGTATCCAACGTCACCACCCCCCCGCCCTCCCGCAAGGCAGTTATCCGGAACCAGTAAGTGACTTGATCCTGGGGGCCGTTTTTCCAACCTCCCTCCAGGGGAAAAGTTCCATTCGCGTCAAAGCGGAAATACTGAATGTCGTCCGCGCCGGTCTGGCCCAGGTACGTGTAATTCCCGCCGTCCGTGCTGGCAAACAGGTGTGTATTGACGAATTTTCCTGCGCCGGGATTCCATTTCAGCGCCAGGGCTTTTTCCAGGGGGGGATCCACATCCACCCCGCCGCTCAAATCGGCGCCATGCAACAGATCATCCACCACGATGGCTTGACCCGGCGGCAAGTCATCGGGATTGCTGATTTTCTTCAGCGATACCGCCCGGCTGTTTTCCAGCGTATACCCCATCGGTCCGGCCTGGCTCAGTACAATCGGTTGATCCTGCCCCATTGCGTTTTTATACAATCCCCAAATCCGGAATTGATATTGGGCGTTGATTTCCGGATTCATCCAATTCAACTGGCGCATGGTTCCCGTCCCGGCGCGCCCCAAAAAGAAATACCCGCCGCTGCCCTTCCGGACATAGACATGCCAATCGAAAATCGGCAAGTCCTCACCATATTCCCAGCGGATCGTCAATTTCCGCTCATTCAGGCCATCAAAATCCGTCCGGCCGGTGAGCGGAAGGGTGCCGTGTTCGTCGTCATACACCTCGACCGCGCCCGGGGTGGGAATCGCGGAGGATTTCTCCACCTGAAACAAGACCGGTCCCGTGTTCATCGGGACAAATCCCCCATCGCTTTGGAACGCGACGATCCGGAACCAATAAGCCGTCTCGTCTTGCGGTCCGCTCAGCCAAGGGCCGGCCTGAGCAAAGGTCCCATTCGCGTCAAAACGGAAATACCACAAATCGTTGGCCCCGGTCTGCCCCAAGAATTGATAATCAATGCCATTCGTACTGACCTGCACATGCGCGTTGATAAACTCGCCCTCGCCGGGATTCCACTTCAAGGCAAGAGCCCTCTCCAAAAGGGGATCGCTGTCCGAACCGCCACTGAGATCCCGGTTGTGATACAGATCATCCACCACGATCGCGGTCCCCGGCGCGAGATCCCCGGGATTGCTGATCTTTTGCAGAGCGACGGGTTTGCCGCCTGCCAGGTTGTATCCCATGGGTCCGGCTTGGCTCAGCACCACGGTACGATTTTGGTTTTGTTCATTTCGATACAATCCCCATACCTGGAACTGGTACTGGGCATTGAAATCCGGAGTGTTCCAGGTATACCAGCGGCTCGCCCCATCTCCCGTCCGGCCGATGTAGAAATACCCGCCTTCCCCCTTGCGGACATAAATGTGCCAATCCGTTACCGGGAAATCACCCGGGTAATTCCACCGGATAACCAACTGGCGGTCAAGGAGAGAATCGAAACCGGTCTTCCCGGTGAGAGGGTCCACACTCAACGCATCGTCGAACACTTCCACCATTCCTTCCGGAATCGAAACGGAAACCGGGGGCGGAGTGGCCGAGGGAGCCGGGGTGAGGGTGGGACTCGGGGTGACGGGCGCCGGTGTCGGTGTTGACGTGGGCCCATCCTCCCCCCGGACCGGCGTGGGACTGGCAGAGCCATTATCATTCGGAGCGCCGGTGGGCGTTGGCGAATCTCCATCAGGCGTGGGAGTCATACTCGTGGTTCCTTCTCCAGACTCGCCGTCACCCGGCCGGATCGTTACCTGGATGATCCGGGTGTCAATCCCACCCCGGCCGTCGCTGACCAGAACCGTGAACGAATCCTGACCCACATAATTGTAAACGGGTGTGTACCGGACCTCGGCCGCGTTTCCCGTTCCATGCGCTCTTGCCATGCCATGCAGGGCGGAAGTCAGGATCTCCCAAGTCAATTCATCACCATCGGCATCAACGGTATGCAGCGTCAGGGCAAATTCTACAGGGAATCCGTTCCGATTCATCGTGACCACCACGGGATCCTCTTCTGTGATAACCGGGGGATCGTTGATGTCATCTATCAGAATACGCAGCACCGCCCGGCTGGTTCCTCCCTGCCCATCCTCCGCCTCCAACGTGACCGTGACCGGCCCCCCATGCTGGTCCGGAGCGGGGGTGACACTCAGCTCCCACTGGCTGTTTCCCTGGTACGTTAGAAACAGATTAGCAGAAGGAATCAGGGCGGGATCGTGGGACACGGCCCGGACTGTTGGTACCGCGCCGGACGGGCTAATGACGGAAAAAGGGATGGGATGGGCGAAAGAATCCTCCATGATAACATATGGTTCCGATCCTACGATAAAGAGAGGACCGTTCGTGTTCGGGAACAAATATACAGCGCCGGAACGGTCATCATCGTGGTACGTGCCGGCCGCCACCGCATCTCCACTCGACGCCACCGCCCGGCCAAAGCGGTCCCTCTCCTGGCCATCATACGCAGTCAATTTTCTCGCCATCCTCCAGGATGGATTCGTTCCATCAACCAGTTCGAAGACATACACCGCCCCCGCATATTCGCCCCGTTCCGCGTTCCATGGGGCGCCAATCAGCAACCGATCTGCATGAATTGCCACAGCGGAGCCGAATTGCTCCTCCGCTGCCCCGTCCACCACCATCAACTTTTGAACCGGCCGCCATGGATTTTCGGGATGGTTCTCCCGAATGAAGACATAAGCCGCGCCCGCGTTCTGTCCCTGTTCGTCGTCTCCGCAAGCGCCCACGAGGATCGTGTTCCCGTACACGGCCACCGCCGATCCAAAAAAATCAAAGGGGTTCAGCCCGCCGTGGCTTAGCGGCTGGACTTGGCCCCATTGGTTTTTCCCCCCCGCATGGCGTTCAAACACAATGGCCTCGCCCCGGAAATCCTCCACCCAATCCATTCCCACGACGGCTGTGTCTCCTTCGAGCGCCACCGCAATCCCGAACCGGCCCCCGGTTGCGGCCTCCCGGGGTATCAGTTTTACAACCTCGCCCCATTCCCGGATTCCTCCCTGGTTCCGTTCAAAGAGGTATGCGCCTCCCTGATTTGCTTTTTTCCCCGGCGCGCCCACCAGCAGCGTATTCCCAGAAAACGCCAGCGAGGATCCAAACCGGTCGTCCGCTTCCCCATCAGACGCCATGATCTTCTTGATTAACACCCACCGGTCTCCGGCTCCGGAATCCCGCTCGAAGAGATATACCGCTCCGGCTCCGGATTGAGAGCCATACGCTCCCACGGCCACCGTATCCCCACTCACCGCCACCGAATAACCGAACCACTCCCGTTCCTGCCTCTCGTCCGGTATCAGTCTGGCCGCCAGACGCCACGGCTGTCCCCCCGCGGGATCCTGTTCCCAGAGATACGCCACTCCCCGGCCCGCCTCGGTCCGGAACGCCCCGGCCACGATCCGGGAACCATCGACAGCCACCGAGCCTCCCACCTGATCGCCGTTTTGAGCCTCGGCCACCGTCAATTTCACCACGGTCGATCCCGGCGCGGATTCCTCCGGTCCATCAAACGCCGCCAAGCGAGCGGCAAAAATCAAACTCAATAGGCTTCCAATCCATACAATGGACCAGATGCCAGCCCATGCCCCTCCCCGGCTTCGATCCACCCGTTGATAACGCGATAGATCATTTGACATAAATAGAACCTTTCCACGCCATTACAACCGTCCGTCCGGATTTCCATCCGTGAAAATGAAGGCCGGAACGGGCAGACAACTCTTCCAGATTGGCAGGGATACCAGGCTGCCGGCCACGAGAAGATCACGAGATACAATCGGCTTTTTTTCAGAAATCGCTCAGGTGGATTCTCGCTGGTATGATTCGCTCGAAATAGAAGAAGAATGGGTAAAGACTATCGCGGGGTTTGTTTTTGAACGCATTACTCCTCTGTATGCTAGGCGCCTGATCGTTCGGTCACAACGAACTTATGATTCTCATAAAGGAGACAAGGGAACCAGGAAAATCAGGCCCCCCTTTCACGAAACTGGCCCATGGCCGGATCCCTTCCGGCAGGAAGCCGCCATCCACCGGTCGCATCGCGCTGTCCCATTCCCGCCACGAAGGGGATATCAAGTTTACCGGTATTCTTTTACAATGTCTGGAAATTACTCTTCTCCGCTCTTTTCTTGCCAATTATAGAAGAATTCCACCACCCGGATAGTGGAAATCCAGGGATTCTCCTGTCCGGTGCTTGCCGTAGTTTCATGAAAAGACAGCCAGTCTCCATGGTGGCAACCGGTTCCCTTGGATGGTATGATACCCTGCCGCGATTGAGCGCCCATACGGAAAGGGAACCATGAATCATGCGTGTTGAAATCCGAGGATTTACCTTGATCGAACTTCTGATCGTGGTCGCGATTATCGGCATTCTGGCGGCGATTGCCGTCCCGAACTTCCTGAACGCCCAGATACGGGCCAAGATCAGCCGGGCGCATTCGGACTTGAAAGCCTTGGGCACCGCCATCGAGATGTACGGGATCGACCACAATACCTACCCGGGAGGAGAACTTTTCTGGGCGTCCGGCACCAAGTGGTGGCAAAAGCACACCTACCGCTTTCACGTGCTCACCACACCCGTCGCGTACATGACCTCCGTGCCCATCGATCCTTTTCAAACGCATGAACCTCAACGGATCCGGGCGGATTTGGCTCCGATCTGGGATGGAGGGTATGTCTATGATGAGGACAGGCGGCCGGGCGGCGGCCATGAAACCATGCTGCTGTACGGCCCGGGATTCAAATACGCCGCGCGCAGCCCGGGGCCGGCGCTGAATTGGGCGGCGGAAATCTCGCACGGCAACCGGATTGTGATGTACGCTTCATCCAACGGCCTGATCAGCAATGGCATTCTAGCCGTGTTGGGTCCGGGGGGAACGGTGTTTTGATGGAAATTCCCAGATGGACTTCAATATCCCGCTTTTTTGTCTACTACGTTGAGCAGGGGTTCCCCCGCGGCAAAACGGCGGACGTTCTCCCGCAGCAGGTGCCAGGCAAGACGGTCGGTTTCATACGCGCGGGCCGACATATGCGGCGTGAGGATCACATTCTTCAAAGACCACAAGGGATGTCCTTCCGGCAAGGGTTCGGGATCGGTGACATCCAACGCCGCGCCCGCGATCCGGCTGGCGCGGAGGGCGTCCACCAGGGCGTTCGTGTCGATCACTTCGCCCCGGCTGATATTGATGAGATAAGCGGAGGGCTTCATCAAGGCTAGCCGTTCCGCGTTGAAATAACGTAGAGTAGCCGGCGTTAGCGGGACACAACACACCACGAAATCCGCCTGGGGCAATAGGTTGTCCATTTCATCCGGCGGGACGATGCGCTGGACACCGGCAGGGCGTCCGCCGGGAAAGGGATCGACAGCGGTGATCCGCATCCCGAAGCCCACGGCGCGGCGGGCCACCTCGCGCCCGATGCCGCCGAAACCCCAAATCAGCAAGGTTTTCTCTTCCAAGGTAAACGGCGGGCGCCGGCGCACGTGAACCCATTTTCCTAGCAATTGTTGTTCGTATTGATCCGCCAGCCCCTTGCTGAACATCAGCATGAATCCGAGTACCTGGTCGGCGATCGCGGCGGCCGACATTCCCCGGCTGTTGGTCATCACCACCGGGCTGTTGACCAATTCCGGGAAGAGATAAGCCTCCACCCCCACCGTGCGGATATGCACCCAACGCAGATGGGGCGCGGCCCGGAACATCGCCGGTGTCACCGGCCCGATCACCGCGTCCACGTCCGGCATATGCGGGAGGGCCTCTTCTTCCGAACGGGCTTCGACAAATTCCACTCCCGGAGCGACCAGCTGCAAACCCGGCAGTTGGCCTTCGTACAACCCTTGCGCCAAAATTTTGCGCGGCGGTGTCCAGCCGGGTGAATCCCGGGTGGGCGACGGCCCTTCCCGCAGTCCCAGACGCGCCAGGCTAAACGGCATGATCCGGCCGGTCAGTTCTTGGTATACATGCTGGACCGCCGCTTTGAAATGCGGCCGGTCAGACTCAGGAAGGGCAATGCGGGACAGAATCCCTTCCTGGATTTGCGGTAATAAAAGTCTCGACCGCAATCCATCCTGAACCTGCGCGTGCAGGTTGATCCAGAATTCCTTCTGCGCGCGCAACAATTCGTCTCCACCCGGTTCGCCCCGGCCGGGACAGACGATTCGCGCCCCCAGCGGCTCCAACTCGCTAAGAATGTCGATCCAATGCGCGGTATAGGCCTTCTCCAAATCGCGCGGGACACCTTGCACGCACAAGCCGCCGGTGAAGAGAATCCTCTCGCGGGGCAGCCAGGCCACGGCGTCACCGCGCGTCAGGCCATGGCCAAAGTGCAACAATTCCACCCGGCGGGACGGATCCTCGATCACCAAACGATCATCGAACAACCATACGGGGCCGGCCGGCGGATTGGAATCCAGGCCGGAGGTTGTTTCTTCCATTCCCTGGCGTTGACCAATGATCGCGGATCCCTCGGCCGCAAAAGGAGAATCCACCCATCCATTCCTCCCGCCCGGCTGCGTAAGAAAAACATACCGCACCGGTTTGGAAGAAGTGGTACGGATTTCATCCCATCCGGCCGGGAGTCCGCCGGGTATGGTGGATTGAATCACCAGAATGAACGAATTAAATTCCACCCAGCCCAGGTTGCTCCCGTCTTCCTTCACGGTCAGCCAGTGCACACCAGGGGCGATTTCTCCGGCGGATGGATCGTCAATCGTGGCAATTAGGATCAGCCAAACCGTAAATAGAATCCGCACTGATCGTCGCATTCCCGTCCTTCCGTGATGGAGATTTAGATCCGCTGATTCTTCTGCGAGGCTTGCTGGATGGATTTGAGGCGAATCACATCCTGAATGGTTGCCGCTTCCCGCGCCTCCAGTTCCTGGGCCACGCGCAGGATCTCCGCTTCCCGCGCCTGGGGAACCACAACCACGCCATCCAGGTCCCCCAGCACGATATCGCCGGGATGGACCACCACACCCGCGCAGGTGACCGGCTGGTTCTTGGCCACATTCACGTAGCGCCCCAGCGAATTGGAGGGCACGATCCCCATGGCGAACACGGGAAATTTCCGGGCCTGGATTTCACTCACATCGCGGCATCCCCCATCCAGCACCGCGCCGGCAAACCCCCGCGCCGCCGCGCCGGTGCACATGATCCCGCCGAAGGCCGCCACGTCCCGCCCATCCGGGCCCTCCATGACAATCACCAGCACTTTGCCCGGCGTTTCCGTGTCGATCAGCTCCAGCGCCATCTTCGGCGGTTCGCTCTCGCTGGATGGTTTCGCCAGCACCGTCACCGCCCGGCCGCACAATTTGGCTGGAAACAACGGCCGCATAGCGTGATCCATGAATCCGCGCCCGCCGGTCACCCGGTCGATGGCGTCGGAAACGGAGGATGTGGTCAATCGGCTGAACTGGCGGACCAGCGGATCGGTAGTATCCAAATGACCGCGCGGAATGGTCTGGCACGCAGTCACCAAGGCCAGGGCGGCCACCCACACGAGATCCCCGGTACGAAAGACGCGGTGTTTCATCGGACCCTCCCAGGTTCTTTTGAGTTTTTTTTCAGATATTCCAAATACGCAACTCATTACCCGATTGCCGATAAAGAATCCCTGTGCACGTAATGAATTTCATCCCCGCCGGGGATGAAGAAGAATATCCGCAGGCGGCAGACTACGAGTAGGCTCCCCGGGAGGTTCGCCCTCCCGCCGGCTGAGATTTCTTTTCATGGTCCAGAATACCATAGAACCGTCCGAGTTTTCTATCGGCTGCGATCCCAGCCGCGGAATCTTCCAGCAACCGCCTCTCTATCCCATGCTCGCCGATATGCTACATTTTCGTATCACCATTCCCTCGAGGTTCATGATGAAAACTATCATTCCCTCTTTGCGTCTCATCACGTATGGGATATTTATCCTCCCTTGCGCGGCCTACGCCTCGGAATCACTCCCTTACCGCGCGGCGATTTTCACCGAGCCGGATTTCCCCGTGGAAGGACACAGCACACCGGCGCAAACCTTTGTGGAGGCTTTCACTGCCGAGGGCATCGAATGCGCGGAGCTGAACGCTTCGCAACTGTCCGATCCCACGGTGTTTCACATCGGCCGGTTTGACCTCTTGGTGGTTCCTACGGGCGCTTCGTTTCCGTTATCCGCCAAGGAGACGCTGCTGACCTTTCTGCAGAACGGGGGGGACTTGTTCTGTGCCGGCGGGTACGCGTTCGACCGGGTCATGGTGCGGCAGGGCGGCCGGTGGATCGACTATCAAACGATCCGGGACGCGGCCGAAGCCCGGGCGCGCGATCCGCAATATTCCCGGATTCCCAACGGCGGCTTCGAAGAGGGACAAGAGGGGTGGACCACGTCCCAACCCGCGCTCTGCACCATTACGGACCAGGAAGCATATGCCGGTTCGCGCGCGGCGCTGGTGGTGAATCAGGCCATCGGGCAGGGTGCCCGGTGGGAACGGCCATTGGACGTGACACCGGGAGAGACCTATCTCATCGGCGCGCACGCCAAGACGCGGGCGATTCAAGGCACCGGCTACGCTTATCTGGCGGTTTATCAATACGGGGCCAACGGCCGACTGTTGCATTTCGTGGATTTCACGCAATTCAAGCAAGATCAGGATTGGCAGCGGCACGAAATTCCCCTGGCGATCGATCCTCAAGCCGCGAGAGTGATGTTTTACGGCGGATTCTATCTGGCCGGCGGATCATTTTGGTTCGATGAAGTGACCTGCGCCCGCCTGCCCCAGGAGGAACGGATCAACGCCCATTTTGGTATCCCCGAAGACGGCTTGCGCATCCAGCCCACGCAACTGACCGTTTTCAGCCCGGATCAGCCGATCCAGGGAACCCGCGTCACCGGGGCGGCAGACGGGCCCCTCGACTGGCGAGGGACGCTCGCGGGAGACACGCGGGGATGGGACGCCACCGCGCAATTGCGGCAAAACGCCCGGTGGGTGCCACTTCTCGAAGTGCAGGATGATCATGGCCGGAGCTCGGGCGCGGCCGCCGCGCTGGTCAATCACTACGCCGGCCCGTTCGCCCGTTCGCGGTGGGTATTGTCCGGCGTGACCAACCGTGACCTGTTTGCCGGACCGGAGGGGCAGCGGCTGGCGCGGTCGATCGCGCGGCTGTTGCGGTCTGGTGTTTTCATCCGTTCCCTCACACCGGACCGGCCGGTCTACGCTGTGGAAGATACCGCGCAAATCACCTTGGATCTGAGCAACGCGGCATCCCACGAGCAGCATCTGGAAGTGGCGTTAATCTTTGAAACGCCGGATTTCCATTCAAAAACCGCCCTTTCCACGATGACGCAGACCTGCGCCGTGGCGGCGCAATCCACCCAGCGGTTGACCTTCCACTGGAAGGTCGCGGATACCGCGCCGGATTTCGTCGCGCTCAAGGCGGTTGTTAAAGCGGGGGACAGCATACTCGACACGATCCGTTCGGGCTTTTGCGTGCAGAGCGAAAAAATCGTTTCCCAGGGAACCAAGATCCGCTACCAGAACAATGCTTTCGAACTCACCTCGCCGGAGGGCATCACCCGGCGGGTTGGCTTGTGGGGCACCGATACCTATGGCAATTACTTTCAATCGCCCACCCATTCCCCCTGGACCTGGTTTCAAGAAATCCAATCGATGCGCGATCACGGCCTGCACCTGTTCGAAAATCTGCAGTTTATCCCCCGCAATCAAATCTATACGGAAAGGCAGTGGCAGCAACTGGACGCGTTCATCCAATTGTGCCAGCGCTTTTCCCTGCCCTACATGGCCGGATTGCTGATCGGACAGGACGTCGTGGCCGGCAACGATGAGCTGACCCGGCAGGCGGAGATGTGCCGGCAATTCGCCGCCCGCTATAAACACGTTCCGGGATTGATCTATTACTTGAATGGGGATTTCCAACTTCGGATGAAAGACACACCCGATATCCGGCGGTTATGGAATGATTTTCTGCAAGAACGGTATGGCAGCGAAGAAGCGCTCAAGCAGGCGTGGAAGGTGGCCACATTGGAAGCGGAATGGGGTAATCTGCCGGCGCGGGACTATTACGCCCAACAGTGGTATGACGTCCAGGCCCGGGACCGGATGGAATTCCAAACGCGCTTGATGCGCCGCTGGATTCAGGCTCTCTGCCAGGCGATCCGCCAGGAAGATCCGGAGCATCCCATCACCAGCGAATATTACCAACGCCCGTTTTCCGGCATCGATCTGCGTCTGACCTTAGGCGGCATGGACGCGGCGAATTTTGGCTATTTTGATCAGCCCGGATGGGACCTGGCGCGCCTGATGGCTGTGGTGAAATGGAATGACATGCGCTGGTATGGGAAAACGGTCAACATAGGGGAATTCGGCGTCAAGACGCACGAGGCCTGGAAAACCCAATACGGCGCGGCGCACTATCACATCCAACGGACTCCCGATGAACAACTCGCGCTGTTCTGGTGGGTGCCGCATACCGCGTGGGCCATGGGAGTGACGAAGATCCAAAACTGGTGTTGGAGCGACGATCCGGACCGGGTGTTTCCCTGGGGGATCGCCTGGAATAATCCGTTGCGGGCCAAGCCGGCGGCCCAGCTGTACCGCAATCTGCGCTTGCTTTCGGAAATGATCCATCCCGAATATACGCCCGCGGATACCGTTTTCGTCATGCCCGACACCTGGCGGCTGGGCGCTCCGGAATCGTTGAGTTATACCTCCCTGATGAACGCCCTCGACTGCCTTTTGGCCGCGAACATACCTTTCGATGTGATCAACGAAGCGAGTTTGGCCGCTTGGTCCGGCAAGCCGCCGCGGTTGCTGATCGCGCCGCTGGCCTACGCGTTGCCCGATGCGGTATTTCATGCTTTGAAACAATTGGCCATGGAGGGAGCATGCGTTTACCTCTCCGGCGATCCAAGCACAACGCCCCTGGGGATGCGGGATCCGGCCCGCCTGGAACAGTTATGCGGCGTGAAGTCCACGGGAACGGCGCAACACCGGTCCGGCTTGCCTTTGCCGCTGGTGAAGGCGGCATCCGCGAGGAAATTGGATCATCCGGGCCAGCCATCCGTCTATGAGAACGCCGTTGGCCAAGGCCGTGTGCTGTATGCCCCCGAACC
>JABLXU010000041.1 GCA_013177805.1 Candidatus Omnitrophota bacterium
GTGATCGAGGCCACCGGCGCCACCCAAGGACTGCGGCAGGCCCTGCGATTGGTCCGCCCCCGGGGGACCATCGTGTTGAAAAGCACCATGGCGGGCGCGGAAGCGGTGGATTTGACCCCCGCGGTGATCGACGAAGTCACCGTCGTGGGATCCCGCTGCGGCCGGTTTGCGCCGGCACTGGCCTGGTTGTCCCGGGGGGTATTGCCGTTGGACCGCCTGATCGAAGCGGTCTATCCTCTGGAGAAAGCCCAGGAGGCCTGGGCGCATGCTGTCCGTCCGGGCGCCAAGAAAGTTCTCATCCTGATCCATCCGAGATAAGATATCGCTTGGGGTATAAAAAATGAATCGAACTGGGTCGCGGCGCGTCTCAACATTGAGACGCGGGGCCTTAAAGCAAGGAATCCCATGACACAAACTACTCTTCCTCCCCTGCGGCCGCAACCGGTGCCGGTCAAGGACAAACCAGTCTCCCGGGAGAAATCCCGCTCCGGGGACCGCCCTGCCTCCGGCCGCCCGGACCCGCCGCCCCCGCGGGATTACCCTCCGCGCGCGGCCTCCCATCGCCGTTCCCAGTGGAAGCGGATCGCCTTGCTGGTGTTCTGCATGATGATCATGTGCATGGGAGTTGGGGCGGGGATCGCCATCAGCTTTCTCAACCATTACTTGGATCAGCTCCCCACGATTCCTTACCTGGAAGATTACCGCCCCTGGATGCCCTCGCGGATTTTCGCCGGCGATGAGTCGCACCAGTTGGTGGCCGATTTCTTCAGTCCCCGCCAGAACCGCGAGGTGGTCCCCCTTTCAGAAATCCCCGAAAACCTCATCAACGCCGTATTGGGCATGGAGGATTTCGATTTCTATGAGCATCCGGGAATCAGTCCCCGCGGCTTCCTGCGCGCCGCCTATGTGGATCTGCGGACCCGGTCTCTTCAGCAGGGCGGCAGCACCCTGACCATGCAGCTGGCGGAAGACCTGATTGTCAACAAGCATGTTCCGTACGATATCCCGGATATGGGGCTCAAGTCGTTTCAACAAAAATTGTGGGAAATTCTCCTCGCGCTTCAGATCGAAAAACGGTACACCAAAAATGAAATCCTGGAGATTTATCTCAACCAGGTTTTTCTCGGGGGCAATATTTACGGTGTGGCGCGGGCGGCGGAATCCTATTTCGGCAAAGAAGTGTCGGAGTTGTCGCTGAAAGAATGCGCGCTGTTCGCGGGCATGTTGCAACGTCCCAACGCCTACTCGCCCGTGCGCAATCCCGAAGCCGCCCAACGGCGCACCGAACTGGTCTTGCGGGTCATGCGCAACCGGGGTTTGATCACCCCAGAACAATACCGACAGGCGGTGGAAGAACCTTTCCAGTTGAACACCAAGGCTGCCCGCCGCTCCCAGGTGGCCTTGTATCCCTACTTCACCTGGGGGATCAACCGCCAGTTCCAGGACCGCGTCATCACCATGCCCAACGGCCAACCGATCGAGATCTATGGCCAGGGCGTGGATGTGGAATCCACCCTCCATCCGCGGATCCAGGAAATCGCGGAGGAGTGCCTGCGGCGGGGCATCATCCAGCATGAGCACCGGCGGCGGCCCATGGGCGGCCGCGACTGGGGACGGCCGGGGTACAAAGGCGTCAACCGCTCCGGCCCTTCGCGGCTGGTCCCCGGGCAAGAGTACGATGCCAAAATTCTGGCGAACTACGATCCGGCGGAGGGCGCCATTCCGGTCACAGTTCCCAACGTGCAGGATGGCAAAGGCCCCTTCACGGTTCCCGTGGAACCGGGGGAGACCTGGCTGGATGATTTTGACGTGCTGCACAAGGATTATTTCGTGCGGGTCAAGGCGGTGCAGGAAGGAGACAAAATCCAATTGCGGCTGGCGGAGGATCGGTATGTCCAAGGCGCCTTAATCGCCTTGCGGCCTTCCACGGGCGAGGTGGTGTGCCAGGTGGGCGGATACGACTATTACGACGAGAAAAATTCAGGCCAATTCATCCGGACCCTCCAGGCCACCATGCTGCAACCCGGCAGCGCGTTCAAGCCCCTGTTATACGCCGCGGCGCTGGCCGAGCCGAAAAAAAAATGGACCGTGGTGTCTACGTTGCTGGACATCGAGAAGGAGTATTGGACCAATTGGGTGCCCAAGAACTATTATGACCGGTATTACGGCCGGGTCACCATGCTCTATTCGCTGACCCATTCGTTGAATGCGGCAACCGTGTGGCTGCTGAGCAATTACAAAGGCACCCGGGCCTCGGGAGTCGAGTCGCTGCGCCGCTTCTGCCGGGAGGTTTTCGATTTTCCCGTCAATGATTCCAACCTGTCGGTCGCGCTTGGGACTTCCGGATGCACGCCGTATCAATTGGCCCAAGCCTATGCCGTTCTGGCCAACCAGGGGAACTTCGTCAAGATCCACATGGTCAATAAGGTGTATCAGCGCCAGGATTCAAGACAGAACTACCCCTTCGTCTTGTACGAATTCAAACCCTCCGCCAACGGTCAGCCGCGTTTATCCCCCGAAGTGGCCTATCTCGTGACGTATATGCTCCGGAATGTCGTCGAGCAAGGAACCGCGAAAGATCTGAAAGACGCGCCTTTTGTCTGTTACGGTAAGACCGGCACCACCGACGACTGCACCTATGCCTGGTTCGCGGGGTACACCAAGGACTTCTTGTGCGTGGTGTACCTGGGATACGATGACCCGAAACGCTCGCTGGGTGTCAAAATGACCGGCTCCACCACCGCCTTGCCCATTTGGAAAGAATTCATGACCCGGGTCCACGAAATCCACCCCGAATGGTTCGGCGAAATCGAACCGCCGCCGGGTATCAATTTCCGCACCTTGTGCCGCGATAGCTATAAAATCGCTACGGCCCTTTGCCCCCGGAAGGAAAAATATCCTTTCGCGGAAGGAACAGGGCCGGTTGACCGCTGCGCTATTCATGTTCAAGATGCAGTGCCGGCCAGTTTCACCGAGACATCAGCACCTGCGCTGGCGCCAGGAGAACCGGTACTCAAGCCGGCGGAATGGAACTACGAAGCCCGTACATCATTGCGAAGCCCGAATTACTAATGCATCGCGTCCCTGCGATTCCTTTTCGGAATTCTTATAAAAAGGATAAACAAAACAGACTCATGGCCTTTATCTCTCCTTTCTCCGGGTTGCGCTATAACCTGGAGTTGGTACCCAATCTAGCCCGGGTGATCGCGCCGCCGTATGACAAGATTTCCACCGCGGAACGGGCCGCCCTGTGGGAGCGGGATCCGTACAACGTGGTGCGGTTGATCCTGCCGCCGCCCAGCAGCGTGGAAACCGACGTGGCCACGCAATCCACCGCCGGCGAATCCCCCGGCTGGTACGGGCAAGCCGCCGGCTGGTACCGGGACTGGATCCGGCAGGGGATTTTGCGCGCGGATCCGCCGCGGTTCTACGTATACCGCCAGACCTTCCCCTACCAGGGACGGACCTGGACCCGCACCGGCCTGTTCGGCGCGCTGCGGCTGGAGGACAACGCCGGTCCCCACGCGCACGAATACACCTTCGACGGGCCCAAAGCGGACCGGCTGCGGTTGCTGGGCGCCACCCAGGCCAATCTGTCCCCGATCTTTCTTTTGGCCGATGGCGAACCCGCCCAGTGGGATGATATTTTTTCGCGATCCGGCACCCTGTTGTTACGTTTTGAAGATTTCGAAGGGCAAGTCCATGAACTCTACGCGTTCGATTCGCCCCCGCTCGTGAAGGCCGTGCAGGATTTCATCCAGGACCGCACTCTGGTCATCGCCGATGGTCATCACCGGTATGAAACCGCCCTGAATTACCGGCGTATGATGAGAGAAGCAACCGGCCGCGATCCTTCCCGCGAGCCCTGGGGCAGCGTGTTGGCTCTGATCGTGCCGATGGCCAGCCCCGGCTTGCTGGTGTTGCCCACGCACCGGGTGATCCGCGATATGCCGGAACGCTGGCTGGAACGGCTCCAGGAAAAGGCCGCTTCCTCGTGCGACGTGACGCCTCTCGCGGACGGCCGGGGCGCGGCCATCCGCGAACTGTTAGGGCGGCCGGAACACCGGCGTACGATCGTGGCCGCCGGGGGAGAGACCGCATGGCAAATTACCCTGAAGCCAGAGGTCTCCGTCCCATCCCTGCAAGCCACCCCCGCCCCCCTCCGCGATTTGAACATCACCATCCTGCATCAATTTCTGCTGGGTGAGTGCCTGGGCCTGACACCGGAATTTCTGCAAAACCGGATCCGCTATCTGCGCGAGGAGGAGGAAGCCCTGGCCCTGGCGCGCCGTGAGCCGGGTACCGCCGCGTTTTTGTTGGGGGGCCTTTCGCCACGAACCGTTTTCGACGTCTCCCGGCAAAACGTCCGCATGCCGCAAAAATCCACCGATTTTTACCCCAAAATCCCGACCGGCCTGGTGATCCGGCCGGCCGGCGGTTTGGAACCTGCGGGAACCGCCGATTGACCGCGGAAGGATAGAAATCAGGCTATACAAGCAACCCCAAACCGGATAAATTCATCCCGGGTCTCGCGTTTCTAATCCAACATCGGCTTGATAGGGTGGGTGATCCATGCGGAAAACGGGTTGGTGGTGCGTGGTGGTGTTTTGGGGAATTTCCGGACTGCCTGCTTTTCCTCACGCCTTGCATCCCGAGAGCATCGACCGTTACGTGGAATTCACGTTGACTCCCACCCAACTGGCCATCGTGTACGAAATCATCCTGGGACTCAACCCCACCCAGCGGGCCGCCCGGCGCATGGATCCGGACAATGACGGGAAGATCACCGATGCCGAGCGCGACGCCTTCGTGCGCTTCAGCGCCGATCAGTACGCCCCCAAACAAACGATCCGCATCGGGGAATGGAAACTGACCCCCCGGTTCGTCACCGGAGACGCTTACCACACCATTGGACATAATATGATGAACGTCATCAAAATCGATCTCGGATATTTATGCCCGGTGCCGGCCGAAATTCCCCGGGGGGTTACGCTCCCCTTTTTCTACGAGGATGGCAATTGGCTCAAGGTGCCCGGTTGGAAGCAAATGAACTTCTTCCCGCGGGACGGGGTGGCGTTCACGGGCCACATTCCGTACCAGGAGTTTAACCCTTTCGATTACATGATCATCGAAACCAAGGGATTCATCCCCGCCACCAACTCCCTCAGCCTGGAAGTGAATTTACCCTCCGCGCCGGCCGGCCCCGGCGATTTTACGGTGTCCCTGCCACCCAAAGCGCAATACGACGCGGGATCGTCACCACCCGGCTCGTGGACCGCGGCGGTGTGGCTCGGGGGGGCTTTTTTGGTTTTGGTGGCTATGGGCGGGGGAGTGGTGTGGATGCTGCGCTCCCGGATGATGCCGCCGGACCGGACCGGTTGACCCGCCGTTCCACCGCTGAGAACACCGCCAAACCCCAAACGACCGCCGCCAGGAACACGGCGATGAACAACAGCGTGTAGCGGTTGGGCAGTTGCGCCGCCAAAACCGCCGACATCGAAAGCAAGAACGACAATCCGTACACACAGAGCACCGCTTGCCGGACGGTGAAACCCAACTGCAAAAGCCGGTGATGGATGTGCCCCCGGTCCGCCGTAAAAAAGTTGAATCCCCGCCGGCCCCGCCGGATGACGGTCAGCACGGTGTCGACTAGGGGAATGGAGAGCACGACAAGCGGGAGGGCGAGCGACATCACCGTCGCTCCTTTGGTGTTGCTGATCAGGGAAGTGCCGGCCAACAGCGCCCCGAGATAGAGGCTGCCGGCGTCCCCCATGAAAATCCGGGCGGGAGAGAAGTTGTACGGCAGAAATCCCAGGGTGGCTCCCATCAATGCCAGCGAAATCAAACAGATGAAGTTCTGCCAGGGATGCAAGGCGATCAAGAAATGGGCCATGGCCGCGAAAAAGACCACCCCCGCCGCCAGCCCGTCCAGGCCGTCAATGAAATTTATCGCGTTGACGATGGTCAGAATCCACAACACCGACAGAATCCAGCCCAGCCCTCCCATGGGAATCTTTCCCCCGAAGGGACTAGTCATTTCATCGATCGTGTAGCCCGAACTAACCAGCCAGACACTGAGCAGGGTCTGCGCGGCCAGTTTGACGGGAGGAGAAATGGGCCGGATGTCATCCCATACCCCCAGCAACAAGAATCCCGTGGCAACCAGGTACAACACCCGAAGTTGAAGCAACGGGATTTGCACGTCCAAGACCTGCGGCGCCCCGAGAAACAGATAAAGCAACACCAGGCTCAGGGACACATGAAAAGCCAACCCTCCGAGATAGGGCACCGGCTGGGCGTGTATCTTCCGGCTGGAAGGCGGATCCGTGATATTCTTGGCCAACGCCAGCCGGCGGAATCCAGGGGTCGTGGCAAACGCTCCCAGCCACGCCAGCCAAAAAACCATCCAATATTCCGTGGGCACACTATTGCTCAATGGCCGGACCACACTTACTATTAAGATACAAGCATTGTGAAAATCGGGCGGTTTCCACCTCGATCTTCCCGCTATTATCGCATGGAAAGGGAGAAGTGGCTATCCCGCGCCTCCCCCTGCGGGAGAAGGGCAGCGCTCTGTATACTTCACTTGCTGAAATCGGGATACGTACCAACGTAAGGTCAGGAAATCATGAAAAAAAGCACCGGCCTGCTTCTGTTTTTTTCCTTTCTCGTGATGGTCGTTATTATGGTGGGTTTGTTTGTCACCCTGATGATCCTGGTGTTGCAAGGAACCACCCCCAACCTGCTGGGCTCCAAACGGCTCGCCCTGGTGCGGGTGGAGAGCGCGATCTACGACGCCCAACGGTGGATCGACCAGATCAAGCATTTCCAGGAGGATGACTCCATCAAAGGAATCGTGTTGCGGGTGGAGAGTCCCGGCGGGGCGGTAGGACCATCCCAGGATCTGTACGAGGCCATTCGGAAGGCGCAAACAGAGCATGGCAAAATCGTCGTGGCGTCTTTCGGTTCGCTGGCGGCTTCCGGGGGGTATTACATCGCTTGCAGCGCGGACCGCATCGTCGCCTCGCCCGGCACGCTCACGGGCAGCATCGGGGTGTACGCCAAATTCCCCGTGGCCAAGGAACTGATGGAAAAGATCGGAGTCGATTATCAGACCATCAAGGCGGGAGAATACAAGGATTTCGGCTCGATCGAACGCGGCCTGAGCGACAAAGAACGCGCCATGTTCCAATCGGTTATTGATGACACGTACGATCAATTCGTCGAGGCCGTCGCCCATGGACGGAAACGGTCCTTGACCCGTCTCTTGAACGAATGGAAAAGCGATTCCTCCGAAACCTATCCCTTTCTGCCTGATGTGACCGCGATCTTGAGCGCGTATCAAGCCCAGCGGCAACAGAAAGCGCTTCCAGCGCAGGCCGTGGTGGAAGCCGGCAGCCCGGCTGTGGCCGCCTCCGAAGCCGGAGAAGCCACGCCACCCGTTGCGGCGGAACCGGAGCCCAGTCCGGAAATTTTGATGGCCTTGGCCTGCGCCATCGCGGAAGGGAAGATCTACACCGGCCGCCAAGCCAAGGAAATCGGCCTGGTGGATGAAATCGGCAGCCTCGAGGACGCCATCGCCCTGGCCGGAAAACTGGCCGGCATTCCGGGCAAACCCACTGTGGTGGAACAGAAAAAGCGCGAATTCACGCTCTTGGACTTGCTCACCCAAGGTCTGGCGCTGGTCCGCCCCCGCGCAACCTTGTCTCCTTTGTTGTATGAGTTTCCATATTAGAGGGGACAATCCACTTTTTTTCCCTTTTCTCATTCTCACTGATTTTACCCAATGATCCAGTACTGTTGAGTTTTCATCCCTAATCCAATTTACCAAGATGAAACCGGTCCACCGGTTCCGCGGAAAGCCATTTTTTCGCTCTTCCCAGGCTTCTCTCACACGACCCCTCTCCCCAAGGAGAGAAAGTTGGTTACCTTGGTCCCGTTTGGATCACAAGTCTGAAGCCCTTGGCTGGTTTCGAAGCGCTTAAGGGCGTGGCACGTCTATCCCGCATGTCAGTTAGTCATTCATGTCTGACAACTCGGCAATCCCTAGGCAGCACCACCCGCATCTACGCCGTTCAGTCTTGATCATGCCGGGATATTGCGTCTCCCGTTTTTCTCCACTACGCTGGACCAGGCATTGAAATGGATCAATCCGGGAGGTGAGCGGTATGCGGATCGTTTTGCGGGGGTTCCTTTGTTGGCTGGGTTTGTGGGGGATTCAAAATCCCGCGGTTCATGCGGCGAATCCCATTGCCGTGAATCCTCCCGCCATTCCCACGCTGGGATGCTGGTTCTGGTCACAGGCGGAATTCGAGCCGGAAGGGTATAAGACTTTTCTTAATATGGTGAAAGACCATTCGCCGTACAATTTGCTGACCACCAGCCTGCGGATTCCCCGTAAAGAATTGCTGGAGGACGATACCCACGCGCAAATCAAGGCGGCGGCCCTTTATGCCCAACAATGCGGGATTCCCATGGTGCTGGACCTGGATGTCCGGCTGGCGCGCCAGGCCTTTCAGCGGGAATATCCCGGCGAATTGCAGGAACAGTTGATCCTTCGCGAAGTGGATTTATCCTCCAGCGGGCCGGTCGAAGTGGAAATTCACGCCTCGGAGTTGAGCGATCATTATACTGCCCGCACCACACCGTACATTTCCCTGCGCGGCGCGCTGCGGCGCGTGTACGCCTATACCCGGGGACCGGAAGGAATCGATCCGGCTTCGCTGCGGGACATCACACCGGATTGTTCCGTCGTGGAATCGTCACCCGAACGGATCAAATTGATTTTGAAACGCAATGCAGATGAGAACGCCGCCAAAGCTTGTGTAATGGTCTCGTTCACGCATCTCACACCCGATGTGTTCGCGCCGCATTTGTTGGAGTTCCAACGCCGGATTCTCAAACGCTACGCCGATGTTCCCTTGGCGGGGGCCTGCAAGGACGAGTGGGGATTTCCTCCTTGTTTTGATGGGAATCCCGAGAAAAACCGGTTTTGGTATTCCTCCGCCCGGGCGGAGACGTATGCCCAACGGACAGGCGGACGCGATCTCCTGGCGGATTGCCTGCTGATGTACCGGGGTCTTGCCGGGCAGGAGCGCGCGCGGTGGGCGGCGGTCAATCACTTCATGGACATGTCCCGGCTGCGCAATGGAGCCGTGGAACAGGATTTTTACCTCGCCGTCAAAGAAATTTTCGGGGCTACCGCCATCGTGGCGACGCATCCCACGTGGTGGCCGTATCCCGAAGCGCGGGAATTCGAGAAGAACGGACTGCACTGGTGGGCCGCCCGGCGCGATTGGGCCCAAACCGACGAAGTGACACCCTTCGCGGCGCGCACATCGCTCTGCAAAAAATGGAACAGCCCGGTTTGGTTCAACATGTATTATTCCTCCTCCAAGTCAGACTATGAACAGCAGGTGTGGGCCTCGGTGCTCGGGGGAGGCCGCGTCAACTATCATCCCCTCTATCCCAGTGAGAAACGATCGCTCGAAAACAGCCGTGCTTTGCTGCGGGGCGGTTTGATGCGGGCGGAAAGCCGCGTCCGGCTGTTGAATTTCATCACCCATAGCCCGTTGGATTGTCCGGTGGCGGTGGTGTTTGGCCACGCCAACGCCATGAATTGGGCGGGCGGCGGCTACAATGACGTGGGAATGTCCATCGCGGATGGGCTGTGGCGCGCGGGCTATCCGGCGGATCTGATACCCAGCAGCGAAATCGACAACGGCAGCCTGGGAATCGACGCGGCGGGTTGGATTCACTATGGACCGCAACGGTATGCCGCCGTAATCCTGTATCATCCGGATTTCGAAAAACCTGGCACCGCCCGGTTTTTCCACACGGCCGCTTCAGGCCCCACGGCATTGTTCCGGTGCGGAGATTGGACGAAAGATTTTGAAGGAAACGATTTCGATGGCCAGGCGGCTCTGCCCGCTTCAATGACGGTGCTTCCCGATGCCACTGCCGCGGTTTCCGCCATCATCCAACACCTGCGCCAACGGAATATCCCTCTCCAATCTCCGGCTTCCTTGTCCTTTGGGAGTTTCGGGCATGTCTCCTCCTGTCCTCCGGTGGAGGGATTCTGCCGCTTGATTGACGGTACCGTCATTCAGGTGGCGGGAACGCGTAACGTAGCGGGTGATCCCATCCGGAGGACGATTCGGATCGGGAAGCATGAAGCCGTGTTCGACGCGGAAGGCCTCGCGGCGGCGCGGTTGGATGAAAACGGAAAACTCCTCGCGTTGGCGGCCGGTGGATTACGGGAATTTTCCGCGGGCGATTTTCACCTCATCCTGCCGGCTCCCCTGGATCTCGCCCTCTGGCGGGATGCCGGGAATCGCTTTCATGGCGTGGTCCAAGGACATGCCGGCCCCCTGCCCGAACCGTTGCGCGCGTTGACAACCGATTGGGTGGCACTCTCCTTGCCGAACGTGCTGGAATAAATCCCCCGGAGGGAACGGCTCATGACCATGAACCGCCGAACCTGCTTATACAATCTCTCCTGGCTGGGCGCGGCATGCTTGCTGGCGCCTTCGTTGCCAACAATTTCCGGTTCCAACCGCCGCCGGTTTCATGTGTGCCTGAATGTGGACGCGCTGGACCGTGATCCCGGATTGTTATCCCTTGTGAAAAACGCGGGGGTGGATACGGTCTGGCTGGCGGGATTTTTCTACGGGCACTGGCCGTATCCGGTGGAGAAGTTACAGGCGGCGCGGGAGACGATCGAAGCGGCAGGCATGGCCGCCCATATCGTGAATGTGCCTTTGGGCCATCCCGGCGATTCGCTGGATGCCAAAGACGGGGGGTTCCCCTTGACGCCGCCGCGTTCCTGGAAACTCGCCACCCGCCCTGACGGATCCAGCTACGCCGGCACCTCGTTGCATCCCCCCGCGACGCATGAAAACACCGCGGCTCTCAAGGTCCTGCGCGAGGCGGGATTTAGCCGCTTCTTTCTGGATGACGATTTCCGGCTGGCCCCCGCGCCCGGTCAAATCGGCGGCTGCTTTTGCCCGGAACACCGGATCGAGTTCCTGCAGCGCGGCGGCTATGGCGATGCCAAGTGGGAAGAACTGCTCGCGGATGTACGCGAACGCCGGTTGACTCCCCTGCTGCGGAACTGGATTGAGTTCCAATGTGACGCGTTGACTCAATCGTTCCGGGAGCAGCAAAAAGCCGTGGGAGAGGGCAGACTGGGGATTATGGTCATGTATCTCGGGGCGGAGAAGGCCGGCATCCGGCTGTCCGATTACCAGGACGTCCCCTTCCGCGTGGGGGAATTGATGTTCGACGACGCCTCGTTCGGCCGGGTGAAAGGCAAGACGGATGAATTGTTCAGCGCGTTGATGCACCGGCGGTTCGCGAAGCCCGAACTGGCCTTCAGCGAAAGCACGGCGTTTCCGGCTGACCGGCTCTCCGACCGCAACATGGCGGCCAAACTGGCGGTATCCACGCTGGCGGATGTGCGGCACACGATGTTCATGAGCGGCATCACGCCGTTCCCGCGCGCCCATTGGGAGACACTCGGACCGGCGATGAAAATCCAGGCGGAACACCACGGGAAACTCATGGGCCACACGCCGCGCGGACCGTTCAAACATTACTGGGGAGAAGCCGGCCGCTGGATCAGCGACGACCAGCCGTTCAGCTTGTTTCTGGCCGCGGGGATTCCATTCGAGGTGGCGGATCAACGGCCTCGAGACGGTTGGACGTTCCTTTCGGATTTCGATGCTCGGGCATTGGATACCCATTCCAAGAACGGCGCGGGTACCCTGTTCATCCATCGGCCTTCGGCGAAGGTGAAACTGCTGGAAAGCGAGCCGCTGGAGGAATCGCTCGACGCGCTGTTCGCTCTCAAACAACGCATCAAGCCGAAACTCGAATCAATCCCCTACGTGGAAGAAAATATCCCCGCCGTGTGCGCCTGGTATCCGTCCGCCCAATCGGTTTTGATCTGGAACCTGACGGAGGAACCGCAAAAACTGACCTTGAAATTCAAAGCGTCCCGCCGCCCGGTCCACCTCAACGCCCTGGGGACCGCGCTGGTGGAGGAGGTGGGGTGAGGAAATAACTCATCGAATTGGCGCCCTGCGTTCACCAAAAAAACGGGATACGGATCAGGAGAGTGGGACTCTCGCCAAGCCGCGCGGTTTCGGTCCGCCCCCCCCATTGCCCCTCACCTGGAGGTTCGCCTTTCCGGAATCCAATTCAATTGAACACGTCATTCAACTTATCCTTGTATTTCCGGCTCATGTTCAACCGGGTTCCGTCCTTGAGAATGACGACATATTCGTTATTGAAATACGTATGGATTTCCTGAATCCGGTCCAGATTGACCATCGTGCATCGGTGGATGCGCTGAAAACGTGCTGGATCGAGCCGGGTTTCCAGATGGTTCATGGTCTCGCGGATCATGTGGGTTTGGCTTCCTACGTGGATTTCGATGTAATTGCCCGCCGCCTGGAACCAATCGGCGTCATCGCTTTTGATCAGCTGGATCCGCCCCGCCGATTTGACGATGATCCGTTCCAAATAGCGGGGCGCGGGTTGAAATTCCCTCAACATCTCCATCAGGCGCTGATTGAGATTTTGGGGCAGCCCTTTGGCAAGGGTCTCTTTCGCCCAGTCCAGGGATTGTTGAAACCGCTCCCGGGTGAATGGTTTCAAAAGATAGTCCAGCGCGTGGGTTTCGAACGCCTTGACGGCATATTGATCGTAGGCCGTGATAAAAATGATGGCGGGCATCCGCTCCACACCAACGGTGTGGATGACGCCAAAGCCATCCAACTCCGGCATTTGGATGTCGAGAAACACGAGATCCGGCCGGATCTCCTCGATGGCGGCCACCGTCTCCAAACCGTTGCCGCATTCCCCGCGGATTTCAATATCCGGATCGGTTTCCAGAAACCGCCGGATCCGTTCCCGGGCAAGCGGCTCATCATCCGCGATCAGCACTCGGATCTTCATGGGCGGTTTCCTTTCCCGCTTCCATCACGGGAACTGATGCCGAGGTCCGGTACGGAATCTCCAAGACCACTTGGACACCTCCATGAGGGAGATTCCGCATCGTAAAACGGTGCGCGGACCCGTACAACTGGTGGAGCCGCTGTTTGGTATTCACGAGGCCGATCCCCTCCGGCGATTCTTCCACCGGTTTACGCGGATTCCCAACCCCGTTGTCTTCCACGGTTAAATACAGGATGGAATCCACGCGGCGGGTTTGGATGGCCAGGATCCCCGCGCTCGCGCGTTTGGCGATGCCATGCCGGATCGAATTTTCCACCAACGGTTGAAAAATCATGGTGGGAACCATGGCATCGAGCGAATCGGGCGCGATGTCATATCGGATGGTCAGCCGGTCGTGGAAGCGGGTTTGTTCGATTTCCAGATACCGCTGGAGAAAATGAATCTCCTCCCGCAAGGGAGTTTCCTGAATGCCAATATTGTCCAGCGTGTAGCGCAACAACTCACTGAGATTGGTGATCATGCGGTCGGCGGCCTCGGCGTCCTTGTAGATCAACGAAGAAATGGCGTTGAGGGTGTTGAACAAGAAATGGGGATGCAGCTGCATCTTCAACACCTGCAACTGGGCCTGCGCCAGCTGGGCCTCCAACTGTGCCGTTTTCTTCTCGCGTTCGCGTATTTTCTGGTAAAAGACAAAAATGTAATACCCGCCCAGGACGCCCCCATATACCAACAGATTGACGTGGAAGCGCGTGCTCAGGCAAAATAGAAACCGGCTGAAAAAAGACGGCTGGGGGGGAATCGGCCCGCCCAACCATAAGGTGGTCACGGCATCATAAACCGCCTTGAGGATCAAGCAGAGGAATGCGATCCCCAAATGCTTCGTCAAATCCCAGGGCCAATACCGCCCTCCCCGGATTGGGAACCGCCGGGCAATGGTGACCACCACCGGCGTCAGCCCGAGCCACACCAGCCATTCGCTTAGCGATAACGTCAAGGCCCGGGAGGCGGTCATCGTGAAATCTTTGCCCGTATGAGGACGGCCGCTTTCGGGTGGGGGTTTGTCAACCATCGGCGGCCCGCTATCCGCCGGAAATCCCCCTTTCGGGGGGGGAGGACTAGGCGAAGGCGGCTGCAAAATCAAATTGAAAAAGACATAGCTCTGGCCGGCTGACAACAAGGCCAGGAAAAGATAAATACCCAATACGAGAAACCAGGGCGCGACAGGCTTTTTCATCTGTGCATGTATCCGCGCGTATTCTCCCGCTGTCCGGCAGGATTTATTGTATTATCTCGCACCCCCACGCCATCCCGGTCCAGGAGGGATGATCCCCGCGCGCGAAGAATGGCATTCTCCCGCAGAAAAAGTAGGATATATACAATCGGTCCTGGGTGGGATCGGGATGTGATTAATCCTTTTTTCCCAGGGAGGAAGGGAGAAATTTCGAGGATAAACCGTTGACTGGGATTTCCCCGCACCGCACCGCCCTGGTAACAAATCCCTTGATTGCTTCCCCTTGATTGAGGTTAGCAGGTAACAGCCTCTTTTTTCCCCTCTTTCCGATGCACTTCTGGAGAGCTAAAAGGATGCGCTGATTTCAGGCCGCCCTTATCTTCTTTTTTCCTTTGGAGTTTTTTGATCCACGGATTATTAAAAAAATCCGCTCTCTCTATCGCCATATCTATCCTATAATCCCAGCCGTTGCCGCAATGTGTTGCGGGAGATCCCCAGCAACTTCGCGGCCTGCACTTGATTGCCATGGGTGTAGCGCATCGCCCGGTTGGCCAGTTCCACCTCCAGCCAATGAAAGATCTTAAGGGGCTGCTTTTCCTGCCGTTTGAGAATCTGTTCCCAAAATTGATCAAGCGCCTGAACGAGTCCCTGTTCTTCCGGGACAGGTTCCGTTCCCGGCGCGGGACAGGGTGCCAGTGTGGCCTTTTCCGCTGCTACCCCGGACCGCAGATGTTCCACGGTGATGATGTTTCCCCGCGAAAGGATTAATGCCCGCTGGATGGCATTCTCCAATTCCCGCACGTTGCCTGGCCAGGAATGATGGAGCAGAAATTGCTCGGCTTCCGGAGACAGCGTCAGCTCTTTATACCCCGCCCGCGCGGCGAAATAACGCGCCAACAGAGGAATATCATCCCGCCGCTCCCGCAAGGAGGGAAGGTGAATGGTCATCACCTGCAGCCGGTAATACAGATCCTCCCGGAACTTGTTTTCCGCCACCAACTGAGCCAGGTTCCGGTTGGTGGCGGCGATCACGCGCGCGTCGGTGCGCACGAATTCCTTGCCCCCCACGCGCTGGAAGGTTCCATCCTGCAACACCCGCAGCAATTTACCCTGCGTGGCCAAACTCATCTCGCCGATTTCGTCCAGAAAGAGAGTCCCTTTGTGCGCTTGTTCGAATTTGCCGATGCGCTTTTCGATCGCCCCGGTGAACGCGCCTTTTTCATGCCCGAACAATTCGCTTTCCAACAGGCTGTCTGGCAGCGCCGCGCAGTTGATGGGCAAAAAGATGTTCTTGTTCCGCGGGCTGTGGCTGTAAATCGCCCGGGCCACCAATTCCTTTCCCGTCCCGCTTTCGCCGGTGATCAGCACCAAGGCGTTGCTGTCGGCCACTTTGCCAATGAACTTGTAAAGTTCCCGCATGGCTGGCGAGGCGCCGATGAGCACATCGTCCGTGCCCCATTGGTCTTCGTTCACACCCCACACCACCGTTTTTTGCATGAGGCGGCGCGTGGACAGCGCGTTCTGGATCACCTCCATCATGTGCGGCGGATCGAAGGGCTTCATCACGTATTCGAACGCGCCCAGCCGGGTGGCCTCGATGGCCGCGTTGGCCGTCGAATAAGCGGTCATGATGATCACAGGGATCTGCAGGGATCGTTGCGTGATTTCCTTCAAGGTGGTCAGGCCATCCATGCCTCCCATCTTGATGTCCATGATCACCAGGTCGGGCGTTTCCTTTTCGAGAATGGATAATGCCTCTTCCCCCGAATGGGCTGGCAAGATCCGCTGGGTCAAAGGGGCCAGAAAGCGTTTGAACGAATAATGGACGGCTTCTTCGTCGTCAACGATCAGAATGAGAGACTCGGCGGATTGATTTTCCATGATTGTTCCACACGTTTTGCGCTGGCCTGCGGGATTCTCTCTCCGATTATACAGGAGGATCGAAAATCGGGGAGCGGATCAGGGTCTCCGTTCCCCAGTGCGGTAGACCGGTCCAGGCCCCCACGGTCTCTTTTGCTTGACACGGATGGCATCTGGTTGGAGTATATAGCCACATTATCTCGGCTCGGGTGTTTTATGGCTGATTTTATTTTCCAGGAAGATGATACGGAGCTGGTTCAGGATGAAGCTTACGAGGTGGGGCAACCCTCGGTCCGATCGGTCATCGCTCCGGATGTGGAAATGGAAGGCAATCTCAGTCTCAAACAAGGGATTGAGATCGGGGGGACGTTCAGCGGCGCCATATGTTCCAACAACCTGGTCAAGATCGTGGAAGGCGGATTCGTTGAGGGCCGCGTCGATGCCTTTCATGTCGTGATCGAAGGAGGGGCCAATCTCACCCTTGTGGCCCGCAAACGGCTGGAAATCAACAAGGGCGGTTTGTTTGTCGGCAGCCTCGAGATCCAACCGGAATTCATCGTCTTGTCCGAATTTGCCACTTTCGGCGAGACCGAAGAAGCCGCCAAGGAGTTCCGCCGCGAATTTACCCGCTTCCGCAGTTCCAGCGAACCGGCGGCGGAAAGCGATGCGCCGCCGCCCGGCGGCGCGTCCTGAGTTTTTTCCCCGGATCCCCCGTTGGGGGGACGCACATGTTTTTGTGGAATCCAGGACCATTTCTGTAGAAGCCTGTAGGAGCGCTTTGCACGTGCCCCGGCATCTCGCCGTACGGACACCAAGGTCCGCCCCTGCGGGTTTCCTTCACCCTGGCCCTTTCCGGGGGGAGAGGGGATGGCTGGGGCGGGAGGGGATATTAAGTCGAGTCCCCTTCAGGGGACGGCTTTGCAGCAGCCCAGGGTTTCAACCCTGGGCAATCCAGCGCCGATTCTTGGACGGGTATGTTTTTGTACATCTCGCCGTACGGACACCAAGGTCCGCCCCTGCGGGTTTCTCTCTCCTTGGCCCTTTCCGGGGGAAGAGAGAATGGCTGGGGCGGGAGGGGATATTAAGTCGAGTACCCTTCAGGGGACGGCTTTGCAGCAGCCCAGGGTTTCAACCCTGGGCCGATTCTTGTACGGGCATGTTTCCGTACATCTCGCCGTACGGACACCACGGTCCGCCCCTGCGGGTTTCTCTCTCCTTGGCCATTTCTGGGGGGAGAGAGAATGGCTGGGATGAGAGGGGATATCAAGTCGAGTCCCCTTCAGGGGACGGCTTTGCAGCAGCCCAGGGTTTCAACCCTGGGCAATCCAGCGCCGATTCTTGTACGGGCATGTTTTTGTACATCTCGCCGTACGGACACCAAGGTCCGCCCCTGCGGGTCTCCATCACCCTGGCCTTTTCCGGGGGAAGAGAGAATGGCTGGGATGAGAGGGGATATCAAGTCGAGTCCCCTTCAGGGGACGGCTTTGCAGCAGCCCAGGGTTTCAACCCTGGGCCGATTCTTGTACGGGCATGTTTCCGTACATCTCGCCGTACGGACACCAAGGTCCGCCCCTGCGGGTTTCTCTCTCCTTGGCCATTTCCGGGGGGAGAGGGGATGGCTGGGATGAGAGGGGATATCAAGTCGAGTCCCCTTCAGGGGACGGCTTTATAGCAGCCCAGGGTTTCAACCCTGGGCCGATTCTTGTACGGGCATGTTTTTGTACATCTCGCCGTACGGACACCAAGGTCCGCCCCTGCGGGTTTCCTTCACCCTGGCCATTTCCGGGGGAAGAGAGAATGGCTGGGATGAGAGGGGATATCAAGTCGAGTCCCCTTCAGGGGACGGCTTTATAGCAGCCCAGGGTTTCAACCCTGGGCCGATTCTTGTACGGGCATGTTTCCGTACATCTCGCCGTACGGACACCACGGTCCGCCCCTGCGGGTCTCCATCACCCTGGCCCTTTCCGGGGGAAGAGAGAATGGCTGGGGCGGGAGGGGATATCAAGTCGAGTCCCCTTCAGGGGACGGCTTTGCAGCAGCCCAGGGTTTCAACCCTGGGCCGATTCTTGTACGGGCATGTTTCCGTACATCTCGCCGTACGGACACCACGGTCCGCCCCTGCGGGTTTCCTTCACCCTGGCCCTTTCCGGGGGGAGAGGGGATGGCTGGGATGAGCGGGGATATCAAGTCGAGTCCCCTTCAGGGGACGGCTTTATAGCAGCCCAGGGTTTCAACCCTGGGCCGATTCTTGTACGGGCATGTTTCCGTACATCTCGCCGTACGGACACCAAGGTCCGCCCCTGCGGGTTTCCTTCACCCTGGCCCTTTCCGGGGGAAGAGGGAATGGCTGGGGCGGGAGGGGATATTAAGTCGAGTCCCCTTCAGGGGACGGCTTTATAGCAGCCCAGGGTTTCAACCCTGGGCCGATTCTTGTACGGGCATGTTTTTGTACATCTCGCCGTACGGACACCAAGGTCCGCCCCTGCGGGTCTCCATCACCCTGGCCCTTTCCGGGGGAAGAGAGAATGGCTGGGGCGGGAGGGGATATTAAGTCGAGTCCCCTTCAGGGGACGGCTTTATAGCAGCCCAGGGTTTCAACCCTGGGCAATCCAGCGCCGCATCTCACCGCGCGAACCCATCCGGCGGTTGCTCTCCACCCGCCTCATGGCTTCACGATCTTCAACTCCGCCACTACCGGCAGATGGTCGGACGGAAAGCGCCCGTCATATTGATCGTCCATGACTTTGTGGCTGAGCACTTCCATCCCCTTCCGGACAAAAATGAAGTCGATTTTCGATTCCGGCTCGCGGGTTTGGGTCCAATCCGCGTTGACGAAAGTGGAGGTGGGGCCCTGGTGGCCGGACTGCGAGAGGTAGCGGGCATCCTGCAGATCCGATACCGGCGCGGCTTCGGGCGTGGCGCCGGTCAGGACGCGGTAGGCCTCGGATTTTTCGGGAACGTTAAAATCCCCGGTCAGAATCACGGGCCGGCCCGGCGCGAGTTCCTGGATTTTCTTCCAAACCAACTTGGCGCTTTCCGTCCGGGCCTGCCGGCCGATGTGATCGAAATGCGTGTTGAAATGATAAAACTCGATACCGCTGGCTTTTTCCTTGAATTTCCCCCACGTGACAATCCGCGTGATCGCCGCGTCCCAGGATTTGCTGCCGGGAACCTCGGGCGTTTCGGATAGCCAGAACGTGTTGTGATCCAGCAACTCAAAACGGTCTGTCCGGTAAAAAATGGGAGTAAACTCGCCCGCGTCTTTCCCATCGTCCCGCCCTACGCCGAACCAGGCGTAGCCGGGCAACCGCGCGGCCAAATCGTCGATCTGCTCCCGTAGCGCTTCCTGCAAGCCCGCCAGGTCCGCGTTGGCTTTCTTCCCAATCATCTCCGCCACGTGGTCCTTTCGGTTCGGCCAGGCATTGATGCCATCGCCTGGATTGTTGTACCGGATATTGTAGGTCATTACACGCAGGGTGGTTTCATCCTGCTCCGCCGCTCCTGTGAACAGACTGGTGCACAAAGCGAATGCCAAAAGCCCAAGCCAAGATTTTCTCATGAGGGGTAAACACTCCTTCCGTGATTTTGAAACATTCCGAGCCCGATTTTACGGTACCTGCCGGAATTCGTCAAAGTGATACAGGAATAGGGGTGCCGGATGCTGGGAAACGGATGATTCAGGACATGCGGGAGGCGATGGTGAGCAAATAGCTCTGCGTGATGTAGAGAAGAAAAATCACCGCGATGGGGCTGAAGTCCAATCCACCAGCCGCCAAAAAGGGAAACGAACGCCGCATGGCGTCCAGCAGGGGATCGGTGATTTGGCTGATGAACTGCGCGATCGGATTCCGCGGATTGACCGGCAGCCAGGACATCAGCACCCGCAGAAAAATGATCAACACATATAGTTGTATCAGGTTCGCGGCCAGGATTAAAAGACCAGACATGACACGGCGCCTCAGTTTGGATTTCTCTACATCATGACACAAGGACGCCGGACAGGCAATCCAAAGACAACCCTCTTCTCCCCCCTGCGCCACCAGGTGAGGCATTGCCGGGATTCCCCTGGGGCCCGGTCTTCAAACCAACTCCCCCTGGCTAATCCTTCCGCGAACCACTTGATTCCACAACCCTTGTTCTCAGGGGGAGATGAGGCATACTCGAACCAGGAATGCTTGGGAAAAAAAGAGAAAAAACCGGAAAGGCGGATCATGGCGCAATTCCAGCCCCTCATTCTGTCCACATGGGATTTCGGCCTGGAAGCCAATCAAGCCGGGTGGGACATCCTCGTCCGCGGAGGGACGGCGCTGGACGCTGTCGAGGCGGGAGCCCGCGCGGTCGAAAGCAATCCGGAAATCACCAGCGTCGGGTATGGCGGTTATCCCAACGAGATGGGGGTTGTCCAACTCGATGCCGCCATCATCGACGGGAAAACCGGCCGCATGGGCGCGGTGGCGGCGCTGGAGGGAATCCGGAACCCCATTTCCGTGGCGCGGAAGGTGTTGGAAAAAAACCGCCATATTTTTCTGGTCGGCGCGGGGGCCAAGTCTTTTGCGTTGCGGGAAGGATTTCGCGAAGAAAACTTAAACACCCCGCAAAGCGTCCGCTGGTATGCCGAACAACTCCCGCAAAGCCAACAAAATGCCGGGCACGACACGGTCGGCATCCTGGCCCGTGACGCGCGGGGGGACATGGCGGTGGCCTGTTCCACCAGCGGGTTGGCCCTGAAATGGTGCGGCCGCGTGGGGGATTCGCCGTTAATCGGCGCCGGGCTCTACCTCGACCAGGCTGTGGGAGGCGCGGTGGGAACCGGTGTGGGCGAACGGGCGATCGAGGTTTGCGGGGCATTCGCGATTGTCGAATTTATGCGCTACGGCCTTTCCCCGCAAAAAGCCTGTGAACAACTGCTCCGCCGGGTGGCGGAACGCAACCGGAACCGCCTCAATTTCCAACTCGCCTTTATCGCCTTGAGCCGGGAGGGGGAAACCGGCGCGGCGTCCCTTCAAGAAGGATTCGTGTTCGCGTTGCGGGATTCCACTCGCGATCACACTGCCCCCAGCGCCGTGTTTGGCCGGGATTATCCATGAAAAATCTCATGGCCTCCGTGGCAATTCCACGAAAATGGGATTGGATTCCTGCCAAAAACAGCGTACACTGTGGTGACGCAAGCCTGGTCGATTGGACCATGGCGCCTGGGCAGGGAGGTCTCAATGTTTAAAAAATTTGACTTCTCTTCAACTACGGAACAAGTGGATGGCATCTCCGTCCAAATCGTCAAAATTGAAGGCTATCTTGACTCCAGCACCTTTCGGCAGCTGAAAGATCATTTGCAATCGCTGATCGATCAGGAACAATACCGAATAATCGTGGAATTCGGCCGGCTGAATTACATCAGCAGCGCTGGCCTGGGGGTTCTGATGGGGATGCTGCACGAAGTGCGCGATAACGACGGCGATCTCAAACTGGCCAATATGTCCAACAAAGTTCGCAACTTGTTCGACATGCTGGGCTTTTCCCGCCTGATCCGCATCTACGACGATTGCGAGGCCGCCAAGCAGGCCTTTGTGGAGGATCAGGAAAGACTCGCGCATAAAAAAACAGTCCTCCCTGAGGATGACTATTGAAGCGGACGCCCAAAATTGAATCCTGGAAGCGGAATCCAGGAAAATTCGGAGTGGTCAAACCGCGTGGGTCTGCCAAGTATGAGTGGCTCCTCCTTATTCAAACCATGCATTGCCATCGAAATTGCGCCGAATCCGCAATTTCTCTCCCTTCTGCGCCGGTTTGCGGGATGCCTGGCCCGGGATTTGGGATTGACCGAAGAGGAAGCCCTGCAATTGGAGCTGTGCCTGGATGAGGCTTGCGCCAATTCCATTGAAGGCACGTTGATGAGAACTAGGCAATTCGATTCGCCCTGCATCCGGATCGAACTCAGCGTTCAAACGGATGCCTTGGAAATCACGATCCGGGATAGCGGAAACGATTTCACCTCGGCTTTTCAAAAAGCCACCGCCCTCCACGAATTCACCGACCGCACCCGCAAACGCGGCTATGGTCTCCAAATCATCAAGACTTTCATGGACCGGGTTCAATATTCATACGATCCGGTAAAGGGAAACGAATTGCGGTTTATCAAATTTCTTTCGAATCATCCAAGACCGTCTCCGTGATTGCCCCTCATGGATTTATTCCCCGCCTTTCCTCTTACCCCCCCGGCCCGCGCCATTCCCCTGATCGGCGTGGTGGGACCTAGCGCCTCCGGAAAATCCACCCTGGTGCAGGCGTTTCTCGCCAGCCTCGCTTGGCCGGCGTCTCATCTCTCGCTGGATTTCTATTATCGGGATTTGTCTTATCTGCCTCTCCACGAACGGGCGAGGATCAATTTTGATTGCCCCACCGCCCTGGAAATCGATCTGGTTATCAACCATCTGTCCCAACTGGCCGCCGGCCGCCCGGTTCTGGCGCCCGTTTACGATTTCCGCACCCATACCCGCATCGGAACCCAAGTCATCCAACCGAAACAATTGGTCGTAGTGGAAGGCCTGTTGCTCCTGGCCATCGATTCGCTTCGCCCTTTCTTTAATCTGGCGGTTTATCTGGACACTCCCGCCGATCTATGCCTGCTGCGGCGCATTCACCGGGATATGGAAGAGCGGAACCGCACCCTGAACGAGATCACGAATCAGTATGTATCCACCGTCCGGCCAATGATGGAACACTACGTGCTGCCCTCCAAATCCTACGCGGACTTGATCCTCGATGGACGGCGGCCGGTCGCAGGGTTAGTGGAGGAACTGCGCCAGGCGGTAGGGCCTCTCCTCCGCGCCTTTCAAGAAAAACAGGCGGGCGGAGTGGAAAGGGAAGAAAATAAGAACGTTACCCCCCCTCCTTCCGGTAAACCTCCAACACCTTCTCAATGATGTTGGTCGTGGAATGGCCGGTTTTTTCAACCAGGTGGATGCGCCCGCCGTACTCCCGAACGATTGGGGCTTCAATGAGGTTGTACCCGTAACTGGAATCCTTCACATGCACATCCGGCCGCACCTCGCGGACAAAACGCAAACTTTCCGGCTCATCGAAAATCAGGATGAGGTCCACGTACCGGATCGCTTCCAGCATGGCCGCCCGTTCCTCCTGGGGCACGATCGGCCGGTTGACGCTCTTGTATTGTTTTACGGAAATGTCACTGTTCAATCCCAGGACTAACTTGTCCCCCTGGGCCCGGGCCTCCCGCAACAGTTTGACATGGCCCACATGGATGATGTCGAACGTCCCGTTGGTCGTGACGATGGTCTGGCCTTCATTCCGCCATTGCCGTACAACCGGTTCCCATTGCTCTTTGTGGTCCAGGTGAAAAATCATGGCATCCTCATGCGCGTAGGATGGAATGCCCAAGGATACCTCACCCGGGCCGGTTAGTCAGCCTCTCCCAAAAGTAGAATCGGGATGGATTGATCCACCACCCTGGCACCGCATCATGGGCTTCGGGCATGACCCCTCTCTTTTTTTCTCCCTTTCCGCGCAATCCACGCCTCTTTCCTTGGAAAACGCTCTAAAATGAGAGAAAATTTCTCTCGTTGCATGGACGCGATTGACCGTTTCAATCCAAAGAAAGCCAGGATTCTCGAATGATCCCAGAAAAAAAATCCCCTGCCTTCACCCTGATCGAGTTGTTGATCGTTGTGGCCATTATTGGTGTCCTGGCCGCGATCGCGGTGCCGAATTTCCTCAACGCCCAGGTGCGGGCCAAGGTCGCGCGCGTCAAGGGCGACCTCAAAGCCGTCGCCAACGCCCTGGAGATGTACCATCTCGACCGCAATGTCTATCCGCTGGGGCCGGGACCTGATCTCCTCAGCCAATTGACGGAATTGACCACCCCCGTGGCCTACATCTCCACGGTGGCCATGTTCGATCCTTTCGGCGGCGCGGACAAATTCAGCTTCGGCTCTTCCTTTGATCTTCAAAAGACCTACAAATATTTCTGTTTCAAATATTACCCCTCCAAACCGGCCAGCACTTGGGTGGGCCGCGCGGGCCTGGGCGATCTGTCCACCGAAGGTTATCTCCTCTATAGTTTCGGACCGGACCGGGCGCAAACCGCCCTGGAATGGTACGCCGTCGGCGCGGGGCACCGGGGAATGATCTATCACCCCACCAACGGCCTCATCAGCCACGGGGATATCGGCATCGTGGGCGGTGTCACGCCCGCCCACCGCCAAAGTGAGATCAACAACGCCCTGTAAATTTCACAGTGTCAACCACTTGGCAAAACATTCCTTCACGCGGCTTCATTTATCGCATCCATGGTGTACACTGATAGGCTATTCATTTGCCTGGGATGCCCGGCGGAAAGGATTCGTGTCAAATCCTTCCCTCGGAGAATCCTGGATTTGCGATGGCGGAATGGCCGTACATCCCTGAAAAGTTTAAATCATGTAAAAGAATTCTTAGAAGGATATCCTCATGGCTTTTCAGCTCACCCGGAACATCGAAACCCTGCAATCGCACGCGCGCGCCATCCGGATCCACGCCGTCAAGATGTTGACCGCGGCTGGATCCGGCCATCCCGGCGGCTCTCTCTCGGCGGCCGATCTGGTGGCCGCCTTGCTCTTCGGCGTCATGCGGCATGATCCTCACAATCCCCAATGGCCCGAACGCGACCGCTTTATCATGTCGAAGGGACATTGCATCCCCGCCTGGTATGCCGCCTTGGCGCTGGCGGGATACTTCGACGAATCGCATTTGCTGACTCTGCGCCGGCTGGGCTCTCCCTTGCAGGGCCATCCCGACCGCGTGCGGCTTCCGGCCCTCGAAGCCTCCACCGGTTCGCTGGGCCAGGGGCTTTCCATCGCCCTGGGCATGGCCCTCGCCGCCAAACTGGACCAAGCCGCCTGGCGGGTCTATTGCATGATCGGCGACGGGGAATCGCAGGAAGGCCAGATCTGGGAAGCGGCGATGGCGGCGGGCAAGTTCGGCCTCGACAACCTCACGGTGATCCTCGACAACAACAACGGCCAGATCGACGGCTACGTGGAAGACGTGATGCCCATTTCCCCCATCGACGCCAAATGGCGCGCGTTCAACTGGAATGTCGTCTCGATCGATGGGCATGACATGGAGCAAATCCTGCAAGCGCTCGATGAAGCCCGGGCAATGAAGGGACGTCCCACGTTGATTTGGGCTAAGACGGTCAAAGGCAAGGGAGTTTCGTTCATGGAAAACGACGTCAGCTGGCACGGCAAGGCTCCCACCCGCGAACAGATGGATCAAGCCGTGCGCGAACTCGCGGCGGTTTAGAAACGATCCGGATTTCATCATCGGGTGGTTATCCATTGGGGTGGTTATATATTCTGAAAAACGATCGTGAAATAGAACGGAAGGACATCATGGCAGCGAAAGCGACCCGGCAAGCGTTTGGTGAAGCCCTGGTGGACGTGGGCGCCAAGAATCCTAACGTCGTGGTGTTGGACGCCGACCTCAGCAAATCCACGATGACCTGCCTCTTCGCGGACAAGTATCCCGAACGCTTTTTCGAGTTCGGCATCGCCGAGGCCAACATGATCGGCGCGGGGGCGGGCTTGGCTCTCGCGGGCAAAATTCCCTTCGTATGCAGTTTCGCCTGCTTTATCACCGGACGCTTCGATACGATCCGCATGTCGGTGGGATATTCCCAGGCCAACGTCAAGATCATCGGCACGCACGCGGGGGTGGGCATCGGCGAGGACGGCCACAGCCAGATGGGCTTGGAAGACATCGCCCTTATGCGCACCATCCCCGGCATGACAGTTCTGCAACCCGCCGATGAAATCGAAACCAAGCAGGCCGTGGCCTTCGCCGCCGAACACGAAGGCCCCGTGTATATCCGCCTCACCCGGCAAAAACTGCCGGACGTCAACGGCCCGGATTATGTGTATCAGCCCGGCCGAGGGGTCGAATTGGCTTCCGGCATGGATATGACGATCTTCGCGACCGGCGGCACGGTGCATCCCGCCCTTCAGGCCAAAGATATCCTGGCCGCGAAACAAATCGACGCCCGCGTTGTCAATGTGCACACCTTGAAGCCGCTGGATGAGGAATTGATCCTCCGCTGCGCCCGCGAAACGGGCTGTCTATTTACCGTGGAGGATCATACCGTCATCGGAGGACTCGGCTCTGCCGTCGCCGAAGTGGTGGCCGAACATCATCCCGTGCCCGTCAAACGCTGGGGGATTCTGGATACCTTCGGCCAATCCGGCGGCGAGAAGGAACTGTACCGGCATTACCAAATCGACGCCGAAGGGATCGCTGCGGCGGCGGCCGCTTTCTACCAAAAAAATATCCAAAACAAAGCCGGTATCGCGTGATCCACGTTGTGCATCCGGCTTGCGCTGCCAGGCAAAGCCGGAGGCGGGGTTCTCCTGGGAAGGGCAAAATCCGCCCGCGGGGGAGATTGCCGCTTCGATCCAGCGCTTCTATACTCATCACGTTTTCTCCGCGCGAGTACAATGAATCCAGGAATACCGACCAGACACCAGGTGCCGTGATGAAAAGCCAGGAAATCCGCGACCAGTATCGAGAATTTTTTGTCCAACGGGGACACGAAGCGTGGCCCAGCGATTCGTTGGTCCCCAAAAACGACCCCACCTTGTTGTTCACCAGCGCCGGTATGGTACAGTTCAAGCCCTATTTCCGGGGTGAAATGGGAGACCGGCTCAAGCGGGCCACGACCTGCCAAAAATGCTTCCGCACCAGCGACATCGAAAACGTGGGGCATACCGAACGCCACCACACCTTTTTTGAAATGTTGGGCAATTTTTCGTTCGGCGACTATTTCAAGCAAGAGGCCATCCGTTGGGCGTGGGAGTTCTCGGTTGATGTCATGAAATTACCCCCGGAGAAGATCTGGGTCAGTATCTATGAAAAAGACGAAGAATCGGCCGGGATCTGGCTGAAAGAAACCGATATCCGGCCGGAACGGATTGTGCGCATGGGCGAGAAGGACAATTTCTGGCCCGCCTCGGGCATTCTCGGCCCATCCGGCCCCTGCTCGGAACTGTATTATGATTTCGGTCCGGAATACGGCTCCGGCCGGGAAAACGCCACCCCCGCCGACGAATCCGAAGATGCCCGCTTTTTGGAATATTGGAACCTGGTGTTCACCCAATACGACCGGCAGGAAGATGGAACCCTGAAACCTCTCGCGCGCAAGAATATCGACACCGGCCTGGGGCTGGAACGCCTGGCGGCCATTATGCAAGGCGTGCATTCCAATTTCGAGACGGACACGCTGTATCCCATCATCCGTTATTTCGAAGAACGGACGGGAATCCAGTTCCGCCAGGATCCCGCGCTGGATGTGTCTTTCCGGGTGCTGGCGGATCACATCCGCGCCACCTTGTTCGTGCTGACTGACCAGGTCACGCCCGCCAACACAGGACGGGGTTACGTCCTGCGGCGGATCATGCGCCGGGCGGTCCGGCACGGCCTTAAACTGGGGATCGAAAGCAACCTGATGGCCCCCGCCATGGAAGTCGTGGCCGAGGTCAACCGCAAAGAATATCCCGAACTGCTGGAGCGGCTGAACTACACGCGCCGTATCGCCATCGCGGAGGAAGAGGCGTTCCGCAGCACCTTCAGCCGCGGCCTGGCCAAACTCGAGGAAATGATGGTTGAATCGCGCGCCCGGGGCGAGACAGTGCTTTCGGGCGAGAAGGCGTTCATCTTGCACGATACCTACGGATTCCCCACCGATTCGACTTTAGAAATACTCCAAGAATGGGGCTTCCAGGGTTTCGACGCAACCGGCTTCGAAGCCTGCATGGCCGAACAGCGCCGCCGGGCGCAAGCCTCGTGGCAAGGCTCGGGCGAAACCAAGGTGGAAGTGGATGTCAACATTCCCCCCTCCACGTTCACGGGATATACCTCGGACACGGAGGATAGCCGCGTGATCGCCCTCTTCCAAAACGGCAAACGGGTGGATGCGGTGGTCGCCGGCCAGGAAGTGGAGATCGTCGCCGGAAAGACGCCCTTCTACGCGGAAGCCGGCGGCCAGGTGGGCGACAAGGGGACGATTGAAGGCTTGGAGGAAGATTGGCTGGTCGAAGTGAAAACCACCCGCAAAACCGCGTCCAACGTGTACGTGCATTTCGGCATGGTGGAGCGCGGGACCGTCCGCGAAGGCAGCCCGGCCCGATTGAGCGTGAGCCTGGAATCCCGCTTCCCGACGCTGAAAAACCACACCGCCACCCATCTGCTGCATGCCGCGTTGCGGTCCGTGCTGGGCCGCCATATCAAGCAATCCGGATCTCTGGTGGAACCGGGTTATCTGCGGTTTGACTTCACTCACTTCGAAGCTGTCAGCCCAGAGGATCTCCGGAAAATCGAAGCCATGGTCAACCGCTGGATCTATGAAAACCACCCGGTCCGCACGGAGATCACCTCGTTGGAAACTGCCCGCCAAAAAGGAGCCATGGCCCTATTCGGCGAGAAATACGGCGGCGAAGTCCGCATGGTGGAAGTGGTGAATGAACGGGATCCCCAACACCCCATCAGCCTGGAACTCTGCGGCGGAACCCATGTGCGGGCGACGGGTGAAATTGGCTCTTTCCGGATTCTGTCGGAAAGTTCCATCTCCGCGGGCAACCGGCGCATCGAAGCCCTGACCGGCCCGCGGGCGGTGGAATACACGCAAACCGAACACGACTTGCTGCGCTCGCTGTCGATGGAATTGAAAGTAGCGCCGGAGGAAATTCCCGCCCGGCTCAACCGGATGGCGGAACAGATCCGCCAACTCGAAAAGGAAAACCTGGAACTGCGGCAAAAATTGCTCAAGGGCGAAACCACCAACCTGATGGCCGGGGCCACAGAGATCGGCGGCGTCACCGTCATCACCACGGAACTCGAGAATTCCGGGAAAGACGACCTGCAAACCGCCATGGATTCGATCATTAACGGTGCGAAAAACCGGGTGGCGGTGCTGGCCTCGCGGGATTCCGATAAAGTCACGTTCGTCTGCGGGGTTAGCGACGATCTGACGCACAAACTCGACGCCGGCCGGATCGTCAAGGACATTTCGAAAATTACCGGCGGCAGTGGCGGTGGGCGCAAAAACCGCGCGCAAGCCGGCGGAAAAGATCCCAGCAAACTGCCCGAAGCCCTTCAAAAAGTGAAAGACCTGGTCGCCGCCGCGTTGCAGCCGTGACCGAAACCGCTTACCTCATTGCCACGCTTTCCACGCGTGGGGAGGGGATCGCCCGCGCGGGCGGCAAGGTGACTTTCATTCCCTTCACCCTCCCCGGAGAAACCTGGTCCGCGGATCTCATCGAATCGAAAAAAAACTACGGCCGCGCCCTGCCCCGGAAGATGATCTCCCCCGCCAATCCACCCGTCGGCCGTGTCGAACCGCGTTGTCCCTATTTCGGCTCCTGCGGCGGATGCCATTTGCAACACATCCCCTACACGGATCAACTCCGCTGGAAGCGGCACTGGCTGGAAGAAACCTTCCGCCGCGTCGCCCACCTGGAGGTGCAGTCCGCCGACATAGAGCCCTCGCCAACCTGGGAATACCGCAACAAGATCACCCTGCGTGTGACGAAAATGGGGACCGAAACGGTCCTTGGCTACCACCGGATTTATCAACCCGACCGGATCATCCCCATCACCGATTGCCCTATCGCCCATCCGCTCATCCGGAAATGGATCCCCCTGGTCACGGATGCCTTGAACCGTACGCCGTTGGAAATCATCTCCCCCTCTCCGGCGTCTCCCCAAGGTTCCCGCGTGGTGATGCAGGTAAGAGAATCTTCTCTCACGCTCTCGGTCTGGGACGTACAATTGCTCCCTCATGCCCAAGAACAATTGGCGGAAGCGTGGTTGGCCCCCCCTTCCCCCATCGATGGCGTGATCCTCCGCAATTTCACTGGCGGTGCGCCCCGGATCTGGGCCCGGTCTGGGAAGACTACTAGGGTGAATGACTTCGCCACGGAGACCTTTCTGCAAGTGAACGACACGGTGCGGGAAAAATTGTACGCGCATATCCTGGAACTTCCCTACCGCCGGCGCGGCAGCGTGTTGGATGGCTATTGCGGTGTAGGCCTTCTCACCCGGCGGCTGGCGGAACGGTTCGAAAAAACTGTGGGCGTGGAGTTAAACGGCGAGGCGGTTTGGATGGCAAGAAAACAGGTGGAACAGGGGGGATTGAGTGGCCGGACGCAAATCCAGGCCGGCTCTTTGGAGGCATTTTTATCGAAATGCCGGGATTCCTTCGACGTGTGGATCTTGAATCCGCCCCGCGCGGGCCTTTCTTCTAAGGTCCGGTCCGCGTTGACCCGGCGCCGGCCGCCGGAATGCGCGATCGTTTCTTGTCACCCCGCCGCCCTGGCCCGGGACGTGAAAGCTCTGGTGGACGCGGGGTACACGATCGAAAGGGTGCAGCCCTTCGACATGTTCCCCCATACCCACCATCTGGAGACGGTTATTTTTTTACGCCGGAAATGGGATCCATAAAGCCGGAGAATTCCCGGAGGAAACTCTGTTCCATTCTTCATTTTTCTGCGGAGTGGATATAATGAAAACACATGATTCCGGTGTGAAGTGAGAAAGATCAGGTCGCAATGATGAACGGGAAAACCATTCGCGCGAACAAGCCGGATTCCCTGCTCAAATCCGGCACCACCTTTACCGATGAACACGGCACGGAATGGACCATCGTGGTCTCCGCCGGCGACGGTACCGCGGCCGTGGAAAGCGAAGACCAGGCCGGCGAATACGCTAACGGAATGATTTATCTCTGCCAGGACGGGGACACCTACGGGGCGAACTATTTGCCCGAATATATCGTCCGGAACGGCAGTTGGTACAAGAATCAGTTGATGGAAACCAAAAAAGAAGAATTCGTGCTTACCAAAAACGCGGTCTTCCGGAAAAAACGCTCCAAAATCGGCCAGTAAATCCATAAGCCTCCTTCTTGAACCATTCCCCCGCCATATCTCTGCCCCGGCCTTATTCGGCATTTTGGGAGTGTGGTACAATATTCCGCCTTTTAATCCTTTGGAAAACGAGGACCGCCATTATGTCTACGTTGATGAATCGGCGTCATTTTTTGGGAACCGGCGCGGCCGCCGCGTTGGCCTTGAATACCGGATTCCAGACCACGGCCCAAGCCAGGGAAAGCGCCGGGCACAGCCGCATCGGCATGATTCTCTATACCATCCGGGATTTTCTTAAAACCCCGGACGACATCGCCCGCTCGCTCGAGAAGGTCAAGAAAATTGGTTATGACAATATCGAACTGGCTGGGATGGGGCCCATCGACAACACCCGGCTGGCCCGAATTGTCAAGGACAACGCGTTGAACGTGATTTCTGCCCATGCCTCGTGGGACGGCTTGACCCAAGACATCCAAAAAGAAATCGACAAGTACAAAGAACTGGGGTGTGATCACCTGGTGATCAGTGCTTTGCCTGCCGAATACCGGAGCGCGGAAGGCTACACGCAATTCGCCCAAATCGCCAGCGGCATCGGCCAAAAACTGGCGGCCGCGGGCATGACCCTGGCGTATCACAACCATAGCTTCGAGTTCGTGAAATATGGCGGTCGAACCGGACAGGAAATTCTCCGGACCGGCAGCGATCCGCGGCATTTTTATTTTGAAATTGACACCTACTGGGTCCAAGACGGCGGGGCCGATCCGGCGGATTGGATCCGCAAGGTGGCCGGCCGCGTCCGGATGGTCCACATGAAAGACATGGCCATGCTCCCCGTGGAAAAGGAATTTCATCCCAAGCGCGTGTTTGCGGAAGTTGGAGAGGGCAACTTGAACTGGCCCGCGATTCTCGAAGCGTCTGAAGCCGCGAAGGTGCAGTATTACATCGTGGAACAGGACACCTGCCAACGGGATCCGATGGAGAGCATCGCCATCAGCCTGCGGAACATGAAATCCTGGGGCTTGGCCTGATCCGCCGGTTGATCCGTATCGGATTCTTTCAACCGAATAGGATTGTCATCCTGAATAACCCTTCCGGTTGATCAGGGCGTGGGTCAATTCCACGAAATCATGACAGATCACATCCGGCTTGGCTTCTTCAAGTTGCCGGTAGCCGGTGATCCCCATGGCGCCGGAGAGCAGCGCGGCCGACGGACAACCGATTTGCCGGGCGGCCCAGATATCGGCCACCGCGTCGCCCACAATCAGTACCTTGCGGGCGTCCGGGATCGGATGGGCGCAGTATTGGAGCAAAGCTTCCAGCGGTTCATGAGGATATATCGAACGAACGAACGCGAAGGGATGCGGCTTGCCCAGCAGTTCCGGAATCCCCTGCTTTTTTAGTTCCGCCTCGGCGGCTTCCACCTCGTCATGGGTCACGATCCGTTCGTCCTCGAAAAAAGAAAGGAAATCCCACTCTTGCAACGGAGTTAAAATTTCCAGCCGGGGACGGCCGGTGGCGATACCCAGCCGGAATCCCGCTTCCCGCAGCCGCGTCAGGCAAGCCCGGGTTTTCTCGCGGCCGTGCAGAGGTTCCTCCCGGTGGATGAACCCCGGTTTGGGACGGTAAAGAACGGAACGGCCGTATACCGATTCATAGAGGGATTCCCCCAGATACCATTGCTGAAACAGGTCCCGGCAATCCTCCCACAGCGCTGTCCGGCGGCCGAAGAGGGTATAGCGGAGACCGGACTTCGTTTCCACCAGCCGGTTTAATTCGTCCAGCAAGCGCAGTCCCCGGATGTCAGGATGAAAATCGTCCATGACGCGTAACTCAATATTATGGACTGGAGAAATCCGGTGATTTTGCTTCCGGAAATACGCGCCCCACAGGGGCAGGTCCCGCAAGCGAAGAAAACGGTCCCATTCTTCCTTTTTCACCTGCTCTTGAAGCCGCTTGCGAATGGGCGCAAGGCATTCCCCAAGATCCGCGGCGGGAACTCCCGCGGGGTGGGAATCGGAGTCCGGTTCTGCTGTGGCCTCCAGAGAACCATTGGCTTCCCCGGAACCGCCGGAGGGCCCGGTCAATAATTCGCATAGAGAAGAGAATGGGGAAAAGAGAGGGGCAAGGTACAGACCCGCCACCAGGTAGGCCAGGTCCCAGTTGCTGTTGATGCCGCGCGATTTGCACGTGACGATCAGCTCGGGCGGAAGGTACTTGCGCCAGTCCGAGCGCGTGCCGCGGTTCATCCGGTGGTAAAAGAGATCGGCAATCGGCGTGAACTGAGCGGGATCGAGGCCGAGATGCGCCGGGCTTTCGAGCAGATCGCGGATTACCAACCCGGCGGTGTCCCAATAGGCCTGTTCATTGGTCAAGACGCCATCCATGTCCAGGATGAGCCATTCGATATCACGGAAGGAGGCCGGCAGTTCGGTCATGGACGGTTCGTTTCAATCCAGCGGATGACTTGCGGATTGGTCCCGGTACCTAGGCAATCGTCGCGGGCAGGGATTGAGTGCGGTGATACGGCTGGAACAACGTGTCCCGTTCCACCGGTTCCCGTCCCGCCTCCCGAATTAAGCGTTGAATTGTGGAGACGGTCAAGAGTTTCGGCGAGGTGGAACCGGCCATGTGCACGATTTTTTCATCGATAACCGTCCCGTCGAAATCATCCGCGCCGAAGCGCAGCATGACCTGGGCGGTTTTGACTCCCAGCATGGTCCAATACGATTTGATGTGGGGAAAATTATCCAGATAGATTCGTGAAATGGCATGCACGCGCAGGTCTTTCACCCCGGTGCACATCACACCCTCGAGGCGTGTGTTCCGGGACTGGAAACGCAGGGGGATGAAAGTCAAAAACCCGCCGGTCTCATCTTGCAGAGGCCGCAGATGAGCGAGATGATCGATGATCTCCTCCGGCGTTTCGATGTGGCCGTACAGCATGGTGGCGTTGCTGCGCAAACCCAGGCCGTGCGCCGTGCGGTGCACATCCAGCCATTCATCCACGTACAACTTGCCGGGGCAGATCTTCTCCCGCACCCGCCCGGCAAACATCTCCGCCCCGCCGCCGGGAAGCGAACCGAGTCCGGCGTCGATCAGGTCTTTCAACACCCGCTCGATGGACAAACCCGTCAGACGGGCCAAGTGGGAAATCTCCACCGCCGTGAAGCATTTCAAATGGATATGCGGATGGCGGGCTTTGATCGCCCGGAGGATGTTCAAGTAATAGTCGTAAGGCAAATCGGGATGCAACCCCCCGACTATATGGAGCTCGATCGCCCCTTGCTCCGCGCCCTCGTCCGCCCGCTGCACCATTTCTTCGAGCGAATAGGTAAAGGCCAGCGGCTGGCCGGGTTTTTGGGCAAACGCGCAAAAACGGCAGGAGTCAACGCAGACATTGCTGTAATTGATATGCCGGTTGACAATGTAATAAGCCCGGTTGCCGTTCCACCGCCGCCGGACGATTTCCGACATCCGGCCGAGCGCGTGGATATCCGGGGATTGGAATAAAAACAAGGCTTCTTCCTCGGTGATCCGTTCGCCGGCGCGGATTTTTTCTTCGATCTCGGCCATGGTCATCGGTTTTTTAATTCCCTGCTCTCAACGGAAATCATGCCAAACGGTCTTATTATATCCTTGGATGATAAGGGAGTCAGGGTAAAACCTGTGCCGGTAAGGGATAGGACCGGTGGAAATGAATGAGGTGATTGGGTGACACCCTGGGTTCTTTTTCTCTAGACGGCAGGTGAATAGCAGACTCATGAAAATCATTGGTGTTCAGTTGGATATCGTCTGGGAAAACAAGCAAGCCAATTTTGCGAAAGTCGGGTCCCTTCTCGAGGAGGTTCCAATCGATCCAGGCAGTTTGATCGTGCTCCCGGAAATGTTCGCCACCGGCTTCAGCATGAACGTGGCGGCCATGGCCGAGGATGAATCCGGCGGGACATTCGCGTTTCTGAAAGATTTGGCCCGGCGGCGCCAGGCGTTTGTTGGGGGAGGGGTGGTGACCCGGAATCCGGACGGCCGGGGATGCAACGAAGCGGTGATCATCGATTCCCGTGGGTTTCTTTATTCCCGGTATAGCAAAATTCATCCGTTTTCCCTGGCGGGAGAAAACCGGCATTATGCGCCGGGAAACCGGATTGTGACTTTTCCCCTCCACGAATTTACCGTGGCTCCGTTTATTTGCTATGATTTACGTTTCCCTGAAATATTCCGCCTGGCGGTGCGGCGGAACGTGGATTTGTTCATGGTCATCGCTTGCTGGCCGGCCATACGGGAATCCCACTGGATGGCGCTGCTGGCCGCGCGGGCGATCGAGAACCAAGCGTATGTGATCGGCGTCAACCGCTGTGGCGCCGATCCTGAACATGCCTATTCCGGCCGCAGCCAAATTGTTGATCCAAGCGGCCGGGTGATCGCGGACGCCGGAAACGATGAAGGACTCCTGCGGGCGGAACTGGATCATGCCTGGGTGGAAAACTACCGCCGGGAGTTGCCGTTTCTGACGGATCGGCGCGAAGAATATCATTTGGATTGAATCCCGGAATTTGGGATATATGGAATAGCATTCAAGGATTGGTTCGTACCGTAGGAATTCACTCAAATGTGGATTATTCTCCGTGCTGATTGTGGAGGCAGGGCTGGGAACGCTAAACCATTCCTTCTTCCTCTGGGCGTGGGCCGGGGTGAGGGTGGTCCTGATCGGGTGAAAGAAATCCTTTGAGTGGAATCCATCGTAAAAAGTGATATCGAATCAAACTGCCCCGCCTATTCGATGACCAGGAGGATGAATCATGTCTCAAAACCGGAGGAGTTTTATGAAATCCCTGGCCGCCGCGGGAACTTGGGCGGCCGCGGGAGCGCAACCTCGGTCCGCGTATGCCTTCGAAAAAGACATCCTTACCTTGGGAACCGATGGCATCACCCGCCGCACGCCGGTGCTTCAGAAAAAGACCGGAACGAAACTCCAGCGGATCGAAACCTACACGCAGGGAACCAACGTCAGCTTCGTGCGCGTTCAAACCGATGACGGCGCGGAAGGCTGGGGGCAAATCTCCACCTTCGACGCCGACATCTCGGCCCAGGTGCTCCACCGCAAGATCGCGCGCCTCGCGCTGGGACAGGACCCCGCGGACCTCGAAAAAATCGTGGACCGGTGCGTCGAGGAGAACTACAAGTTCCCCTGGTCGTTCATCTGCCGTGCGGTGGCGGGATTGGACACCGCCGTATGGGACCTGCTAGGCAAGCGCGAACAGTTGAGCGTGTGCGAACTGCTGGGCGGCCGGCCCCGGCCCTTTCCCGTGTACGGTTCGAGCATGAGCCGCACCATCACCCCCGAGGACGAAGGCAAACGCCTCGCCCGCCTGCGCGGCGAGAAAGGCTTCCGGGCTTTCAAAATCCGCGCGGGGAAAGTCAACGGCCATGATGAAGACCAATGGCCCGGCCGCACGGAACACCTCATCCCCGCCGTGCGCAAAGCGGTTGGGGAGGACATCCAATTGCTGATTGACGGCAACAGCGGCTACACGCCGCCTAAGGCCATTGAGGTGGGCCGGATGCTCGAACAATACAACTATTGCCACTTCGAGGAGCCGTGCCCATATTGGGAACTGGAATGGACCGCCGAAGTCGCTCGGGCCGTCTCCGTCCCCGTGGCCGGCGGCGAGCAGGACAACGACTTGGCGCAATGGCGGCGGATGATCGACATGCGCGCGGTGGACGTGGTGCAGCCCGATATCCTTTACATCGGCGGGCTCACCCGGGCTCTGCGTGTCGCCGCCAAGGCTGCGGAGAAGAACCTCCCCTGCGTGCCTCACTCGGCCAACCTGGCCATGGTGACCGTTTTTACTCTGCACTTGATGGGCGCGATTCCGAACGCGGGAGATTATGTGGAATTCAGCATCGAATCGACTCCTTGGACTGACGGCCTGTACCATCCCGCGCTGGAAGTGAAAGACGGCCACGTGGCGATCCCCAGCGGCCCCGGCTGGGGCGTGACCATCAATCCCGCATGGCTGGCCAAGGCCGAACGGCAAGTCAGCGATTTGGGGTGACCATTGGCTATTTTGAAATACTACGGAGGGAAACCACGATGCGCCGCATTTCAAGACGAACGATCGGACTTCTAAACTTGGCATGGCGGATTCTTCTTGTGATCCCATCGGTTCTGACAATTCAATCCGCCCCGGCAGAGGACGCCGGCGCGGAGATCCGCTTGGTTGTCCGCGACGACGACATGGGTTCCAGCCATACCGCCAACGTGGCCTGCATTCAGGCGTTCAAGGAGGGAATCATGCGCACCGTGGAAGTCATGGTCCCCGCGCCGTGGTTCAACGAGGCGGTCAAGATGCTAAACGAAACGCCCGGCCTGGACGTGGGAGTGCATTTGACCCTCACCAGCGAGTGGGAACTGATGAAATGGGGACCGGTGACCCAAGCCCCCAGCCTGGTGGACCGCCAAGGACATTTTCTCCCCACCACCAGCCAACGGACCGGATTTCCGCCGAACACGGGTTTTTTACAATCTCCTTTCAAATTGGAGGAAGTGGAGGCCGAACTGCGCGCCCAGATCGAATTGGCAAAAGAGTGGATTCCCAACGTCAGTCATTTGTCTTCGCACATGGGAACCCCAACCGCGGATCCTGCCCTCCGCTCATTGACCCAAAAATTGTCGCAGGAATACCAGTTGCCTTTGGAACTTCCCGAAGCCAAACCGGCGGGGGGATTCGGCGGCAGTGACACCACGCCCGGTCAGAAGGAAGCCGCGATGATCTCAATTCTGGAAAATCTCCAGCCCGGTTTGTGGTTGTTCATCGATCATCCCGGCCTCGATACGCCCGAGATGCGCTCCATCGGCCATATCGGGTATTGGAACGTAGCGGCGGACCGGGACGGCGTGACCCGGGCCTTCACCAGTCCGAAAGTCCGGGAGGTGATTGAGAAGCGGGGCATCCGTCTAATGAGTTATGGGGATGTCATCCGGGATAGAAATTAAGGCTCATCCGGCCAATGTGTCCATTTTTAGACCATCGGTTTGCCTCCCATCAAAAGGATCGATGAAAACCAACCCCCCATTTTCCTTTCCCTCTGGGAGAGGGTCAGGGTGAGGGTAGTCCTGATGAAGGCGTGAGGCATCCTTGCTCGGTCATCAAGGGATCAGTTTCCTGAAATGAAATGCTCACTTCGCCGGCATATCGATGCCCAGCCAACAATTGGCCGTAGAAATGTTCGTCACGCCCGCGCCCTTGAGGTAAAGAAACAATTGCATGCGGTAGGCGGTGAGGAACTTTAACGCCAGGTTCACCAATCCTTCTCCCATTTTGACCGGGATATTGATCATGGTGGTGGTATCCTTTTGCATCAGCTCCTCATTCGTGAAGGGCTGCAACAGATGCCGGATTTCCTCCACTTGGTGATCCATATCTTCACAAAATCGATCGGCGGTTCGGGTTTTGGAATTTTCCATGTCTTGCCCGAGCTGACTCCAATCATTTCGAACCAGCCCTTTTACCGTGGTGGCTCCTATGACTGTTAAGTACTGCAATAATTCCAGCATGGAGCGTTGGCTGGGAGAGGGGCGGTATTCCAGGCCGCCGGGAGGCATTTTCGAGAACAGATGCTTGCAGATTTTGCTTTCATGCTCCACGGATTGGATGAATTGTTCCTTCGTAAACATAGTTATCCTTTCTTGCCTCATCTGGCAGGCAGCTCTGACGTTATTTCGTGCCGCCGCCCGAACGGTATACGATTTCACCGTTGGAGGTCAGGCCATTGGTGCTGTCATAGGGAACTCCCCAGGTGGTGCTGGGCATGTCGCCATCCGGGCCGAAACCCAGTAACACCCACTCGAACGGCCGCAATGGTTTCACACCGTGCTGATTGGTCGTGTTCTGCAGGGGATTGTAGAGGGGAACATAAAATCCGCCGATGTTCGCGTCCAGGGTTTCCAAGTCGCCATAGATGTAGGTCTTGAAATTCACGTTGTTTCCCCCGTGAACATCCACACCGTACCGCTCAATGAACGGATCCTTGGGCACGCTGGACATGTAGGCTACCGGAGTGGTGAGCACCGCCAAGACATCTTCCCCCGTGCGCTGGAGCTGGTTGGACCGGTATCCCACCCCGTGGAAGACTTCTTTGATCCGCTTGGTGGCCCATTCGTAGTCGTCATCCCACAGGTCCACGAGCATGACGTTCTTGTCTACCCGGAACGACTCAATGGCGGTTCCCAGGTTCCGCATATCGGCGTAACTGCGGGCGATTTTCGCGCGTACCTGGGCATTTAAAAAGTTGGGCACGGCAATGGCCGCCAAAATGCCGATAATCGCCACGACGATGAGCAGTTCGATTAAAGTAAAGGCTTTGGAAACGGGGCTTGAGAGATTCATAAATGGTCCATCTTGGGCTAGTGGAATGGAATTCAAACTTCCCCGCCGTGGGTGGGTGGAACGGAACAAGGATGTGCGGACATACCCCCGGTCGAATGGATTCTATCATACCGGAGTAGGAAAATCCGGGCTATGGCGGACAATTCAATGGCGATGGAAATTGAGCTTCATGGGGTATCTATTCAATCTATCGAAACGAAATACTATTGGGATTCCGGGGATTTCAAAATAGCGCTTTCTTCGAATACGGCGTGCATGATGACTGTGCGCTCGTCTGTGGTGAAGACCACATGGATCTTGCCATCCCGGGTCTGGATGGCGTAGGGATACGCGAAACTGTTTTCGCCCTCCATGATGTTTCTCCGGTAGGGCCAGCTCGTGTCGTTGTCGGTGGAAATGGCCACGGTGAGGGGGGTGCGGTCGTTCATGCTGTCATTGTATATCAGCATCAGGTGGCCGTTTTGTAATCGGAGGAGATCCACTGCCGAATTGGGATTCTTGAACGAGGTGACTTGGGCGTCGCTCCAGGTCCATCCGCCGTCCCGGGATTCCGCCCGCAACAGGTAACCCTGATCCGTGGGTTCAAAGTCGCCTCCCCGGCGGATGTAGCAGATCAGATAGTCATCCGTGATTTGCGCCACCTGCGGCTGCAGGTTACCCATGGGCGAATGGATGAAGTGGGTCGGAGTCCATTTTTTGGTTTGGGGATTATACCGCATGAAAAAAGAAGAAGTGCCGGGATCGGTCCGTTCGGTATCGTTGCTGATTTCAAGGTACATGGGAAGCAGGTAATCCCCGTTCCGGAGTACGATCGGCCGGCCGCGCACCATGGTGCCCAAATCAAAGGTGAGCATGAACGAATCCGACCAGGTATGCGCGCCATCGGTGGATATCTTGCATTTGACCCGCGACGTGGACCACGTGTCGCCATAACGGTTCACGTAAAACAGCCACACCTTCCCGTCGGGGGCTTGCCAGACCACCGGATTGCCTTCGGAGATATCCGGCGTGTCCGCGATTACCACTGGAAAACTCCACGCGGTTTCACCCGCCTTGAGCCGCGATCCAAAGACGGCGGTATCGGTGCCGTATTCACCGGATCCCCCATAATAGGCCATGTACAAATCGCCGTTGTCCAGTTCGGTGATGGAAGCAGGATGCTTATACGGGCCGGGATGTTCCGGACCGAAAACGCGGCTGATTTGGATTTCCTCCGAGGCGCCGGACAGGGCGCATACGCAGGCAACACAAAAAACGGTCAGGGCATGATTCATGTGTGGAATCCACGTTTCCCGGCAGGGGTTTAAAATGAGGAAGGAGCCGCTGCCAAATCCATGCACAACGACTCCTTTCCTACTGCCTTGGCTGCGTTTTACGCACGCATTCCTTCCTTTCTCGCCTTCGTTCCATCCTTTGGCTTAATCCCCGTGGGGACCTTATCGCGCGGCTTATGGCATCACCGCCACCTGATCCGCGAATGGACTATTTCGGTGTCCGAACCGTGGAGTTTGAGGTCATGGCCTCAATGCACTTCCATATAAAAACAATAGCAAAAAAAATTGTGTTTGGCAATAGGGTTTTTGATTTTTTTTCTGCGGGGATGGCTGGCCACCCCGGCTGCTCTGTGCGAATTTCCGTTCGGGGGGCTATCATACCCGCCGGAGATGCAATGGATGCTACGGGACGAAAGGGCAAGGCATGGCATGGGTGTGGTTGTTGGCCGCGGGGCTTTGTGAAATCGCCTGGGCGATCGGTCTTAAGTATTCGGAAGGATTCACGCGTTGGCGGCCTGCGGTTTGGACGGTGGCGGTCATGATCCTCAGCTTTATCTTGCTCGCCAACGCGATGCGTTCTTTGCCGGTGGGAACGGCCTACGCGGTCTGGACGGGCATCGGCGCGGCGGGGACAGCGGTGTGGGGCATGCTTCTGTTCGACGAACCGCGCGATCCCGCGCGCGTCTTGTGCCTTCTGCTCATCGTGGCGGGCATCGCCGGCTTGAAGATTGTGTCGCCGGAATAAGGGAATCCAGGTAATCCTCTGCGGAATTCAGGTAACTCCCTCATGCAACCAACCTGGCAGTGTGAAATCCGGGAACTGCCTCTGCGGGATCCCTTCGGGCTTTCGCGGGGAACCCGCCGCGCGGTGAAGAATCTGTTCCTCCGGATCGGAGAAGGATGGGGCGAAGGCGCGCCCATCTATTACCATGGCCAAACCGTGGAACGCATGGAATTTTTGGCTCACACTTGGCTGTCCGAAAAGCCTGATTTCAACCGTCCGGTTGAAATCATAGTGGCCGGACTATTGGAGCGCTTCCCCGGCGAGACCGCCCTGGCACAGGCGGTGGACCTGGCCTGGCATGACGCCTGGGGGAAGCGCGAAGGCCGGCCCCTGTACCGGCTTTGGAATACACCATTCCGGGCTGATCTGATCTCATCCTTCACCATCGGCCTGGACAACCTCGAAACCGTTTTGCGAAAGGTGGACCAGGCGGAATCCTATCCCATCCTAAAAATCAAAGTCGGCGGGGAAGAAGATTTCCCTATCCTGGAAGCCATCCACGCGCGGACCCGAAAGCCCCTTTACGTGGATGCAAACGAAGGCTGGTCCGTGGAACAAACCGTGGAATTGCTCCCGAAACTGCAAGAATTGGGCGTGAGGGTGTTGGAACAACCTTTGCCGCGGGAGGACCAGGAAGGCTACCGCCGGATTCAGGAAACCAACCGCTCGAATATCCCCATCATTGTGGATGAGGGCGTGCACGGCCCGGAAGACATCGAAACCTGGGCGGGACTGGCGGATGGCATTAACATCAAACTCGCGAAATGCGGGGGATTGGCCCGCGCCCGTCAGATGATTCATCTCGCCAGGCAACAAGGGATGCGGATCATGCTGGGCTGTATGATTGAAAGTTCACTGGGCATCACCGCGGCGGCCCATCTCGCTCCGTGGGTGGATTTTCTCGACCTGGATGGCGCGGCCTTGCTGGCAAATGACCCCTTCCAGGGCATGGTCCTGGATCACGGCCGGTTGCTCATGCCTCACCGGCCGGGAATCGGGGCTGTGCGGGTAAAATGAGGGCCCATCTTTTTTCAGGCTCATCGGGCAAATACGTGCCTTTTTCAGTCCTCAGGTCCGATTCACTTCGAAAGAATCGATGAAAACCAACGCCCCAATTCCCACTCCCTTTGAGAGAGGGCCAGGGGGGTATTTTTATAGGAACAAAACCGGAGTGTTTACCCTCCTCCCGGAGGGCGTGGAAGCGATTGTACCTCATTCGGCACCCTCTTCTCGGATGATTCTTCTTATTTCTTTTGCTCCTTTTCTTCTTTCATTTGTTCGATTTCTTCCAACACCGCCTGGATTTCCTCCTTATCTTGCAGCATGGGTTTATCTCTCAACGCGTCCCTCAGAATGCGTTCGGCCCGCGCGGGGTCTCCGTTTTGAATGTGAATCCGGGCAATTTCGGCATAACACGTCCCGCAATTCGGGAAATTGTCCAGGTAGGAGGCATAAAGCCCAATAGCCCGGTTGATTTGGTCCTTCTTGATCCAGAGGTGCGCCAGCCGGCGGCGGGAAACCGGATCATGCACATTGCGGTCCAGAATCCGCGCGGCGGTTCTCAAGGCTTCATCGATAAGGTCCTTTGCGATGTAGGCGTCAACGAGGGCGTTTAATGTTTCCAGATCATGCGGAAGATACTCGCTCGCCTTTTTTAAACGGATGAGGGCTTCGTCGTATTTCGCTTCCGCTAAAAGCATCAATCCCGATTGTTTAAGCAGCAGGCCGTTTTCCGGAATAGAGCCCCAGGCTTTTTCAAAATGGGGTACTGCTTCGTTCAACCGGTTGAAGGCTAACAACGTTTGCGCCATCCGGGCGTGAAAACCGGTATCAAAATGCCGGGCACCGCTGTTCAAACCGGTGGCGAAATAGACCCGGGCGCGATCCGGCTGATGTTCTCCTAGGGCAAACAGACCACGGGTTACGATCCATTCCGGTTGGCCGGACGCGAACCGGCCCGCTTGGCGCATAAGGGCCTGCGCAGCCAGAATCTCCTCATTCTTGAACCAAGATGCGCCGGCCGGAGCCTCCCCCTCTTTCCCGTCGGAGGATTCCGGAACTGGATTCCGTTTCCACGCCGCCTGGGCCAGGATGATCAGAGCTCCGGGATGGTGACGGACCGGCGGGGGGAGCGTTTGGGCTGCCTGGGCAATGGATTTTCCGGATAACCAGACACGATAGGCGTAGGCTTCTGGTTCATTTATGAATTGGACTTCATTCCATCCGGCGAAGGGTTCTGGCCGGTTTCTTTTGGACGGGAGATCCTGCTCACAAAGAAATTTCGCGAACTGGATATTCACCTGGGCGGGGCAATCCGCTTGTTGCAGGGCTTGAACAAAACTCTCGAGCGTCTGATCCGTATACCCCAACATCCACCGGGTTCGTGCTTCCAGGTAAGCGCGGTACCAAGTCTGAGTCTGGATTCCCTGGAACTGTTCGAGCGCGGTTTGATACTGGCCGGCCGCTAAATCCGATTCGATTTGGATGAGCCGGACGGTCTCCTCGCCGGGCGCCAGCTGCAAAGCCTGATTCAAAAGCCGTTGCTGGACCTCCGGATCGGAAACGGCCCGGCTGCTGAGCGCCAAGGCAAGGGCGTTCGCGGGATTTTGGGTGGCTAAGTCCATGTATTGCCGTTCCAAATCGCCTGATTTTCCCGCGGATTTCATGAGTTCTTGGTAGTGGATATGATGGAGGGGTACCGAGAGATCGTCGAATTGCGGCAGTACCCGCGCCGCCTCGGCGATCTGCCGGGCCTGATATTGGTTTTGATAGTAATGGTACTGCCAACGGGCAGAGAGGGTGGGGCTATACAAAATACCCGCCAGAATGACAACCGCGAGTACACCCATTCCTGCCTTCTGCGGAAAACTCCAATGGCCGATTCCGTTCATCCTATTCCTTTCGTCTTCCCGGGATGGCAAAAAACGGATCATTCCGGCGCCCGGGTATTCCCGTTTTCTCGGTTCGAGTGTGTCAGAATCCGCCTGCAGGTCAAGATGAACCCTTCAGGCCCCCGCTGGGCTCAAATAGAGTAGGCTGAGGATCCGCCAGAATGTAGATCTTTCTATACTCATAATGTGTGATAGGACTCCGAATAGCATCGCGAAACGATTCCCTCTCCCTCTGGGACAGGATCAGGGTGAGAACCGCCTTGAATAAACGTAAAGCATTACATTCTCCGCGTTCGAGGAGACTGTTACGGCCTGACTTCTGGGAAAGTAACCGGACCGTTTCACTGAAAAAGAGGATCGGCCCCGGAAAATCAAAATAATGAAAAATGATCGGCGGGAAGGGCATTCACCTTGCCCTGAATAGAGGATCAAGGCTATATTTCTTTCGTATCTATCAACCTGCCTGGAGAGTCTCATGGTCGAAAAATCGATGGATCGCAAATTGGCGGAAATCCGGGCCAATCCCAGCAGCAAGGCCTTTATCATCGCTGATGCCAAGGATGCCGATATGGCGCGGGGAATTCAATCCTGTGGACGCCATTCACCGGAATACTACCATGGGGAAGTGCGCTTCCGCAGCATCCAGGAATACCGCCAGATGATGCGCGATGTGGTCCACCAGGGCCTCGTCGACATCATGCTGATGTCGGCCAGTTCCAACGAAGTGCTCACCATCCAGGAACGGCTGTTCGACAACTCGCATGTGACTCCCGCCGGCCGGATCAATGACACGACCGACATCCACACCTTCCGGGGCAGCAGCTACGAGACGATGGCCTCCCGCCCCTTCCGCACGGCGACTATCGATCACCTGCAATGCGGCAAATTTGAATGCACGCCGGAAGAACGGGCCATCGGGTGCAACCTGGGTCTCTATTCGATTACGTTCAACAATGACGTGGACCGGGATCTGGCCACCCTCCAAGCATTTAAGGAATTCCGGATTGAGGCGGAAGCCAAAGGCATGCGCTATTTCCTGGAAGTGTTCGATCCGAATGTGCCCGGTACGGTTGATCCCCACCTCATCGGGGCGTTCGTAAACGACGCGATCGTCCGGAGCCTGGCGGGCGTCACCGAACGGGGACGTCCCTTGTTCCTGAAGATGGTATATCACGGTCCTAAATTCATGGAAGAACTGGTAAATTATGATCCCTCCATCATCGTCGGTATCCTGGGCGGTTCTTCGGGAACTACATATGACGCGTTCAAGCTGATCGCCGACACCCAGAAATATGGCGGTCATGTGGCCCTCTTCGGGCGCAAAATCAACAACGCCGAGAATCAACTGGTCTTCATCAAGTTCCTCCGGATGATCGTGGACGGTGAAATTTCGGCAGAAGAAGCCGTGAAAGCCTACCACGGCGTTTTGCAAGAATTGAAAATCACGCCGCAGCGCAGCCTGGCGGATGACATGGTGCTGACCGATCCGGCCATGAGTTACAGCGGGCGTTCTACAATCACGGTTCCCGCTTCGCCTCCACCACCCAAGCCTGCGGTTCCCAAACCCGTCCCGGCCGCTCCCACGCCCGCGGCGGCGGCCCGGCCGGTTTCCTCCCGCCCCCGGATGGTGGATGATGAAGAACCTGATTTCACCAAAATGACCCCGCAAGAAAAAATCGAATACAACCAGCGGAGGCGTGACCGTATTTTCGGATAATCACCGGGAGAACCTTCAAAATCGCTTGAAGTTACGATACACAAGCTGTTCGAAATGAAAAGGTTATATGTTTTGATAGAACAGTCTTTCGGTCGTTCTCCGTGCATTTATTTCAAATGAACTTTTCGCTGGGATAATAGGCCCACGTTCTCGCGTCAGACTTACGGGGTTTCTTGACGTTTTAAGGTGACTTTCTTCGGATCGCTCTGTTCAGACGCCTCCTGAGATTTCATTTTGATCCCTTCGTCAAGCATGCTAATATAACCGCAATAATTATGGCCACCCAAATTCCATCACTGGAGACGATCCAATCCCTTTATCAATTGCGCGAACGTCCGGCGGGAACACGCTGGACGCTGGAGGAGGCCTACTCGTTCTGCCGCAAACTGACCGTCTCGCATTATGAGAATTTCCCCGTGGGTTCGCTGCTGCTGCCCAAGGCAAAACGCCCCCACGTCTATGCCATCTACGCGTTCGCGCGGGTCGCGGATGATTTCGCGGATGAGCCGCTATACGAGGGATCTCGGTTGGAATACCTCAACGGCTGGGAAATCCTGCTCGAGGAATCTTATCAGGGCCGGGCAGACCATCCCATCTTCATGGCGCTGGCCGACAGCGCTCAAAAATTGGATTTGCCCATGGATTTGTTTCGGGATCTCCTGCAGGCCTTCAAGCGGGATGTCACGGTGAACCGCTACGAAACATTGGATAGTGTCATCACCAAGTATTGCCGGTATTCCGCCAATCCCGTGGGCCGGTTGATTCTGCGCCTGTTCGATTACCGGGATGAAGAACAAATGATCCTTTCCGATCACCTCTGCACCGCGCTGCAACTCACCAACTTTTGGCAGGATGTGACCATCGACCTGCAAAAGGACCGCGTGTACATCCCCCAGAATCTGATGCGGAGTGAAAATTACACCGAAGAGGATTTATTCGCCCGGGTGTACGATGAGCGGTTTCAGCGGATCATGCGATTCTTGACGGCTCAGACATGGAATCTGTTCGACCGGGGATATCCGTTGGTGGAGCAAGTGCGGTGGCCGCTCAACGCCGAATTGCGGTTTACCTGGCTGGGCGGCGTGACCATCCTGTCCCGGGTGGCGCAAAATCAATACAATGTATTCGATCACCGGCCCGCTCTGAACCAATGGGATTATGTGATATCCGGCGGCCGGTCATTGCTGGGAATTGGACGTATCCGGAATCGTTTTAACCGGCTGTTTGAATCGGTCAGGACTGGCGTTTGACGAGAGACCAAGGAATCGCGGCGGATCAGGGAAATGGAGAGGGTGGATTACGCGGACTATACCCGGCAGAAAACCAAGGCGAGCAAAACCAATTTCTATTATTCGTTCCTGTTTTTGCCCAAAGTGAAACGGGAAGCCATCTACACGGTCTATTCGTTTTGCCGGGAAACCGATGATATCGTCGATAACATGACCGATGTGGATGACGCGCGCCGCCGGCTCGACGTATGGCGTTCCGAGATGGAAGCCTGCTACAAACAACAACCCGGTCATCCCATCACGCGGGCGTTGCTGGAGGTCATTCAGCGCTTTGGCATCCCCAAGGAATATTTCCACGCGCTCATCGATGGCTGCGAAATGGATATCCGGCTGAAGCGGTACCAGACCTTCGACGAATTGGCCGCCTACTGTTACCGGGTGGCCAGCGTCGTGGGCTTGATTTGCATCGAAATCTTCGGTTACCGCTCCCGCCAGGCCAAGGATTACGCCATCAACCTGGGCATGGCCCTCCAGTTGACCAATATCATGCGCGACGTGGGCGAAGACGCGCGGAACGGCCGCATTTACCTTCCCTTGGAAGATCTGGAGCGGTTCCGGTATTCAGAAAAGAGCCTTCTGGAAGAAGGATATACCCCCGCCTTCATTGAATTGATGCGCCACCAACTGGATCGCGCGCAATCCTATTATGACGCCGCCACCCGCTTGTACGAACGCCGCGATCATCATTTACTCTTTCCCGCAGAGATCATGAGAAAGATCTATTACCTTTTGCTGATGAAAATCGTGCGGGCGGATTTCAATGTCTATCAGCAACGTATTCGCGTTCCCAATCAGAAAAAAATGATGATCGCTCTCAGCACCTGGCTCGAAAGCCGATGGAGCCGTGTCACCCAATGGGCGGCCACACCGTCGTAATCGGGGGCGGTTTCGCCGGAATTTCCGCGGCGGTGGCCCTGGCGGAAGCCGGCCGGCCTGTCCTCCTCATCGAAAAGAAAAGTTTTCTGGGCGGCCGCACGTATTCCATTCCCGGCCGGCGCACGGGCGGCCGGGTGGATAACGGCCAGCATATCTTGATGGGTTGTTATCACCACACCTTCCGCCTGCTCGAGCGGTTGGGAACCCGGGAAGGCGTGCGGCTGCAGGAAAATCTCCGCGTGCCGTACCGGGGGCCTGGCGGCTTTCGCGACACACTTCAATGTCCCGCGTTGCCTGGACCATGGCATCTCCTGGCTGGTTTGTTCCGGATGCGTTCACTGGGATGGAGGGACGGCTGGGCGGCAATACACTTTGGTTTGGCGTTGAAACGGCCAGGCGCGGTTCACCAATCCGAAACCGTTTCCGAACTCTGCCGCCGCCTGCGCCAGCCCGAGGCTCTCCGCAAACGTCTCTGGGATCCTATCGCCCTCTCCGCCCTCAACGAGGATCTTTCTTCGGCCGACGCCCGCTTGTTTCAGGCGGTCCTGCAATCGGCGTTTTTTTCCCGGGCCGAGGATTCGAAATTGGCCCTGCCCGTGGTTCCCCTGGGAGACCTCCTGGGAGATAAAGCCATTCGCTTTTTGGAAGAACGAAACGGAAAGGTGTGGCTCGGCCGGAGCGTCACGCGCCTGATGGTGGAGGGAGACGCCGTCTCCGAGGTGAGTGTATCCTCCGGTGAGACCGTGGAATGCGAAGCGTGTATCGCTGCCCTGCCGGAGGTCCGTTTGCGGAGCGTGGTGGCAGCCTCCGGTTTGGAAGACCGGCTGCCCTTGCCGGATCTGGGGGCGTCCCCCATTCTCAGCGTGTACCTGGAGTATGATGAGCCGTTTACGGATGAGTGCCTATGTTGTCTGCAAGATTCCACCTTTGAGTGGATCTTCCACCGGTCCAACTTCATGAATCCCGGAATCCACAAGAGATTCTGCGTCTGCTTGGTGGCCAGCGCCGCGCGCCGGTTTCAATCCTGGAGCCGGGAAGACTTGACGCGGGCGGCCGTCGACGATATTCAAAATACCTACCCGGAAAGCCGGGGCCGGATGCCCACTGCCTCCTTGGTCTTTTGGGAACCACGCGCCACGTTTTCGGCCACGGTGGAGAATGCGGGCCGCCGTCCGGGACCGCAAACGCCCTTGGCCAATTTTTTCTTGGCTGGCGATTGGACCGCTACGGGACTTCCCGCTACGATCGAAGGCGCGGTGATTAGCGGCCTTCGCGCCGCTGAGAAACTCTTGGGATGAATCCTTTCGTCCACGCTTGGTTTTTGATTCCTCCCCCGAAGATCGAGGGAGGTTAGAGGGATTGATTCTGAAGGGAAAGTTGATTGAGGCATGAATCCTTACATGCTGCCCACCCTCGTCTCCCTCTCCCTCTGGGAGAGGGCCGGGATCAAGGTATTTTGTAGGGGCAGACCGTCGTGTCTGCCCCTGTCATTTTGCCGGAGGAACCTCATTCTTGTATGTCTTCAAGTTCTCACAAAGAAGAAAAATCTATCTAAATTGATCAACAATGGAATTTTTGTATCCTTCGCTGAATTCCTATATTCGCACACAAATCAATAGTACCATGCTCCTATTCCCGCACGTTAATGGGGATGACGATTTCAGGAAGATTGAGTTCGTGGTCAGAACGATATCAATCATCCACAACTGGAAATCACCAAACAACCTGGAGGAAGACAATGTCGAAGCATCATTCGCGATTCAGCCGCCGGACTTTTTTACGGACGGGTGTCACCGCTTCGGTGGCCATGGGGATGGGGGTGCAAGCCTACGCGGAAGCCGCGCCATCGGAAAAAGTGGATACGAAAAAAATCCTGAATTACCAGCCGGATATGCGCTACCGGCGGTTGGGGAATACGGACATTTACCTGTCCGTGATCAGCTTGGGCGGACTGGTGAACGAGCCGGGTGTGCACGCCTACGGCATCGACCGCGGTGTCAATCTGGTGCACATCTCGGATTCGTATCTGGGGGGCCGCTCGATCCGGGATTTGGGCGAAGTGATGAAAAGCAAACGCGACAAGGTCTATATCGCGTTGAAGGATAATTTCTTCAGCCGCGAGGATTACCGGAAGGAGAATTTCAAAAAGATCGACGACATTCTGAAACTGCTCAATACCGATTATGTCGATTTCTTTATGTTCAACCGGCACGACGCCGAATCAGCCAAGGACCCCCTGATCGGCGAGTCGTTCGAGAAATTGAAGCAACTGGGGAAAGTTCGTTTCGCCGGATTCACCAATCACGGGGATATCAAAGGCGGAACGGCCGCGGCGGTCGAAAGCGGCATGTATCATCTGTTGAATCCGGTCCTCAGTCAGGACAACCTGACTTTGCTGGATGCCGAACTGCGCGCCGCCCGGGAAAAAGGCATGGGAGTCATGGGCATGAAGACCATGAAAGGCCTGCGCGGGCGCGATCAGGAACTGGTCTATCTGAAAAAGTTGCTCTCCAATCCCGCGGTCACCACCGTGGTGAAAGGCATTGGATCGGTCGAGATGTTTGACGCGTATCTGAAAGCCGCTGGCGAAACCCTGACCAGCCAGGAAGACAAGGCGCTGTACCATTACGCCCAGGCCAACCGCTCCAACAATTGCCTGATGTGCGACGAATGCAAACGCAACTGCCCGGAGTGCATCGAGATTTCCACGGTTATCCGCTGCAAGGATTATTATTTCGAACAGCTCGGCGACCGCTACACGGCCTTCACCACGTATCAAGAGTTGCCTGAACAAAAACGCTTCAACTCGCGGTGCGGCAGCTGCCGGAAATGCGAACAGGTCTGCCCCCACGGCATCCAGATCGTGAACCGCCTGGAAGCCGCGAAGCAATTGTTCGCCTGAACGGTTAAGAGCCCGGGCATCCGGCCCGCGCGCTGGACGGGCGGACTGCAACGGCCGCTTCGTTCGATCCAATCCCCTCTCCCTCTGGGAGAAGGTCCGGGTGAGGGAAAATAAAATAGAGAAGGGCGGACCTGGGGATCCGCCCATTTTACTACACTGCGTTGTATAGTGTGTGTTGTAAAAGAAAAGGAGTTCACATCAATGAGGAATTACGCATGTCTGGCCATGTTCCTGATGGCGGTTAGTTTTGTTCCCATGCCATTCGGTCAGGAAGAGATGTCCGGGGCCGGCGCGGAAGAGATCAAGCCTGTCTCACCGGAAATCCGGAATCAATTGGCCACCTTGTTGCCGGATCCGGAATCCCTTGGAGCGCGGCGGGATGGAGATGCCCGGTTCTATGGAATGGACCTCTATGAATACATCAACGGCGGAGCGGGCGCGTTCCACAACTACGATTTTGTGGCCCTGGGACACCAGGATTACAAAAAAGAAGACACCGATATCACCGTGGATGTGTATTACATGGGCAATCCCCTGAACGCCTTCGGGATCTACGCGGCCGAGCGCTCTCCGGATTACGAGTTCATCCCTGTGGGCGCCGAGGGCTACCAGGCCGAATCGCTGATCCACTTTGTGCAAGGTCCGTATTACGTTAAATTGTCCGGCTTCAGCGAGAATCAGGGGGGAGTACAGAACGTGCTGCGGGCTTTCGCCGGGGAGGTTTCCAGGCGGATCGGGGATGATAAATCGTTGCCGGAAATTTTGAGGATCTTCCCATCGATGGGATTAATCCCCCGCTCGCACAGTTTTGAGAAACGGGCGCCATTGGGGTATGAATTTCTCGCCCCGGCCTTGCTGGCCAAGTATGCCTTCCGCGAAGAACCCAGCACGCTGGTGTTGTCGATGGCCGCGTCCGGAGAGGAAGCGCGGGAACGGATTCAAAAAATGCGTGAGCGGGTAGCAAAATCCGGCGAGGTGGCGGATTACCCGGAATTGGCTGCGGGAGCGTTCCGGGGAACAGATAGGTACCAGGGCGGGATCATCGGTTTCGCTGTGGATACATACGCTGTGTTTGCCGTCAAACCGCCGGAACATCCGGAGGCATGGGTAAAGAGTGTAATGAAGGCGCTGGCAGGGGAGAAATAGGCATCCGCCCGATTTCTTCCTCAAAGTATGGGGGGCAGAAGAGGATTGATTCAGGATGTATTCGCGGGCTGAATCGTGGAATAGGGGAGCGCGATGCGTGTAATCGATCATCAACAAACTTAGTGAATTATGGGTAGGGCAGGTTGCGCGCGGCGAAATCCATCCCCACGGCCCTTCTTATACGATTCCCTCTCCCCCTGGGTGAGGGAATTTTTGTGGGGCGGACCTGGGGGATCCGCCCTCCCAGGTTAACATCGGCCATATCCCAAAGGGTGATGGAATAATACGTCCCTTCTTTTATCGCCGTTCGAGAGTACGCGCTTCCCGGATGATCTTTATTTTTTCGCTTCCTTTATGGGGCCGATCAGCTCGACAAAGGTGCCGTCGGGATCCTGGATCAACACAAAATAGTTGTCACCCATCGCGATCGGCGTGTCGCCCAGCCGTTTCACTTTGTGTTTTTTGATCCGCTCCAGGATGGGCGTGAGATCGTTCACCATGATCGTGATGTATTGGATGCCCGTGTGCGAATGGATGTATTCGTTTTCCTGGGGCTGGGCTTTGTCACCGAAGGTCATCAGTTTGAGCTGGGTGGCGTTTTCACCCTTCCCTAATTTCAATACCTGAACGTGAATGGGCAGGGAATCGGTGAGACCGGATTTCTTCCCGAAATCCGCGTCCACACTGAATTCGGTGGTGTCCACTTGGACCATTCCGACCACATCTTTGTAGAACTTCATGGATTGTTCGAGGTCTTTGACTATCATGCCGATATGAATGGTCTTCAGGGCGAAATCCTCTTCCTCCGCCCAGCCCGTCATGGCCAACAAGGCCGTCAACGCGAAAGCCGCCAGTGGAATCTTCATGGTCCTGTTTCTCCTCGTGAGTGATGATGGATCCCGTGCGCGGGTGAGGGCCATTGAAGCAAATGCTTTGGCGGGTGTCCAGGCAGAGAGGTGAGGAAAAGACATCCGTACGCTGGTTTGCCGGCTCCCGTTTCACGCATTTTGACAGCCCCCCAGCGGGGGGTTATACTTCATCCCACTTATTTTATACAAGGTGGAATCCATGAGTAATTCGGATGTATGCAAGGTAAAAATCGTTGGGGCCACCGGCTACACGGGTGGCGAATTGATCCGTTTGTTATTGAATCATCCCAAAGTCAAGATTGTTTCCTTGACGGCCGCGGGATTCGATAATCCGCAGCCGGCGCACGCCTTCTGGCCCTGGCTGCGCCAGGTTATCGACTTGCCCATCCGGCCGGAAATCGATGGGGAAGCGGATGGGGCGGATACGATCTTTTTGAGCGTTCCCCACGGGGCGGCCATGAAATTGGCCCCGCTTTATTATGAAAAAGGACTGCGGGTGATCGATTTATCCGCCGATTACCGTTTCCCGGATTTGTCGGAGCGCCAAGGCTGGTACGAGGGCGAGCACACCTCGCCGGAACTGTGCGGCGTGGCGGTGTACGGCATGCCGGAATTGTTCCGGGAACAGATCAAGCACGCGCGCCTGATCGCCAATCCGGGCTGCTATCCCACCGCCGCCATCTTAAGCCTCTATCCGGGCATCAAATTGGGCTTTTTTGAGCCGGAACGGATCCGGGTGAATTCCGTCTCCGGGGTCACTGGAGCGGGGCGCAATCCGAAACTCCCGTTTCATCACCCTGAGTTCGACCAGAATTTCTTCGCCTACCGGATCGGCAAGCATCAGCATGCCCCGGAGATCGTTTCGGTTTTACGGCGGGTGACCGGCAAACCGGTCACTGTGACCTTCGTGCCGCACGTCCTGCCCCTGCAACGGGGGATTCTCTCGACCATCTACTGCCGCAAGGCCAAAGACGTCCCCTTGGCGGAGATCTGGAACGCCTATCAGGAAACCTACGCCCGCGAGCCGTTCATCCGGCTGTATCCCCTGGGCGAAGCCCCGGCGCTGCAAGCCGTGCGGGAAACCAACTTCCTTGATATCTCCCTGCACGAAGACGCCATGACGGGGGATGTCGTGCTCGTGTCCGCGGAAGACAATCTGACCAAAGGCGCGGCCGGACAAGCCGTGCAAAATTTAAACGTGATCATGGGATTCCCGGAAAAAATGGGATTACTTCCTCTATAATCCATCGTTCCTGAAACCGCAGGAATCCAACATCACCCTGTCTGAAAGAGTGGGGAGCCTATGATGCTATTGTCAAACCGGTCCGGTATGGTCTTTTTCATCGGCTTGTTGTTGATGGGAACGCTGGGGGCGGACGCCGCCCCAAACAAAGATTCTCCCGCCGCGAATCCCGATTTCACCCTGCTCGATGCCGGAAATGATTTTGCCCATGTGCAATACACCGGCCCGGATCAGCTCCGGCTCAAGCCGTATAACGCGGCTCAATCCATGGTGTTCCTTGTCATTCCCCCGGGAGCGGAATACACGATTGACTATCCGTTATGGATTTTGCGGGTCGTGAAAAACTCCGGCGATCCTGCCCTCTATCCCCGGTCCGATCAGGCTTCTCCGGAAGAGGCCGCCCAGCAGAAAAAGATCATCGAATCGGCTGTGCAACTGAAACGGTATCAGTTTCAGGAACTGGATGTATTGGGCCTTCAGGTGAATCCCACCGTGAGCCTCTCCCACCCCGAGGCGCGGGCTTTGTTCCCGGCAATCCATTCTCTGTTCGTGGACCGGCTGGAGATCCGGGTGAGTTGGCAAGGGGGATCGGAAATCCGCTCCCAAACGCGAAGCACGTTGGACACGGGCTACAGGCGCCTGTTCAACAACCTGGCCTTGAATCGCGATTATATCGAATCATTCCGCCGGAAACGCGCTATTCCCGAATCCGAAAAAACCGAGGGATTTCATCCGCAAAGCGTGGGATTTGACTTCCAGTCCGCGGTGCTCAATCCCGCCTGGCGGGAGATCGGCCCGCGCCAGGACGGGGTGCGGGTCCGGGTGCGGCAGACCGGCATTACGGCCGTTCGCCCCAAGGACTTGGAAGAGCAAGGCCTGGCTCCCCAGAATGTCCAACTGCCAAACGTCCGGATTTGGCACAAGGGCGTGGAATTGCCGGTCTATGTCGGAGACGACGGGGATGGCCGGTTTCACGACGGGGACGTGATTGTATTTTACGGCGAGGCGTCCGATTCCGAATTCACGCCGGATTCGCACTATTTCCTGACGTGGTTTGAAATGGAGACGCCCCCCCGGCGGGTGGAAGAACGGCCGGCCGCGTGGGCCGATGAAGGCGCGCCTCTTTTTTATGCCTCCCGGCTCTACAATGAAGACCGGGTGTTGGTCAAGGAAAAAAACGGCCGCTTCGGCTGGTATTACCTGGATATGGATTCGAAATCCAAGGATTTGCCCTTGGATCTGCCCGGATTGGCTTCGGCCGGGGATGTGCGGATTGCCTTGGACGCGCAAAACCGGACCCGCCAGCGGTGTTCGTTTACCGCGCAGGTGGGAGACGCGACCCAAGCGTTCAGCCTGGAAATCGATGAAGCCACCCGCTTTTGGTTCACCACCGGAGCGGAAGCACTCATCGCTTCTCCCACGCTGACCCTGATTCTGGACCGGGAACCGGACAGTCATTCCCCCTTTCAGTCAGGACTCAGTGAAAAGGTGGACGAAGTCCGCCATTTGTTTTTTGATGGGATCGAAGTGATCTACCCCCGCCAGGGCCATCTTCCGAAGGACGGACTGGTGGTGGACCGCGCAAAACTGCCCGAAGAGACCAACGCCATTTCGCTTTCGGTTGACGAAACGAATCAACCGGTTTCCGCCTGGGTTTTGGACGGGGCGGGCGGTCTTCGGAAATATTCAGCGTCTGAGGTGCCCCCCAAGGCCGCGTGGGTTCTCCCGAAAGAAGAATGGACGCGGATGGTGATCATGGGGGACGCGGACTTACCGGGTCCGTATACCGTCGATCTCGACTACCCTTCCACCTTGCACCGGACTGATCAGGGATATAACTATGTCATAATCACCCACGGTTCCATGTTATCCGCGGCCCGCCGGTTGGCGGAATGGAGAACCGCGCAGGGATATGAAGTTCTCCTGACCGGCGTCCAGGATATTTACGATGAATTCAATTACGGATATCCCGATTTCGAAGCGATCAAACGGTTTCTCCGCTACACCCAGTCCGAATGGCAGGGCCTCAGTCCGGACTTCGTGGTGTTGATCGGTGATTCCAACTGGGACCACCGCGACCGGCTGGGAACCGGCGCGCCCGATCAGGTTCCTACCTATGCCCCCCTCGATAATCCCCAACGTTACGCTTCCGACGAATGGTACGCTTACTTATGGGGCGGACCAATGGATTTCTTCCCCGATGTGATCATCGGCCGGATTTCGGTCCATTCGTCTCAAGATTTGAATCGATACCTGACCAAATTATTCCTGTATGAAACTGAATCTCCGCTCGGGCCGTGGAAAGCGCGCAATTTGTTCATCACCGACAACAAGTTCGAGTCCTACGCCCTGGAAAACGCCAACTCCAGCCTTCCCCCGGAATACGAAGCCGCGTTTTTACATCAAAACGATTTTCCGCATGAGACCAATCCGTATCTGCATCACCGCTTCGCGGATACCCAAGATCCCGCGATGCAAAAGTACAAAAACAAGAAATTCTCGCCGCAGTGCACGCGCGCCATCCTGAAGGAATTCGACCGCGGTTCGCTGGTAGTGCAATATATCGGACACGGCGGAAACCAATTGTGGTCGGAAGAGCGGATTTTTTACGGCACCGACAACTCCACCAGCAATCTGCTTGAATTGCAGCCCAATTCGCGGTTTCCCTTCGTCGTGAATTGGTCTTGCCTGACCGGTTACCTGAATTTCAACATCTCCCCCTTCACCGTATGCCTGTCGGAAGAATTCATCCGCTATCCCGACCGCGGCGCCATCGCCGTCTGGGGGCCCAGCGGCGGCGGAACCACCAACCGGCACATGGTGATGTCCGAAATTCTCATGCGCAACCTCACCCGCGGCGGTTTGACCCGGGTGGGTGAGGCAGTAACCTTCACCAAAGCCGAATACATGCTGGACCAGACGGATCCGGAATTGGTGGATCAGTACATTCTGTTTGGCGATCCCGCCGTGCCATTGGTGTTGCCGCAAGAACGGGCGGAGGTCTCCGTGGAACCCGGCTTGTTCGTCGAAGATCAGGAGCAATCGTTTACCCTGCGTTCGGCCCTGGCCACCCTGCAATCCGGCCAGGCGGTCGTCTCGATGAGGATCGGCGAAAAAATCGTGTACGAAAGCGGACCGTTTGAGTTTGCGGATTCTCTCGTCCACCACAGTTTCACGGCTTCTATTGGCAAGGAAGGGCACGACCAGGCCACCGTGCGGTTCTATGCCTGGAACCAGGAATCCCGCCTGGATGCCTGGGGAGGAACACATATCCCGAAACGGAAACCCGATCTCGCCTTGGACGGTGGCAAAGTGGAATGGGATGGCGAAAAGGCCCGCGTCCAGGCCCTGCTGTTCAATCGGTCTCCGTACCCTCTGGATGCCGCCGATTGTCAAGTCCGGATTGGCGGCCGGATAGAACCGCTGGCCTCCGGTCCGGTGCCCGCCGGCGCTTCGGTGACTTTGGAATGGCACGGCACGGTTCCCGCGGATGAGGTGGTCGCGTTGATTGCCGTGCAGCCCAATCCCGCCCAGGGAATCCTAGAAGATAACCTGCCTCCCCCGTTAGTGATTCCTTTGCGGATTCCGGAAGCCAATCCGATTGTTCCCCTTCTCGAAAAAGCGGCTTTCACCTCCCGCGATCTGACCGAGGGCCGGGCGGTGCGCTGGCAAGTCCCGTTCCGGAATTTGTCGGAGACGCAAACCGCTTCCCTTGCCGCCAGTTTGGAAGGCCCCGGATGCGCGACCGGTGAGATCAAGCAAGTGACGCTCTCGGAAGGCCAGGAACGGAAAGTGGATTTTTCCATCCAACTTCCCAGCGCCGGCCGTCATGAATATCTCTTGAAGACCTTTAGCGGCGGAGACACCCGCGTCTACACAGTTCCTGTCCAGGTGGAAGGCAAACCAGACCTGGCCTTGGCGGAAATGGATTACCAGGTGGAGCCCGAACAACCCGTGATCGGCCGCACGGTCTATATCAAGACCACGGTTTACAACGTGGGCGTGGGACCTGCCCGGAATATTACCGTCAAAGCCTTTGACGGGGATCCGGCCTTGCAACGGGAACTGACCCATTTCGATTCCCGCCGGACTGTGGTGATTGACCGGTTGGATCCGGGCGAAATGCAGGAAGTGACCCTGGTTTGGGATCCCCCGGCGTTTGATGGCCTAGGCTCCCATGAAATCCATATCGTGGTGGATCCCCAAGAACGCATCGAGGAAGTCAGCCGCCTCAACAACCAAATCATCGCCAACGTGACGTTGCACGATCTCCCCGATCTCGTGGTAGAGCCTTTTTCCGGTCATGGAATGATGACGGAAATCCACGAGGGCATAGCCTTATGGGGACAACCCTTGCAACTCGTGGGGCGGGTGAGGAACCAGGGGGATTCGGACGCGGAATACGTCCGCTTTACGTTTTTGCACAATCATAAGGAAATTACTCATTTCTTCGAAAAGGTGGCCAAGGGGGCCGTGGAAGAAACCCGGATCGAAGTGCCCCTTCACTCGGCCCGCAACCGGCTGTATGTCATGGCCGACCGCTACGACCTGATCGCCGAAAAAGGAGAAACCCAAGGATTGGGCAACAATGTGAGCCACGAGCAACGGCTCGATTTCCAATTGCGGATGCCGGTTGCCCCCTTGGCCAGCCAGCACCGGATTTACCATGTTACCGAAGCCATCCAATTCATGGCCGGCCAGGGGGAATATATGATGATCGATGAAAAATACAATCATATGTTCCTGGATCCCAATTTGGAAACGGTCCGCTGCCGCCTCCGCCCTTCGTTTACCCAAGACACCTCAGCGTTCTCCACCCTCCTTCCCCGCCAACTGTGGCAATGGAATGCCAAGTATGACTGTTTTTATTCGCCTTTGGAAAGCGATATCCCCTTGCGTTTCGTGGTTCCGGCCCCCATGGGGATCTATGACGTCTACGTGCACTTGGCCAGCAGCAACTCATACGATCAAGGCCTTCCACAAACGATCCGCATCAAAGGCTCGGGCGATTCGGACTTCCAGATGGTGGAGCATGGTCCTGTCGAAGACAATAATTTCATGCGCAAACTGGGGACCTACCATATCCGCGGGGATCAATTTCAAATGGAATTCCGGCCGGTTCCCGGCAAAGCGTCCACCATCTTGGGGGATGTCTTGTTTGTCCGCAACCGCGATCAAGAAACACCGGTGGCCGCCGGCTATCTTTCCCCGTATTTCCCGGCCCCCGGTTCCGGACAGGGGCCGGCGCTCATGCAATGGGACGTCACGATTCCGGAGGGAACCGCCATGTATGTGAAAGCCCGGTGGGTGAACCAAAATCCCGACGGAACGTTACGGTTCTTACCCTGGGCGAGCATCATCGACGGGCAGGAAAAGCAATTGAGCTTGCCAGGCAAAGGGGATTTCTTCCAATATTACATGAACCTGGTCCGCTTCACGCATGACGATGCCTCGCCGGTTGTCCGGGAGGTTACGATTCGCGTCCCCGGCAAGGCAGCCTCCTGACCGCTTCAGCTTTTCCGCCCCCCGCGTTGACAGGCACCCGGGGGGCGGGATACCGTTACACGGGAGAATCGATCGATTCGGCCGGGATCTGGGATATCACTGACCCGGGACCGTCGGTCCCCGCACAGGATTCTGAGTGATTGCATCATGGATATACTGCAGTATATCGAACGGGCGCAAAACGCGGTCAAGCAGGGCGAATATGACCTGGCCGCCGAATACTACCACCAGGTCTTGCAACGGAATCCCCGCCATCCGGAGGCTCTGCAAGGTCTCAAGCAGATCGAAATCGTCCGGGCCAAGGAAAAACTGACTCCTCTCACGCGCGAACTGGGCCTGTGGAAAGGCCGGATCCTGATGCTTCTCGGCCAGGCCGCGATGGCGTATCCCGGCCTGGAAATCCTCTTCCACTGCCTCCCCGGCCATCCCCGGATTGCGTCGGCTTTCGCCCGGTGCGCGGAAGCCTGCGAACGCTACGAGGAAGCGGCCGCGGCCTACCAGCGCGTTCTGGCTCAGGACCGCGAAAACAAAACCGCCCTGAAAGCCGCCGCGGAAGTGTTGGTCAAGCTGGACCGGCTGGAAGACGCGTCCGCGTTGTATCAACGGCTCCTGGCCATGGATCCCAGTAACGAGAAAGTGGTCCATCGCCTGCGGGATATTTCCGCTCAGGCTTATTCCCGTGTCGGCATTCCGGAAAACCTGAAAGAACGGCGCGCGGCGATCGAAAAGCAAAAACGCGAAGCCCCCGCGCCTCCCGAAATCATGGAGCAGGTGGAAGGTTTGCTCCGGCGGTACCGCAAGGAACCGGATAACAAGGAACTTGGCGTCCAAATCGCCGCTAAGTTCCGGGCCGGCGGGGTCTACACGGAGGCGAATAAGATCCTTGGGCCGATCCTGGACTGCGACCCTCAATTTGTGCCTGCCCGGCGCGAACAGGCCCGGGTGTGGCGGCAATCGGGGGAATTGGATATCGCGGTCAATCTCTTTGAAGAACTGCTCGCCGAATCCCCGCACGATCCGGAACTGCGGGATGAGTACCTGGAAGCCTCGATCGCCCTGTGGAACCACCGTGTCCGGGAAGGTCAAGGCGGCGCGGAAGCGGCTACCCGTCTGGAAAAACTGAAAATCGAACATGCCAAAAACCGCATTCGCTTGCTGAAACGCATCCTGGCGGACCATCCGGAAGCCTTCGAAGAACGCTACGAACTGGGCCAATTGTTATATACCACCGGCCGGGCGGAAGAAGCGATTCCTATCCTCCAGCGGTTGGTTCTTGAACCGGGATGGGCCGGCAAAGGATTGTTTTTACTGGGGCAATGTTTTCGCGCCAAAGGAGACAAATCCCTGGCTTTGCTCCAATTTGAAAAAGCCGTGGAATTTTTCAAAAACCGTGGCTATTCCCACGTGCTGACCGAAGAATTGAAAGCCCTCTACTACGCCATGGGGGTGGTGAAAGAAGAGTTGGGCGACAAAGCCGGCGCCCGGGAAGCCTACGGACAAGTCTATTCGCAGGATATCAACTACCTGGATGTCCGCCAACGTTACGAGAACTTGTATAATTGAATGATCCTGCCACCCGGGGATTCATCCCCGGCACCGGCGCGGCGGCATGCGAGGGCTCAATCATGAAAATCTCTCCACGGGAAATGGCGGTCCTTGCCTTGTTTACCCTGGTCTGTTTTGCCGCCGGCGGGCTGGGGTCGTATTGGACGGCGGGATCGGTAAACACCTGGTATCCCTTGCTCCGCAAACCGGTTTGGAACCCGCCCAATTGGCTGTTCGGACCGGTTTGGTCGGCATTGTACCTGGCCATGGCGGTGGCCGGCTGGCTGGTTTGGCGGAAGGCCGGATGGCGGGATGGCCGCTTGGCGTTGGGGCTGTTCGCGGCGCAATTGATCTTGAATACCCTCTGGTCTTTTTTGTTTTTCGGGATGCAAAGTCCTCTGGCGGGGCTGGTGGATATTTTAGTCCTCTGGCTGCTCATCGCCGCGGCAGGCCTGGCCTTGGGGCGAATCGTGCCCGCGGCCGGATGGCTCTTCGCGCCCTACTGGGCTTGGGTGAGTTACGCGGTGACCCTGAATTTCGCGGTCTGGTGGCTGAACCGGTAACACCCATACGGCGCCATGGCTTGATATGCGCGGGAGGATCCTCCATACTGGATGCGTGATTTGAATCCAAGGTATGGGAGGTTAGAATCCATGTTCAAAACGACGGGTCTGGGCTTGATGGCCATGGCATTGGCGGTTGGATGCGCGGTGGCCGTGGACGCCGCGGAGAATCCCTTTGTGGGCCGCTGGGCCTTGACGATTCCGGGCGGCGGCGCGGGATGGCTGGGGGTGACGCAAGAACGCGGATACATGGATGCCAGTATCCTCTGGGGCGGCGGCAGCGTAGTCCCCGTTTCCAGCGTGTTTGTGTGGGAAGATTCCTTATTCATCAATCGGACGTATCCAGTGCAACGCCGGGATGAGCAGGGCAAGGTGATCGCCACCCATATGTTTACCGACACCATTATCGCGAAGGTATCCGGTGATACGATGGATTTGACGCTCTACAGCCCGAACCGCAACAGCCAGGGCGTGCGGCAGTCGGAATTCACGGGAAAGCGCATCCCGGATCTCCCTCCCAAACCGGATTTGTCCCAACTGAAATTCGGCGAACCCATCCAACTCTTCAACGGCAAAAATCTGGATGGCTGGGTGCTTACCGATCCGAACCAGGTGAATGGCTGGAGTGTGATCAATGGGGTCCTGGTCAACCGCCCGACCCAAATTCCGGGATACGATCATATCCCCTATGGCAATCTGCGCACGGAAAAGGAATTCGAGGACTTCAACCTGAAAATCGACGTGAATGTCCCCCCAGGGGAAAACAGCGGGATTTACCTGCGCGGAATCTATGAAGTGCAAGTCATGGATTCATACCAAAAACCCCTGGATTCGCACAACATGGGCGCGATCTACAGCCGGATTACCCCCTCCGTGAACGCGGAAAAACCGGCCGGCGAATGGCAGACGTTCGACATCACTTTAGTGGACCGCCACGTCACGGTGGTCCTGAATGGGGTGACGATCATCGACAATCAGCCGCTTTTGGGATGCACCGGCGGCGCGTTATGGTCCGATCAATTCCGCCCCGGTCCGATTTACCTGCAAGGCGACCACGGCCCGGTCATGTACCGGAACATCGTGCTGACGCCAATAGTCAAATAGCGGTTTCGTCTTGCGCTCATTCACCGGTCGAGTGTGTTTTTTTTACCGCTGGATAAGATAATGGGAGGGGGCCGAAACGCCGCCTCCCAATTTTATCCTATGGGATATTCAGGCTCCCCAATCGCGATGTATTGGGCAAGGATAGGGCGAAGCGTATCATGCGGCAACCGAGTTTTTCTTATGAGGGGCGTTGGGAACAACGGTGGCATCCCCTGTGGCGGGAATGGATCGTCTACGCGGCTCACCGCAACACGCGGCCTTGGAGCGGCGTCTCGGTCAAGAAGCCTTTCGAAGCCTCCGCTTACGATCCCCAATGCTACCTCTGCCCCGGCAACGCCCGCGTGCATGGACACCGCAATCCGGATTACCGGGATGTCTTCATCTTTGATAATGACCATCCCGTTGTGGGCTTGAATGCGCCGGATGTCCCGGGCGCGATGGCCGGCCAGGGCGTGTACCGCCGCTGCCGGGCCGATGGCGTGGCGCGGGTCGTGTGTTACGACCCCCGGCACAACGTCACGCTTTCAGAGATGCCCTTGCGCAAGGTGACGCCCGTCTTTCTCGCCTGGCGGGAGCAGGTGCGGGAACTGGCGCGCGTTCCGGGGGTGCGTTTCGTGTTGATTTTCGAAAACAAGGGCGAAATCGTGGGGGTTTCCAATCCCCATCCCCATTGCCAGATTTACGCCACGAATTTCACATTCCGGCTGGTGGAACAAGAACTGCAATCCGTGGCGGACTATAAAAAAGAAACCGGGCGGAACTTGTTCGAGGACATCCTGGCGGCGGAGCGGGAAGACGCCTGCCGGATCGTGGCCGAAAACGAGGGGGCGGTGGCTTTCGTGCCGTTCTTTGCCCGCTACGCGTATGAGGTCCACGTGTTCCCTAAGCGCCGCCATGCCCGTTTGATCACGATGACCGATGAAGAACTGCACGCCCTGGCGGATGTTTTTCAACAAACCATCCGGCGGTACGACGGCCTTTTCGCCATGAGTTTTCCTTATGTTTTATCAATCCTGCAAGCGCCGGTGGATGGCGGCGATTACCGGGACTATCACCTCCACCTCATGCTCCAGCCTCCATTGCGCCAGCCGGGCCTCCAAAAGTTCCTGGCGGGTCCCGAAATCGGAGGCGGCAATTTCATGGCGGATACCATGCCGGAAGAGAAAGCCGGCGAATTGCGCCGGGTCGATTTATCCCAATTCGTGGAAGTGGATTGAATCCATGAACTCCTACGCCGTCAAGGATTTTTTATGTGATATGGGGCTTCGGGTGTGCCTCCACGTCCGCCAGGCGTTCCAATTTCAAAGTGTGGAAGAACGCGCGGCGGTGCATTCCGAATCCAGCGACGACACTATCTACCAAATCGATCGCGATGTGGAGGATATCATCGTCCCGCTGCTGGAAGAAAAAGCACGATCCTTCGGGGGAATCGTGCTCATCGCCGAGGGTATGGATGAAACCAACCGCTTGGTTCTGCCCCGCGGGATGAAAGAACCGCAGGCGGCGTACCGGATTATCCTCGATCCCATCGACGGCACGCGGGGAATCATGTATGACAAGCGTTCGGCTTTCTTTCTGGCGGGCGCGGCCCCCAACCGGGGCGAAACGGCGACCTTGCAAGATATCGAAATCGCGGTGATGGTCGAACTCCCCACTTCGCGCAGTCATCTCAGCGATACCCTCTGGGCGGTCAAAGGGCAGGGCGCTCACCGGTTCACCCGGGATTTGCTTTCCAACCGCCTCTTCCCACAACCGGTCCGCCCTTCCCAATCCCATACCATCCTGGGGGGATTCGCGCAGATCAGCCAGTTCTTCCCGCCCGGCCGGGAAATTTTGGCGCAAATTGAAGAGGAATTGATCCAAACCTTGTTTCCCAACGCCCCCGAAGGGCGGGCGATTCTGTTCCAGGATCAATACATCTCCACCGGCGGACAATTGTATGAGATCCTGGTGGGGCATGACCGGTTTGTCGCCGACTTGCGCGCTGGCCTGTACCGGCGGCTCCGGGCGGAAGGGCGGCGCGTGGGATTGGCCTGCCATCCCTACGATTGTTGCGCGCACCTGATCGGGACCGAATCGGGTGTGCGCATCACGGGAAGCGGCGGAGGCCCCTTCAACGCCCCGATGGATACCACCAGCCCGGTGGATTGGATCGCTTACGCCAATCCATTCATCCAGGCGGAAGTGGAACCGGTTTTGTTGAACCTTTTGCGGAAATACCAATTGATCAGCGCGTGAAAAATCATGGATGCGACGACACCGAAGTTCTCCAAAAAGCAAGATCTTTTTTTCCAGGATGCTCGGACCTTGTTCCACGCCTCCGCCCCGGGCCGCCTGGATGTGATGGGCGGCATCGCGGATTATTCTGGTTCCCTGGTCTTACAAATGCCCATCGGGGAACGGACGCATGTTTGGCTGGCTTTGCGTGAAGACCGGCAGGTACGGGTTCATAGCGAATCGGCCTCGGCGGCTGGCTTGAATGGAGAGGTTTGGGTTAATCTGAATGAATTCCAGTCCCGGGGAACAGTCGATTACGCCAAAGCCCGCCGCCGCCTGTCTCAACCGCCTGAGAACGGATGGGCCGCCTATGCCGTAGGTTGTTTTTTGGTCCTAGAGAAAGAAAAAGGAATCCCAGTGCCGGGAGCTGACCTCTGGATTCATTCCACTGTCCCCATCGGCAAGGGAGTGTCTTCTTCGGCGGCGATCGAAGTGGCCGTGATGGCGGCCCTGGCCAGGGCCGCCAACGTCAAGTTGGGGCCGGTGGAACTGCCCACGCTGGCGCAGAAAGTGGAAAATCAGGTAGTGGGCGCGCCGTGCGGGCTGATGGATCAACTGACCGCGTACCTGGGGCGCGAAAACCGCCTGCTCCCGATCTTATGCCAGCCGGATCAGGTCTCTCCGCCCTGCCCGGTTCCTTATTTCGTGCGTTTTGTGGGCATCGACAGCGGGGTAAGCCATGCGGTGAGTGGCGCGTCCTACCGGGAGGTGCGCACGGCGGCGTTCATGGGTTACACCATCGCCGCCCTCCTGGAAGGCGCGTCTAAAAAGGATTTGAGCGAGGCCCAGAAAAAAGGCAACCGGACCCACCTTCCGTACAAGGGATACCTGGCCAACATTCCGCCTTCCGTGTTCGCGACACGCTACCAATCCCACATTCCGGACGAAATCCGGGGAGACGCGTTTCTCGCGGCCTACGGCGGCATCATCGATCCCGTCACCTCCATCGATCCGGCAACCGTGTACCGTCCACGGATTTGCGCCGCGCATCCGGTATATGAGCATTCCCGCGTGCGCCTGTTCTTCCATTTGCTCAAATCGCTGCATTCGGGGGGCACGGGACCGCGATTTCATCAAGATGCCTTGAACGATATGGGCGAATTGATGTACCAATCCCATGCCAGTTATTCGGCCTGCGGCTTGGGCAATGAGTCCACGGATGAAATCGTGGAATGGGTGCGCCGGGCAGGTCCCGCGGCCGGCGTGCATGGCGCCAAAATCACCGGAGGCGGCAGCGGGGGCACGGTGTGTGTGCTTTGTTCCGGCGTCCGGGGATTGCAGACCGCTAAGAGGATCGCCCGCGAGTTCGCTTCCCGGCATGGCCGGGCCATCTCTTTTTTCGAAACCAGCAGTCCCGGCGCGCGGACCTGGGGCGTGAGACGGATTCCATAACGCCGCTTGGCGTCCATTGGAGCGAGATGGTTTCGGATCAACCCCCCTATCCCTTTTCCGCCCGGCTCGTGCTTCTTTCCGCCGCGGCCGCCGGATGCCTGGCCACCCTGACCCAGGTGATTCTCTTCCGGGAACTGATGGTCATTCTGGAAGGAAATGAACTGGTCTTGTCGCTGCTGCTGGTCTGGTGGCTGGGGGGAATCACGATAGGTGCTTTGGTACCCCTGGGAAGATGGGGGGAACGCTTTCTTCCCCATG
>JABLXU010000042.1 GCA_013177805.1 Candidatus Omnitrophota bacterium
GTCTGAGGTTAATTCGCCCAGGGGTGGATTGTGCCCAGGATTGATTCGGCCCAGGGTTGAATTATGCCCAGGGTTGAAACCCTGGGCTGCTGTATGGCGGCCCCTTGAAAGGGGCGCTGGGGAAGAAGGAGGAAAGAAAGCGGAATTTCGAGAAGTGAAAGCGTGAAGAAAAGATTTTTTTTCTTCACCCCGGCCCGATCCCACGGGGAGAGGGAACGCCAATGATGGCTTTTTATACATAGGAACGTGTTTCGGAATCCATGCCTCCGCGCGATTCGTATTGTATGCCGGATCGATTCTGATCCTCTTTATGTTTTCCCATCATCTCACACCCAATTATCACCACTCCCCCTGGGAGAGAGCTAGGTCGTTCCATATCAGGGTGAGGGAAGCCCTGAAAGGGCGAAATTCATCCCTTTTCCACAACCGGGCAACTCTTGCGCCACTCAATATTCCTTCCTCAGCACATGAGAAAGGGCCACGGCTTTTTCGTAGCGGGTGGGATATTCATCGTCCGGAAAGAGGACCAGCATCGCTTCCTGCACCAGGCCGGGAACACCGTCCGCGTCCACCGTGTGGCAGGCCGCGCATTTGACCGGCCCCGCCGAACCGTCCGGGTTCAGACTGGCCGCCTGCTGATGCGTGGTGGGATCGGGCCCTAAGGGATTCACAGGATGCAGGCCGTGCGTGGATTGATGGCACGACTGGCACGCCAGGCCGCTATGCCCTTTCGAATAGCGCATCAGTGAATATTTCTTCTCCTGGTCGATAGGAAAATACGAACCGCCCAGGCTTTCCACGAAGGGCGGCTTGTGGCAATCCGCGCATTTGGGTTCACCTGCCGCCAGCCAAAAATCCCCCGCGTCGCTGACCCGGCCGTAAGGCTCCACCGGCGGATCTTCCCACACCGCTCGTACCCTGTCCACCGGGGAGACCTTAGGATCCCAAAAATCGGCCGTGCCCCAATCCGCGTAACGGCCGCCGTCCATCGACTGGAATGCCTCCGTAATTGTATCCATCGGCTGGTTGCGCAGGGTCTCGCCCGCCTGGTCGAAGTTCTCCAGCGCGTCCGCCTTATATAGCAGGCGCGAGCCTACGTTGTGGCAATTCGTGCAGTACAACCCCTGGCCATCGTTCATCACGTTTTGCAACATCCAAGTCCCCACCGCGTTCAAGTGGCTGCGGGTGGAAACCATCTGGCGGTGGCGCGGATTGGAATGCACGTCGCGGCCGATAAAGCAGCCGCCCCAGAACTGCCGCACGTCGCCGGTGCGCACGCCCTTGAACCGCCCAAAATCATCCACCGGGTAATGTTCCAGCGAGCCGTTTTGCCAATGCGCGGGATGGCACACCTGGCAATTCGCCGGGCGGCCGAATTTGTCCGGCTCGGGTGTGGTCCGCAGGTGGCTCACATGGATCGACACTGTCAAAGGATCGGTCACGCCGCGCAGGACGCCCAGTACGTTGTCGGCATGGCATTCCTGGCATTTGACGGGAGGACGGCCCAGACGCGTGGCCGACGCGCCGGTGGTGTCATTCGGGTTGTAATTCGAAAGAAAATCCGTCCCGATGCGCTTGTCGTGGATTTCCAGCATGCTGATCGACGCCGCCTTCACGCTGGCGTAGTAATCGGAAGTGTTGGAAAATGTGTCTTTCCAGTAATCGTACTCTTTTTTGTAGAGTTGGAATTCATCCCCGTTCGCCACATAACTGGAATGGCAGCGTGTGCACGCCGGGGTGTCGATGGGATTCGTCCCGATAAATGAAACCGGCAGGCCGTTGGCGTGGCGCACCGGCGTGAGTTCCGCCAAGCGCGCCTTGCCATTCCCGTCGCGGTCCTGCCATTGCTTCAGGCTGACGCGCGCGATCTGGTAGGGCCGGAGCATTTCTTCCCGGACCGCCCGGATGTGAGGCGTGGCGCCATCGAACAGGGCCGTCAAAGGCAGGCCCAACGCTTCCCATAGATACCGCTGCCCGAGGGGGATGGCGATTTCTGTTTTTCCATCGTTCAGAAAAGTATAAACAATGGTCCCCTGCTCTCCCGTAAAATCGAGCACGTCGAAGCTGATTGGTTTGCCCGTGGGGCCATGATCCAGAGGAATCTGGATATCCGGCCCGACGAACAACCGCTTCATTGCCCCTTCCGGCTTGAATTTCAACGGCGCTTCAGCGTAGGTGAAGAGCTGGCTGAACTCGTGATTGGCGAACGAATCGATGGGATCGGTGGTGGTCCCGTTGCCGTTTACGTCGTAGGGGACATTCCAGTACAGCATTTTGGGGCCTTCCGAAAAAGTGTTCTGGTCATGCTCATACCACAACACCCATCCTTGCTCCTGGAGATGCTCCGGCCGGAGCAACTGCGGCTTCTCTTTGGGATCTTTGCTGGTTTTCACGATCTGCGCCAGCACGCTGTTATAAGGCGGCAAGACGCAGCAATAGGAGATATCGAATCCGGTGCAGTGCATGCCCAGTTCATAAAAGATCATGATGTTGTAATCGTTCGGCGGAATTCCCCATTGGGCCTGCGCACCGCCACACACGAAAAAGATCCCTATGAAAACCACGACACAATGTTTCATGTTCCCTATCACCTTAAGAGCCACTGGTTGCGAGACCCAGGTCCCCGCTTCAAGGAAAAAAAGATTGTACACCTTCTCACGGGGGAAGTGAGCCGGGATTCGTATTCTGGTCCAATAAAGAATGATTGTTTATGGCGGGCTACGCTGCGCTTTGAGCCTACCCTACATTGGCAGGAATGATCGGATGGATTACGCGCCACGCGCTAATCCATCCTACGATTCCCGCGAAAACCGGGGGGAAATGGGCAGCGATAGGCTTTCCCTCACCCCGGCCCTCTCCCGGGGAGAGGGAGCAGAAATGGGGGCGGGTTCGTTTGTGTAAATCCGCATAGTTGAGTACCGAGATCTTGGTCTGTATATTTATGACCGTTCCGTGCCGCAATCCGGACCGATTCACTCTCTCCCCCCGCCCAACCATCCTTCTCCAATCCCTTTCATGTGGACACTGGGTTGTTTTGTATGGCATAATCGCATGGCATGACGGTCAAGAACGCAGAAAAGAAAGGTGTATCCTGCTTATGACGAAACCCACCCGGCGGCAATTTTTGAAACGATCCAGCCTCGCCGCCGCGGGGCTGATGACCGGCACGCGGATTTTGAATCCCGGCCGGTTGAGGGCCGGTGAGGTCTCCGGCCGACCGCCCAATATCATCTTCATCCTGGCCGATGATTTGGGCTACGGCGACGTAGGCTGCTACGGTCAGAAAGTCATCCAGACGCCCCACCTCGACCAGATGGCCAGCGAAGGCATCCGCTTCACCCAATGCTACGCGGGCAGCACCGTTTGCGCCCCCTCCCGGTGCTGCCTGATGACCGGCCTGCATACCGGCCACGCGCGCATCCGGGGCAATAAACTCCACCCCCTGCTTCCGGAAGACACCACCATTGCCGAAGTGCTGAAGAACGCCGGCTATACGACCGGGATCGTGGGCAAGTGGGGTTTGGGTGAACCGGACACGACCGGCATTCCCAACCGCCAAGGCTTCGACTATTGGTTTGGATTTCTGAACCAAAGCCGCGCCCATAATTATTACCCCGATTACGTTTGGAAGAACACGGAACGCTTTTTCTTCGACCGTTGGACCTACACGCACACCGCCTTCACTCAGGAAGCCCTTGATTTCGTCCGGCGAAGCCACGGGCAGCCTTTTTTCCTCTATCTGGCCTACACCATTCCCCACGCCTTCAATGAAGGAGGAGTGAATGGCATGCCCATCCCCAGCGACCAGCCGTACAGCGATCAACCCTGGCCGCAGAACGAAAAAAACCGTGCCGCCATGATCACCCTGATGGACGCGGATATCGGCCGCCTCTTCACGCTGCTCAAGGAACTGGGATTGGACGAAAACACCATTGTTTTTTTCAGCAGTGATAATGGCCCGCACCGCGAAGGCGGTACCAATCCCGATTTCTTTGACAGCAACGGCCCCCTGCGCGGTATCAAGCGCGACCTGTACGAAGGGGGTATCCGCGTCCCCATGATCGTCCGCTGGCCCGGCCATCTCCCGGCGGGGGCGGTCAGCGATCAGGTCTGGGCCTTTTGGGACTTTCCCGCCACCGCGGCGGAACTGGCGGGAACCCGCCTGCCCAATCCCGGGGACGGAATTTCCATGGTTGACGCCTTATTCCAACGCCCGCAGCAAAACCACGAATACCTGTACTGGGAATTTCACGAACAAGGGGGCAAGCAAGCCATCCGGATGGGAAAATGGAAAGCGGTGCGCCTGGGATGGAAACCCCCGGTCGAACTCTACGACCTGGAGACGGATTTGGGCGAAACCACAGACATCGCCGCGCACCATCCCGATCTCATCGAGAAAATGGGCACATTGTTCCGTCAAGCGCGTACGGAGAACAGTTTTTATCCCATTCCCACATAAGCCAGACGGGATCCACCCCTCGATTTCGGCCCATAATCAAAAAAGGGGCCGCTACCGGGGGAATATCAGTTAAGGCCAGGTAGCGGCCCGGAGGTTGGAAGCCCAGAGTAACAATATAGAATTCGAAAAATTTGTCAAGAAAGATTTGTGATGTTGCGGTATTTTTTTTCTTATGATTCAGATTCGTCAAAGTGGTGCTATATTCTATTGCAATTCTATTGCACAATTTATATAAATTATGTGTTATATATAATTAATCGACAGCCCGGTACCGGCAATCTTTCCAATACGATACATCTTTTCTTTGTGAGCGTCCATTTACGGCTCGCAGTATAAAGAAGCCTATCGTCAAGCCTATCGTCATTTCTTGGTGTCCCCGACCTCGACGTTCTCTTCCCATGGAAGGGCAAGACTGATGCCAAGCCGATTCATTTGGCGAGGAATGCAGGATGATAGCCGTTCCCCAGGAGAGTCACTTTTCCGGACCACTCCCTGACTCCCGCGGGTGGGAGAGGGAATTGTAAAGCGATCCAATTTCAGGTTTTTATAAAAAACTCTTATTTAAAAAATAGAATGGCAAGAATATATGGCATTTGGGGATGAAGTTTCTATCTCTTTTCAAGGAGATTGTATCCGCCAGGCCCGGTTGCATTTCCCCACAAGACAAGTGATTTCGTAATTGATGGTACCAGCCCAGCGGGCCAAGTCATCCGCGGAGATGCTCTTATCCCCTTGCCGGCCCATCAGCACCACCGTATCGCCCGGTTGCACATCCGGCACGTGGCTGACATCCACAGTGGTCATGTCCATAGAAATCCGCCCCACCACCGGGCACGGGATGCCCCGGATCAAGACCGTCGCCCGGTCCGAAAACGCCCGCAAATAGCCGTCGGCATATCCTACGGGCAAGGTAGCGATCAGCCGGTCGCAGTCCAGCCGGACCGTCCGGCCGTAGCCGATCGTGGATTCCGCCGGCACCCAGCGCACCTGTGCCACCCGGGTAATCCATTGCATGACCGGTTGCAGTGTTCCCGGCGGGGGCGCATCGGGCGAAGGAGCGAGGCCGTACGAGACAATACCCAGCCGTACCATTTCCTGGTGGCTGTCTGGCAAACGCAAAGCGCCGGCGCTGTTGGCGGCATGGCGGATCACCGGTTCCGGCAGAGAGGGCTGGATGCGCCGCACGTCGTGGTTGAACCGTTCCAGCGCTTCCCGCGTTTGCTGAAGATCCGCTTCGTCCGCGCAGGGGAAATGCGTCATGACGCCCCGGATCCGCAAGCCTTCGAGCCGGCATGCTTCCCGCAATTCTTCAAGTTGGCGGGGGAGAGAAAAACCCATCCGTCCGATGCCCGCATCCAGTTTCAGATGGACCGGAAACGGGCGGTGCCCGTTGAGCCCCGCGCGGGAGAAAGCCTTTGCTTGTTGGAGGGATCCAATCACCTCTTCCACGTCCCAGGCGCGGGCTTCAACGGCTTCTTCGAGGGTGGCGGGCCGCAACCGTAACAGGGTGACGGGCAAGTTCATCCGGCGGACGAGTTCGGCTTCCCAGTTGTCGGTGATGCCCACTACTGGGATGCCGCACGCGGCGGCCACTGGGGCCAACAAGTCCAATCCATGCCCGTAGGCGTCGGCCTTGAGCACCGCGCAGATCCGGCATCCGGGTGACAATCCGGCGCGCAAGACGTTCAGATTGTGTTCGTACGCTCGCCGATCGATCAAAACTTGTGTATGATGAAGCATGGCCTTTCCTGATATTCAGTACGCAAGATCGGTTGATTATGTTGCCTCCGGCCGCGGGGATAATCCCCCCGCGGAATCCACGGACGCGATGGAGGAGCACACACCCGCCATGGCTGCCTGCACCGACGCTTTATCCCGAAGTTGGTCTCATGCGATCCGGTTGACGTTTCAACCGTTCCGTTTGGTATTCTGGCTCAAGGCGACTCTGCTGGTTTTTTTGATTCAGGGAATATCGCTTTTGAATTTTCATCTCGATTACGAAGCCCTTATGGATTCCAATTACGAAACATGGGTTGAAGAAGCCATGCGCCAAATGCCGGTACTTGTGACCTTGCTCGGGATATATTTCATCCTGGCGATCTTATTCGATTTCCTGTACGCTGTTTCCCGGTTTTTGTTCTATGACGGCATCGCGCAAGGGATGGTGACTTACTTTATTTCCTTTCACCGTCTCTTGCCCCAGATTGTCGCTTTTTTCTTGTGGTATTTCATCGTCAAAGCTCTGTTTGTTTTTATGGCGGGGTTGGGGTTCGTGGTCATGGTGTTGGCGGCCTGGATGTTATCGGCCGCCTTCGAACAAACCACCGCACTGATTTTGATTATTTCCCTGAATGTCCTCCTGCTGACGATCCTGGGCGTTTTCGTGGCGTTCTATCTCGTCATGCTCAATTCGATGGTCGCGCCGCTTATGGCCATTCTGAAACTGGGGATTTTCGCGGCCTGGCGGATCTCGTTGCGCTTGGCCCTGGAAAACATGGGGGAATTTTTGGGCTATGCCTTTTTCCGTTTTCTGATCGTCCTTGGTTATGCTTTCCTCCTGTTTTGGATCAGCCTGATTGTGGGAATTCTCAGTTTCGGCTTGTATAAACCCTCCTTCAATCCGTTGGAATTGGGCGTTTCCCGCGTTGTCCTCCTGTGGCTGATTTCCCTTCCGTTCGATTTTTTCCTGACCTGGATTCTGCTTCCGGTGCCTGTCTGGCAAAATGCCTATGCCCTCTCCTTTATGGCCCAATTGACGGGTGCGGAGGAATTAGAACCCCATGGAGGCGAAACGGACATAAAAAAACCGGAATTCGAGGAACCGATTCCGGGGGCTGGACCGTCCGAAGCCATACGCACCGCCTTTACGGATATTCCCATTTCTCCGGGAAATTCTTCCTCTACCGGGGAAACGAACGAAGCTCCACCCTCAGGCGGATCAATCCTCTTTCCGCCGCCCCCGCCGGGAGCGTGAGCCGCATCCCGCGCTACGGCCAGATTTCCTCCATGGCCTCCGCGTAGGCATGGAAGGCAGTTTCATCAAACAACACGAACCGTACCAGCTGAATGGCGGGCTGTGTTTCCAAGAACTCCTTCACCGTTCTGAGGGCCACCCGCGCCGCTTCCCGGACCGGGTAGCGGTACGCTCCCGTGCTGATCGAGGGAAACGCAATAGTCCGGAGGCCATGTTCCACCGCGATTTCGAGACTTCGGCGGTAACAGCGGGCTAGAAGATCGGCCTCGCCAGAGGACCCGCCGCGATATACCGGTCCCACGGCGTGAATGACATAGCGGGCCTTCAGATTGCCGCCGGTGGTGATCTTCGCGTCTCCGGCCGCGCATCCTCCCAGCCGCCGGCATTCTTCCAAGATGGCTGGACCGCCAGCGCGGTGGATGGCCCCGTCAACGCCGCCCCCGCCCAACAAGGAGCTGTTGGCGGCGTTGACAATGGCATCCGTATCCTGCCGGGTGATGTCTCCCTGAACTAATTCGACCTGGGATGACAAAACGGCCCGTTTCATTGTACCCGCAGATAGCTCTTGATTTCCTGCACGCCCTCGGTGGTATGGGCGGTTTGGATGACTTGCGCTTTCACGGCGTCGCTCGGCACTTGGCCGTCCAGCGACACGATTCCTTTATACACATTGATCTGGATGGAGAAAGGTCCCGGCGGCCCCATAGGGGATTCGAGTGACGCCTTGATCCGTTCCGCGATGGTTTGGTCGTCCATGGCGGTCCTTCGGGAAGCGGTGGCGCATCCGAGCAGGGAGACACACACCACACCCACCATCACGAACAGCATGAATCGCTTGTACTTCATAGTTCCCTCCAATACCAATAGAATGACCGGACCGTCCGGTCTGGAACGGACACCGGTTGGATAGAAACTATCATACGAATCCTTCTCCTGGCAGGCAAGCGGGTCATGATCTTTCCCCGAAGCGATTGGCATTTATTACCCTTGTTACTGATGGGTCTCCTCGGCTGGTGCCAGGGAGGCTGCGCCACCATCCCCTCGAATCCCCAGGCCGCCGCGTTGGCGGTCCGCCCGGCTCATCATCAACTGATCTACACCTCGACCCGGGACTGGACCGTCCAAGCGGGTCCAATGGAACCGGACAGCCGGCGGGTGATCCTAACGCCTGCGGATTCAGCGCCTGGCGGAAATTCCCCCGCGGACGATGCTCCTATCCTGCTGGATTATTTTCCCTGTCCAGACCACGAACGGCATCCCGGATTGTTGATCTCGCCCATCCTGGGGGGGCGCAACCGGATCGCGAATCATTTTGCCCGGTATTTCGCGCGCCACGGGTACCATTGCGCCGTGGTGCACCGTCCCAAGGACCTGACGCGGGATATTCAAAGTCCGGAGCAACTGGATGAGCGCCTGCGGCTGGCGGTCATCCGCGACCGGGTGGCACTCGATTGGCTGAGCCGCCAGCCGGAGGTCGATCCCGGCGCGCTCGGCAGTTTCGGCATCAGTTACGGGGGAATTAAGAACACGGTCCTGGCGGGTGTGGACGGCCGTCTGAAGGCCAACGTGATCGCGCTGGCGGGCGGCGACCTGCCTACTATCCTATCGCAGAGCAACTTGCCTGAGTTGCGGGCTCTTTTCCGCCGCTACGCGGAAAGCCACCATTTGACAAACTACGAAGCAGAAAAGCAATTGCGCACAGCGCTCCAAACCGAACCGCTCCGCTTCACCCCGTATATCGATCCCCAGACCACGCTGCTCATCCTGGCCCGGATGGACCACACCGTTCCCCGGCGAAACGGGGAATTGTTGCGGGAAGCCTTGCGTTATCCCCGCACCATTTATCTTCCCACTGGTCATTACAGTGCCGTCCTGTTCACCGGGATGGCGGGATATCCCTACATCGAGTCGAAGGTGTTGGATTTTTTTGATAACCATCTCAAGCCGAGGAAGGCAGGTGATTTTGCTGGATAGCGCGAGACGCGTAGATCCATGCTCGAATTCAGCCGGCCGTGCTGGGGATGGGCGAGCCTCCCGCCGGGCCGGTTGTATATGGACGATCCGGGTATACCGCGGCTCACCAGGAAGATTACCTTTCCGGCGCCAAAATCAGGCAGAAAGATTCAACGAGGCAATAGGGAGGGCATGGCGCTGAATCCGGACGAGGCTGGCGGCCACGCGTTCGATCTCCTCTTCTTTCATGTCCGAATACATCGGCAGGCTCAAGGCATGGGATTCCAGATAGAGGGTATTTGGCAACTCCGCGGCTGGATTTTCTCCCGCATAAGGGCGGAACGCCTCCATTTTATGCAGCACCGGCGCGTAATATACCCGCGTGTGGATTCCCTCCGCCGCCAACGCCCGCGCCAGTTGATCCCGTGTCAGGCCAAACGCGTGCTCATCCACGACGATTGAAAAATCCTTGAACGAGGAACGGTCATTTTCCAGGACTTTCTGGAACGAAACGCCCGGGACATTTCGCAACAATTCCCGATAGAGATGCGCCGCGCGGTTGCGGTTCGCCGCGGCCTCTTCCAGCCGTTCCAGGGATTTCAAAGCCAGGATAGCGTGCAGTTCGCTCATGCGGGCGTTCAATCCGGGAAACCGGCAATCGTAATTCCCCGGATTGCCATAGTTCCGTCCGAGCCGGACATGCGTGGCGATATCCTCTTCCCCGGTTGCCACGACGCCCCCCTCGGCCGCGATCAGCAGTTTGGTCGGCGACAGGCTAAACACTTCCGCCCGCCCGTGTCCGCCCAGCGGTTGGCCTTGGCACAGTGATCCGAATCCATGCGCCGCATCGAACAGGAGAGAAATCCCCTTCGCGTCCGCGACGCGCCGCAAGTCCTCCACCGGGGCGGGCGCGCCGAATTGATGCACACCGATGATGACCGAGGTATCCGCCGTGAGCGCCTCTTCCACCCGCGCCGGATCGATATTCATCGTCTCCCGGTTCACGTCCACGAAGTGGAGCCGGAGGCCGTTCCACACTGCCCCCAACGCCGTGGCCATGAAGGTGAAGCTGGGGAGGACCGCCACGGAACCACGCGGGAGATTCAATGCCTGAACCGCCAGCATCAGGCCGGTAGTGCAACTCGACACCGCCACTGCGTGGCGCACGCCCAGATGCGCGCGCAATGCCTCTCCCAGGCGTTCCGCGTAAAGGCCGGTGGTCACCATGCCGTTACTTAAAATCTCACGGTAAGGGCCCTCCAAATCCTCCAGCGGCGGCAATTGCGGGCGCACAAACGGCAGGGGAGTCCGGCCCAATGGTTCACCACCGAGAATCGCGGGTTTTTCGGATTTTCGAGAAAAGAGCGAAGGAGTCGTGTTCATACCATATCTTTAGCCCCGATGCAGGCAGGACGCCTGCGGTCCACCAGGATGCCTGCGCTCCCCATGGTGAAAAGCCGAGGTTACGTTCCTATGATTTCTTATCGGCGGCCGGTTTCAATCATTAAGTGAAATCAAACCGGGCAGCAGGTTGCCGGATTCATCGAACGCCAAATCGCGGGGCTTGCCGATAGCGGTCACGCGCGGGTGACTCCGCAGATCCGGCCACAGTGCCTCCGAGGCTTCGAACCGGTTGACCTGCAACGTATCGCGAATGCGCAAGATCCGCACGTTGCCGCGGTCCACACCGCCCAGAGAAAGAAAGACTTGCTCCATCATTTCGCGGTCCGTGTCATAGTACAGCGGAATGTTCGCGGCGACGGTGTTCAACGAGGTCACGGAGTTGAGGTAGGTGGCCGGGCGGTCCATCTTCTCGACCACCCGCCGGCTGCAAAAATCCGCCAGCCCGATGCCCGCCGCGTTGCCCAACGACTCCTCGGTCAGATCCAGCACCACGATCCGCGTAATATCCGGCGTTTTCTGCCACCGGGAATGAATCCGGTACCAGCGCCCTGTGATGTTGGGATCCATCCCCACCCCGCTGATATTCTTGCCGATCCGGTCCACGATGAGGATGTCGGCCTTCGCAATGGGCAAGGACGGCATCAGTTCCTTGGCCCGGAGCAGCAGTTGTTTTTCCCGCTCCACCATCCCCGTCGGGGGTACCCATTCGATCCCGGCCACTTCGTGATACGCGTTTTCCAAAATCGCCAGGCCGCCCAGGATCTTGCCGCTCGCCAATATCACCCGGCTGATGCTCAGGATCATCTGATCATGCGGATACGCGATGGTCCGGCCGTGGAACATCCGCGCGCCGTCCACCTTCCCCAGCCCCACTACCATCATTTTCAGCAACCCGCTTTCCACCGTGCCGCTGAAATCGGTGTGCGGCTTGATCCGGTTGAGGACCACGATCCCGTCCGCCTCCCAGGCGTTCCGGTCCATAAACACGGGCAATCCGTCCACCGTTTTCCCCAGGCAGACCGTTTCGAGCGACGACCGCACCGGCGCGCCCACGCGGTCCGGAGTCACGCCGTAATCGGCGAGGATTTTGGTCTGCTCCTCCGCCACGCCTCCGCCATGCGAACCCATGGCCGGAACCAGGAACGGCTCCGCGCCCGCCTCGCGCAACGTTCTCACCACCGCCCGGACGATCGCCTCCAGTTCCGCGATGCCCCGGCTGCCCACGGTGACGGCGACCCGCTTCCCCCGCAGCAGGGCAGCGGGAATCCCGCCGCCCAGACATTCCTGGACTCGCCGGCCGACCGCTTCAACGCGCGGCCGGGGGAATTCTTGTTCTACAACCGCCATGCGGGGATACAGGGTCATGATTGAAACTCGTTATCGAATGTCCAGATTCATCCGGTAAGCGCGTTCTTGCGCCAGAGATGTAACCGGCACTCCCATCGAACCGGCTTTACAGTACTTTCCCCCTTCCCCTCTCCCTCTGGGAGAGGGCCAGGGTGAGGGTATTTTTTAAAAGTGAACCTAGCCATCAAGAATCTGAAATCCTGCCTCACCTCCAGGAACGCACTTACCAGACAACCCTTATTTTCCTGCCATGGGATCATTCTATTCCGTTCTCCACACGCGGGGAGAGAACCAGGATGAGAGAACCTTGCGGGAACGAATCCCGGTGTCCGCCCGTATCTCCTTCACCAATCAATGGACCATCACCACACCGCCCGCACGGCCAGATACCCGATGGAGAACAGGCTCACCCACAAAGCCACATCATAAAACCGGGAAGGCAAGAGCCGGGGATCCGTTTGCCGGTAGCGGAACCTCATGGCTTGATAGGCGACGACGATCAGAAACAGCGCGTTGCATATCCCCATGAACTTTACCAGCAACAGCGGCTTTTGAACTGTCAAATACGCCAATCCACAAAAGGCCGGAAAAATCCAGGCCATCAGGGAGATCGAAAACCGGCGCTGCTTTTCATCCTGCCAGTCAATCCAGCCGCGAAGGCCGAAATAATCCGTCCACAGCCTTGAAAATCCCGCCGTGTTCGAAAAGACCGTCGAAAACAGCACCGTGAAGGCGCATAGCATGAAGATGTCTCGCGCTCCTTCACCCAGAATCCCGGTGAACAGGACCGAGAGTTGCACGATGAACTCGTTGCCGTCCGCCAGGGCCGGTTGCCCGCGCAGTACCGCCGCCCCCAGCACGTAAAAGGCGCCCGTCATCAGTGTATAGACCACCATGGACACCAGCGCGTCCAGTGTCATCACACGAATCCATCCCCGCGCCCGCCGCGCCCATTCGTCTGAATGATCCCGCGGGCCGGTCCACACCGCGTAGCCCTTCTCCAGGCACCAGTAGGGATAGGCCGTGATCTCGCCCGCCGCCACGCCGGTGATGCCGAAGGCCGCCAGCGCCAAAGGGGCCAGCTCGGGCGACCAGTGGAACAGAAATCCGCCCGCCACGTCTTTCAGAGAATACGCGTAGGGAGTCCATTGCACGGCGATGACGCAATACAGCACCGCCGCCACAAAGAGGAAATTCATTCCCGTGGCGATAAGTTCCACCGGCCGGTATTTCCCATGAAACACCAGGGAACCCAACACGAGCACGACGATGATCACCCATTGTTCCATGGGAACCTGGGGGAACGCGTAGGCCGCCACCTGCGCCGCTCCGCCCAGCACGCCCGCCTGCCCCACGAAAATCGAGATCATATACAGCAGGGCGATGAACACCGTCCAATGCACGCCGTGAATGTGGATACCGCCTTCCCGGCTCCAGGCCTGATAGGTTGGTTGACCATGGATGATACAGTTCCGCCCGTATTCCAATTGCACCGCCACCTTCACCAGGCATCCGAAGAGGATCATCCACAGCAGGGCGAAGCCCGCCTTGGCTCCCAACGCGGTGGTGGCGATCAACTCGCCCGAGCCCACGATGGCCGCCGAGAGGATCAATCCCGGCCCTAAATAACGCAGGGAAGACCATAAATTATCCGGAGGATTGCGAATGCGCGTTGCTGGGATCGCCGTTGCGTGGATGTGACCGGCCGCGTTCATATTTTTTTCTCCGGGAATAGGCATAGAACTGAGATGGCATGATTCCACACCCACGCGGCGTTCGTCAATGCGGGAAACCTGGAGGGGGAGTTGTGAACACGCGGGACAGGTGAACCCGTTCTATTTACTTTTCACGGATAATTTTGCATGATGGACCCGGAATTGGTTTTTCATATCCGGGAAAGGATTCATTCACCATGAAATTCAACGGCGCTTCCTCATCCAAAACCCAATATCCTCTTTCACGGCGGAATTTCCTGGGCACGTGGGCGGCGGCCGCGCTGGCCGGCCCGGTGATTGCGCGGGGGCAGAATCTTAACGACCGCCTCGACATCGCCATCATCGGAACGGGCGGGCGCGGCATGGGCAACCTGCAATCGGTCGCTTCCGAAAACATCACCGCGCTTAGCGACGTGAACGGCAAGAGTCTGGCCGCGGCGGCGGAAAAATGCCCCAAGGCCCGCCAGGTGACCGATTTCCGGAAACTCTTCGACTACGCGAATGAATTCGACGCGGTCGTGGTCAGCACCTGCGAGCATACCCACGCTTTCGCCACGTTGCCCGCGCTGCAACTGGGCAAGCATGTGTACTGTGAGAAGCCCCTCACGCATAGCGTATGGGAGGCGCGTGTCATCCGCGAAGCCGCCGCCCAAGCCAAAGTGGCCACGCAGATGGGCACGCAGATCCACGCGGGAGGCAACTACCGGCGGGTGGTCGAACTGATCCAATCCGGCCAGATCGGAACGGTCAAGGAAGTCCACGTCTGGGTGTCGCGCGCCTGGGGCCGCCACGAGTCGGAAGAGGCCTGCCACCAGGCCCATGATATCGTGTGTGTGCAGGAACGCCCTGCCGAAGAGGATCCAATCCCGGAGGGGCTTGATTGGGACCTGTGGCTCGGCCCCGCGCCCGCGCGCCCCTTCAACAACGTCTATTTCCCGGGACCCAAGTGGTACCGATGGTGGGATTTCGGCAACGGCACCATGTCGGACCTGGGCAGCCACTGGATCGACCTGCCCTTCTGGGCGTTGAACCTCGATTATCCTCTGACCATCGAGGCGTCCGGCCCCGCGCCGCATCCTGAAATCGCCCCCGCCTCCATGCAGGTGAAATACACCTACGGCGCGCGCGGCGGGCGTCCGCCGGTGGAACTCACCTGGTACCAGGGGATCAACAAGCCCGACCTTTTTAAGAAGGGGGTTATCCCGCCTTGGAGCGATGGCGTGTTGTTCGTGGGAGAAAACAGCATGTTGCTTTCGGACTACGGCAAGCACATCTTGCTGTTGCAGGAGGGGTACAAGGAATTCAAGCGCCCCGAGCCGTTTATCCCCGAATCGCTGGGGCATCATCAGGAGTGGATCCACGCGTGTAAGACGGGAGCGCCCACGACCTGTAATTTCGAATACGCCGGCTGGCTGACGGAAAATAACCATCTTGGAAATGTGGCCTTCCGCACCGGCAAGAAGCTGGAATGGGATCCAAAGTCTTTGCGCGCCCCCAACGCGCCCGAGGCGGACCGCTTCATCCGCCGCGACTACCGTCCCGGCTGGAAACTGGTGTAAGGAGAGCGAACATCCCCCCGCGGAAACCCCGGGGATAAGAGCATGGGGTATCCGCGGGGATACCCCACCCAATCATTGGTCTGTATTGGAGATACCCATGGGATTCCCCGGCGTATTCGCAGGAAAACTATTTTTTTCTGAATCGGTTAACGACGGTTTCCCTAACACGGGCCGTTATTGGTTACAGAATGCATGAAATATTGACATGAAATATTGAACTTGGCCGCATCCCGGTCAGGTTCGTTCCGCAAATCACAAAATTCTTGATTCCGCTCCATGGAGAAGAGTGAAGGAAAAAGAGGCACGAGCCGGCTGGGGAGAGTCTGCGTGGAACGTTTCTGACTTCCAACGACGCCATCCTTATTTAATTTCCCGTTCGAAGAAATACATGTCGTTCTTTGAGATGCTGTGCAGCCTCCAGCCTTGGTTGCCGAAAAAATTGAACAACCCCACGAGTGAAGGCTCTCCCCCAATGCCCAACTGCTTGAACACCTCTTCCATCGTGCCCGTATAACTGATTGACGGAGTTTTGATGTTGACTTCGGGACGTCCCGCTTTCACATGTTCATTCCGGCTCAAATACCGCAGGGTGATGTACTCGAATTTCATGTCGCAATCCCTTTCCCGATTTTGATTCCTATCCCTGAGCGAAACACCAAACCCGCGCCTCCGGTCTGAACCGGCCGGCCGGAACGGAATCGGCCAGAATATCCACTTGTATTATCGGCAAATCGCACTTTACAATCAAGTATTCTTTCATTTTTCAACTAACAATGATTTATTCTCATGCCATCCGCATTGGTTACCCACCTTTTTGAGGAAGCGTTATAATGAACCGATTTGCGAAGAAAAAAACCAAAGATGATCCATATATTTAAAAATAAAAATACGAGGTTTTATTTACCTATGGATTTTCAATATGCCGTGCCTACCCGTTTGATTCTGGGTCGGGGCCGGATCGCCGACTTGCCTGGAACCGCCGCCCGTCTGGGCCGGAACGCGTTCGTGGTGCTGGATCCTTCCATCCGCCGCCACCCGTCCGTGCAAGAAGCCCTAGACGCCTTGGCCTTACGGCTGGCCGATCGGACCGAACACGTGAAATTCCCCGGAGAACCTGAAGTGGAGAGCGTCAATCAGGCGGCCGAAGCGGCGCGGCAAGGGAGATGCGATCTAGTGATCTCCATCGGCGGGGGATCGGCCATCGACCTGGGCAAAGCCGTGGCGGGGCTGGTGACCAATGGGGGGGGCATCCAGGATTACCTGGAAGGTGTCGGGACCGGGCGGGAACCAGACCGGCCCGCGTTGCCGCATATCGCCGTGCCTACTACCGCCGGGACCGGCGCGGAGGTCACCCGCAACGCCGTGATCCGGTCCGCCTCAGGCCGGTTCAAGAAAAGTTTCCGCAGCCCCTATCTTTATCCCACCATCGCGATTTTGGACGCGGAGCTGACCGTTTCCCTGCCGCCCGAACAGACTGCCTACAGCGGCATGGACGCCATCACGCAACTGATCGAGGCGTTCATTAGCAAAAAAGCCAATCCAGTCACCGACGCTTTGGCCCTGGCAGGACTGAGGATGGCCCTGCGCTCGATCCGCGAGGTCTACCAGAATGGTACCAACCTCGACCGGCGGGAGGAGATGCTGTTGGCTTCCACTCTCAGCGGGATCTGCCTGGCCAACGCCGGCCTAGGACTGGCCCATGGCTTCGCGTCCGGTTTGGGGGCGTTGTACGATGTACCGCACGGCAAAGCATGCGCCATCCTGTTGCCCCACGCGTTGAAGTTCAACCGTGGCGCGCGTCTCGACAAACTGGCCCAGATCGGCCGTTTGCTGACTCCCGAAACAGGCCTTTCCACAGGCGAGTACGCGGAGTTATTGATCCAGCACGTGATTGAATTGAACCGCGATTTCGGGATCCCCCCGGATTTGAAATCCTTTCTTATTTCCAAGGAAGACCATCCGTTGTTAGTGGAGATGTCCATGGGAAACAGCATGGCCGGCAATCCGGTCGAAGTGACGCCAGTCATCGCCCGCACGATTTTGGAAGCGTTGACATGAAACGGCGGTTGGCGTCGTGGCTTGAATACGGGATATTGGCGCTGATCGCGGCGCGGCCTTCCCTCGATTGGTTCACCGATTGGGCCGCGGGATCGATGCGTTTCAATCCCGCCGCGGGAGCCAGTTTGCTTCTGATCGCGGGCGCGGGGCTGTGGCTGAAACTCCAACCGCAGATAACCAGGAACCGGATTATCACCCATCCGATGATTTGGGTATTTGGGATCTGGTTGTTGCTTTTGCTTCCCTGGGGGCTCCTCTCCCCCTGGTTAAACGGTCCGCCCCGGTCCGAGGCCTTGCGCGAGTGGGTCCGGCTGGTATCGATCCTGCCGGTATTCGGCCTGGCGTTGGGTTTGGCGCGCCAGAACCGGGGGGCGGTGGTCATCCACGCGTTACTGCTTTCGTTTATCGTTCCCGCGTTGACGGGCCTTTATCAACTGATTTTCCAGGAGGGATCCATCATCCAGGGCGTCCACCGGATCCGGGGAACATTTGTGCATCCCAATCCGTTGTCGTTTTACCTGGTGCTGATGGCCGGTTTGGCGTATTGGAAAATGCGAACCGCGGACCGGGGCGTGGGGTGGATGCTGTTGCTACTCCTGATCACCGGCCTGCTGATCGCCACGTTCAGCTTCACCGGGGCGGGGATGTTCGGCGTGGCGGTGCTGGTATGCGCCTTGGGAGAAAGTCCCCGGCTGCGGCATGTCGCGGTCCCGGCTTTGTTGGTGTTTGCCCTACTGTTTCTACTGACACCCACAGGGCAAAAGCGCCTTGGGTCCGTCATGAAATGGGAGAGCCTGAACGAAATCGAGCGTACGGGCAAGGAAACCTCGTCCATGGTGTGGCGGCTGCTCAACTGGCGGTTTATTCTCCGGACCTGGAACAAAAGTCCATGGCTCGGATACGGACTGCAGAGCGCGCCCACGGTGAATCCCAACCGCGTCGATCACGGGCAGGGACCGGGGCAGGATCCGCACAACGATTATCTGCGTTTTTTGCTGGATACCGGACTGATCGGATTCATCTGGTTTCTCGCGTGGCTGGGATTTACCGGGCAGGCGTTGTGGCGTGCCGCGGCGGCCGCGGACTCTCCCCCCGCGCGCCGGCTGGCATGGATCGCCCTGGCGATGTACGCCGCCTGGCTGGCGGGAAGCTTTAATGATAACCTGATCACCGCCACCGCGTATCAATATTGCTTGTGGGCCGTGTTCGGCGCGGCCTTGGGTGAAGCGGCCGCCCAAAACGGGGATGGAACCGAAAGCGCCTCATGACAATCCGCGTGTGTACCGTGCATCCGTTCGATCCGTGGGGGAGCAAGATCGGCGGTATTGAGACACTGATCCGCTCGATGCTCCGCCATGCCCCGGAAGACATCCGCATGGAGGTAGCGGGTGTGACCGAGAATCCGGCAGATCGGCCGGTCCGGCGTTGGCAGACGCTCTGGTATGGTGAGCGGGAAGTTCATTTTTTTCCGGTATTTTCAGTAAGAAAACCCAATTTACGGACCCGGTTTCCTCTGTTTCTCCAGTTTCCCCTGCGGCTGCGCTTCACCCGGCTGAATTTGCGGGAGGCCGTGGCGGTCTATCATCGTGTCGAACCCCTGGTTTTTTCCACATTGCCCGCCCGGGCGAATGTGCTTTTTATTCACGGCCATCCTCAAGAAATCACCAGCCCGGCGTCCGAAGTGCGCTGGCGGCATGTCCCCCGGCTGTACCAGGCGGTGGAAGCGCGCGCCATCCGGCAGGCGGACCGGATCTTTGTCATCAGCCAAACGGGGACCGGGTGGCTGCGGAAACGGTATCCCGAAAAAAAAGGCCACATTGCGTTTCTTGCAACATGGTATAATGACGACGTTTTCCGGTTGGCGGCCGAGGGGGAACGGGAACGGGCGCGGTTGGCGTTCGCGCAGCGGTTCAATTTCGATCCCGCGGGGCGGTTCGTACTTTTTGCCGGGCGTTGGGAAGCGCAGAAGAATCCGGGATTGGCTATCGAGGCCTTCGCCCGCGCGGCCGCCAGCCGGGAATCGCTTCATCTTCTTCTGGCGGGGAGCGGTGGCCTGGAGAAGGCCATGCGCGAAGTCGTGAACGAACTGGGGATGATTGGGCGGATTCACTTTCTCGGTCCGCTGAGGGCCCCCGAACTCGCCGCGGTGATGGGATTTTGTGATACCTTATTGGTTAGCTCGTGCTTCGAGGGTATGCCTATTCTGGTTCTCGAAGCCCTGGCGTGCGGGTTGCCGGTGGTTTCCACCGAGGCAGGTGAGATACGGAAGATCATCGAGGAAGGTGTCACCGGAGTGGTCAGCGCGGAGTATACGCCCGATTCGCTGGCACAAGCGTTAGAGATGATGCTGGAACGCATCGTCCCCGAAACGCGTGAAATCTGTTCTCAAGCCGCGGCTCCGTATAGCCCCAAAGCCAGGTTATCTGGATTGTACGATGTTTTCCGGGAGTTGGGGGGAAAGAGTTCCGCTACCACGCATGGTGACTCAGGTTGAACTCCTGGACTATTGGAAACGGCCTTTTAAAGGAGCACTGACAGCATAGTGTAATATTGTATCTGTTTACCCGATTGCCGAGAAAGGAAGGATTATGCCCTTTCGGGGCCACTCTCACCCTATCCTTCTCCATGAGGGAGTGGGAGGGATTAAGTGTTACCATCGAACCTCCTATCACGAATCGAGCCGTGAGAAAGGAACGAATTTTAGTTAACTGATATGGCGAAACCATTATATGATTTCAATTATATGATTTCATGTGAATTCAGGTTCATCCGACAAGCGCATATTCCGGCGCTCCACCCCGGGTGGGGTGGTTATCTATTCTGCAATCCAGGAATGATTTCGATTCGCGGGAAGGAGGTTTCCATGTCCAGCATGAGTTTGGATTCATGGCCAGGCCTTGGACTACTGATGGTTTTTCTAATCCTTCCAACACTGGGATATGCGCAAGACAGTTATCCCCCGGGTTATCCGGGTATGTTTTATGTAGGGTTGCATTTGAACAATCCTGCCGAAGGAGTTCCTTTCGCGATCGAAGGGAAATTCGACTTGCCGGATTCCAGTTACCAGGTGGAAAGCCTCCAGTTAAAAACCAGCGAGGAAAATATCATTCGCATTGAGATCGCGGTGCTGAAAAAAGCGATCAGCGATCCTGCTCCGATGCCGCGCGTCGAACACTTCGTATTGGCTGTGGAAGGCTTGAAAACCGGGTTCTACACGGTTTTGGTGGTGATCAATGGGGAAATTTCGTACAAGGAAGGCTTTTATGTGGGAACCGGAACTGTTGTCTTGCCCACGCCGACACCGATCCCTCCTCCTTTGATATTCGAGCCTCAAGTCGAAATCATTCCCGCGGAGCCGGATGTCAAGGATACCGTGGTGGCGCGCGTCACTGGATTTTTGCCGGACGCGTCGTATGCGATCACCGAAACTTCCATGGAAACCCGCATGGAAAGGATCTTGCTCCATATGCAAGTGGAAACCACCGGCGCGGGAGAACAAGTGAAGATCCCGTTTAGCCAGGAATTCACTCTCGGACAGCTGGTGCCGAACGGGTACGCCGTCATGCTGATGGTCAACGGCATCGAGGCGGTCTACACCAAATTTATCGTGCAGGACAAAGACAATCCTCCCGCGGTGAAGCCTTATTTCAATATCATGAATACCCGGATCCGGATCATCCCGTTCAATCCCAAACCGGACGAGGAATTTACGATTTACCTCGAAGGAGAGTTTCCCACGCCGGGATATACATTCCATGAGAAAAAAGTGGAAGCGAAGGAAGGTTGGGTGTCTGTTGAAGTTACCATTCAGGAGCCGGACGGGCCGGTGGATGAAATCATCACGTCTTTTTCGGAAATCATGGGCACCCTGCGGTTGCCGGAGGGCGTTTATAAGATCGAGGCCCGGATCAACGGCGCGTTTTTGGAGCCGTGCCGGTTGGCCGTGGGAGAAACGAACGCGACGGGTATTCCAACCGATTTGCTAGCCTACCGCCTGACGGACAGTTCCGGAAGAGCGGTGGATTGGCTGGTGTTGGATGAATCCAACCATTTCGAACGGTATAACCAGGCCATCACTACCGGGCAAATCGAAAAAGGCGCAGTGCCCGATTCGGATTGGTCCAGGTTGTTGGATTCCCTGAACCGGGCCAATTTCGCTGCATTGGATTCAGAATATAAGCCCAGCCAACCGGTAGCAAATGGCATGATTTATCAGATTACATACAACAACAAAACGGTCGCGGTGCACCAGGGAGCCAATATTCCCCCGGCACTGGGCGAGACCCTGGATCTCTTGAACACAATCCTCAACCGCCCGGCACAGTCCAGCGCCCCTGGATGGGAATCTTACTGAAGATACTTGATTGTCAAGAAAGGAAGTTTTCGCCCTTTCAGGGCTCCATTTCCACAGGCATTCTCCCAGAGAAGGAGGAACGAGTTCATATTTCCATCCAAAGTCACAAGACGGATAAAACCCTGAGAATGTATTTAGAACGAGTACATAGCAACGAAAATCCTTCTTCCCGGTTCCGTGGCAGGCGTGTCTTTCGATCGAATCCTCTTCCCTGCCCGGAAATATGATAAAATAGGTCAAACCCATCAGGCATTCTTACCGCCGGAGGGGAGATTCTTCCAATAGGGAAAGTCCAGGAGAATCGACATGAAGCGCCAGGGGATTCATAGGATCCGCAGCCACGCGGGATGGTACAGTCCGGCGTTTACCTTGATCGAGCTCTTGATCGTAGTCGCCATCATCGGCGTGCTGGCTGCCATCGCGGTTCCCAATTTCCTGAACGCCCAAATCCGCGCCAAGGTGGCCCGTTGCCATTCGGATATGCAGGCTTTGAGTACGGGTTTCGAGATGTATAACCTGGACCGGGGCCGTTTTCCCTATTTCGGCGACATCAACTGGTACTCCATTTTCATTTATCCCGCCTTGACCACGCCCATCGCCTATCTTTCCTCGATCCCCAAGGATGGCTTCACCGTGAATGAATTCAAAGAGAATGTCCACCGCTATGACGGCGGTCATCTGGATTGGTATCCCGGATGGAACATCAAGGCCATGCGCGACTTCGGCTGGACCTGGGGAGGTGAACCAGTGGCCAACGCCGTCCGGGCCGGATGCCGCATGCTGACAGTCAGCCGGGGGCCGGACAAGAAAGAAGATATCGGGGGCAGTCCACCAACCGGCGTGATGGTGTACGCGGCTTCCAACGGGGTGAATTCCACGGGCGACATCTACCGGCTCACTCCCGGAGGCGTTCTCGAATCGCCGCGTATGTACGGCGGGATGTGAGACGGAATTAAAATAATAATGAAATAATGATGAAAAAAGGACTTCTCCGATACCGGAAAGTCCTTTTTCATTTTTTATGATTCCCGTGGCCGGGACAGTTTAGACGTAACTGTTCAGCACCTTCATGTAGTTGGCCCGCTCGAAGGCGGCCGGTTCGGGACAGGATTTCTGGCTGAGGCTGCCCCGCATGATCTGAACGGATTCGTAATCGTGTTCCTGCATCCAGGCGCGCAGGTCGTTCAAGACTTCGGTGATCCGCCCCACGCCGTGGCGCAGGAGCGCCGAGCACATCATGGTCACCGTGGCGCCGGCCATGAGCATTTTGGCGACATCCTCAGCCGAGTGGATACCCGTCGTGGCCGCCAGATCGAGTTGCACGCGGCCGTACAGGATGGCGATCCACCGCAGAGGCAGCCGCATTTCCTGCGGCGTGCTCAGCAATAGGTTAGGGACCACTTCGAGACTCTCGATATCGAGGTCCGGCTGATAGAAGCGGTTGAACAGCACCAAGCCGTCCGCGCCCGCTTCCTGCAGCCGCCGCGCCATGTTGGGCAGAGACGTGAAATAGGGGCTGAGTTTTACGGAGACGGGAATGGTCACCGATTTCTTCACCGCGGCCAGCACATCGACGTAGATCCCTTCCACGTCTTGCGCGGTGAGATTGGAATCCGTGGGGATGTAGTACACATTGAGTTCCAGGGCATCCGCCCCCGCCTGTTGCATCTTTTGGGCGTAGTCAATCCAGCCGCCGGTGGAAACGCCGTTCAGGCTGCCGATCACGGGAATGTCCACCGCGTCTTTGGCTTTGCGGATATGTTCGAGGTACTCATCCGGCCCCAGCCGGAAATCCCCCGGTTCGGGGAAATAAGAAACCGCCTCGGCATAGCTTTCGGTGCCTTGGATGAGGAAATGATGCATTTCTTTTTGTTCGAACACCAATTGTTCTTCGAACAGCGAGTACATCACCACCGCCGCCGCGCCCGCGTCTTCGAGTTTTTTGATCGTATCGATTTCCCGCGACAAGGGAGAAGCCGACGGGACGATCGGGTTTTTCAAGGAAAGTCCGAGATACTGAGTCTTCAAGTCCATGGTTGATATTCCTTTCCCCGTCTTTACGGCAGAAATACGCCGTATCCGTTCCTCTACTATTGGGATGCCCGGTCAGTCCGCCGGTCCGTAGGTCATGGCTTCCAACTGGCGGTAGAGATGCCACCGGTTGGTGATTTCTTTCTGGCCCAATTCGATCAGCCGCTTGGATTCTTCCGGATTGCTCTTGGTCAGCATCTTGAACCGCGTCTGCTGATAGGCAAAGTCCTGATATGAAATCCTGGGATCCTTGGAATCGAGTTGCAAGGGATTCTGCCCCTGTTTGGCCAGATCGGGATTGTAGCGGAAGAGAGGCCAATGGCCGCTTTCCACCGCCGCTTTCTGGGTGTCGTAGCCGGTGCGCATGTTGATGCCGTGGGCGATGCAGTGCGAATAGGCCAGAATCAGCGAAGGCCCGTCGTACGCTTCCGCTTCCAGGAAGGCCTTCACGCATTGCAGGTCGTTGGCGCCCATGGCCACCTTGGCCACGAAGATGCTGCCGTACGACATGGCGATCATCCCCAGGTCTTTCTTGGCGATCGGTTTGCCGCCGGCCGCGAATTTGGCCACCGCGCCGAGCGGCGTGGCTTTGGACATCTGCCCGCCGGTGTTGGAATACACTTCCGTGTCGAGCACCAGCACGTTCACGTTCCGGCCGGACGCCAGCACATGGTCCAGTCCGCCGTATCCGATATCATACGCCCAGCCGTCGCCGCCCACGATCCACACGCTCTTCTTCACCAAGTAATCGGCGATGCTCCGCAGATTCTTCACCTCACTTGAGCCATTCAAGGATTCCAGTTTGGCCTTGAGGGCGGCCACCCGGTTCCGTTGTTCCTGAATGCCGGCCTCGGTCGATTGGTCGGCGGTGAGCAAGCCCATGACCAATTCATCGCCGATTTGGGGCGCTAATTTCTTCAGCAGAATCCGGGCGTACTCGTTCAACTTATCCAGGGTCAGGCGGAATCCGAATCCGAACTCGGCGTTGTCTTCGAAGAGGGAGTTGGACCATGCCGGGCCGCGCCCTTCCCGGTTCACCGTCCACGGGGTGGTGGGAAGGTTGCCGCCGTAGATGGATGAGCAGCCCGTGGCATTGGCGATGATGGCCCGGTCGCCGAAGAGCTGGCTGAGCAGCAATACGTAAGGAGTTTCGCCGCAGCCGGCGCACGCGCCGGAGAATTCGAACAGGGGAGTTAGCAATTGTGAACCTTTGATGGTGTTGATCTTCACCTGGCTGCGGTCCATATCGGGAATTTCGAGGAAGAAGTCGAAGTTTTCCCGCTCGGGCACCCGCAGCGGCTCCTGAGGCTTCATGTTGATGGCCTTCAGTTTGGGTTCCTGCTTGTTCTTGGCGGGGCAGATGTGAACACACGCGCCGCAGCCGGTACAATCTTCGGGGGCGACTTGGAGGGTGAACTTCATCCCTTCGAATTCGCGGCCCCGGGCATCGACCGCCTTGAACGTGGCCGGGGCGTTAGCCAGGTATTTGGGATCATAGATTTTGATCCGGATGGCGGCGTGCGGGCAAACCATGGCGCATTTGGCGCACTGGATGCACACGGTTTCATCCCACACGGGGATTTCCAGCGCGATGTTCCGTTTTTCCCAGCGGGAGGTCCCCGTCATGAAGGTGCCATCCACCGGGAATTTGCTGACCGGCAACTCGTCACCCTTGCCGGCGATGATCTTGGCGGTGACTTCCTGCACGAATTGGGGAGCTTTGGGCGATACCGTGGGGGGGATTTCGATGGTGCTGGTGGCTTGGGCGGGCACTTTCACTTCGAAGAGGCCGGCCAAGGATTTGTCTACGGCTTCAAAATTTTTCTGGACGATCTCATCGCCCTTGGCGCCGTAGGTTTTCTTGATCGTGTTTTTAATGGCGGCGATCGCCTCGTCCTTGGGCAGCACGCCGGAAATGGCGAAGAAGCAGGTCTGCATGATCGTGTTGATGCGCACGCCCATGCCCGTTTCACGCGCCACCTTGTAGGCATCGATCACGTAGAACTTGATTTTTTTCTGGATGATTTGCTCCTGCACCCGGCGGGGGATCTTGTCCCACACTTCATCGGGACCGTAGGGGCTGTTGAGCAGGAAGACCGCCCCTTCCACCGCTTTCTCGAGCATGTCGTATTTTTCCAAGAACACGAACTGATGGCAGCCGATGAAGTTGGCGGAGGTCAAGAGGTAAGTCGAACGGATCGGGCGTGGTCCGAAACGGAGGTGCGAAACGGTGACCGAACCCGCTTTTTTCGAATCGTACACGAAATACCCTTGGGCAAAGTTGGGTGTATCTTCCCCGATGATCTTGATCGAGTTCTTGTTGGCTCCGACGGTGCCGTCCGAGCCCAGGCCGAAGAACATGCCGCGCACCACATCGTCGCTTTCGATGATGAAGTTCGGATCGTATTCCAAACTGCTTTGGGTAACGTCATCCACAATGCCCACGGTAAAATGGTTTTTGGGGCGGTCCTGCGCGAGATTGTCGAACACGCCTTTGATCATCGCCGGGGTGAATTCCTTGGACGACAAGCCATACCGGCCGCCCACGATGCGGGGCGCGGACTGGAAGGGCGCGTAGCCTTCCGCCATGGCCTCATTGACCGCGGAAATCACGTCCAGGTAAAGCGGTTCGCCGGGCCCGCCTGGTTCCTTGGTGCGGTCCAGCACACCGATTTTCTTTACCGTCGCGGGCAATTCTTGAACGAAATGCTTCACGGAGAACGGGCGGTACAACCGCACTTTCACCACGCCCACTTTTTCGCCCCGCGCCTGTAAATATTCCACCGTCTCGTGCGCCGCTTCCGCGCCGGAGCCCATCAACACGATCACCCGCTCCGCGTCGGGCGCGCCGACGTAATCGAAGAGTTTATATTGGCGGCCGGTAAGCCGGGCGAATTTGTCCATGGTCTCTTGCACAATGCCCGGGCAGGCCAGATAGAAGGGATTGACCGTTTCCCGCGCCTGGAAGAATACATCGGGATTTTGCGCCGTGCCGCGAATCACGGGATGGTCCGGCGACAAGGCCCGCGCGCGGTGGGCGCGCACCAAGTCTTCATCGATCATGGCGCGCATGTCGTCTTCGGTCAGTTCTTCTACTTTTTGTACTTCGTGCGAGGAACGGAATCCATCGAAGAAATGGACAAAAGGAATCCGCGCCTTGAGGGTGGCCGAATGCGCGATCAGGGCGAGGTCCATCACTTCCTGAATGCTGGCCGAAGAGATCAATCCGAATCCCGTCGAGCGGCAGCTCATGACATCGCTATGGTCGCCGAAAATGGATAACGCATGCGTGGCCACGGTCCGCGCCGAAACGTGAAACACCGTGGGGGTCAACTCGCCGGCGATCTTGAACATGTTGGGAATCATGAGCAGAAGGCCTTGGGACGCGGTGAACGTGGTCGTCAACGCGCCGGTCTGCAGCGCTCCGTGAACCGCTCCCGCCGCTCCCCCCTCGCTCTGCATTTCCACTACCTGCGGCACCACCCCCCAGATGTTTTGGACTCCTTCGGCTGACCATTGATCCGCCCACTCTCCCATATTCGAGGAGGGGGTGATGGGATAAATCGCGCAAACCTCGCTGACTTTGTGAGCGACATAGGCCGCCGCTTGGTTCCCATCGAGTGTAACCATTCTGCGTGACATGTATAAAACCTCCCAGGGTTGTCTCTCCGTTCGCTGTGGAACCAAAATGGGAGAGCATGATTCGTGAAGGTGTGTTTCTACAAGAAGATTACTAACACAATTCCTTTTCCTCAAGTGCGGCACAATTCGCCTCTCCGGTTTTCCGGTTTTTCCCGCGCTGAATAAAGATTACGATCACTCAATATAAGGTTCTCCCGGGAATAGCGTATCTTCGATGCTTTTGGCCTAAGGGGTCCAGGGTTACAACCCTGGGCTGCAATGAAAGCGAGATTGCACCCAATACCAGGAAAGCCCGCCGGGGCGATAGGATCTTGCTCCATCCAATCCGCCCGTCCAGAGAGAGGGACTTCGGGGCCGTTATCTCCGGACGGTTTGATGGAATGGCCAACCCCAAAAAGTATGCACTTACCGGATGATCTATATATAAATTATAAAAATTAAAATTAAATGGTTTTTTTACATATGAAAAGTTGCAGTGGGGCCGCCCACTCTTTACACATAAATACCCTCTTATTTGTTTCCCCTTCCGCGTGGAGAGAGCACACCCTTGATGTACTACCGGTGATGTGTTACCAATGTCCCCACTCCCCCGGGGCCTACGCGCGCGAATGATACCGTTGTCTCAGAGTGTGGAATTGGGATGAGGGAAGTCTGGAAAAGAGGAACTCTTTCTTTTGAATCATCCGGGACGTGCGCGCCTGATGAGGTACAATCGATTCCATTCACCCCGGGATGAGGACGAACTCCGAGTTCCGGCCTTACCAACATGCCCTCACCCTGGTTCTCTTCTAGAGGGAAAGGGGGTTTTTAGAGGTGCTCTCTTCCAGAGGGAGAGGGGGTTTGGGGGGTGGTTTTCATCGACCAATTCGAAAAGAAGCGAGTCAGTGCTCTTAAGAAAAGAACCGCCGGCCGGATGAGCCTTTCTTTTCACCACCAACGAGGAAAACATTGCCTCTATTTTTTTTATAAATTGAATTGGAGACTTGGGTATGCTGGCCAAACTGTTTCGGATCAAATCGGTCGACCGGATTCTCGCGGATTCCGCCCGTACGGAGGGCCAGCTCAAGCGGGCGTTGACCTGGGTGGACCTGGTTCTGTTCGGGATCGGAGCCATAATCGGGGCCGGGATCTTCGCCACCATCGGGACCGCGGTCGCGGGAGACGGTATGCGTCCCGGAGCAGGTCCGGCGTTGATTCTTTCATTTGGCCTTACCGCCCTCGCCTGCGGATTTTCAGCCTTGTGTTACGCGGAATTCGCCGCCCTGGTGCCGATCTCCGGCAGCGCCTACACCTATTCATACGCCACCTTGGGCGAATGGATCGCGTGGATTATCGGCTGGGACCTGATCATCGAGTACGCCATCGGCAACGTGGCCGTGGCGATCAGTTGGAGCGGCTATTTCTGCGATCTTTTAGCGGGATTCGGCATCGAGTTTCCCCTTTGGATGGTCACCGATTACCGCACGGCCCTGCAACGCGGCGATGTCTTGCCCAACGCGCCGCATCTTTTCGGCCTGCCGATTGTGTTTAACCTGCCGGCGGTGGGGATCGTCACGCTGTTGACCATCCTGATCGTCATCGGCGTCAAGGAAAGTTCGCGCTTCAACGGCCTGATGGTCGCCTTGAAGCTGGCCGTGTTGTTCTTTTTCTGTTTCGTCGGATTCTTCTACATCCGGCCGGAAAATTATGTCCCTTTCGCGCCGAACGGCTGGCCGGGGATTCAATCCGGCGCGGCGATCGTCTTCTTTGCCTTCATTGGTTTCGACGCCGTCTCGACCCTGGCGGAGGAAACCCGCACGCCGTCCTACGATCTACCCATGGGGATAATCGGTTCCTTGGTGATCTGTTCGGTTATCTACATTCTGGTCTGCGCGGTTTTTTCCGGCATCGTGCCCTATGAGGCGCTGAAATCCATGCTCGCGTCCGAAAAAGCCGAACCGCTGACCATGGCGTTCAAGTATGCTTCCGCCACCGATTCGGAGGGAATGTTTTCAGGGGGATTTTTGAATTTCGCCACGGGGGTGGTCGCGTTCGGAGCGGTGGTGGCCAACACAGCCGTGCTGCTGGTGTTTCAGGTCGGCCAGCCGCGGATTCTGTTTTCCATGTCCCGTGACGGGCTGCTGCCGCCTGTGTTTATGTCGGTGCACAAGCGCTTCCAGACACCCGATTTTTCCATCATCGTCACCGGCGTCTTCGTGGCGTTTTTTTCCGCCTTCATGAGTATCGACGAGATGGTGGACCTCTGTAACATCGGCACTTTGTTCGCTTTCATTCTGGTCTGCGCGGGCGTGATGATTCTGCGGATCCGTGAGCCGGAGCGGAAACGGCCCTTCCGCGCGCCTTTCGGCTTTGTGGTGCCCATCCTCGGCATCCTGTCCTGTATTATCCTGATGTTGGGTCTGCCCTGGCTCACGTGGAAACGCTTCTTGATTTGGCTGATCACCGGGATGATTATTTATTTTCTGTACGGCATCCGTCACAGCCGGCTGGAGAACTCGGAAATCGAACCAGATGCCGTATAATCCATTACTCTCCCCTCACGGCCGTTCCCCCCGGGCCAGGCGGGCGTTGATTTCATCCAGCAAAGGCGGGACATCCGCGATCCCATCCACGACATAGTGCGCCCCGGCTTGCGACATCCGCGTATAAGCCTGTTGCCGTTTGCGTTCCCGGACGGCGGGATCCATCGCGGCGATTTCCTGCTCCGTCATGCCGAATTCGTTGCCGGTCAGGGCCAGGCCGATGGTCCACATCCCCGCGTTCAGGCCTTCGGCGATATCGGGCAATGTGTCGCCCACTTTGACAAATGCCTCCATGGGATAAATCTGGAGGTTCATGGCGTTCTGGAGGCACATCCACGGGGCGGGACGGCCCGCGGGAACCTGCGTGGCGCAGACGGAGGAATCCGGCTCGTAGCCCCGGTCTTTCGCCTCTTTGTATAAGATCTCCATCATTTCGCTGGTATAGCCGGTAGTGGAGCCGATCTTGAGGCCGCGCCGCCGGAAATCGCGGACTGCTTCGAGCGTACCGGGGATCAGGTCCGCGTAATCTTTCAGGCAGGCGAGTTGCAACGGCACGAAATCCTTGAACATTTCCTCCACGTCTTCCTCCGTGCACGGGCGCTTGTGGACTTCCTGCCATGACTTGGCCACTTCCTCGATTTGCGAGATCTCGCGGATGTGGACTTTTTTATGCGCGCCCATTGGCTTGCGGGCTTGTTCGATGGTGATGGGCACCTGCCGCCGTTTGTAGACCTCGATGAACACCACCGCCGGCGCAAAGCAGCCGTAGTCCATGGTGGTTCCCGCCCAATCCAGAATGACCGCCTTCAACGGCCCGCGGTAGGTGCGCTGGAATACGAAATCCATGGGTCTATCTCCTTATGATAGGAATGTATTTATGGTTCATCCGATAATCGCGTGCCTGATAGTGATAAAGGTACTATCAACTAAATGGGAGGGGTGATACAAATACCATCCAACCGAAATTCCCTCACTCTAACCCTCTCCCAGAGGGAGAGGGGATTTTAGGGTTTATCCGAGAAGTGCGTGCCTGATGAATTGCAATTGATTCCATCCGCTCCGGATGAGGGCGGGCGTCAAGGTCCGCCTTGAGCTCTTGGTATACCCACTTTCAATCCCCTTATCCCCGCTTACAGCACCACGCCCATTTCATCGATTACCTCCCGGATGGCCGCCAGCAGGGTCCGGATGTCGGCCTCGAAAATCCGCCCGATGTTCCCGATCCGGAAACAATTCGCGTTGCTGACCTTGCCGGGATAAATCACCTGATCCCGCTGATTCAGCCGGCGGTAGAACTCCTCGAACGAGAATTTAGGGTGTTCCGGATACAGGTACGAAGTGATGATGTATCCCTGCCGATCGCGGGGCAGATATTCCTGGAAACCCATCCCGCTCATCCCCGCGGTCAATGTTTGGTAGTTCTTCTGATACCGCGCCGCCCGGCCTTCCACGCCGCCCTCGGCCTCCAGTTCGAGCAACGCCTGTTGGAACGCGAGGATGGCGTGCGTGGGCGGGGTGAAGCGGAACTGGCCGTTGCTCTCCAGTCCTTTCCATTGGCCGAACAGGTCCAGGCTCAGGCTACGGGCGTACCCTTCGGTCTTCAGGAACGGCTCTTTCCGCGCGAGGATGAACGAAAAGCCCGGCACGCCCTCGATGCACTTGTTGGCGGAAGAGACCAGGTAGTCGATATGGCAGCGGGCCAGATCCATGGGGACCGCCCCGAAGCTGCTCATGGCGTCCACGAAATAAACACGGCCCGCGCGGTGGACGATCCCGCCGATCTCCCCGACTGGATTCATGATGCCCGTAGTGGTTTCGCAGTGCACCACGGCAACATGGGTGATGGCGGGATCATGTTTCAGCGTCTCCTCGATCTGCTCCAAATCGGGGCAGGAGTCTTCGGGGTATTCCAACTTCACCACGCCGATCTTCAAAATCGAGGCGATTTTGGCTATGCGGTGGCCGTACGCGCCGTTGATGATCACCAGGAGTTTGCCGTCCGGTGGGATCGTGGAGGAGACGACCGCCTCGATGCCGAACGTGCCGCTGCCCTGCATGAGCACCGCTTCGTACCCCGCGTCCCCCACGTGGCCTAATTCCAGCAACCGCCGGCGGATGAACCGCACGGTCTCGATGAACTCCGTGTCCCGCGAGCCCAGATCGCGCAGCAGGGCTTGCTTGACGGTCCGGCTCGTGGTCAACGGACCGGGAGTGAATAGAATTTTGTCTTTCCAACCGGGCATCGCTTTCAGTGGATTCATACCCATGGCCTCACTGTCCCAAACAACCTGTGGAGTTGCTGAATCATAATGACAAATGATCCAATGTGGTAGGCGGGAGTGGCGCCATGATCTACCTTCCCAGGGCGAAAGCCTGGGGCTATTTTAAATGAAGTTCATCCGGTAAGTGCATACCACAAGATATAATCGATTCCATTTTCGCCGGGATGATCGCTGACGCCAAGGTTTGCCCCTGCTAAAAAACCCTCACCCTAGCCCTTTCCCAGGGGGAGAGGGAATTATGAGAGGTGGTTTTCATCGATCATTTCGAAGAGATGCGAAACGGCGATCTGGAAAAAAGCGCGCGCCGGCCATATGAATCTTGAATGGGCTGCCGGCGAGGAACAATCCGTCGTGCATGGTGGGCAAGCATCCCGTTTAGAAAAAATCCAATCCGATCCTGGGTGTAAACACAAACACATGGATCCACATCAAAGATTGTCCGATAAATCCAGTCAGGAAATCGTTCCGTCGGAAGGGGATGTCAACCGTTCCCCGTTCCGCGAGGAATGGCTGCAGAATCATACCGGCGCGGAAACGCGGCATTGGCTCGAGGAAGACGCGAAATATTTTCTTCATCAATCCCTCTCCACGCCCTGCCTGAACGTTCTTCAACATTGCGAAGGAATTTACCTGGAAGACCTGGAGGGCCGCCGGTACATGGATTTTCACGGCAACAATGTCCATCAGGCGGGATTCGCTCATCCCCGCGTCATCCAGGCCATCAAGGATCAACTGGACAAGTTGTCTTTCTGCACTCGACGTTATACCAATATCCCCGCTATTCAGTTGGCCAAGAAGCTGGCGGAACTCGCCCCGGGGGATCTCAACAAAGTCTTGTTCGCGCCGGGAGGCACTTCCGCGATCGGCATGGCGTTGAAACTGGCGCGCGCCGCGACCGGCCGGTTCAAAACCATTTCGATGTGGGATTCGTTCCATGGCGCGTCGCTGGACGCCATTTCGATCGGTGGCGAGGCCTTGTTCCGCCAGGGGATCGGACCCCTGTTGCCTGGAACCGAGCACGTGCCGCCTCCGGATCCGGCGCATTGTCCGTGGGGTTGCGCGGGGACCTGCAACCTGAAGTGCGCGGAATACATCGAGTATGTGCTCGAAAAAGAGGGCGACACCGCCGCCGTGATCGCCGAAACCGTGCGCAGCACGCCGTATATCCCCCCGCCGGACTATTGGCGCGTGGTCCGGGAGGCCTGCGACCGCCACGGCGCGCTGCTCATTTTGGACGAGATACCCCATTGCCTCGGCCGCACGGGCAAAATGTTTACATTTGAACATTATGGCATCATCCCGGACATGGTGGTGATCGGCAAGGGACTGGGCGGGGCGGTGTTTCCCCTGGCGGCGCTGATCGTCCGCGAATCGTTGGATTGCGTCCCCGAGCGGGCGCTGGGGCATTACACGCATGAGAAGAATCCCGTGGCTTGCGCGGCCGCCCTGGCGTTGATCGAGGTGCTGGAGAGCGAAAATCTGTTGGAAAACGCCCGGCGGCTGGGAGATTACGCCCTGGAACGGATGCATGCCATGAAGGTACGGCATCCACTCATCGGCGATGTCCGGGGGTTGGGCCTCTTGATGGGCATCGAGTTACTAAAGGACCGCGCCACCCGCGAACGGGCCACCCCGGAGGCCGAACAGGTGATGTACGCCGCCTTGGCCAAGGGACTCAGTTTCAAGGTGACCATGGGGAACATCCTCACCCTCACCCCGCCGCTGACCATCACCCAACCGCAGTTGGACACGGCGTTCGATATTCTCGAGGATTGTTTGAGAGAAATCGAACAGACCTAAGGGCGGCATCGGAAATTCCGCCGGGCCGTGTATAATCCCCCATTCATACCCAGACACTCCAACGAGGAGCACCACGGATGAGAAGTAAAATCAAGGCGATTACTTTCGACCTATGGGACACGCTGTTCGCCGATGACACGGACGAACCCAAGCGCCAGAAGGCCGGGTTCCCCCCCAAACCGGTCGAACGGCGCGAGTTGGTCCATCAATACCTGCACCGCCACGCGCCCATCGCCCGGGACCTGGTGGATGCCGCCTACAACGCCGCCGACGCGGCCTTCAACAAGGTTTGGCACGAACACTATGTCACCTGGACCGTGCGGGAGCGGCTCTCCATTGTGTTCAAGGCCCTGAAACGCGAGTTGCCGGAAAAAGAACTGGCCGAGTTGATCCGCCTGCACGAGGAGATGGAACTGCGCTTCCGCCCCGATCCCGCCCCCGGTGCGGGCGAGGCTCTTCGGACCCTCAAGCCACGCTACAAACTGGGAGTCATCTCGGACGCCATCTTCACGCCGGGCCGCGCCCTGCGCCAGTTGCTCGATGGCGAGGGATGGCTGGGGCTGTTCGATTCGCTGGTCTTTTCGGATGAGGTGGGATGCTCCAAGCCCCAGCGGCTGGTGTTCGAAACGGCCGCGGCGCAGTTGGGGGTCGATCTCGGCGAAATTGTCCACATCGGCGACCGGGAATCGAACGATGTCGACGGCCCCCACGCCGTTGGCGCGCGGGCGGTTCTCTTCACGGGCATCAAGGACCGCGGCAGCGCGAAAAGCCAGGCGGACGCGGTTTGCGATGACTTTGCCCGCCTGCCCGCGGTGCTGGAGCAGATGGATCAATCGTAGGCGGGCAGGAAGCCGGGACTCATTTGTCAAAATCAGGATAGGACGCACTATGTTTCGCTGATCCATCCCACGGAGGCTATGGTTCATCCGTTCTGTACGTGTCATCCACTCGATGCCAGGGATGGATACAAAAGTCCGCCCCCTACCCAATTCCCTCAACCTAGTCCTTTCCCAGAGAGAGGGGAATGGTGGAAGTCATTACGCGGAATGTTGGGGGCCGATGCCAATCATGGAATTAACCCATTGATGCAACGATTCTTTCTTTCGGGATCTTTCAAGATTACGGAGATAAAAAACCATGCCTGATTACCGCTTTTTGATTATTGACGGATACTCGAAAAAAAGCCGGGACGATTTGGAAGCCGCCGGCATGTGCCTCGCCTGCACCCTTTACGTCAAGTTGCTGGAGCGCTACTGCCCGGGATGCGCCTATGACATCCTGCTGCCCACCGATCCGGACGTAGAAATGCCCAAACCGGCAGACCTGGAAGCCTACAGCGGCATCATTTGGACCGGCTGCAACCTGACCATCTACGATCTCACCCACCCCAGCGTGGTGAAGCAAATCCAACTGGCCCAGGAAGCCTACGAAGTGGGAGTTCCCAGTTTCGGCAGTTGTTGGGGCATCCAGATGGCCGCCGTCGCCGCGGGAGGCGAAGTGCAGGCCAATCCGAAGGGGCGGGAAATGGGGATCGCCCGCAAGATCCTGTTGACTCCGGAAGGGCGCCATCATCCCATGTACGAAGGCAAGCCGCCGGTGTTCAACGCCTTCATCAGTCATGAGGATCACATTACCCAACTTCCCCCCGGCGGGGTGCTGCTCGCCAGCAACGATTTCACACACGTGCAGGCGATTGCCGTCACGCACAAAAAGGGGACTTTCTGGGGCGTGCAGTATCATCCCGAGTATGACCTGCACGAAATGGCACGGCTGATCGTCGCCCGGGAAAACAAGCTGGTGCCCCTTGGTTTCTTCACGGATCACGACGACCTTGTCCAGTACGTGGACAAACTGGAAACTCTCTTCGCCCATCCGGACCGCAAGGACCTGCGCTGGCAGTTGGACATCGACGACGACGTGTTGTCCGATGCCATCCGCCAATGCGAATTCGCTAACTGGATCAAAAACCTGGTGGTTCCTTATGTGGAGAGCAGCTGAGATAAGCACCCAATTCCCGGCCCCGATTTACCCGGACGCGGAGCCAGGATACAGGGCGTCCTTTCAGGGCGGCCCTTATTCCGCCCTTCTCCCGGAGGGAAAGGGAATTTTGGGACGCTCTCCAATCCGTCTAAACGATGTCCGGTCACGCTCCTGGAAAATTGTACGCCCTTACCGGATCAACTCAAAAAAGGTGAGGGATGGAGCATCGTGCCCCATATTTTCTACTCTCCCCCCTTCCCCGCCGGGACATAATTCCATTTCGCGGCCAGCAACGCGCCGCTCAGGAAGGCGCAGACCACCAGCAGGTAAAACAGCGCGTCCCAACCGTAGGAATTTTTCACCACGGCTACGATGTAACCAGACACCATTTGTCCGATGGAGCCCACCCCGTTGATGAGACCCGCCGCCGTCGCCGCACCCCGCTGCGAGCCTTCATCCTGGGCGGCCGCGCCGGTCATCAAGGTATCCGGCCCGTAGGTCAGGAAACCGATCAGGCCGATGCCGATGGCGTTGGCCAGGTGTCCCCAACCCGCGATGGTGGGATGAATCAAAAACGCGAATCCCAATCCCCACAAAAACAAGGCGCCCACGGGAAACCGGCGTGATTGAAACAATTTATCCGACATATACCCAGCCGCGATGGCTCCCCCGAATCCCACCAATTCATAGATCGTGGATGTGTATCCCGCTTCTTCACCGCTGTAGGCCAGCCGCTCGGTCATGTACAGAGGCAGCCAGAAGAGAAAAGCGTAGCGGGTCATTTTCAGAAAAAAATACATTAAAGCGATCATCCACACCGAGGGCTTGGCGATAATCTCGAGGAGGATGGAATACGACGTGTGTGGCTCGAAAGCACCATCCGCGTTGGGTTTTTGTTCATCATCCTCGGGGAAATCGGGCAAGCCGGCGTCGGAGGGCTTATTGCGGGTAAAAAACACATAGGCAGACGCAATCCCCATCAGCACCAAGGCGGGAAACCAGAATCCCCGCCGCCATCCGTAATCCGTGAAATACGGCATCCGGTAGACGCTATAGGTGGCCAAGGCGGTGGCGATCGCCCCGCCCAGGACGTAATTGGTCGTCCACCAAGCCATGACGATTCCCCGCTCGGGCCGGCGGAACCAGCAGGCCATGTTTTTGACCAGCCCCGACCATCCGGTGGCTTGTCCCACGCCGTTCACCCCGCACAGAAACAACACCAGGGCAAAGACTGTCCCCGTGAATCCCAGAACCATATTGGAGAGGGCCGAGAGGAACAAACCGGCGCCTACAATGATACGGGGCCCATACCGGTCGGAGAGCACGCCGTTGACAAATTGCCCCACGCAGTACATGAGACTATACACGAAGATGTAATTGGCATATTGAAGATCGGTCAGCCCCAATTCCTTCAATTCCGGAGCAATGACACTCAAATTCTTGCGGCAGAGATAAAATCCGGCGTAACCCAGCCAGGTGATGATAAAAATCCGATACCGCCAGTTCACTTGCCGTGGGGACAATTCAGCCGTCATACGCGCCTCCTGTGGATTTAGCGCAGAAAATACCATGCCGGAAAGGAATAATCCAGGATGAATGGAACAATGTGCGGCCAAGCCTACTCTCCGGTTCTTCTTTCCCACGGTTTGCTGCTTTTCACGGGCTGTTCGTTGACAAGCGCTCTTCGGTTATGGCAGAATCCCGCGATTCCATTTCGTGAAGCGGCCTGAGTGCCCTCGTTGGAGCGAGGGGGGCCCCATGGGGTTGGCAGCATCCCAGTGAGGAGATCAAATCCGTGTTGAAGGACATTACCCGTTTTTCTTTTCCCACCCTCATCGTTTTCGGGCCGGGAGCGGTGGCTTCGCTTCCCGATTGCCTTTCCGAAACCGGCATCCAGAAGCCCCTTCTCGTGACGGATCCGGGCCTGGTGAAAACCGCCGCATTTACCAAAGTCCAAGAAGCTTTGAAAGGCAAGCATTCCATGATCCCCATTTTCTCCGGCGTGCATCCCAATCCGGTGGAAGAGGACGTGGAACAGGCGGGCGCGCAGTTCCGGAGCAACGGATGTGACGGCGTCATCGGCCTGGGCGGCGGCAGCGCCCTCGACGTGGCGAAGGCGGTGGCGGTCCGTGTGACGCACGACGGTCCTTTGGCCCGATACGAGGCCCAGGCCGGGGGATACCTGCTCATCACCGGCCCATTGCCGCCGGTCATCGCTATCCCCACCACCGCGGGAACCGGCAGCGAGGTGGGGCGGTCGGCGGTCATCACCATTCCCGCGCTGGGCCGCAAGATCGTCATATTCAGTCCGTTGCTCATGCCCCAGCGCGCGATCGAGGATCCGGAACTGACGGTCAGCCTGCCTCCGCTCCTCACAGCATCCACGGGCATGGACGCCTTCACGCACAATCTTGAATCGCTGACCAGCCCGGTGTTTCATCCCATTTGCGACGCGGTGGCCCTGGGCGGCCTCGAATTGGTCATCACGTACCTGGAACGGGCCGTGAAGAACGGCCTCGACCTGGAGGCGCGCGGCTTTATGATGATCGCCGCCAGCATGGGCGCGATGGCCTTCCAGAAAGACCTGGGCGCGGCGCATTCGCTCGCGCATCCCCTCTCGGCCGAATACGGGATGCAACACGGGATGGCCAACGCCATTTGCCTGCCGGCGGTCATGCGTTTCAACCGCGAAGCGGCGTCGAAGCATTACGCGCGGGTGGCGGCTCTTTTCGGCGTCAACACCCATGGCATGACCGGCGTGGAGGCGGCGGACCGCGCGATCGAAGCAGTGAGCGGACTCAACCAGCGCATCGGCATCCCGGCCCGATTGCGGGATTGCGGCATTCCGGAAGAAGGCTTGGCGAAACTCGCGGACAAGGCCTTCGAGGATTCATGTCACCTGACCAATCCGCGCCCCTGCACCCGGGACGATTTGTTGCGCCTGTACCGGGAATGCTGGTGATTCCGGTTCGTTACCCCAAGCCAGACTGAAGGATACCCTAGGAAGCGAGACTGAACCATGCAAACCCATGAGTTGTTGATCGGAGGGAAATGGACGCCCGCCCAGTCCGGCGAGACGTTCGAGGTCATCGATCCGGCGCGCACGGAGCCCATCGCGCGCGCGGCCAAGGCCGGCACCGCCGATGTGGACGCCGCGGTGCGGGCCGCCCGGAACGCGTTCGACGAAGGCCCCTGGCCCAACATGCTGGCGTCCCAGCGCGCGGCCGTACTTTACAAGTTCGCCAATCTGATCCGTGACCACCTTGAGGAAATCGCGCAAACCGAGTCGCGCAACGTGGGCAAACCGATCACCGATTCGCGCGACGAAGTGGGCGCCGGGGCGTATTGCTTCGAATACTACGCCGGGGCGATCACGAAATATTTTGGGGAAACCATCCCTGTTTCGAAACCCGGCCTCGATTACACCCTCCGGGTTCCCTGCGGCGTAGTGGCCGCCATCGTCCCGTGGAATTTCCCCTTCGCCATGGCCTGCTGGAAAGCCGCTCCCGCCCTGGTGACCGGCAACGCCGTGATCCTCAAACCGGCCAGTTACACTCCGCTCTCGGCGTTGTGGCTTGGCCGCCTCGCTTTGGAAGCCGGAATCCCCGAAGGCGTGTTCAATATCATTACCGGCCCCGGTTCCACGGCCGGCAGCGCCCTGGTGGCCCATCCCGGCGTGGACAAGATCTCCTTCACCGGCGAAACCACCACCGGCACGCAGATCATGAAGCAGGCCGCCGAGGCCATCAAACGTGTCTCCCTCGAACTGGGCGGCAAATCGCCCAACATCGTCTTCGCCGACGCGGACGTGGAGCGCGCGGCCCGCAACTCGGTCTTGGGCGTGTTCGGCAACTGCGGGCAGGATTGCTGCGCGCGCAGCCGCGCCTTTGTCGAACAATCCGTGTACGACCAGTTCGTCGAAGCGTTCATTGACCAGACCCGCCAGACGATCATCGGCGATCCGCTTGATCCCGCCACGCAGATCGGCCCGATGGTCTCCCTGCACCAGCGGGATCATGTCCGCCGGTACATTCAACTCGGCCAGGAAGAAGGAGCGACGTTGGCTTACGGCGGCGACATCCTCACGGACGGGATTTACGCCAAGGGCGCGTATATCCGCCCCGCCGTGTTTACCCATGCCACCAATGCGATGCGCATTTCCCAGGAAGAGATTTTCGGTCCCGTGGTCAATGTGATTCCCTTCACGGATGAAGACGAGATGATCCGCCAGGTCAACGGCACGCGGTACGGCCTTTCCGGCTCGCTGTGGACCAATAACCTCTCCCGTGCCCTGCGGGTCGCCCGCCAGATCCGTTCCGGTGTGCTGGGTGTCAACAGCAGTTCCAGCGTTTTTATCGAGGCCCCCTTCGGCGGATTCAAGCAAAGCGGCATCGGGCGGGACCTGGGCATGCACAGTTTGGATCATTTCACGGAAGTTAAAAACATTTTCATCTATCTCGGGTGACAAGCCCATGCAATCTCCATTCACGGTGGAATGGCTGCGGGAACAAATCCAAGAAGGAAAGATCGATACGGTTCTAGTGGCGTTTCCTGATCAATTCGGACGGCTGTTGGGCAAGCGGTGCACCGGATCGTACTTTTTGGATCAGGTTTTATCCTCGGGAATCGACCTGTGCAGTTACCTGCTCGCGGCGGACCTGGAAATGAATCCTTTGCCCGGATTTGAAATGACCAGTTGGGAAAAAGGGTACGGTGATTTTCATGGAGTTCCGGACCTGGCCACTCTGCGGCCTCTCCATTGGTTGAACGGCACCGCGTTGGTCCTGGCCGATCTCACATGGGAAACCGGCGCGCCGGTTACCCAGTCCCCCCGCGCTATCCTCAAAAACCAATTGGAACGCGTCCGGGAAAGGGGCTTGTTCCCCCGAATGGGTTCCGAACTGGAATTCTACCTTTTCATTGAATCCGAGGAGGAGCTTGGTGCTCCACCCCGGCAGTATCGCAATCCCACACCGAGCACCCATGGCCTGATCGACTACCACATCCTCTCGACGACCCGGGACGAAGGGGTGATCCGTGAGATCCGCAACCGCATGGATTCAAGCGGCATCCCGATCGAATTCAGCAAAGGCGAATGGGGCCAAGGCCAACATGAAATCAACCTGCGCTATTGCGACGCGTTGGAAATGGCTGACCGGCACGTCATCTACAAAAACGGAGTCAAGGAAATCGCTTGGCAACAAGGTGGCTCGGTGTCATTCATGGCCAAATACGACGCCCGCGCCGCGGGATCCGGTTTTCATATTCACACCAGTGTGACCGGCCCGGATGGAGTGGAGAATCTATTCTGGGATCCGGCAAACAACCGGGGATCAATCCTGTTCCGGCAGTTCCTGGGCGGCTTGTTGCGGTATACCGGCGAATTCTTCCTTTTTTTCGCGCCGGCCATCAATTCCTACAAGCGCTACCAGGAGGCCTCTTTCGCCCCCACCCGGCTGGTGTGGAGTGAGGATAACCGCACGGCCGGTTTCCGCGTCATTGGCCACGGCCCTTCGTTCCGGATCGAAAACCGCCTGCCGGGGGCGGACGCCAATCCTTATCTTGCCTTCGCCGCCACCCTGGCCGCCGGTTTGGCCGGGATCGAGGAGCAATTGGATTGCGGCGATCCCTATCGCGGCAACGCCTATCTCGACACCTCCCTGCCCCAGATCCCCCTGAACCTGATTCAAGCCGCGGATTTGTTGGATCAAAGCCCGCTGGCCAGGAAAGCTTTCGGCGAGGATGTGGTGAAGCATTATGTCCATCTGGCCAGAATGGAACAGAAAGCGTTCGACAACGCCGTGACGGATTGGGAGCGAAAACGGTATTTCGATCAGATCTAACGCACTCCTCTTGTTCCGGGAAGAGGACGGGATGAGCGACATATCAAAAACCAGGAGGGGCACGCGGCGGCGTGCCCCTCTTGGATTATCGGCTTGCCGGTCCCGGGAGGGTTTACTTTTTCTTCTTGAGCCAGGGCATCAGGGCACGCAGTTGCTTGCCGACTTGCTCCACCGGGTGATTCAAATCCTTATTGCGCAAGGCATTGAAAACGGGGCGGTTGGCTTGGTTCTCGAGAATCCATTCGCGCGCGAATTCACCGCTTTGGATCTCCTTGAGGATCTTTTTCATTTCCTGCTTGGTTTCTTCGGTGATGATGCGCGGTCCGCGGGTCAAGTCGCCGTATTCGGCCGTGTCGGAGATGCTGTAGCGCATGCCCGCGACGCCGTTTTCGTAGATCAAGTCGATGATCAGTTTCAGTTCATGGACGCACTCGAAATAGGCCATTTCGGGCTGATAGCCGGCTTCCACCAGCGTCTCGAAACCCGCTTTCAGCAAGGCCGTCAATCCGCCGCATAGCACCACCTGCTCACCGAAGAGGTCGGTTTCGGTCTCTTCCAGGAAGGTGGTTTCGATGACGCCCGCGCGGGTGCCGCCGATGCCCTTGGCGTAGGCCAACGCGGTCTCCTTGGCCTGGCCGGAGGCGTTCTGCTGGACGGCGATCAAGGCCGGCACGCCGCCGCCTTCGGTGAAGGTCCGGCGCACCAGATGGCCCGGCCCCTTGGGAGCGACCATGATCACGTCCACTTCAGCGGGGGGAAGGATCTGGCCGAAATGAATGTTGAAACCGTGGGCAAAGAGGAGCGTCTTGCCTGCTTTCATTTCGGGTTTGATGGAGCTGTTATACACCTGCGGCTGGTATTGGTCGGGTACCGTGATGGTGATCAAATCGCCGCGCTGGGCCGCCTCGGCCGCGGTCAGTACCTCGAATCCATCGGCCTTGGCCTGGTCGAAGTTCGGGCCGGGGATTTCGGCCACGACCACCTGGATCCCGCTGTCCCGGAGATTTTGCGAGTGGGCGTGCCCCTGGCTGCCGTAACCGATGACGGCCACGGTTTTGTTTTTGAGCACCTCCAGGTTGGCGTCTTGGTCGTAATACATCTGCACCATGGTCGGGTTCTCCTTTTTTTTTGGAATCATTGAGCAATGTGGATGGCAAGAACAACCATAAAAAAACCGCCCGGTCCAGACCCGGAAAGGGAGGGGAACCGGGCGGTAATCCACATCATAAACCGCTTGGCCTTCTCTGCCAAGAACCCGAGGAAGAAAAGAGGCGGCGGCGCGCTTCGAGCGGTTTTCCGCCGGTTGTTCTACATGCCCTGCCGCGTATGGGGGCCACGCGTCCCCGGAGAGCGGTATTATCGGCGATCTCAGGCCACGAAGCTTACGGATTGCCGCACGCCGGCGGGATCCGGCGTGAGGCTGCGGGCCATGGCCACCCGGCCGCCGCGGGCCACCTCGAGGATGTGGTACGGGGCCAGCAGGCTCAGCAGCGCCTTGATTTTGCCTTCGCTGCCCGTGGCTTCCACGATCAGCGATTCCGGGCTGACATCGGCGATGTGGGCGCGGAAAATATTGGCGATTTCGGCCACTTCGGACCGCTGGCGGGGTTCCACCTTGATTTTGCACAGGACCAGTTCGCGATCCACAATGTCGCGGTCTTCCACGGAAAAATCGCGCACTTCGTGAACGTCGATCAACTTGGCCAACTGCTTGCGCACCTGGTCGAGGATCTTGTCATCGCCGGGGCAGACAATGGTCATGCGAGACACCCGGGGATTGTCCGTGGGCGCCACCGAGAGGCTTTCGATGTTGAAGCCGCGTGCCGAAAACAATCCCGCCACCCGGGCCAGCACGCCCGAGCGGTTTTCCACCAACACGTAAAAGATATGCCGTCGAAATCCTTGTCCGTTCGTATTCATCAGGCCATCCCCTCGATCATTTGATTCAGCGAAGCGCCCGCCGGCACCATGGGATACACGTTCTCTTCGCGCGCCACCCAGACATCCAGGATGGCGGTTTGTTTGACCCGCAAGCATTCGCGCAGGGCGTCTTCCAGCTCGCTGCGCCGCGTCACCTTGCGGCCCCAGGCCCCGTAGGCCACGGCTAATTTTTCGAAATCGGGCAGGTACTCGGCGTTCATCCAATCGCCGGGTTTCATCTGGGAGCGGTCCACCCCGGCTTTGGGACGGGTCATTTCCGTGGCGGAATAGTTCTTGCCGTAGAAGAGGTCCTGCCACTGCCGCACCATGCCCAGCCAGCCGTTGTTCATGATGATGATTTTCACGGGCAGATCGTAATACACCGCCGTGGCCATTTCCTGGATGTTCATCTGAAAAGAGGCGTCCCCGGCGATGACCACCACCTGCCGGCCGGGATGCGCCAGTTGCGCGCCCAGGGCGGCCGGGAAACCATACCCCATCGTGCCCAATCCGCCCGAGGTCAGCCACGTGCGCGGGCGGGTGAACGTGAAATACTGCGCCGCCCACATTTGGTGCTGGCCCACTTCCGTGGCCAGGATGGCGTCTTCGTCCTTCATCCGGTTGACCATCTCCACCAGGTACTGGGGCATGATCAAATCGGTGCCTTCCATGGGGTTGTACTTGAGCGGATGCTGTTTTTTCCACACTTCGATCTGCTTCAGCCACTCGTCCGTGTCGCACCGCTCCGCCAGGGGAATCAGGTCTTGCAGAATGTGTTTCACGTCGCCCACCAGATCCACGTCCACGATCACGTTCTTGCTAATCGAAGAGGGATCGATGTCCATGTGGATGATTTTGGCGTGGGGGGCAAATTCGCTGACCTTGCCGGTCACCCGGTCATCAAAGCGCGATCCGACGGCGATGAGCGCGTCGCAATGCTGCACCGCCTTGTTGGCGTACATCGTCCCGTGCATGCCCAACATCTTCAGGGACAAAGGATGCGTTTCGGGAAACGCGCCCAAGCCCATGAGGGTTGTGGTCACCGGGATATTGGTTTTCGTGGCGAACAGGAAGAGTTCGTCCGCGGCATTGGCGTTGATCACGCCGCCGCCCACGTAGAGGAGGGGCTTCTTGGAGGTGCGGATGATTTCCCAGGCGTCCCGCACCTTGGCCGGATCCGCGTGGAAGGGAACCTTATACCCCGGCAGGTCGGGCTTTTCCGGGTACGTGTAATTTTCCAGCGTCTTTTTCTGGATATCCTTGGGGATGTCGATCAGCACCGGACCGGGCCGCCCGGTTTGGGCGATATGGAAGGCGTTTTTCAAGAGCTGGGGAAGTTCTTCGATCGACTGCACCAGGTAATTATGCTTGGTCACCGAGCGGGTGATGCCCACCACGTCCGCTTCCTGGAAGGCGTCGTTGCCAATCAGCGTGGTGGGGACCTGGCCGGTGATCACCACGAGGGGAATCGAGTCCATCATGGCGTCCGCCAGGCCGGTGGTGGCATTGGTCGCTCCCGGGCCGGAGGTGAGCACGCACACGCCCACCTTGCCGGTTGAACGCGCGTAGCCCTCCGCCATGTGCACGGCGCCCTGTTCATGCCGTACCAGGATGAACTTGAACTTGTCGGAATGGTTAATCTGGTCGAAGACGTCGATGATGGCCCCACCCGGATAGCCGAAGACCATCTCCACGCCTTCGCGTTCCAGGGCGTCGATGACGATTTCGCATCCCCGCTTGCTGAGGGGGGGAGGCGGGGCAATCGGATGTGCCGGTTTTTCCGGGCTTTTCTCTTTCTTCTTTCGCTCGAGTTTTGAGGTTGGCGCGCCGCCGGACATAATTTTGACCTCCATATGGTCGAATGGATTAGGATATTTTCCAAGCCGCAATCAGGGAAACCGCCGCTCAACGAAAAAAGGCCGTGAGCGCTTGTTTTTCCGCCCACGGCCTTGAGGATTTTCTTGGAAATACGGTCAACCGTCCTTCCCCAAAGCAGTGGGCCGACGTACACCGACTACGATGGCCGTGTTCAGCAACAACTGCTTTGGGAGAAGAATCACCGTACTCACGTTATTTTCCAGAACCCCTCATTGCGAGGTTTTGTTAAGTATGGGAGTAAACTCTATCTATCCCGCGGGGATTTGTCAAGGGAATTTTTTGAAAATTATCCCTCTTCCCGCTTCCAGCCCGGGTGTTTCCAAAGTCCGGTTACGACTGTGGCCGCGGCAATCAGCAACAGGAGGGCTGAAAGCGGACGGGTGAAGAAATCAAACGGGCTGGCGCCTGGCATCAGCATCGCCCGCCGCAGGTTTTGCTCGGCCATGGGGCCCAGAATCAGGGCCAACACGACCGGCGAGGCGGGATATTCCCAGCGTTTCATGCCATACCCGATCAGTCCCATGGCCACCGCCACACCCACATCGAACAGACTGTTCTGGAGGGAGTAGGCACCGATCACGCTCAGTACGCAGATCACCGGCAACAGCACCCGTTTGTCGATGAGGATCATGCGGGAGGTATAGCGGGCGGACAGCAAACCAAGCACTAACATGATGAAGTTGGCCAAGATCATAGTCAAAAAAATGGGATACACCACATCGGCATGATCCCGGAACAGCAAGGGGCCGGGTTGCAAACCTTGCACCACCAGGGCGTTGAGCATCACCGCGGTCACCGCGTCACCCGGCACGCCCAGGGTGAGCATGGGGATCATCGCGCCGCCCGTGCATCCGCTTTTGCCGCTTTCGCTGGCGATAATCCCCTTGGGTTCCCCGTCCCCGAAGCGGTCGCCCGGCTTGGCCAGCCGTTTCGCTTCGTTATAGCTCACGAACGAGGCGATGTCGCATCCCGCGCCCGGCAGGCTGCCGATGAATGTGCCCAAGGTTCCCGGCCATAAAAACGTGAACCGGTACCGGAAAAATTCTTTCACACTGGGATAGGAAAAACGCAGGTGAGGCAGAGTGAATCCTTTGCGGCTGAGTTCCGGGATTTCGGAAAAGACCTGCGCGAAAGCGAAGAGGCCGATCAATACCGGAATGAATCCGATGCCGCTGAACAATTCGGGAAAGCCGAAGCAAAAGCGGGGAATGCCGGCCACCGGATCGAGGCCAACCGTGGCGAGGAGCAATCCTGCCAAGCCGGAGATAATACCCTTGAGCACATCACGGCCGGAAATGGTCACAATCATGCTCAGTCCGAAAACCGCCAACGCGAAATATTCGTGGTAACTGAACCGCAACGCGAAACGGGACAGTTGCGGACTGAGAAACGATAAAATCAGGGCGCCGAGCACCCCTCCCACGAAACTGGCCAGGGTGGCCCAGACGATCGCCCGCCCCGCCTCACCCCGCTGGGTCATGGGGAATCCGTCCAGCACCGTAGGCGCGGACGCCGGAGTGCCCGGCGTGGCGATCAGGATGGCCGTGATGGTCCCCCCGTAGATCGCCCCCACGTAAATACCGATCAGCATGGCCAGGCTGAGGTGCGGTCCCAGGTCCAGGCTGATGGCCAGGGGCATCAGCAACGTCACCCCCATCGTCGCGGTCAGGCCGGGCAACGCTCCGATAACGATCCCCAGCGCGACCCCCAAGGTGACAATTCCCAATGCCATCGGATTAGCGGCGATCCAGAGGTAATGCAGATAGGCGTCCATGGGCATTCAACCGCGATCTCATCCGCGCCAGGCGGATTCTTTCATCCGATTAACTCCCCAACCATCCTCGAGGCAAAGGCACTCCCAGGATTTGTTGGAACGAGAAATACAACCCCAGGGTGACTCCCAGCACCCAAACCGCGATGAGCCCCAGCCGCCGTTCCCCCAAGTACCGCATCATGAACACCAGGTAGGCCATGGTGGACACGACATACCCCGCCATGGTCATTACGGCCACATAGGCCACCAGAGCCAAAAAGACCGTGGCGATGACCGGCCAGATCCGTTTGCGCCGGCCCGCGGGCTCCGGCGAGTGCTTCAGCCGCCGCACGGAACGGCCTAGAAGATACAGACCGAGAGGACCTAGCAAGCCGGCCAATAAGCGGGGATAGACTTCCGGGCTGACCGGCATGTTTTCGCGGGCATAGTTCCCGCTCGCGATGAAAATCCCCATGGAGGCCATGGCCATGCACCCACCGATCAAGACATCCGCCCACAGATCCACCCGCGGCGTTTCCTCCGGCGGCATGGCATGCGACCTGGAGTCCGTC
>JABLXU010000043.1 GCA_013177805.1 Candidatus Omnitrophota bacterium
CCTGATTCGCGATGTCGCCCAGTTGTTTCAACTTTCCAGCTCCCAGCGGATCACGACGCAAGTCCTCGATCACGATCCGGTAGAAGTCGAGGCCGAGCCACGGCTGCTGCGCATGGCTCTGTTCAATCTTTTGGCTCGCCGGTGCCCATGAACACCACCCGCGAAACCGGTTTGCCGGCCCGGATGAATCCCATCACCTGGGTGATGATCTCCCCCGCGGTCAGGTTGCGTTTATAACCCAACTGCCCGGAGGCGCAAAACCGGCAGGCGAATTGACAGCCCGCTTGCGTTGACAAACAGACCGTATAGCCTTCGATACCGGTGGAATCGCCTGCCCGTACCGCGCCGGTCTGCGGATCGGTTTTCACGGAACCGGCATAGCGGGGCATCAACACGGCTTCCACGCATTCCCCGTCCGGCAATTGGTACAAAAATTTCCAGGTTTGATCGCGGGGATCTTCCTGCCGGGCGATGACCGGCCGAATGTCCAGAGGCATTTGACGGGCCAGTTCCGAACGCAATGTTTCCGGCAGATTGCTCATTTCCGCGTAGGAACTCACGCCTTTTTGGTAGATCCATTGGTAAATTTGAGCGGCCCGGAACGCGGGATGCCCCTGATGGACAAGCCAATCCCGCAGCTCTTCGAGAGTAAAATCCAACACCGATTGGGGTGAATCGTTGGCCATGTGGATCTTTCTATTCGAGCATATTTAGAAAATAGGATAGGATGGCTTTCCGGATATGGATATAATGCCCTTAAACCGATTGTAATCGATTCGGCCGGTAATATAAGGTTCTACGTTGTTTGGCCATAATACTGGAACTACCAGGGATTCGCACTTTTATGGGGCGCGCGGCCAGGGAATTTCTCCAAGTACAGGGGATGCGGGGAAAGCGTGTGAAGATCCATTTCGCCTTCCCGGGGTTTCCCTCCTCCTTGCCCTTTCTCAGAGGGTGAGAGGATTAATGATTTCTGATTAATCGGGCCCCGGGTTTATGTTTTGGATTATACTCATGCCGCGCCGTTGGGGCGCGAATGCTTTTCCGTAAAACGGTAACTAGTTACCAAGGAGGACGTTGTGCAGCCGGGTACCTGGTTACGCAATACATTTCCACCTCCCGGCAGGTCATGCTTCTCACTTTCCAGGCGGCGGCATACAATTCATAGGAAGGAACTCATCCCCGAAGGATTTACATACTATTTTTTCTAAAGGGTAAAGGAGATACCCGATGATCCGGACCGTGATCAATGATTTCAAAGCCTGCCTGGAAAATGATCCTGCCGCGCGGGGATTTTGGGGGCCGCTGGAAGTTCTCTTCACTTATGCCGGTTTTCATGCCATCATCCTGCACCGGATAGCGCATTTTCTGCATACAAGACTACGGATTCCCTTCATTCCCCGGGTGATCTCCCAAATCAACCGCTTTCTCACCGGCATCGAAATCCACCCCGGCGCCCAAATCGGCCAGCGTTTCTTCATCGACCATGGCATGGGCGTGGTCATTGGAGAGACAACCATTATCGGTGACGGGTGCGTCTTGTTTCAAGGCGTGACCTTGGGCGGAACCGGAAAAGAAACCGGCAAGCGCCATCCCACGCTGGGCAACAACGTGATGGTCAGCGCCGGCGCGAAAGTGCTGGGCAACATCCGCATCGGTAACAATGTCAAAATTGGCGCGGGATCCGTGGTTCTCATGGATGTTCCCGATAACTGCACCGTGGTCGGGGTTCCGGGCCGCATTGCCGTGCGCGAAGGTCAGAAAGTGAGCCGGGGAGTGGACCTGGATCACATCCATCTTCCCGACCCCATCATGGAGCGGCTCGAATCCTTGCACAAGGAAATTTTGGAGCTGCACGAAGAGATCGAACAGCACCGGAGGGAAGAGCAAAAACGGCCGGTGGATGATAAACAACGGTTGGCTTTATAACGGACGCCGGACATTCTCCCATGCCTGCCCGCGATCCACTCTGGTTGTGTTTTCCACGTTGGATGGAGGAAAGCGGCATTCCCTCCCAAATTACCGCGCAATCAGGTCCGGAAGGCTGGTTGCTCTTTCATAAATTGGTTGAACTGGATTGCGATAACAACTTGACGCCGGAGTGGTTTCCGTTTCGAACCGAAGATCTCTCCCGGTGGACCGGAATCCCCGTGTCCAGGATGAAAAACCTGCTTGGTCAACTGGAACAACACGGCTGGATTGAGCGTTCCGATACGTCATCGGACATTCAAAAAGCCCGGATTCAGGTTCCCTTACCGGTTCCGGTTGACGAAGAGGCCGTCCGGGGCCGAATCAGCGGAGGGGCAGCCGAGGGAGGCCGGTTTCTCTTTCGTTACCTTCAAGACACCCGGGACCTCAACAAAGTGGAACGGGTTGTTTATCTCTATCAGATGCTTTTCGGGGCCCGATTTACACCCCGGATTGCCGAAGATCTGGAAGAAATCGCTTCTAGTTGGCCCATGGAAGTGATCCATGACCGGTTCACCGAGGCATTCCAGAAGAAAGTGAAATCGCTCGCCTGGATCAAAGCCCGTTTGCACAAACCGGAGGAATCCGAATCCACGTCTGGATAGCCTCGCGGCGCCATGTGTGGCATTATGCTTGCCCGAAGGGGGATTAGGTGAGTTATGAAAAAAAATCCGAATCAATTCGAGACGCTGGGGGCTTCGTTGGAATCGATCTTATCGCGTGTGCCCTCACTCGACCAACTGCCGGATCAGGATCCCGACGCCAAGTGCCCCCTTTGCGACGGCTACGGCCATATCATTGACGCGGACGGCAAAGCCCGCCCGTGCCGTTGTGTACGCCGGGCGATCCTCGCGTCCGAAATCGAGACGGCGCGCATTCCCAAGCTCTACGCGGGAGAGTCGCTCGATACTTTTCAACCGTATACCTCGTCCCTCCGGGGTTGCCTGGCCCGGGTGAAAGAATATGTGGAGAACTATACGCCGGACGAGCCCCGCGGATTGTATATTTGCGGGAACACCGGCACCGGCAAAACCCATCTGGCCATCGGCATTCTGCGCGGCCTGATAGCCCGGGGATTCGACGGTGTGTATTACAGCGTGGTCGATCTGCTTGACGCCATCCGCGCCACGTATGATCCCAACGCTCCGGGCGCGCCCAAGGGCCGCCTGACCCAGGAACTCAACCGCCAGATTTTGGTGCTTGACGATTTCGGAGTCCAAAAAACTTCGTCGTGGGTAGCCGACCGCCTGTATGCCTTGATCAACCGGCGTTATCAAGATTGCAAAACTTTGATCATCACTTCCAACATCATGGCCAAGGATCTTCCTCTGAAAGTCGAGAACCGTATCGCGTCCCGCATCATCGAAATGTGTAATGATATCGACATCCGGGCCGATGATTTCCGCCTGCGCCGGGCGAAGCCTCCGGCTGGACGCCGCCGGCAATCGTGATTACGATAATTTTCAATGCTACCCAGCCAAAATCCGAATCCCATGGCCACGAGGTCGTTTATGTCCATGCCCAGGTACCCCGATTTGAATCTCGGCGAGGTCCGCAAGGCTGTGATCCCCGCCGCGGGGATTGGAACCCGTTTCCTGCCCGCGACGAAAGTCCAGCCCAAGGAAATGCTGCCTATCATTGACACCCCCACCATCCAGTTCGTGATCGAGGAAGTGGTCGAATCCGGGATCACCGATATCCTGATCATCACCGGCAAGGGCAAACGCGCCATCGAGGATCACTTCGACCGCTCGCTGGAGTTGGAGAACGCTTTGGCCTTGTCCGGCAATCATGAGGCGTACCAGAGCATCACCGAAATTTCCAATCTGGTGAATATTCACTACATCCGCCAAAAGGTTAGTAAGGGGCTGGGCGACGCGGTGTATTACGCCAAGCAACATGTCGCCGGCGAGCCGTTTGTGGTGTTGCTCGGCGATACGATTGTCTCATCCGAAGTTCCCTGCACCCGCCAGTTGCTGGATTTTTACCGCGTGTGGCGCGCGCCAGTCATCGGGGTGGAACGGGTCCCGCGCGAAAAGGTGGTGAATTACGGGATCATCAAGGGGCAACCGGTCGATGAGCGCACCAGCATCGTCCACGACTTGATCGAAAAACCAGACGTGCAATCCGCGCCGTCCACCCTCGCGGTCGGCGGACGTTACATCCTCAACGCCGATATCTTCGATTACATCGAGCGCACCCCCCCCGGCAAAAACGGCGAGATTCAACTCACCGACGCCCTCCGCCTCATGGCGCAGGATCAGCGCATCTACGCGTATGAGTTCGAAGGCAAGCGCCATGATATCGGCAACCGGCTGGATTACATCAAGACCGCTGTGGAATTTGCCCTCAAGCGGGAGGATCTCCATGATCCCTTTGAAGAATTTTTATTGCAAGAAGTGCCCGAACTGATCGAGGCCTCCAAAAAGCTTCTGGCCCGCAATGCCAATCCCCCCGAATCTGAGAAAGCCCGCGACCGCGCCAAAGCCTCACGGAAAACCGTCCCCGGCAAGAAACGGTAGGGGACTCCATGGACAGACCCGCCATGGCGAAGAATCAAACTGAAATCCGCCAAATTGGGCCAATCCGATATGGCACCTATATGCTCAATGGCTGAAACGAAGGAATTACGCCCTTTCAGGGCATCCCGCACCCTGCCCTTCTCCCAGAGGGAGAGGGAACCATTTCGCGTTCCCGTCTAAGCGCATGCCACGGATCCAGTACTGAGAAAATACTGCATTCGGGTAACTAGTGATCCGATATCCGCTCTGATCATAACACCGCGTGGGTTCCATCGCAGAACGGCAGTTCGCCTGACTGCCGGCAGCCGCAATAGGCGCAGCGGCGGTCTTCAGGAATATCGACCATCAGCGGCGTGATGCCTGTTCCTTTGTGGGAGCCATCGCAGTACGGCTGGTTTTTGGAAAATCCGCATCGGCAATAGTATTTCTTTCCCGCCGTCTCGTTCACGATATAGGGGCGCTTGGGAAAATCGGGATTGCGCTGTTCGGTCATTCTTTGATTTCCTTTCCCGGTGATTATGCACACCGGTTGATTTATACCTTCGAAACCGGTTTATGGAATGGGTGGATCTTATGGCGGAGATGGGAGCGTCACCAGATTCCCGTTCGATTCCAGGGCGGTCAGAAATCCATCTTTTTTTACTAACAGCGCGATTCCGCGGAACGGATAGGCGCGTGGCGGCCGGTAGGTGTTCCAATACGGTTTCGCGGCGATGGAAAATACTTCACCCAGGCGGTTGTAAACATACAGGCCCCGCTCCATTGGATCGAGTTCCAGGTCGAGCGCCATGCCGCTGCCCGCCCAATACGGGATCAAGGTTTGCGGCACCGGAGGCGAGGTATGAGGAAAAGTCGGTGGCCCGCCGGGGTGGTTGGAGTGCACCGCGCCGTAGATATCCAGCAGATAATATCCTTGCCCGTCCGGGTCGATTTCCATATCCGCGATGACCGGTTTGTCGAAACGCAAGGTTGGCGTGGGCGGGAATCCATCGGGGGATTTCCCCATGATCCAGGATTCGCCCCGCGCGTTCACCACCAGAGCGCCCTCATGGCCGGGGAAGAATTCCAAATCGAGGATTCCACCTTCCAACGGGACGGGGATTTGGGCCGCCGGAAACAGCGGATCCGTCTGGGAGATCAATAACATGCCGTCGCCGCGGACCACGATGAATCCACCGGAAGGAGAAATTTCCAAATCCACGGCGTTGGTGAAATCGCAGCCTGGTTCCCACTCCAACACCAAGCCCGTCCCGTGCGGCGAATACACCCGCCCGAAACGGTCCAGCAGGTAAACGGAGGTTTCATCAGGGCTGAATTCCGCGTCCACCCAAATCCGCCCCTCTTTTGAGTAGTCCGGTTCGCCGCCACGGGCGGCCCCAAGATATTCGAGGTGCCAGAGATTTTTAATCAGGCGGATTTGGTCACAGTCCCACTCGGGGGAAATGGGCAAAAACGCCGAACCCGCCACCCCCGCGTTTTTCCGCATGGCTTGATAGGCCATACGGTAGCGGAGATAAAACGGCCAGTTCAAAAATTGTGGTAGATCGCCTTTCTGGAAAATCCGCTGGAGGACGGCGTGGTATGACATGGCGGCCTCGAAAGGTTTGCGCTCCGCTTCGGCGATGTCTTCCGGCGCGTCGTACTTGTATGGCGTCCAGGCCCGTTCCTGCTCGCCCGCCACGTACCAGAGATACCATGTCCGGGCATTGCCGCTCCAGGAGCAGAGTGTGGCGAACGCGAGCAAACCCAGCAGCGGGAGATGATCCCGTCCCCGGACCGGGGGCGCGCAGGATCGCGCCAATAAAACCGCGCACCCCAATATGGGAAGCAGAATCAGTTTCGGGGTGATGGAGGTTGCCGCCAGTATTCCGCTGTCCCAAACCACGGGATTCGCGTTCCGATATAAAGCCGCAACCAGGAAATAAAGCGCGAGGGTAAGCGCTCCGAGGACCGCCGTCACCCGCCGGTATTCCCGGCTGGCTTCCGTCTGGGGTGGGGGACGGAACCAGGCGGCTGCAGCCAGCAGGGCGGGGAAGAGCACCAGCCCGCGGCCCGCGGCATCCTCATACCCCCGCAGCAGGCCGATCCAGCCCAATCCATAGATCCAGCCCAGCACGGCCGCATTGCCTACCGCGAGCCAGGACGGGGAGATCCCGGCGCGGTTTCCATTCAATGTCCGCAGCAACCAATAGATGAACAGAATCAGCAGGACGGCGTCTTCTTCCAAGGTAGTCCGGAATCGCGGCAAGGCATACACCAGGACGGGGCACAGCATCGCCAGCCGGAACCCGTATTCCTGATACACGGCGGCGGGACGCGGGGCATTCCCCCGTGTTGTTTCCAGCCGGGCCACGAATCTATGATGCTCAGCGCGGGACATCTCCATTTTGGCGAATTATGGCGAAAAAGGGCTTATTCATAAAGGCGGGGGAAATTGGATCGTCTTCATAAGGTATATTTTTCCATCGACTTAGCATGATCCTGGATTCATGCGTGGATTCAAGCATAGGTGTTTCGCCCCTCATGCTTCGCCATCCAGGATTTCTTCCAGGGAGGGTTGGCGCAGGGTGGTTTTCAGCAGGTAATAGCCGTTCTGGGCGGCCCGCCAGGCCTCGCGGGGCGAACGGATATCGGTGAGTTTGCGCCAGAGATAGCGGGGGCGCGTGTGGAATTCGCGGATGGCTTGGTTGCGGAGTTCGATCACCCGCCGGCCGGGTATCGAACCGATTTCCATCTGGGGGAAGGCGTTGGCGCTGGAGTTGTCGACCGAATCGACGTCCTTGTCCACCCAGCCCTTCCGGATGGCTTCGGCGCGCATGTCGGTCCCCATCCGGGGGGCGGCCACGTTGAAGGAGACGAAATCGGGATCGAGTTCCTTGGCGAACTCGATGGTTTGCCGGGCGGTATCCTCGGTTTCGCCGGGCAGGCCCAGAATGAAATGCGCCAGGGTCCGGATGCCCAAAACACGGCACAGGCGGAATATTTCTTTCACCCGTTCGGGGGCGATGCCCTTTTCGATCGAGTTCAGGATGCCTTGATCGGCCGATTCCACGCCGAACTGGATGGTATGGCATCCGGCCCGGGCCATGAGCGTGAGCAGTTCCTCGTCCATCACGTCCACGCGCGAGAGGGTGATCCAATCGAAGCCGAGTTTTTCCTCGATCAGCCGGTTCAGAAATTCCGTGGAATGGCGCCGGTTGACGCCGAAGGTCAGGTCCTTGATCCACAATTCGCGGATGCCGATTTCCCGAATATAGCGCAATTCCTGCAGGGCGTTGTCGAGATCGCGCAGCTTATGATCCCACTTGCCGTTGAAGCAGAAAGAACAGGTATACGGGCAGCCGAAATCAGTGAGAAACGACGCGAAGAGTTTGCGGCGGCCGTGAGGGATGCGGTATTTTGCCAGGTCCAGGAGGTCGTAGCGGGGAAGGGGGAAGGAATAGTAGCGTTTTCCCGGGTCCACGCCGCGGATGAATTCCCCGCCGGAACGGTAAAGCAGGTTGGGGATAGAGCCTTCGTGCTCGGATTGGCCGGTGCGGGCATTCCAGGACTGCAGGAAGGTTTCGACCGCGTCCGAAGTGAAATCCAGCAACACGGCTGACAACCAGGGATAACGGGTCATGAGTTCCCGGCCCTTGCTGACCAGGACGTCGCCCGTGCCGATGACGGGGACTGAGGAGGGAATCTCCAGGCAGGCGAGGAAATCAAAATCTTGCTTCCAGCACACCCCGCCGGTGAGAAAGACGATCGCGTCCGGCTGGATGGCTTGGACGCGCCGCGCCGCTTCTTTGAAGGTCAGCCGGAGGACGTTGGCGTCGAGGAAATCGACCTCGTTCCGCCGCGACAAGATGCCGCTCTGCACGACCAGGTCATACGGGTGCCAATAGTAATTGGCCTTGGCCGTGTGGCTGCAGTAGTAATCCCGCAGGTACGGTTTATCACCAGGCGGATTGAGTAATAAGACACGCATTTCGGTTCCTGTTCGTGATGTGCCGGCTCCCTCTTCGTGGACGGGATGGCACCCTTTCAGGGCTTCTCCGCTATTATTATACCTCTCTACCGCAGCAAATCCCGTAGTTGGCGGATGCCGTACACCATGTAGTTTTTGAGAATTTTGGGTGAGGGATTTTGCATCAGCGTGCGCAAGATGAAACGCGGCCGGAGATAAAAGGAGCGCAGGGCCTCTTTGCGCAACGGTTCCAGTTCTTCCAAGGTCAGATGTAAGGTAGGCAATGCGGGGTGGTTATATGCGGCTTTGGGCAGTTCCCCATCCCGCAGGAGGCCTTCTTTCACGGCGATGTCATAAAATTCCGTGCCATGGAACGGGTAGCTATAAAAGAATTCGATGAAATCGGGATCCAGTTTCCGGGCAAATTCCTTGGTGCGGTTGAAGGTTTCGCGGCTTTCCCACGGGAGGCCGATCAGGAAATACACGCTGCTCTTGATGCCGGTCCGCCGGCACAGTTTCACCGCCGGTTCGATCTTATCGAACTGTAACTGCTTGCGCATCTTCTCGAGCATGTCGGGATCGCCGCTCTCAACCCCGAAGGCGATGAGCCAGCAGCCTGCTTTTTTCATCTCCCGGAGCATTTCTTCATTCAGCGTGTCGATGCGGCTGTTGCATGACCATTGGATATCCAGGCCTTCCTTCTGAATGGCCTGGCAGAGCGCCATCACCCAGCGTTTGTTGGCTGTGAAGAGGTCGGACCGGAACAGAAAATTGCGGATGCCATGGCGGTCGACGCATTCCTTAAGTTCGGCGATCACGTTTCCGGGGGTCCGGTTGCGGGTCTTGGAGCCTGAGACGGCGGGGGCCAGGCAATAGACGCACGGGAACGGGCAACCGCGGCTGGCCACGATCGTGGTTTGCAGTTCGCCGGTGTCGGGGCGGATGTATACCGAATTGTCGATGAGGGAGCGGGCCGGGAAGGGGATGGAATCGATGTCCTGGATGTAGCCCCGGTCTGGGTTGCGCCGAATATCCGAGCCATTGCGGTACGTGATGCCCGCTATGTCCTCCCAGGGCTTGCCTTCCGCGAGTTCCACCACCGTTTCTTCGTATTCCCCGCGCATGACGACGTCCAGAGGGGGGTATTGATCCAGCGCGGCGGTGTCCAGTTTGATGAAATGCGCACCCTTGGTCACCGTGACGATGCCGGGATCGATAGACTTGGCCTTGGCGGCGGCGATCATATCGTCCTCCAGTGTGGGTGTGGTGATCGAGAGGATCAACGCGTCCGGCTGGAAATTCTGCAGATCTTCTACAAAATCGTCCCACCCCCGGTTGTGCGCGGGATAATCGGCGATCCGGCATTCGACACCCGCCCGTTCCAGAACCGCTCCCATGTAGAGCAAATCCATGGGAGGCCGGAGGGCCACGGTGTGGAGTTCCTCCAAGGGCGTTTGGCACCGCTCTTCCCGGATGTATTTCCCGGTGGGGGGAACGATGAGAAACGCTTTCTTCCATGTTCGCTGCAACACCGAATTGGGCCACCTCCTGGATTCGGTTGAGTCATTTCAGAGTATCTTGGAAATTATTACATGCAACTATACGCTCGAGGGTGCGGATAGCCGGGATAGCGCTCTTTCAGGATATCCTTCTCCTCACCCTGCCCCTCTTCCAGAGGGAGAGGGAATTCAATCCCGGGATCCCGCCTCACTCCCAGGATCCCAATTGATACCGGATTTGCATCCTGGGTTAATCACCTGCCAGGATATTGGTCCAGTGAAATGCGTGCTTCGTCAGGACCTAATCGACGATCCGGTACTGGTTGAACCGGTCCACGTGGTCGTACCAAGAGTAAAAATCACCCCGCGCCCGGAGTATTTCCTCCGCGGCCAAAATACCCATCTGGATGGATTGATCGAGATTGTTGTGACGGAACAATCCCTGGCGGCCGGCGGTCAATAGATTCTTCAACGATCGCAGAAAGGATAATAAATCCCGCCGATGTTGTTCATAACCGATCTCATACAAAGGATACCCTTCCCGGATGCGCACCGCGAGGGCGTCGCTGGCGCGCGTGGCCACCAGTCTTGAGGCAAGCAGCACCTCATCCACCCGGCGGGCCAGATCCAGCGGCGCGGCCTTCCAGGTTTCCGAATCCAGCGCGCAAGGGAACTCCACGCACAGGCACGTCCGGCCGTCCCGTTCCCCGTGGGGGTTGAAATTGCCGGGAACACTGATCCGTGAGAAAGGAACATGTTTCTCAGGATAATAAAGCCAAGTGTCCGGGATGCTTAAATCTTCCGGATACAACAGGTACAGCAAAACTAAGGCGCGGAACCGCAAGGATTCCGCCGCGTGGCGGATTTCCGGCGAAGGTGCGGGATGCATCAATTCCGCCAGGGCCGGCAAAGGGATCGTGGAAACCACGGCCTCGCAGGGGAAATGGCGGAGACCTTCCGGCCCTTGCGCTTCGACATATTCCACACCGGAGTTCCCCAAACCGACGGCGGTCACTTCGTGGTTGTAATGGATCAGCCCGCCCATCGCTTCGATTTCCCCGGCGAATTTGCGGGAAATTTCCCCAATTCCGTTAGGGGGATAGAGAAACTCCGCCACGTAGGTTTCGCCGCTGGATAACAAACTGTCGCGCAGGGCATGCCAGATGTTCTCGCCCCGTAGGCGGACCCGGGCGGTCTCTGCGTTGATCCGGCTCGCTGGAATCCCCCAAACCTTCTCGGCGAAGGGTTGGAAGATCCGGCGGTAGAGGGGCTTGCCGTAGTAGCCGATGACGTACTCTTCGTACGAACGAGCCTGAGCCTGGTTACGCCGGAACAGGACGCTGAGGGCGGAGGCGGTGAAGGAAAGTGTCGAAGTCAATCCCAGCGCCCGCAGAGCCGGCAGCACTTGGATGGGGTAGGGGATATACCTCCCATTCAGGAACATGCGGCTGGCGCGTTGGACGGTGATCATCCGTTCCTGGCAAAAGGTTTTGATGAATTGCTTGACTTCGGGGATTTCGGTATGGAAGCGGTGCGGGCCCAGATCCAGGTTGTATCCCTTCCAGGCGATGGTTTTCGCCAGGCCGCCGGGCTGCGCGTCGCGCTCGATCAGGATCACGGCGCGACCCGGTTGTTCCCGCAACAGTTTCCAAGCGGTGGCCAGGCCCGCGATGCCGGCCCCGAGAATGACGAGGTTTATCGCGCGTTCATTCATGCCGCGATGACGAAGGCGGGACAGGATTTTCGGCTTTCCAGAAGAAGCGGACTTTCAGAATCGTCCACACGGCGGTGAAGAAATCGCGCCAGCCGATTTTTTTGCCTTCGGCGATGGTTCGGGCCTTAAACGAGACCGGGACTTCGAGAATTTTATAATTCATTTTCAACACCTTGCTGGTTACTTCCGGGCAAAATTCAAAACCATGGCATTCCAATGGAATTTTCTCGATCACAGAGCGGTGAAAGGCCTTGTAGGCGGTGGCTTCATCGGTGATCCGGTGACCGAACAGCCAGGAGACCAGCCGGGCCAGAATCCAATTGGCGACGCGGTTGGGCAGGCGCATGGCTTCCACGGTTCCGATGAACCGGGAACCGAAACAGACTAGGGTTTTGCCCTCGGCGATCGGCCGCACCACCCGGATAATCTCGTTCGGATCGTATTCCAGGTCCGCGTCCTGGATGATGACGATGTCCCCCGTAAAATGTTGCAAGCCGGTACGGATGGCCGCTCCTTTCCCTTGGTTGCGTCCGTGGGTGAGCACCTTGGTGTCCGGGTGTTGTTGTTCATTTTGGAGAATGGCAGCGGTGGTGTCGGTAGAGCAATCGTTCACCAGGATGATCTCGCGGTTTTTCCAATCGATGGCCCGCACCCGCCGGAGCACTTCGGGCAACAGCTCCTCTTCATTGTAGATCGGAATGATGATCGACAACTTGGGGAGCGTATCCTTGTGATCCGGGTGGTTTGCCATAAGCCCGTGCCTTTCGCGCCACGATTTCTCTCATGATCATACCTGAAAACAGGCGCAAGCCAATTACTCCAACACGCTCTTTCACAAGATTTTACAGGAGGTGGGATCATGGAGATTCTCGATGACGCCAGGCATTCGATCCATTCCGGGTTGCGGTGCAAGGAGGCCAGGGACAGTTGAATATTTTGAAGGCAGATCAAATCCCTTCCAGGGACCGATTGAATCGCGCGTATGAGGATCGTCTCGAGTGATTATTCAGAACAATCCTCACCCGGGCCCTCTCCCCAGGGGAAGAGGGAAGTGAGTAACGCTCCAATCCATATACCCCGAAACCTGTAATCATGCCGTGAGGAAGTTTTGAATTACATTATTACATTATGAGAATCAATTGCGGCCAAACTTTCCTTCATTGGGTAATTGGGGAGGCGGAGAGGGGACGCACGAGGTTGGGGGGGAAAGTGACGGTAAACGTGGAACCTCCACCGGGGATGGAGCGCACGGAGATTTGCCCTCCCATCAGTTGGGTCAGTTCCTTGGTGATCGTCAATCCCAGGCCCACGCCCTTCGTGTCGGTGCGGGAATTAGGGCCGCGGGTGAATTCGTGGAAGATCCGCTCCTGATCCGCTTCGGAAATTCCCGGTCCCGTATCGCGTACCGCGATGGCGGCGGACGAGTCTTCGCGCAGTTCGGCCGACAATTCGACATAGCCCTGGTGGGTAAACTTGATGGCATTGCTTACCAGATTCTGCAGGATCAGGTAAAGCTTATCCCGGTCGGTGTAGAGCCGGGGCAGGGCGGGATTGGGCTGGTAGCGCAATTGCAGGTTTTTGTTTTCCGCCAGGGGGAGCATATTTTCAGTTAGTTGTTGGAGGAGGTTATCCAGTTCGAAGATTTCGGATTCCAGGGTGACTTGTCCGCTTTCGACCCGGGAGAGTTGGAGAATGCCGTCGATCAGGTGCAGCAACACCTGGACGTTGCGGTGGATGATCTCGGTAGCATGGGCCTGCTTGGGCGTGATCTCGCCGTAGATACCTTCCGCGATCAGGCTGCTGGCGCCCAGGATACTGTGGAGCGGGGTCCGCAGATCGTGGGAAAGCCGGGCGTAGAGGCGGTTTTTTTGTTGTTGCAGTTGGTGCAGGTGTTCATTGGTCTCTTCCAACTGTTTGGCGAAGTGTTCGATTTCTTGGGTGTGTTTCTCGATCCGGCGGATGTACAGGGCACGTTCATGTTCATGGTAGTGCATGAGCCGCGCCGTGAACATTCCGAAAGGGATAACAACGGCCAAGAACAAGATCGAGCCGACAGCCACGACAAACGGCACAATCTCTTTCAATTTTTCTTGCACGGCGTTTTCGAACTGATGGATTCCGATCAGCCATTTTTCGCCGTCGATATGGACCACCCGGAAATCGACCAATTGTTCTTCCTGGGTGTTGTGCCAATGGCCGGCGATTTTCGTTTCGGGAGTGGAGCGGATCAAATCTTCGGTGCGCATGCTGCGGCTGTAATCCAGTTGCCCGTTCGCGGGAGAGACCGGGATGAAGGTCCAGTCCTTGGCTAAGACCGGCGGATGCGCCGGATTGCGGTTGGGCGCGGCTTGCAGATTGGCGTCGGCATCCACCAGGCAGATATACCCCCGGTTGGGCAGTTCGTAATGGTCGATGTAGTCTTGTACGAGTTTCAGCCATTCTTCCCGGCTGGGAGCGATACGGCGGGTTTCCCGCAGAAAGCTTTCGAAGCTGCGGGAGAGGGCGTCATTGTCGCGCATGACCTGGTCGAAGAGAATAACCCGGAAGCGGCTGACGATCTTGTATCCGGTGATGGGCAAACCAATGGCCAGCACCAAGGCCAACGCCGCGACGATCACCCAAAAAAGGCGCCGGCTGGATTCAAAAGTGGGGAATTTACCTCCTGGCGCGAATGGTTCCATGGTATTCTTGATTATTTACGCTCCATGGATGGATCTATTGTGATGACCTGGCCATAGGTTGTCAACAAAACGCTCGATGGATCCTGGAATGATCAACCGTCACCCTCGCATCACCGCGCTGGCGCTGTTCCTGACCGCGCTGGTTTTGCGGCTATATCAACTGCCGGCCAACCCTGCCGGTTTTTTCCGCGACGAGGCGGACAAAGGCTACACCGCGTATTGTTTATTAACGAATGGGCAAGACCAAACGGGACGCCCTTGGCCTCTTTTTGTCCGTTCCTTACGCGTCACGACTTCCGGATTTTATCAATACGCCGATCTGCCCTTCGTGGCGGCTTTGGGGCTCACCGAATTCGCCGTGCGCCTGCCCGCCTGCCTGGCTGGGGCCTGTTCGGTAATGGCTGCCTATATCCTGGCCGCCCGGTTGTGGAATCCCGCGGCGGGCGCGTGGGCGGGGCTTTTCGTGGCGTTGTCACCCTGGAGCCTGCTGCTGAGCCGGTGGGCCAATCAATCGATTTTCTTGACGCTGTGGATTCCCCTGGGGTTTTTCTTTTTTCTGCGGCAGAAGGAGCAGCCGTTTCCTGGACCTGGTCACGCGGCGCTCTCCGCCCTGTTTTTCCTGCTTGCCCTGTATACATACGCGCCCGCGCAGTTGTACATCCCGGTGGGGGTGGTTTTGATATGGTTTGTTTCTCTTGGCCGGGAGGCATTCAGGCCGGCTCTTCGTGGGAGTTTTATTCGGCCGGTGATCGTTTTTTTCGGGATTTTCGCGCTCGGGTCGCTGCCCATGCTGTACCACATCCTGTATCAGCCGGAGGAAAGCGGCGCACGGTTTTCGTCAATATCGATCTTCGATGGACAGCCCATGGCTTTCGCGGCGCTCGAGTGGCTGAGGAATTATTGCCTCCATTTTTCCCCAGGATTTTTGTTCATTCATGGAGATAGCAACCTCCGCCATAATACCGCCGTCTTTGGGCAACTGCACTGGTACCTGTTGCCCCTGCTCGTGGCGGGAATGGCGCGAATCGTGACCCGCCGTGCCCGCGTGGACCGCGTCCTCCTGGTTTGGCTGCTCTGTTTTCCGATTGCCGCGGCCTGCACCCGGGAGTCGATTCCCCATGCCTTGCGGAGCATCTTTGGCGTGCCGGTGTTTCAAGTCATCGCCGCGTATGGCCTGGTGTCCCTGGGGGAATGGAAGGATTGGCTGGAACAATGGACCTCCCGCGACCTGGTTCGGGCGTGCCGGTACCTGTGGTTCGCCGCGTTGGTCCTATGCCCGGCGCTATACCTGTACGATCTCTACGTCCGCTATCCCGTTTATTCAGCGGTGGATTGGGAATATGGCTACCGGGACGCGGTGGGCTGGTGGCGGGACCATCGTCATGAAGCAGAGAAGGCCGTCGTATCCGGCCTGGCCGAATATCCGTACATCTTCTTTTTGTTTTATGACGCGTATCCCCCGGAGAAATGGATTCATGAGCAGGCAATCGAAGGGGTGGAGTTTGTCCCCACCGGAGCGCCCATTCAGCCATATATCCAAAAAACGGAACACCGGGTTTTTTATTTGGTCCGCGCCGTGGAACTCCCTTCGGTTCAGCCCGAAAAGGTGATTTATGCCCCTACCGGGGAGATCCTCTGGAAATGGGCGGCCTGGGGACGGAAGGGCGGGTGATTGCGCAGGCCGGATGGACGCGCCCCAAGGATGGGGAAATTCCAGGCATCTATTTTCTTGATGGCCGAGAAAAGAAGCCGTTCTCTCTTTCCGGGCTACCCTCACCCTGACCCCGAGGGAGAAGGAATCGTTTCGCGTTCCCATTCTTACGCATACCACGAATCAGGTACAGAAAAAGTTCTGCATTCGGGTTAAAAGTTACCATTCAAGTTGATGGATTACACGCTGCGGGAAAATCCATCCAGGGTATCTGAAATCCCGTTCCCCTTGGTGCTCTCCCCGGCCGTGGGTATACATTATTGAGAAGAAGCAGAGATCATTCAATCTTCGTTTGGGAATGGAAAACTAAACCGGCATGGACCTTCAGCGTGTGGTGCAAGAGATGCGTCCCGTGATCTATCAGGCGGGGCGCATCGCGATGGATCACTTCCGGAACGTCAAGGCGGAGCGGAAAGCGGACCGCAGTTTCGTCACCGCGGCGGACCGGGCTGTGGAGCAATTCGTGCGGGAGGAATTGCATCACCGGTTTCCGGAGCATGGCGTGTATGGCGAGGAATCGGGGCATCACCGGATGCAAGACGCGGAATACGTATGGGCGATCGATCCCATCGACGGCACCGCGCCGTTTGTGTATGAATTGCCGGTGTGGTGCATATCCGTGGGCTTGATTCACCGCCAAAAACCGTTGGCGGGATTTGTTTATCTGCCGGTGACGGATGAATTCTTCTGGGCGGTGGATGGCGGCCCGGCTTACTTGAACCACCGGATCATCCAGGTTGCCGAACCGCGGGAGATGGGGCGGGGCAGTTGCATCGTCGCGCCGTCTATCACCTTCCGCGGCTTCGAGGTGCGCTACGAAGGGCGGGCGCTGTCGTTCGGCTCGGCGGCGGCTCACATTTGCTGCGTCGCGCGGGGGAAGATCCAGGGGGGATTCCTCAAACAGGTCCGGGTCTATGACATCGCGGCGTCGGCCATGGTGCTCAAGGCGGCGGGCGGCGTGATGCGCTACTTGTCCGGCCGGGAGGTGGATCTGTGGGAACTGATCAATGGCGATCAAACCCCCGAGCCGTTCGTCATCGGCCATCCCCAGAACGCCGAACAACTCCGGCAGCTGTTTTTCCTGAGAGAGTTTGTCCCCGAACCGCCGGAGTGAGACTTTACCTTCACCGCCGCTTCACGACGCTCCATAAGGTGAGCATTTCCCGTCCGGTGACGCCTTGGAAGGCGGCCAGCGCGGCAAGATAGGTTACCCCGCCGATAAGCACTTCGATATACCAGGCGAAGTCGATCAGGTGCAGCAAGGCCGCCATGACCAAGCAGGCCGCCCCGATGGCCGCGTAACGGGGCAGTCCGGTGATCAGTTTGAAATCATGGACATAAATCAACATGATCAGGCAATAAACGGCCTGCGACACCGCCGTGACCACCGCCGCCCCATAGGCTCCGAACCAATAGATGGCAGGGATGTTCAGCAGCGCGTTGCTGGCGAGTCCCCAGGCGCTGGCTTGGAAATTGCGGTGCTGCCGGTCGGTGGCGTTCAAGATCGTTCCCAGCAGAAAGTTGGCGTAAATGAATGGCAGGGACCACAGGAGAAGAATAAACACAATTCCTCCCGCCTGCCCCAATTCCGGCGTCAGGGATGTCATCATGCCGGTTCCAATGCAAGTCCCTCCCACGGCGATAGGCAGGCTGATGATGATCAATCCACGCAGCAGATCCGAGGCGGATTGAGAAAAAGGTTGTTTATCGTGGAACAGTTTGGAGAAGACCGGGTAGGCGGATATCGCCAACACCTGGGGAAAAAGGAAAAGACCTTCCAAAAAACGGTAAGGGGCGCGGTACAGGCCGGTTTCCTCATCCCCGCGGATCCAGTTGACCATCACCGTGTCCTCGCGGTGGAGCAGGAGGATGCACGCCGCCGAGAGTCCGATAGGCACGGCTAATTTCTGCCAATCGATCCAGTCCTGATAGGAATACGTCTCGCGGGAGATGCCGATCCGCTTCAGGATGATTCCAAGATAAATGAGCAACGAAACCATCGCGCCGCTGGTATAACACAGCACAATCAGCGGCAGGCAGGGAAACGCGAACAGCAACAGGATGGCCAGGCCGATGTGCACTACCTTGTCCAGGATGTTCGCGATGCCCTCAAAGGTCATTAACTCCAATCCCCGGACCACGGCCCGCACTAGCATGATGACGGAGATAACCAGAAAATAGGTAATGGAAGCGAGAATCAACGCGCTGGTATGCCCCGGTTGCGCCAGCAGCCAGAGGAACGCGGCCATCACCACGCCGCCGGCCAGCGCGGCCGCTAACCGGAACATCAGGAGGGGATAGAGCATCGCGCCCGTGTCTTCCCGCCGCCGCGCCACTTCCCGGGTGACTGTCTGTTCCAGGCCGAAGTCGATCAAGACACTGAAGATGATCGCCATTTCGATGAAATACTCGATGCGGCCGAAACCCTCGCGCCCCAGAATGTCCACGGCCAACACGGTGTACACCAAGAGCATGATTTTACAGACTATGCCGCTGACGGCGAGGATCGTCCCATAGCGGGTAATGCGCGTGCCGATGCCGGGCAATGGGGAGTCGTGATTCATGGAAGAGTCCTGTGAAGGCATTCTATAACAAAGTCCGGTACAATCCGGTCAAGCGTTCGGCGAACCGTTCCCATGTGAATAATTCGAGTACCCGTTGCCGGCCCAGCCGCCCTAACCGGATTCGTTCTCCGGGATTGTCCTTGAGCCAGGTGACGCGTTCCACCAGGCTGGCATAGGAATTCTCGTCGAACAGCAATCCCGCGTCACCCAGCACTTCGGGAATCGCGCCGGACCGCGCACCGATCACCGGGATGCCCGTGGCCATGGCTTCGAGAGCGGCGCGCCCCAATTGTTCCTGCCACAGGGGGGTTTTCCGGGAGGCCAGCACAAATACATCCATCCGGCGCAACACCAACGGCACACGGCGCTCGTTCACGGCGGGGATCCATTCCACCCGGTCTTGGATCCCCAGGCGTTCGCACATCCGGTGGTATGTGGCTTCGTCCTCTCCCATGCCGACTAAAAGCAAATGCACGCTGGGCAGGCGGGCCAACGCCTCCAGCAGGAGATCGATGCCTTTCATGTACATCAAGCGGCCCACATAACCGATGGTGAATGGCCGATCCTGGGGAGGATGGGGAGCGGGCGGCGTTTCGTTCAGGAAGAAGTTGGGGATGCCATACGGAATGACTTCGACCGGCTTGGCATAGCCTTTCTGTTCCAGCACCTGGCGCGCGCCCTGGGTGGCGCAAACCGCGGCGGTGGAAGCCGCGTGCGCGATTTTGTCGATCAGAGCATACAACCGGGAAGCCCGGGAGGGATACGTCCACGGGCGGTAGATGTTCTCCCACGTGTAGAACAGGATTTTGGCATGGGGCGCGAACAGCGAGGCCGCCACGATGGTTTGCAGGGTGGAGACCGCCCATGGCTCTTCCAGCAATTGGATGATTTCCGGCTTCGAGCGGATCAACGCCCGGCTCAAACCCCGCATGTATCCGGTTCTCGCGTAGTAATCCTTGAAGAATACCCGGCCGAAATGTGGAGTATACAACGTGTCCGGGGAAGCGCGCCATTCAATGGGCCGCCCGTTTTCGATCCAGTGGCGGGGGCCAAGGACATGCAACTCCACGTCCGGCCGTCCGGCCAGGGTTTGGTGGCGTTCGTGCGAAGCTTCCATTCCGGCGGTTTTATCGATGATCAACACACGCATGGTCGAAGGTTCTGTGTCTGTTTGAAGGGGCGCGCGCACGTGCCCCCACGGTTCAGCGAACGCAGAAAGGGGGATTCAAAGCCCAGCGCTACCCAATCATTGTTACTGTTCGAGCCACTATTCACTCAATGGCCTCACTCAATGGCCGGGAAAGAACGTAGTTTGCCTTTTCAGGGCTTTCCTCACCCTTGCCCTCACCCAGAGGGAGAGGGATTCGTTTCGCTTACCCATCCACACTCAAACCACGAAAATCGCACGGAGAAAGCCGTGCCATTGTATAAACCGTAACATTGTATACACCGTGACCATTTTTCCCGATCTTCCATCTATCTCGGGGGAAGAAGCCGGGAGGGTGCTGGGATTGAAGCTGACCGCGAGGCTTGCCTGGTTTGTAAAAGGGCAAGAGCGCCTTGGCTCCAGCAGCGACGTATTTTCCAGAGAAGCGATCATTTCTATTCACCTTATCAAATCTCATATATCCCTAACCCACCCCGGTTGTTCCCGCCCAGCCATCCGGTATGATGAGCGGAGCGAACGTCATTTCCATTCTTTGAACGAATGGTGTTTCCGCATGCGTGCCGAGTGGTCAGCCCAGCCATCCTTTTGGATGCGAAACATAGAAGCGCTTCAACACCGGGATCCCGATCTGGCGCAACGGCTAAGCGGTCCTGATTCTCTGCCCGGCCGGTTTGTGGCGGCCCGGGCGCGGGACGGATCACCGGTGCTGGGCATCCGGCTGGCATCCGGCCAATCGGCCGCGTTTAATCCCATGGACACGCCCGGCACAGACGCGGAAGAGTGGGCCAAGCGCCTGGGGGATGATTTTTTGAAAAACGCTCACGTGCTCTTGTTCGGTTTCGGATCCGGTTACCATCCCCTTTATCTCTACCGTCTATCCGATTCCAACACCCTGATTTGGATTGTGGAACCGGATCCGGATTTACTCAAGGCGGCCTTTCACCTGATGGATTTCACTGCCTTGATCCGTTCTCCCCGTGTACGGTTCGCGGTGGGATTGCCCGAAGAGGAGGTCGCCCGGCGGCTTTTTGCGGGATCCTGGGGCCACCGGACCCGCGCGCAGGGGATACGGGTGGCCTTCACGGCCGCCGCCAAGGTGCTGTACGCGGACCGGCTTCAGCGATTGGCGCGGTCCATCCATGAGAACCTGCGCGTGGAGGGCTTAAAATTCAAAACATCCGAAATTCAAGGCGAGATCATCCTGGAGAACATACTTGCCAATCTGTCATACGTGCTCCGGGGAGCGCCCTGGTTGCGGCTTCTCGGCGCGGCGCCGGGGACGCCCGCTCTGGTAATCAGTCCGGGACCCAGCCTGGAAGCCGCAATGCCGCACCTTGCCCGGGCGTGGGACAAGGCCTTGGTGATCACGGTCGATACCGCGTACCGGATTCTGCGCCGGAAGGGCGTCTTGTCCGATATCGTGGTAAGCCTCGATTTTACTGAACTCAACGCCCGGCATTTTGAATCGATCGCGCTGGATGACGCCGTTTTGCTGGCGTTTCCGGGAGTTCACCCGTCCATCCCGGCGCGGTTTCCTGGCCGGACTTTATTTTACGATCACGCGGGAACCCAATCGTTCGGTCCTGGAGCATCGCCACTCCTTCGAAACTTTACCCGCCTGGGCCGTCTGGGGGAGTTGATTTCGTATGGATCGACCGCCCATGCCGCCTATCATGCCGCCCGCCTGATGGGGTGTTCCCCCATTCTTTTGATCGGTAACGATCTCGGTTTTCCGGGAGAGCAGCGATACGCCGCGGGCGCTATGCAGTTGGATCAATCCTTTCCCATGGACGTGGATGATTCCCTCATCCCGGTACCCTCCAACGACGGCGGAACCATCTTTACCAGCGGATTATATAAGTTTTATCTCGACGGCTTCGGGGAATTAATCCAAGTCACGGGGGGGAATGTGATCAACACCGCTCCCCATGGCGCGGTGATTCCCGGTTGCCGGTTTTTGCCCTTGGAGGACGCGCTAGCCCGGTATGTTAGCCACGCGATCGATAAAACCTTTTTGCGCCGAGCCCTACATCCCAGCCTCGAAACAAGACAGGAGGCACTGCGGAAGGACTTGCATGAATTGGCGGAAGAATGCGGCGCGGCGCGAATCCGCTTGCGCCAATTGGGGGAACGGATGAACCTCTTGGATTCCGCGCAGCCCACATTCCGCGCGGAGATGATCCTCATCATGAAATCTTTCGCGGACGATCTGCGAAAATCGCCCCGCCCCTATGCGTTGAGCCTAACGCTCTGCGCCCGGTCCACGCATATTCTATTGAGCCAGTTGAATCAGGTGAACCGATTTGGAGGAGAGACGCCCGCCATGAACCTTCAGGCGCGTGACCGGTGCCTGGCTTTTCTGCGCGACCTGGAGCGGGGGATGGAAATCCACGCCAACGCCCTGGCCCGCGCGGCCGCGGAATTGTCCAATCCAAGGAAGTCCCAGGCGGAGATGGAAATCCCCGGGTAGATCGGATCGATGTTTTTCAACGGGTGGCTCATTTGCAGTGAAAAATGAATTCCGCCTTTTCTGGGCTTCCCTCACCCTGGCCTTTTCCCCACGGGAGAAGGAGGAGAGAAGGGACCGGAGGTGGATTTCCCGGGCCTGTTCTTTGGAGATCAATCCCACCTTCAGAGAAAGATCACTCTTTCCGGATGAACCCGATTCTTTTTTTCTCTTCTTCGTGGCTATACTTGAAGAGTGGGTACGATCTCTCATCGTTGCCTCGTTGGCTTCTCGGCCGTTCATTCTCCACCCAGAACTTTGCAGTGAGCGCGGAGTGCCGCCCTGGCGTGTTTAAAGTTTCAAGGACCTCCTTCGTATAAGAAGGGGATCCCTTTCATGCCATGGCCGTCCCCCGTGGTGAACCTAGAGTTGTCAAACAAGGATCGATTTGGTAATATAACATGAATAGTAAACTTCGGGAGTATTTGATGCCGAACCGGAAAAAGAACCTTTCCATCAACAGGCGGGGTTTTGGCTTGAAGGAGCAAGTAGCGGGCACGTTGGCCAAGGAATACAAAAGTGGATTGGTCAAGTACTTGCGGGAAAACGGCTCCACCTTGCAAGTGGGCGGCCTGCGGATTTTGTTGGCCAAGGAGTTTGGTTTTTGTTATGGAGTCGACCGGGCCGTCGATTATGCCTACGAAACCCGCCAGAAATTCCCAGACAAAACCATCTACATCACCACGGAAATCATTCACAATCCCCAGGTGAACCGCAAGTTGCGGGAAATGGGTATCCGTTTTCTGAGTGGTTGCGAAGCCGGCAACTACAAGTTTGAGGATATCAAACCGGAGGATGTGGTGATTCTTCCGGCCTTCGGGGCCAGCGTGGAAGAGATGAAGCATCTGATCGAAACCGGTTGCGTGCTGGTCGACACCACCTGCGGCTCGGTGATGAATGTCTGGAACCGGGTGGAGCGGAATTCCCGGGACGGTTTCACGTCCATCATTCATGGCAAGTATTCTCACGAAGAAACCATTGCCACCAGTTCGCGGGCGCTGCAATTCGAAGGCGGCCGCTACATCATCGTCCGCGGGGAGGAAGAGGCCCAGGTGGTATGCGATTACATCCGGCACGGGGGTGACAAGGCGGCCTTTCTGAAGCGGTTTGAGAAATCCATCAGCCCCGGATTCGATCCGGACCGGGATTTGCAGCGGGTGGGGCTGGCGAATCAGACCACCATGCTCAGCAGTGAATCTCTCCATATTTCCAAGATGGTGGAACAAGCCATACGGGACCGCTACGGCGAAGAGAACCTCAAAGAGCATTTTCGTGCCTTCGACACCATTTGCAGCGCCACTCAGGAGCGGCAAGACGCCATCATTGAACTCGGCGCGAAAAAGCCGGATGTCATTCTCGTGGTCGGCGGTTACAACAGCAGTAATACCAGCCATCTGTGTGAAATCGGTCTTCGCTACGCTCCCACTTATCACATTTGTGATCCGGGATGTATCGTATCCCGCGATGAAATCCGCCATAAGCCGTTCGGCCAAAATGAGGAAATCATTACCCGGGATTGGCTTCCCCCCGGTCCGGTCTCTGTGGGATTCACGTCCGGCGCTTCCACCCCGGACAAAGTGGTTGAGCAAACTATCCTCCGGGTTTTGGAATGCCTGGGCCTTGAACTGAGTCTGGCCGACATCCTCCCTGAAGCCCCCCTAGTGAACGAATTCGCCGCCAATTAGGATTCCGCGCACGCAGTTTGGACAGAGACGGCCAGAGGTGGCAGGGGAGTGGGGCAACGATTTGTTGTTTTCTTGTCTTGGTTGTCTCCTTCCCGCCGCTATGCCATCCTGGTTTGGTCCGGTATACTTGGCCTCCGTTTCAACGGTATAATGACTTGATTTTTATCCAGAGCCATCTCCATTGGTTTTTGTAAGCCGTGGGGAAAGGATGAAAGCGTCATTTAGATTTCGGATACGACGAACAAAGGGGGCACGCGCATCCCATGGCCGATGCACACTACGTTCTAGGTGTGGATTTGGGCGGAACGAAAATCCTGGCCGCGGTGGTTTCTCAATCCGGGGAAATCAAAGGCCGCGCGAAGAAGAAAACCAAACCGGAACGGCCGGCGGATGAGATTCTCGGCCGGATCGCCGCTTGTTGCCGGGAAGCGGTCGAAGCCGCCCAACTTTCCTGGGCCGAAATTGAGGCGGTGGGGATTGGATCACCCGGCCCGCTGGATCCCGTCAAGGGCACGGTGATCGACACGCCCAACATCAATCTCGCCAACGCGCCGATCACTGGATTTTTAAGCCAGGAATTGGGGATTCCCGTGTATATCGACAACGATGTGAACGTGGGGACCTTCGGCGAGTACGTGTATGGCGCGGGGAAGGGGCGAAAGCATGTGATCGGCATTTTCATGGGCACCGGCATCGGCGGGGGATTGATCGTGGACGGCAAACTGCTCCACGGCTTCAGTTACAACGCGGGCGAGTTGGGGCATATCAAGCTGGTGGTCAATGGCCGGAAGTGCGGCTGCGGCCAGCGGGGCTGCCTTGAGGCCTATGCCAGCAAGACCGCCATGATCCGCAGCCTGCAACGGTCCATCAAAAAGGGCAAGGCCACGATTCTCACGAAACTCATCGGCAACGATTGGTCCAAATTAACCAGCAGCGTGTTCAGCCAGGCCGTCGAGGCGAAGGACAAGTTGGTGCTGCGGGAGATCAAGACAGCGGCCCGGTACACCGGCATCGCCGTGGGCAGCCTGATCAACATTCTTAGTCCCGAAATGGTGATCATCGGCGGGGGATTGATGGGAAACCTAAGCGATCTGATACTCCCGATCATTCAAGACTACGCGAAACAAAATTGTTTCCCCATCATGTACGAAGGGGTGGAAATTGTCCCTGCCCAATTGGGAGATGACGCGGGCATTCTGGGCGCGGCCGCCATTGCCTGGGATAAGGTGCAAGCGGCGGTTTAACAAGGGGCTGAGTGTTTCACCCGTGCCTGCCCCGTCCCGGCGGTGAAATCTAACTCCCTTTTGCTGGTTTTTCCTCTCCGCCTTGCCAGGTCACGTACCCGTTCTTCTCCAAAAAGGTGAACCAAGCGGGGATGCATTCCCGGTAACGCGCGATTTCATAATGCAGCAGCCGCTGGATTTCTCCGATAGTCCGTGTGCCATCCGCCAGCCACCACGCCAGGATAAACGGCACATTGTGGCGGGGGGAATCTTTGACCGGGGTGGTCCAGCGGTCCAGCGGCAGGTTGTCCAGGGTGATCGTCCCCACGGTCCCGCCCACGCGCGTGGGGATCCGTTTGTCTTCAGCGGGTTCCGCCGCCACTTCCAGTTTGGTCGACGGCACGCCCAGTTGATCGGCCTGCACGTTTAAATAAGCCCGCAGGAGGGACATCGCCGCTTTCCCAAGGTCCTGGAGGGCCGAAATGGCCTCGCGCACGCTTTCCCATTCCAGCATCTGTTCGGCGCCTTCGCCCAATCCCGCCAGCGATTCGAGAATCCGGGTTTCGATTCGCACCCGGCCGGGAATATGGCGGGAGGCCTCGCCCAGCAGTTCGTTCAAGTCGTTGTTATTCCGGGCTTCCTTGGCGCGGTCCAGATATACTTGGACATCCTCGCGCAGCCGGTCTTGCGCCAGGTTAAAATTCCAAAACGCCAAGTCGGGGATGTCCGCCGTGCCGATGGACGCCATGGTGAACACCATCGCCGCGGCGGGGGCCACGAGGTCGATGCACGAGCGGCGGTCCACGGTTTCCAAGGTATCCGCGCTGGTGTTGCGGCATTCCTTTTCCGTGCCGCTGTAGAGCCAGTGGGTGGGAATGCCGATTTGGGGATCATTGAAGAGGGTATCCCCTGACAGCATGAAGGATTTGGTTTCGAGGCAGCGTTGCGGACGCCACGCTTGCAGATAGAGTTTGAACACGTTCCAGGCCAGGCCGTCCGCAAAATGCCGCTGGGTGACCGGCGTCATGCGGTATTGCCACCGGCTCCATGCCGAATCGGGACTGCCGGCGCCCGCGTCGATATACAAGGCATACCGGGCGCGCCTGGCGTTTTCGTTCCTCTGCTTGACGTAGGCCAGCGCGCCGTAGAGTTTCGGCCCCCATAGAAACCGGATGCCCCGCAGCGGTTTGGGGAACTTCCCGGAATCCACTAAATCCTTCAAAATCCGCGCGGCTTCGAGCAACGCGGCGGCGTTGCTCGCGTTGTAATTCGCGCCTGGACCATATAGCGGCGCGGAGAGCCACACTTCTTCCTCGCCGGGATCGCCGGGAATCACGGCGGAGATAACCGGCAACGTGCCCGGGAACAAGCGGGATTTCACCTTTACCCGCAGACGCACCGGGCCTTCCGCCGCCCATTGCACCAAAGCGGCTCCGTCCTGGGGAGACAACGCCAAGGCCACCAGGGCCGGTTCGTCTTTTTTCGTGCCCCAGCCGCCCGGTGTGTTGGTGTTACGCTGAATCCATTGCACATCCGTGGTGTGGTCTTTGTTGGGCAGCCAGGAGCTGATCACGCCCGCCGCTTCCAACCGCGCCGCTGTTTCCCGGATGGCGTCCAGCCGGCCGGGCGTGTAGATCCATTTGCCCTTGACATCCTGCGAGGTCAATTCACTGGGAACTCCTTCGTTGAGAAACACCACTTCTGCCTCGAGACCCTCCTCGGGCGTGGGCGGCGACCACATCCCCACGCACAAAGGCGATTCCGCCAGGGTGACCAATGTCTTCTCCGCGGGGAAAACCACCTCGATCGATGCCTCCGTGCATTCCCAAGCCAGCGGCATCACAGCATCGCCCAGGCGTGTCTCGCCGTCCGCGGGGATCTCCAGGCGGTCCACTTCAAGGCCCAGGTCCCGCAGCACGGTTTCGGTGTATCCGGCCGCCTCGGCAAAATGGGGGAAATCGGGCACGCGGTTCTTCTCCACAAGCGTCTTCGTATGCTCCAAAATCCGGTCGGCGTCGATGGCTTGAACCAGGGGATTGAGTAACGCGTACAAGGTTTCTACGGCTCCTTTTCGTCGGATTCTCCGCGGATAAGGCCAGGTTCTTTCTCCCGGCGGCTGGACAGCAAAAGTTCATTTACCGCCTGCAACGCCTGGAGGGGATTCTGGCCTCCATTCTGGATAATTTTCTGTTGCTGCCGCTGGATGATCTCTTGCTGGATTTCCTGCATCAGTCTTTGATGCATCCTCCGGAGATCATCTTCGGTCCGGGGAAGCGGCTCGGCCTCGAGGATGGCAATGAACCGCCGGCGTTCTTCCAGTTCCGGAAACAACATTTCCATCCGCGCGGCCGGACTCGCCGCCGGGGCATTGTCCTGGCATAACAGGATTTTTTCAAGGATTCGATCTACGGCGGATTGTTCGTTCAGTTCCCGCAGTTGCGCGGGCAGCCATGCGGTCAATTGTTCCCCCGTGAATAAATCGATCCGGGGGCGGCTGCGCTGGTCCTCCGGGGTGATCAAACCGTGATGATACGCCAGGAGGCGGACCAGGGTTTCCTTGACCGCGGCCATTGGATCCGCCGGTTGGTTCGTTTTGACCATTGTCACGGTGGTTTTGGCCGCCGGCGGCGCAACTGGAGTGGAGGCCGCCAGTTTCTTTTGCACGCTGGCTTCCAGTTGAGGCACACTGCTGCCGACGCGCAGCGCCAGTTGCCGGATGTAATCCGCGCGGATGAACGCCTCCTTTACGCTGGCCAGCAGCGGGAGCATGGCTTCCACAATTTCCAGCTTCCCCTGCGTTGTGGCCGGATCATGCCGCTTGACGATTTGCCGCATGTAGAAATCAAAGCCATCCAGGGCTGAATCCAGCAGTTCTTGCAGCGCATCCGCCCCCTGCGCTTTGACGAAATCATCCGGATCCAGGCCACTGGGAAGCAGCACGACCCGCGCCGCGAGGCTGGATTGCATGAACAACTCCACTCCCCGCATGGCCGCCCGGATGCCCGCCTCGTCACCGTCATACAATAAGGTGAATGATTTCGTGTAGCGCCGCAGGATCGCGAGATGGTCTTTGGTCAGCGCGGTTCCCAGGGTCGCCACGGTCTGTTTGAAACCGTGCCGATGCAGTGAGATGGCGTCCATGTAGCCCTCGACCAGCACGGCCCCCCGCTCCTTCACCGATTCCTTGGCCTGATCGAGGAGATACAGCACCTTGGACTTGTTGAACAGCGGCGTGTCGTTGCTATTGAGGTATTTGGCCGGTTCTTTGGGATCGAGCGTCCGGCCGCCGAAAGCGATCACCCGCCCCAGGGTATTGCGGATGGGAAATAGGATCCGGCCGCGGAACCGGTCCAAGCAACCGGCGTGTTCTTTGCGGGGAATCACGAGGCCCAATTCGACTTGTACCGTCTCGGGCACGCCGCGTTGTTTCAAGGCTTGATATAGCGTGTCCCACTCGGGAGGGGCGTACCCCAATCCGAAGCGCTGGATGTCCTCTTTGTTCAATCCGCGGGAGTGGAGATACTCCAACGCTTTGGGGGCGGTCTGCAACCGCTTGGCATAGAAGTTGGCCGCGAGTTCCATCACCTGATAGCGGTCGACGTCCTCGTGTTGCCGCTTGGGTCCTAGGGTTTTCGGGATGGGGATGCCCAGCCGTTCGGCGAGAACCCGCCGGGCCTCGGCATAGGTCAGTGTTTCCATTTCCATGACGAAATCGATAACGTTCCCTCCCTTCCCGCACCCGAAGCAGTGGAAGAAACCCCGCTCCGGATTCACCGTGAACGAGGGCGTCTTTTCCTTGTGAAACGGACACAATCCGAACAACCGGCCACTCTTCGGTTGCAGGTGGACGTATTGCGAAACGATTTCGGCGATATCCGCTTTTTCGAGGATTTGTTCCTTGACCCGGTCGATGCCCGCCATCCCTCAACTCCATGCCCGTGAGAATCCGATTGCAGGTCTCCCTTACTATACCTGATTGTTGTTCCATTTCAGAGATATCTCAATCGCCAGGATGGATCGAAGGAGATCAAATACATCTTTCTACTGAAGCCGTCCACGCAAGTGGATTGCTTTTAGGATTCTTCTATACTCCACTAGCAGAGGGACTTGGTTGCTCATCCGTTTCGAGAATAGGGAACGATGGAATATGGCGAAACTCCACACGTGGTTCAAACCAGCCCTGGTGGGATTTTGGATCTATTCGGCGGGTTATGTTCTGCTTCTGAACTTCCCGGCCGGCGCCGAACCAGACCGCCTGGCGCACCGGGATTTGGCAGATCTGGCGGGGCCGGTCAAACAAGTCCGTTTGGAGGAATCCTGGTTCAGCCGGGAAGGGGATCAGTGGCAGGAAGGTGTAGCTGCTCTGGTCTCCGATTGCACATATTCCCGGGATGGCATTCTGATTGAGCGGGTGGATTATTCCGGCGGGAAACAGGTGTCCGTCCGGTTTTTGCGGGAATACGGGGAAGACGGCCGCGTGTCCACCGAAGCCAAGTATATGGCTGACGGCCGGCTGTTGGAACGGGTGAAATACCGGTATGACGGGAAAGGTCAAGTGATCCAGAAAGACACCTACGGCGCGGACGCCGCGCTCCGGTTTTCGGAACGGTATTTGTACAACGAGAACGGAATCCGGACCGAGGAGCACGAATCCGACGCGAACGGATTGAAACGCAAGCGAATTTTTTTATATGGTGACCAAGGTCAGCTCACAGAATATGCGGATTACAACGCTCAAGGGGAAGTGCAAATCCGTGAACAGCACCAATTCAACGGGCAAGGCCGTCAGATTCGCTCATTTTTACTCAACAAAGAGGGCGAAGTGGCGGCGTATTGGCTTCACGCCTATGACGATTGTGGGCAGGTAGCCGAGGTTCTTGCCTATACCAAGGCCCGCGGTCTTGAAATGCGGCGTTTGTATGCCTATGACGATCACGGCAACTTGGCCGGTCAGACGGTGTATGGCGCCCATGGCCACTTTCTTAGCCGGGAATTGTACGCGTATGAATATGACAGCCGCGGGAATTGGATTCGGCGGCAGGATTGGTCCGCGCGGGAAAATGAGCGCTTCAAAATCCCTGTCCGGGTTCTTCGGCGAATCATTGAATATTATGACTGAGTTTACGGTTTCCTATACCCTGATCCTTTTCCAGGGGGAAGAGGGAATTGGATAATGATTCAACCATGCTCCTATTTTGGGTAAAAAGCCTTGCGTGTTATTTCCGCAAACAGAAATTACGGAAGAAGCGTGGTTGACAGAAACCGCTTCGATATTATTCTAATGATAATTGTTACTATTATTTATTTCTCAGAGACAGGAGATATTCATGGAACGAACGGGTGTCATTACATTTAAGGGAAATCCGATGACCTTGGTGGGTCCGGACATCCAGACCGGCAGTGCCGCTCCCGATTTTACCGCGGTTGACAATGCGCTGCAGCCGGTCAAATTGTCCGATTTCAAGGGTCAGGTGGTTATCCTATCCGCCGTGCCGTCCCTCGACACGCCGGTATGCGAAATGCAGACCAAGCGCTTTAACGAAGAAGCGTCGAAACTCAACGCCAAGGTTTTGACCATCAGCCTTGATCTGCCTTTCGCGCAAAAACGATTTTGCGGATCGTTTCATATCGACAACGTTACTTGCCTTTCCGATTACAAAGACCGCTCTTTTGCCCAGGCATATGGTTTGCTTATCAAGGAGCTGGGACTCATCACCCGTGCGGTGTTTGTCGTGGACAAGAATGGGCAAATTGTGCACAAAGAAATCGTTAAAGAAGTCACCGAACATCCGGATTATGACAAGGCGCTCGCGGCGGCGAGAAGCGCCGGGGCGTGAGGCGGCAAGCCATCCAGTAATAGCTGGTTTTCTAGATTGTTCCCAAGCCATCCAGAAATCCCCTTTCTGGATGGCTTGTTTTTCGGGGAGGAGTTGTAGGGAACGGAGGGGAGTCGATGGCATGTCTTCCCCAAAGTTGGTGGGGAATTCCATGGAGTTAGTATCGTGAAGTACTCATATCGTGAAGTACTAGCGGGGGCCTTTTCATTCCTCCCGCCCGGACTGGGAGATTTGATTTTGGGCATCCATGAGGCAGGAGATAAATTCCTGGCTGTAGCCGGCCACCGACTGGAAAAACTGGGCGTATTTATTCAACCGGTCGAGAGGTGTCTCGTCTTTTTCTTGGCGGATGAATAAAAACAGACTCGAAAACAAGGCCTGTTCCACCGCTGTTTTCAAGGCGGGATTCCGGTAGAGATTCCAGAAAATATCGTCCATTTTCTTCCATTCGGGAGTGCAAGGCAACTCGGCGGGATCCGCGGCGCTGGCGAATTTGTGTAAAAATTGGGTAGTGGCCAATCCGGATTCCGCTTCCTGCCGGATCGAACGCAAAGCCCCCGTCAATTCCTCGATCGCCTCTACCCAGGCCGCGTATTGCGGGTTGCGGAGTTCCAGCAGAGCCGGGGCCACGGGAGATTTGGGCGAAGGAGAAACGAATTGAGGCAAGACATCGGCCAGTTTCCGGATAATCGTCCCTTCGATCAACGCCCCGCCTTCGGTTGTGTCGTAAACCAGTGCATGGGATTGTTTCACCCGTTCCGACAATGTATGGAGAAAGACCGCCATGGTTTTCGAAGTGGGAATCGGCTGGCCATCGATCCCCATGACCCATGTGATTGCTTCTGAGGTGACGGTGGGGTGATGGGGACCCGGTTGGATGAGGATCTGGGTATCCCCTGCCTGGGCGGGATTCACTTCCCGGTTCAAAGCGGCGCCTTTCGCGTGGGTGAATCCGCCGTTGCGGGGATAGGCTAAGTCGAAACCCGCCAGAAAAATGGGATCGCAACCCAGCCATTCGGCGGCGTTGAAAAGGGTATGCGCTACCGACAAGCCTTGATCGAACGAACCGAAGGGGCCCGCGACTTCTTCGATCCAGCGATTGATTCGCGCTTTTTCGGAATTCAGGAAGAGAAGGGGGCCCTTCCATCGGCCGGGGATGGCGGGATGCACGTCTGATTCGAAAATGAGCACCGGCGGCTTGGGATTATCGATTCCTTCAAAATGAAGGAGATTGAGAGTGCTGGGATCGGTGGCGGCCACAAAATCGGGTTGGATGCCATGACTCAGGGCAATCCGGTAAGCAGTATCCACGCAAAAAACGAGCATGTGCTCTTGATGAGCCGTGATGTGGTGAATATTTTGATCCAACGAAGGGCCTGCCGCGATCAAGACGGCCGGCTGGTTTTGATAAAAATTCCGCAAGGGGCCGAGTCCTAGGCTGGCGCATATGGCCGGAAGGTTGGTGATCGCGTTGCGCTGGATCAAAGCGCCGTGGTGAATCAAAAATTCACTCTCCGCTGCTGCTTGCTGCAAAAATTGGCGCAGCCGTTCGATCGCCGTTGTGTAAAACTCACCATACATTTCGAACGACGGGGGATGGTCGACCAGCCGGACGCCGTTGCCCATGATATGAGGGAGCAAATCCCGCGCCGCGGCCGTCAGATCTCCCATGGTTTCGGGAACCGCAATCCGCACCCGGGGATTTTCCAGCAAGGAGGTCCAATCTTTCCGGTGGAGAAAATAGTAGAATACGCCAGGGTCGCGTTCCACGAGCAATAAGGCGGAGATGAACTGTGGATACGTTTCCACCAGATGTTCGACCGTGTATCCCAAGCCGGTCCCCAGAAAAATGAAAACGGATGGGGAATCCAAAGCCAACGCTTCGATCTGCCGTTGCGCCTCCCGGCGGGGATCGTGCCGGCTGTGATAGAGCACGATTTTTTCGGGATGGGTGAGTTCCATCGTCGGCGCTAATGTGTCAGAATGGAACCAATGGATGATGGGGGAGGGAGGCTCGGCCGAGATCCGCCGGGCCAATTCTGGATTTGTTTTCTGCAAAACCGTGAGATTTTTTTGATAGAGCCGGTCACCTGGATGTTGCGCAATCATGAAGGTCCCTGATCAACAATAATGAAATGATACCCGATCATCTATTCTGGAATAAAAACCGATTGTAGCACACGAGACCTTGAAAATAACGGCCGATTAAGGAAGTTTGAGGAGCGGCTGGTTGGCGAGCTGGTGGAACACAAGAAAGCTCAAGAGGTTGTGGCCCCAAGGAATCCCGGGTGGATTTCCCCCTCAGAAAGGAAAGCAGGATGCTGGAAAGGATGTTGCGCAAATATCAGGATTTGGGTTTGATGATTCTCCGGATCACGGCCGGGATCATTTTTGCCGTTCATGGTTTTTCTAAAATATTTCAAACGGGGGGTATGACCGCCACGATCCAATCTTTCGCGAATTTAGGCATTTATCTGCCTTCCGTTACCGCCTGGGTGGTGGCTTTGGGTGAACTGACCGGCGGGGTCTTTTTAGTTCTCGGATTGTTTACCCGGGAATCCGCCCTCTTTCTGGCCTTTATCATGGTGGGGGCGGTGCTGACTGTCCATGGTCAGAACGGTTTTTTCAATGCCAACCAAGGGTATGAATACAACATGGCGTTGATCGGCGCATGCCTTTGTTTGGTCTTTTCCGGCGGAGGCAGTGGCGCGATGGATAAGGTGCTATTCCCGCGGGAACGTTGGACGTTCATCTCCGACCGTTCCAAGATCAAATTGGAACCGCCCCAGAATATTCTTGATTGATTTGGAAGCCAGGAAAACCGTGGAGGCCGAGGATTATTCAAGCAACCGGAGGATTTCTTGCAGATCCCGCTTGATGGCGGCCAGATCGTAAGGTTCACGGGCCGCGGGGGAGGCTGAATCGCTAGCGGGAGTTTCTGACGGCGGGGCGGCTTCTACTTTTTCACTGTTCCGTTCGGCGCGCAGGGCTTGGAGGCCTCCCCGCAGTTTGCGTTCCGCCCCGTCCAAGGTATACCCCTCGTTGTAAAGCAGATTGACGATTTCAAGTAGAAGTTCCAAATCACCCCGCGTGTATTTCCTTTGGTTTCCTCCTACCCGTTTGGGATTCAGCCTGCTGAACTTGGTTTCCCAATAGCGCAACACATGCGGTTCCACGCCCGTGTAATCGCTGGCTTCGCTGATGGAGTAATAAATCTTTTTGGGGATTTCGTCCAATCGTATGGTTCGTGGCCGGGTTCTATTCGCCATGATTATAACATGTTGAAAAATAGTAGGATAGATCAAGTTGAATCAAGTATTTTTTCTAGTACTTGTTTGCAGAGAAAGAGTCGATTTGTTCCTATCAGGATTTCTCTTACCCTGCCTCTCTCCCAGAGGAAGAGGAAACGGTTTAGTACTTCCAATCCTACTTATCCAGTGAATCAATCACAAAGAAAGTAATTTACTCAAGCAGAGGTTCTTGCCTTGACCTGTGTGTCCCATTCCACTCCATGTTGGTACTGATGAAGCCACATTCTCAGACTGAGTCAAAGCCGTTCAAGAATACCTCGCAAGTTCTCGTCCAAAATTATAAATCATTTGTGGTAACAATTCCATACTTTAACCTGATTTTTATTTCATCAGCTCTAAGCTATTCAATCGTAATCCCTTACCTGATAAACATAAAGAGTACTCCCCCAAAACGCAGGCGAAAAAGGGATGATTTCATGCTTGGCATGGATGGAACCCGTGTGGGTGTTCATGAAGGGGGTGAGGCTGAGGGGATGATGTTCAGCATCAGTAGTTTGACTCTATTCTGGATAGAGTTATTGCTTTTCAGCTGAATGTGAATGGGGTTGAGGTGGATGAGCCGCGGAATCGGATTCTGTGGGATAAGCCGCTTTCAACAAATCCGAGCGCTTCGCGTATTTGTCGAAATAGGTATGCGGCGCCGGGGATTTCTTGAATCGATCGAGATTGGTTTTCTGGATTTTTTGGCGTTTATAGAAGAATAAAACGGAATAGACAAGCATCCCCGTTACAAGCAAAACCGTGATAATCCCCATCGCAATGGACGATGCCATTTCCAGTCCTCATTGATCTCTGTGGCGATTTCGAATGATTTCGCGTGGATTCCATTTAAACGCGGTTGGCAAGTGGCGCAAGAGATCTTGCGTTTTGCCGGTTGCCTTAGAAACATGGATAGCAGACTGGGACGAATCGGGAGGGGGAATCTGCCGCTTATATGGTATTGGATACTAAATAGGAATTAATCTGAAAATTATGCGTCAAAATCATTCTCCGGCCTTCCGGTTATGTCTATCGGCTGGTTTACTGATAGTATCGTGAAATGAAATCCCATAGAATTACCATAATGGCAACTATCGTATGAGAAAAAAGAAAGGATACGCACCATGACAAACAATCATACTTGTCCCATGGATGAAGAACCGATGTGCCTCAGTCCTCAACTCAACGCTCCCGCTCCCGATTTTGAAGCCAAGACCACGCAGGGAATCAAGAAACTAAGCGATTACCAAGGCCGGTGGCTGATCTTGTTTTCACACCCGGCGGATTTCACACCGGTTTGCACGACCGAGTTCATCGCTTTCGCGAAGGCCTATCCTCAGTTTCAAAGTCTGAATTGTGATCTTTTGGGGCTTTCGATCGACAGCAATTTCGCTCATCTCGCCTGGATCCGCAACATCAAGCAAAATTTCGGCGTAGAGATTCCTTTCCCGATCATCGAGGACTTATCCATGGATGTCGCCTTCAAATATGGGATGATTCAACCCGGCGCCAGCGACACTTCTGCCGTGCGCGCGGTTTTCATCATCGATCCCCACTCGATTCTGCGCGCCATGGCGTATTACCCGATGAGCAACGGGCGCTCGGTGAATGAATTCCTCCGTCTGCTCCAGGCCTTGCAGACCAGTGACAAGTACAAGGTCGCGACACCCGAAGGTTGGCAACCGGGCGACAAGGTGATCGTGCCGCCTCCCGCCACCGCCGCGGACGCGGAAAAGCGCAAGGATGAAGGCTACGAGTATGTCGATTGGTATTTCTGCAAAAAATCCCTTTAATGTGGAATGAGGTAGCCAGGTTTTTTCCATCCTGATCTGAATAAGTTTGGGGCGGTGGATGATCCCCGCCCCGATTTCATTTCGGGATAGGCCGCTTGACATGCCTGGCCCCTTTCTTCCATGATCGAGTCCGGTATCGAATCCGAGTGAATTTCACATCGCGAAGGGTGGAGAACCGACATGAATCAAACTCACGAAACCCGCTCATCCGTGACCCGCCGGGGATTTTTGCGAACCACCGCCACCGCATCTGCCTTGGCGTTTGGGGCGGTACCCCCGGTTTTGGGGGCGAACGAAGAAGTGGTGATAGGAATGATCGGCACCGGGGGGCGTGGACAGCGCCTGCTGAAGGCGATCACCAACATCAAGGGATACCGGGTGGCCGCCGTTTGCGACCTGGTGCCGGACCGGGCCGCTGCCGCCGCGGAAATCTGCAGCCAGTATAAGCCCAAGGTCCGGGAATACACGGATTTCAAGAAGATGCTGGCCGAGGAAACGTTGGACGCTTGTTTTGTGGTCACCGAGGAAGGCAATCATGCCCTGTGCGTGATTCCCGTGCTCGAAGCGGGGCTGCATTGTTTCAGCGAGAAGCCCATCGACGTCACGGTGGAGAAGGTCGACCGGGTGGTACAAGCCGCCCGAAAGGCCAAAGGCATCCTGCAGATCGGTTACCAGCGGCGTTATCTTCCCGGGTTTCAAAAAGCGATGGCAGAGATTCATTCCGGCAACATGGGTAACGTGACCTATCTGCAGGCACAATGGCATTGGCCGTATGGGGTGGGCGGCCGGTATTTGGACATGGATTTCGCCGGGTGCTGGTTCTTGGCGCAGGCCTGCCATCACGCTGATGTCATGGCCTGGGTGATGAAGGATCAGCCGCCGGTTTGCTGTGCCGCCATGGGCGCGATCACCCAGAAGAACGAGAATCCGCCTGTGCATTGCGCCGAGGACCACTCGGGAGTGCTTTTCCAATTTTCTGGGAATGTGATCTTCTCGTACACTCATGTCATGAACGCGTGCGATGCCTTTTGCGGCGAGAAATTGTGGGTCTATTTGGAGAAAGGAGGAATCGACCTGCCGGGTGGAATGAAATATCCCATGGCCGGCCAGGGGGAGCCCATGCGTCTGGCCGAGGCCAGCAGTGATTGGGATAACGGGACGTATGAAGAACTGGAGGCCTTCGTTCGCCATATACGCAACGGCGAGACCCCCTTGAGCAACGCGGAGACCGCGCGCATCGGCACCTTGATGGGGATTCTGGGCGGCAAGGCGATGTACAAGCGGCAGGAACGGAGTTTCACGCCGTCCGTCGAATACTGGAAAGACTTGGGATCGGCCACATGAGCCGGCTCCGGCCGCGCCGGTCCGCGGCTTGACAGGAAGAACGGAGGGCTGGATGATCGAGGAAGGAAGCCGAAGGATTTCATGAAGAGGCCAGAATTCCATTCCGATTCATCCGGAAAGTGCGTATCAAATGAAGTACGAATGATTCCATTTATTCCAGGATGAGGGCGGACACCCAGGTTCACCCTTTTAAAAGTACCCTCACCCTGGCCCTCTCCCAGGGGGAGGGAATTGGTCAATGTTCTGATGCCTACACATATCGCGAACTTCGCATTGAGAAAGTGCCGTATTCAGGGAAAGAGCATTGATACCTGATCCATTTAAAAACAATCCGTTCACCATATGTTTTTAGATCATTAAGGAGGATACGATGTCTGAGAAAAAAGAGGTTTCACGCCGATCATTCATTCAAGCCACGGCAGCTGGCGCGTCCACGCTGGCCCTGGGGATTTCACAGCGGGTACTGGGCGCGAACGACGAAGTGATCCTGGGCATGATTGGCACCGGGGGGCGGGGGCAAAGCCTCTTGAAGCGTCTAACCCGTGTGCCCCATGTCCGGGTGGCAGCCCTTTGCGACCTGCGGGAAGAGCGGGTTAACCAAGCCGGCCAGATCTTCGAGGACGCCAAGAAATACATCCAATTCGAAGAACTGCTGGAGAAGGAGAAACTGGACGGGTGCATCGTGGCCACCGAGGTGGGCAATCACGCCAAGTGCGTCATCCCCGTCCTCGAGTCGGGATTGCATTGTTTCAGCGAGAAGCCCATGGATTGTACGGTGGAGAAGGTGGACGCCATCGTCAAGGCGGCCCGGCAGGCCAAGGGAATCTATCAGGTCGGCTTCCAGCGCCGGTACGCCCCCGCGTTCGTGGACGGCATCGGCCAGATTCACGCGGGTATAATCGGCGACGTGACTATTATGCAGGGGCATTGGCATTGGCCGTGGCAAGTCGGCGGCTGGGTCGCGGATGTGGATATGTCCGGCGGCGAAATTGTCGAGCAGGCATGCCACCACATGGATGTCATGAGCTGGGTCAAGCAGGGCAAGCCGCCGGTGAAATGCGTGGCCGTGGGCCATATCACCCGCCCCAATCCCGGATCGAACGAACACAACTCCGAGGATCAATCCGCCGTAACTTTCTTGTGGGACGATGGGACCATTTTCAGCTACACGCACATGTTTTACTTGGCCGATCATTTTCAAAGCGAGCAGTTGGTCGTGCACGGGAAGAAGGGCGGAGTCGATCTGCGGGAAGGGATGTTCTATCCGCGGGAAGGCCAGGGGGAGGCGAAGCGGATTGCCGAGAAGGTTCCCGATTGGGAGTATGGAACCTTGGAAGAACTGATCGCCTTTGCCGATCATATCCGCAAGGGGGAGAAATCCCGGAGTAACCAGGAAACCGGCCGTGTCTCCACCCTGATGTCGCTGATGGCCCGCAAGGCCATGTACGAGCGGGAGACCAAGACTTTCGATCCCAAAGTGGTCACCTGGGAAGATTTAGGTTCGACCACCTAAGAATGGGACGGGTGGCGAGAATGCCGGCTTGAAAAGGGGCACGCGTAACACGTGCCCCTTGTTTATGATTCATCCGGAAAGTGTGTATTCATGAGGTGAAATCAATTCCATGCACTCCGGAATGATTGAAGGCACCAAGGCACTCCTCGACAAAATACCCTCACCGTGCCTCTCATCCAGAGGGAGAGGGAATGGGTAACTTGGGTGTCCGGGTTGAAGACCTGTGGTGGTTAAAGTAGCCGTTGATGCCGGCACGGTCCTCTTCCGCATTTCTGGGACTCATCCATGACGAAAACTCAACAGAGCCTGAAAGTAAAGCAGGGGCGCGTGGCCATGCGCCCCTGCGAAGTTCATTTTTAGGTATACTCTGCGCGGAAGGCGTTTTATTTCTTCCCGAAATGCGAAACAGGATATCAAGAATTAGTTGGAATTCATCAAGAGTCCAGTTCTTTGATCTTGATGTTGCGGAAGAAGATCGGGGCGCCGGCGTGTTTCCCTTGCAGGCCGATCCGGCCATGTGTGGGCAATTCGGCCGCGGGTTTGCTGAGCCAGGAGGGAATTTCGCTGCCGTCCGGATTTTTCTTGGCGTCGGTCCATTTTTTCATGTCGAACTCGGTGACTAGTTCGCCGTTCAACAAGACGTAGATCATGGGGCCCTGGCAGGTAATGGTCATCCGGTTCCATTCGCCTGGCTTTTTGACCGAGGATTTCTTGGCGGCCAGGCGGCCGAAAATGGCGGCACATTGCCAAGTTTTGGGTTGAGAGGACCATTTTTCGGAGAAATCGTCGGCGATCTGAATCTCGATCGAGTTAGGGATCCAGTCATTCATGTCGCTGCAATAGACAATCACGCCGCTGTTGGTCCCCTCGGCGTTTTTGAATTCCAGATCCAGGATGAAATTGCTGTAGTCCTTGGCGCTCCAGATCGCCTGATCTTCACTGGCAGTGAGCACTCCATCTTCCACCGTCCACACGCCTTCGGGGAAGAGGGCGTCCGAGAGATCCGGCTTGAACAAGCTTGCCCATTCGCTGGTATCCGGGTGTGATTGGGGAGGGACCGCTATCTCCGCCGCGGTCAGCGCGAGCGGGAGCAGGCAAGAGAACCCCACGAGGAAAACCATTTGTTTTTTCATGACTTATTCTCCTTTCCATTGAATGAATATGAGCTGTGATTTAATCCATGCTGGCTCGAGTCAGCCAAATTCATATAAGATTACTTGATTTTACCGTGCCGCGCCATACCCAAACAGTGGAGAAATTAGACAAAAATCCATCCAAATCCCCTTTGGCTTCAACCCAGGCCGGGAGGAACGTTGATCAGCAGAAAAAATCCAGTAAGGTAACCGATAGCCGTTTGTTCATCAGAAAATCCAAAGGAGAGAATTCCATGAAGATTCTAGTAAGTTTCGTGGTGGTTTCATTTGGGTTGATAGGAACCATGGCGCGTGCGCAAGACACGAGTGTCAATGTGAATACCCTCACGGCGCCGGAGTTGGCGGTTGTTCCTGTCATCGACGGAAACCTGGATGATCCGGCCTGGGCGCAAGTTCCCGCGGTGCGTGTCACCGGCAGCGGTGACAGTCCCGCGGCCACGGCACCGGGCGATTTGGACATCACGATGCAGGTGGCCTGGGACAAAGAGACCAACGCGCTGTATTTCGCGTTCAACGTAAAGGACGATGTGTTCGTGAACGTGCTGGGCTTGGGGTCTTCCGTGGGAAGCAGCGGCTGGCAAAACGAACGGATGGAACTCATCCTCAACGGTCTTAACACGGGAGAAGCCAGTCATGGGGAAAATTCGGAATTTCATACGCAATACACGTTCGATTTGCCCAACACCATCGATGATTCTCCGGTGGGGTTGGCGGATATCCCCGTAAGTACCGAGTTCATCGCGGTGCCGGTTTTGGAGGGCATCGACGGAAGCATTATTCCATCCGTTTGGCCGTTCAATCTCAATGATGGATATGTCCAGTCCGCCGCGATGATCCGGGTTACGAATCCCCAGGTTGACACCTGGATGGAGGCGCCCGTGGAATGGAATTGGGAATTCAAGATCGTGGTGTACGAGCAATTGTTCAATGCCAGCGCCACGGGGATCGATATGGCGGATCAGGCCAACATCGACAATGGATATTTGGATTTCTTTGAGGATGCCGTCCACGTTATTCACATTTTGCGGGACCATGATGTCATTGGCCTGAGTCCTCAGCAAAACGACGCGGATGAATTCGACATTCCCCCCACGCGGGAGCATCAGCAAAATACCACCAACCGGGCCGGGAACTGGGACAGCAGCGCCGAATTGACCGGATTGATTCTGTTGCCTGCCCAGGTCAACGTGGCGGATTGGCCGATTCAATAAAGTGGGTCTGGGTATGCCGTGACCCGCTGGAGGGTGGGTTCAAGTTCCTTTCCGGGCGCCTTCCAGGGTCCGGCGGCGGAGTTGATCGACGAAGACGGCGGCGATGATGATCAAGCCGATGATGATCCGTTGGACATGAGGAGAGATCCCCACAATCACGCAGCCGTTGCGCAAAATGCGGATGATAAATGCTCCCACCACCGAGCCGGTGATGGTGCCTTCTCCCCCCATCAGGCTGCCGCCGCCCACCACCACCGCCGCGATGATGTCTAGTTCCAGCCCGACCCCGGTAGTCGGCTGGCCCGACCGTAAGCGCGAGGCTTGCAGGATCCCTGCCAAGCCCATGGCGAATCCACCGAGCGTATAAACCCAGATTTTTACGCGTTCCACGTTGACGCCGCACAGGCGGGCGGTTTGTTCGTTGGAGCCGACCGCGTACACTTGGACGCCGAAGACGGTGTATTTCAATAAAAATCCCGCCGCCAAGGCCACTGGAATCAGGATAAAAAGCAAGTAGGGGATGATGATCGTCGTATCGCCGGTCACGGGGATTCGAATCACGGCGTTGCTGATTTTGTTGAACCATTCGGGAATATTGCGTTCCACCGGCAAGCCCATGGTCACCTGCAAGGCGGTCCCGCGGAGGATTTCCAGCATGCCCAATGTAACGATGAAAGGAGGGAGTTTCCCCTTGGTGATGACCAGGCCGTTGATCATCCCGCAGACCGCGCCGGTGAAGAGGCCTGCGAGCAGGCCCACCGCGATGCTTTCGGAGGATACCATCGCCTGGGTGGCGAAGACGCCGGCGAGGGCGATGAGGGAACCGGCGGAGAGGTCGATCCCGCCGCTGACGATGATGAAGGTCATACCCACCGCGCCTACGGCGATAACCACTGTCTGCGAGATGATATTCCCGATGTTGATCGGGCTCAGAAATTTGCCCGGTTCCCACGCGGCGAAGATGGCGGTGACCAGCACCAAGGCAAAGATGGGGCCGAGTTTGCCCGACAATTCAAGCAGTTTTTTTCCCATTGCATTGCATCCTGAAACCAGCCGGCTTTTTTTCTCCGGTTTTCCGGAAGGCGCGGCCGTGTACACCGGTTAGTTTTTCCGGTTTTGGAAAACCGGACGGACCCGGGGGTTGGAATTGTCTTCCTTCGAGTTGTCTCCCTTGCTGAGTCCCGTGGCCAGGGCCATGACTCCGTCCGGATCGATCTCGTGGATCGTATATTTCCGGCTCAATCGGCCGCGGGCCATGACATATAGCGAATCGCACATGCCGAAGAGTTCGGGCAAGTAACTGGAAACCATGACCACTCCTTTGCCTTCCCGGGCCAGCGCGTCGATCAGGCGGTAGATTTCCACCTTGGAGCCGACATCGATGCCCCGGGTGGGTTCATCCAGCAGCGACACGAGGGCTTCGGCGCCCAGGAGGCGTGCGAGGGCCACTTTTTGTTGATTGCCGCCGGAGAGTTGATTGATCTTTTGATCGGGCGATTCCACCTTGATGCCGAGGTCGTGAATCAGCCGGGCGGTCAGTTCCCGGCCCTTGGAGGACGATACGATGCCGAAGCGGCTGACCTTCTTGGGTATGGACAAGGTGATATTGGTCTGGACCGACAAGGTTTGCGCCAAGCCTTCGCCCGCGCGGTCTTCACTGAGCAATCCGACGTGATGGCGCAGCATTTTCCGGGGCGTGGGGGGGATCACTGTAACCCGCTGGATTTGCAATTCATCCACCTGCGCGGGATCCAGCCCGAACAAGGCGCGCATCATTTCGGAACGGCCCGCGCCCACCAAGCCGGCGATGCCCACGATCTCGCCGGCGCGGACTTCCAGGCTGACGTTCTCCGTGCCGTTGGGGCTGCGGAGGCCGCGGACACTCAGCAGGACGTCTCCCATCACGCGTTCATGCCGGGGATAGAGTTCTTCGATTTTCCGGCCGACCATCATTTGGATCAGATCCTGGGGGGTGGCGCTGGCGATGTCACCGGATCCCACTTTTTCGCCGTCCCGGAGGACTGTGTAAACGTCCCCAATCTCCCCGAATTCCTCCAAATAGTGTGAGATGTAAATGATCCCCACCCCCTGATCGCGCAGAGAACGGATTGTTTCGAAGAGTTTCCGCGTTTCCTTGTCGGAGAGGGCGGCGGTCGGCTCGTCCATGATGATGACTTTGGCGTTGCAGCTCAGGGCCCGGGCGATTTCGACCAATTGCCGTTGCGCCACTCCCAGCCGGCGCACGGGCGCGCCAGGATCGATATCGGCTTCGAGGAGGGCGAAAATCTTGCGGGTGAGGATTTGTTGCTCTTGCGCGCGCATTATGCCGAAAGAGCTCAATTCGTGTCCCAGAAACAGATTGGCGTGGACCGGGAGATCCAGGGCCAGGTTGAATTCCTGGTAGATCATGGCGATCCCCGCACGCAGGGCTTCCTTGGGATTGGAGACGGCATAGGGCCGGCCTTGAAAAAAGATTTCCCCTTCGTCCGGGGGGTGAACCCCGGTGAGGATTTTCATCAAAGTGCTTTTCCCCGCGCCGTTTTCTCCCACGAGGATATGCACCTGTCCGGAATGGACCCGCAAATCCACCCCTTGCAAGGCCTTGGTGGCGCCGAAGGCCTTGTGAATGTTGCGCATTTCCAGGAGCGGTTGCACGGCGGTTCATCCCTCCTGGAGGATGGAGAGATCGGGGGAGAGGAGTTTTTGGTTTTCGGGCTCGTCCATGTTGTCCGGGGTGATGAGATAGACGCCGGTGTCGATCCGCTTAGGCACATCTTGGCCTTGCAGATGGCTGACGATCGCTTTTACGCTCTCGTATCCCATCTTGAATGGATTCTGGAGCACAAGCGCGTGGATTTCTTTCTTGCGCAAGGCGTCGATCAGTTGGGGGGCCGAATCGAATCCAACGAAGAATTTTTTCCCGGCCTGGTCGATGGCCTGCAAAGCCAGCAGGGCCCCCGAGGTGCTCGATTCGTTGGGACCAAAGATCGCCTGAACATCGGGATGTTTGGCCAGCATGTCTTCCGTGACCGCGCGGGAGCGTTCCCGGTCGCTGTATCCGAACTGGGCGTCGACGATCCGGATACCGGGGAACTTTTGTTTCAAGGTTTCTTCGAAGCCGCGTTCCCGTTCCAGGGTGGAATTGCTGCCGGGATCGACTTTGGTGATGATGAGCGATCCCTGGCCCTGGAGCAATTCTCCCATTTTTTCGGCCGCCGCCACACCGCCCTTGTAGTTGTCGGTGGCGACGAAGCTGACATAGTTGCCGGTGTTGATGCCCGAGTCGAAGATCACCACCGGAATGCCGGCGTTATTGGCATCTTCCACCACGCCCACCAGAGCTTCCTGGTCTTGGGGGGCGAGCACGATGCCGTCCACTTGTTTTACGATGAAATCGTGGACGATGGAGATTTGCTGTTCTTTCATGGTTTCCGTCGGGGGGCCGTTCCAGTTGATCTCAACGCCCAGTTCCTTGGCGGCAGTGAGGGCCCCCGCGTGCACGGATTGCCAGAACAAGTGGGAAGTGCCTTTGGGAATCACGGCGATGACCAGTTTTGGGGCCGTGGCCGGTTCGGTGGAAGTTCCGGCCGGAGCATCCGAGGATGGTTGACCACACCCCGCGAGAGTCACCAGCCAAGCGGCCGCCATCCAAGCCGCGCCGGTTCTGCCCAATAACCGAAAGCGTCGCATGAGATCATCTCCTTTCCCGAATGAATTCTCCCCGCCGGGCGGCGGAGAGGAAATCGAGGGTTGGGTTGTCTGAAATATTTAGAACTTATGTGCTTTTGGCATAGGTATCCTGGAGTTTTTTAACCATCCAATACACCTTTTCAGGTGGTTCTCCAGTCCAGGTCATGGGATACCAATGCCGTAAATCGTTCCATTTTACGGCAAGATTCAAAGGAAACAAAGCGGCATAGCCAGGTATGGGGGCATTTCTTCAACGGCACGCCAGAGGAAAGCCGGGCAGGGTCCGGCGGAACCTCAATCTGATGAAGGCCCAGGGATGGCCCGGGATTTTTCGATGATTCGGAGAGGAACGAAGGTGATGGTATGGGGGACGGCGACCACTTCAAAGTTATACGGCCGCGCGTGGTCGATATCGATGACTTTGGCCAGGTAATTCCCCTCGCGCACGGCGGGATTGGTGAGCTGTTTCAGGTGCCCGTTGAGATTGACGTGGCATTCCACGTCCAGCGAAGGTTGGATGACCACCTGGCCGTACCCCCGTTGGTCGAAATAGGCCTCGCTCAGGAAATGCGAATACATGATCAATATGGAGGCGGTGACCGGCACGGTGATCAGCGTGCGCCGGAACCGGCTGGCCAACAGATCCGGGAGATACGTGAGCAGGAGCAGGAGGCAGGGAGCCGCTTCGATAGCGAACAGGTCCCAATCCTGATGGATGCCCAGGTTGGGATGCCAAGTGAGGGTGAAGACCGTGAAGCTCAGGGTATAGACCAGCAGAAACAAGCGGTCAGGACGGAACAGGCTGCGCGGGCCGGACCGCCATACCGCCCAGATTACCAGGGGCCAGAAGAGCCATGACCGCATGGTCCAGCCATAGAGGAAATCGGCCAGGTGTCCCCAATCGAACAGGGTGTAGAACCGTTCGCCGCTGGGATCTTCATGAAGTGGGATGAAATTCTCGGATGGTGACAGGCCTTGAATCGGCACGCCGAGAATCTGCCCGGAAATTTTGACGTAATAGGCCGCCACGAGGAGAGACAGTCCGCTGGCGATTCCCGAATAGTCCGAACCGCGCCGTTTGAGCAGGGGCAAGATGAGCAGCGAGGGAAAGGCGAAGAGAATCCCCAGGTGCATCCAGGCGGAGACGGAGAACGCCACCGCCGCGCGCAGGCTGCTGAACCGGTCCCGCAGATATCCCACGGCGGCGTATCCGTAATAGAACAAGGTAGCCAGAAACAGGGTGTAGTATTCCGTA
>JABLXU010000044.1 GCA_013177805.1 Candidatus Omnitrophota bacterium
CCGGGGACAACGTGGTGATGGAAGGCGAGTTGCACACGCCGATCGCCATGGAGCAGGAGTTGCGCTTCGCCATCCGCGAGGGCGGCCGCACGGTGGGCGCCGGCGTCGTCGCCGAAATTCTCGAATAACCATTCGCGCCAACGTGTTCATCCCCGCGCGGGTGAAGGTGGATATAAAATTATGGCAGCAGAACGACCGAATAAAATCCGGATTCGACTCAAGGCCTACGATTACCGCTTGCTCGATAATTCCACGGCGGAAATCGTGGATACCGCCAAACGGACGGGAGCCAAGATTATCGGTCCCATTCCCTTGCCGACCAAGATTTCGAAATACACGGTATTGCGCTCGCCGCACGTGGACAAGAAATCGCGGGAACAATTCGAAATCCGTTCCCATAAGCGGTTGGTGGATATTATCGACTGGAGCCCCAAGACCATGGACGCCTTGACCCAGCTGGAGTTGCCGGCCGGCGTCCATGTGGAGATCAAACTGTAAGGAAATCCAGCGGCCTGCTGGGGGCGTGATCATGGTGAAATCAATATTGGGACGGAAACTGCGCATGACGCAGATGTTTACCAAGGACGGGAAGCAGATTCCCCTCACCGCCATCGCGGTCGGGCCCTGCCCCATCGTGCAAATCAAAACCCCGGCGAAGGACGGGTACGCCGCCCTTCAGATCGGGTATGGCGAGGCCAAGGCTCAGAATCTCACCCGCCCAATGGCCGGTCATTTCGCGAACGCCGGCGTCAAGCCGTTGCGGGTTCTCCGTGAAATCCGGGTGGAATCGGCGGAGGGCTTCACGGTGGGGCAAACCCTCGATAGCACCTTGTTTCAGGAAGGCGACCGCGTGGACGTGACGGGGGTCAGCAAGGGGCGGGGGTTTCAGGGCGGCATCCGGCGCCACAACTGGCGGGGCGGGCGCATGTCGCACGGTTCCATGTTCCACCGGGCCATCGGTTCCAACAGCCCGGGTTCCGGGCAGAGCCGCCTGTTCAAGGGGAAGACCCTCCCGGGGCACATGGGCCATGAGCGGGTGACCCTGCAAAACCTGGAAATCGTCAAGGTGGACACACAGAACCACATTCTCTATGTCCGGGGCGGAGTGCCCGGTCCGGACGGCGGGCTGGTCTTCGTCAAGGGGACGGCCAAAACCAACCGCAAGAAAGCGGTGGCGAAGTGAAAAAAATCATGGCTGCTTTCGACCTGTATAACACCCAGAACGAAGTGACGGGCACCATCGAGTTGGACGACTCCGTTTTCGCCGCGCCGGTCAATCCCGTGTTTCTCCATCAAGTGCTGGTGGGGTACCGGGCCAACCAGCGGCAGGGTACCGTCAAAACCAAGAACCGGTGCGACATGACGGGCACGCACCGCAAGCCGTTCCGGCAAAAGGGAACCGGCCGCGCCCGGCAAGGATTCGCGCAAGCGCCGCAGTACCGCGGCGGGGCGACCCAGTTCGGCCCCCAGCCCCGGTCGTACCGGAAAACGATCACCAAGAAAATGAAGCAGGAAGCCTTCCGCCAGTGCTTGTCGCTGAAGGCCAGCCGCGGCGAGTTCGTGGTGCTGAACAATTTGCAATTCGACGCGATCCAAACCCGGCAGGCGGCCGCGATATTGAAGGCCTTTGGGGCCGAGGGCAAGGTGCTGTTTGTGGATGTCGCGCCGCCGGAGAACGTGCGGCTTTCCATGCGGAATCTGGCCAACGCCGAATTGCAGACCGTCGGATCGTGTTCTCCTTTGGATATTTTTCAGGCTGACCGGCTTTTTCTCACCCAGGCGGCGGCGGAACTGTATCAACAGCGTTATGCCCGGCAGGGAGGGTCCCGCCATGATGCATAAATTCGACGTGATCCGGGAAACCATCTTCACCGAACGTTCGACGGTTTTGGCGGAGAAGGAAAACACCTATACCTTCCGCGTGCTCCCGCACGCCAACAAAGTGGAGGTGAAGCGGGCGGTGGAAGCGGCGTTTCACGTGAAAGTGGTGGACGTGCGCATCGTGAATGTGCACCCCAAGCGCAAGGTGGACCGTCAACGCGGCATCGTAGGCCGGTCTCCCGGCTACAAGAAAGCCATGGTCAAGCTGGCCAAAGGCTACTCGATCGAATTCGCCTGATCCAGGGGCCTAGGGAGAAACGATAGTGGCTATCAAGAAATACAATCCAACCACTTCCACGCGCCGGTACCAGACGGTATCCGCGTTTGACGAGATCACCAAGACCCGGCCGGAGCGGAGCCTGACCGAACCGTTGCCCAAAACCGGCGGGCGCAATGTTCAGGGGCGCATCACGGTGCGCCATCACGGCGGCGGCACCAAGCGGAAGTACCGGATCATCGATTTCAAGCGCAACAAGGACGGGATTCCCGCCCGGGTCGCGGCGATCGAGTATGATCCCAACCGGTCGGCGCGCATCGCCCTGCTCAACTATGCCGACGGGGAAAAACGGTACATCATTGCTCCCGACGGCCTGGAAGTGGGGGCGGAGGTGATGTCGGGCCCCGGCGCGCCGCACAAGGTGGGCAATTGCCTGCCGCTGAGTGAGATCCTGGACGGAACCGTGGTGCACGCCTTGGAGATGAAGATCGGGAAGGGCGCGCAGGTCGCCCGTTCCGCGGGAGCTGCGATTCAGGTGATGGGCCGGGAAGGGGATTACGCGCGGGTCAAGATGCCCTCGTCCGAAGTCCGATTGATTCATCTGAATTGCCGGGCCACGATCGGCCAGGCATCCAATCCCGAGCATGAAAACATCGTGATCGGCAAGGCGGGCAAGAGCCGCTGGCTGGGCCGGCGGCCGCATGTGCGGGGCGTGGCCATGAACCCCGTCGATCATCCCCTGGGAGGGGGTGAAGGCAAATCGTCCGGCGGCCGTCATCCGTGCACGCCCTGGGGTGTCCCCACCAAGGGATACAAGACGCGGCGCAACAAGCGCACCCGGCGGATGATCGTCGAACGGCGGCGGACGAAGAAACGGTAAGCAGGAAAACGCAAAGAAGGATAGGTCAAGATTATGGGACGGTCGCTGAAAAAAGGGCCTTATGTCGACGAACGCCTCTTGCGGCGCATCCAGATCATGAACGAACGCAACGAGAAGAGGGTCATCCGCACATGGTCGCGGGATTGCACGATTGTCCCCGGCATGATCGGCCACACCATTGCCGTGCACAACGGGAAGAAGTTCGTGCCAGTGTTCCTGACCGAAAATATGGTCGGGCATAAGTTGGGCGAGTTTTCCCCCACCCGCACTTTCAAGAGCCACGGGGGCAAAACCGCGCGCACCATGCGGTTGAAATAGGAGAACGAGCGACATGGCTACCCATGCCCAACTTCGTTATTGCCGGATGTCCGCCCGCAAATTGCGCCTGGTGGCGGACACCATTCGGGGGAAGAATTATCTGGAGGCGCTGGCGATCCTCCAGAGCCTTCCAAAGCGCAAGGCGGCCAATATATTCAGCAAGTTGCTGCAATCCGCCGCGGCCAACACCGAGGAGACGACCGAATTCTCCCCGGACGAGTTGGTGGTCCGGCGGGTCTTCGTGGACGGCGCCCGGATGCTCAAGCGCTTCCGGCCGGCTCCCATGGGCCGCGCGCACCGGATCCGCAAGCGCCTGAGCCATATCACCCTGGAACTGGGCTTCCCCGCGGGGCGGTAGCCCGAATCCTGTACGAAATCGAGGAACGAACGTGGGACAGAAAGTTCATCCGTATGGCTTCCGGGTCGGAATCTTCCGGAATTGGAAATCACGCTGGTACGCCGAAAAGGACTATGCCGGGCTGTTGCATGAGGATTTGAAGATCCGGGAGGCGATCAAGCAGCGTCTCTTTCACGCCGGCATCAGTGAAGTGGAGATCGAGCGGTTCACCCAGCGGATGCGCATCAACATTTACGCCGCCCGTCCGGGGATCATTATCGGGCGGAAGGGGGTCGAGGTGGAGCGGCTCAAGAAGCTGCTCAACAGCATGACCGACCGGCAGATTCACATCAACATCCGGGAGATCAAGCACCCCGAGTTGGACGCGCAGCTCCAGGCCGAAAGCATCGCCTTGCAGTTGGAGCGGCGGGTGTCGTTCCGCCGCGCCATGAAACGGGCTCAGCAGGCTACCATGCAGGCCGGCGCCCAGGGGGTCAAGGTCATGGTGGCCGGCCGTCTGGGGGGCGCGGAAATGTCCCGCACCGAATGGTACCGTGAGGGACGTGTTCCCCTGCACACGTTGCGCGCCGACGTGGATTACGGCTTCGCGGAAGCCCGGACCACCTATGGGCGCATCGGCGTCAAGGTGTGGATTTACAAGGGTGAACTGTCGTCGCTTCATCCCGTGGAAGAGAAGCAGGAGGTGGCTTCCTGATGTTAATGCCCGCTCGGGAAAAATTCCGCAAGGTCCACCGCGGCAACCGCCGGGGAGTGGCCTGCCGGGGGAACAAGGTCAGTTTCGGCGATTACGGGCTCAAGGCCGTGACGGGCGGGTGGATCACCGCGCGCCAGATTGAGGCCGTCCGCGTCACCGTGAACCGTTATGTCAAGCGCCGCGGCAAGGTGTGGATCCGTGTGTTTCCGCACAAGCCGGTGACGGCCAAGCCCGCTGAGACCCGGATGGGAGGCGGGAAGGGGGCGCCGGAGATGCACATCGCGGTGGTCAAACCCGGCCATGTTTTGTTCGAATTGGGCGGGGTTCCGGAAAGCGTCGCGCGGGAGGCGTTCCGCCTGGCGGGGTACAAGCTCCCCATCCAGGTGCGGTTCACCTCGCGGGACGAGACCTTGTAAGGAGAGGCGCCATGAAGGCCGACGATTTTCGTTCCTTATCGGTGGAAGATTTGGACGCCCGGCTCTCGGAGATGAAGCGGGAGTTGTTCAATTACCGGATGCAATTGCATTCCAATCAGTTGTCCAACACGAACAAGATCCGCTTCCTGAAGCGCGACATCGCCCGCGCCCTGACGGTGCGGCGGGAGAAAACCCCAACGGCGGAGAAGCAGTCATGACGGAACCGAGGCTATCCCATCGCAAAATCCGTGAAGGCATCGTGGTGAGCACCGCCATGCAGAAGACGGTCGTTGTGCAAATCGAGCGGCTGGTCCGCCACCCCCAATACGGGAAAACCGTCCGCCGCCTGAAACGGGTCAAGGTCCACGACGAGACCGGGGCGTGTGCCGTGGGGGACGTGGTCCGCATCGAGGAGACCCGGCCGCTGAGCCGCGAGAAACGCTGGCGTTACATCCAGACGATCCGCAAAGCCGTGGTGGTATGACCGGCGGCGGTGGAGGTGAAAAGTGATTCAGGAATATACTTGGTTGGCGGTGGCCGATAATTCGGGCGCGCGCAAGATCATGTGTTTCAAGGTTCTCGGCGGCAGCAAGCGGCGGTACGCCACCGTGGGGGACATCATCGTGGCCAGCGTCAAGGAGGCCATCCCCGAATCCAACGTAAAGAAAGGTTCGGTGGTCAAGGCGGTGATCGTGCGGACGGTGAAGGAGATCCAGCGTCCCGACGGGTCGGCCATCCGTTTTGACAACAATGCCGCCGTGCTGATCAACGACGCGGGCGATCCGTTGGGGACCCGGATCTTCGGTCCCGTGGCCCGGGAACTGCGCGAGAAGAAATTCATGAAGATAATCTCGCTGGCTCCGGAGGTGCTGTGATGGAACGCATCCGGTTGAAGAAAGGCGACTTGGTGGAAGTGATCACGGGGGATGACCGCGGCAAGACGGGGAAGATCCTGCGGATCGACCGGCAGCGCGGACGGATCACGGTGCAGGGCGTCAACATGATCAAGAAGCACAAGAAGCGCAATCCGCAGGCCAATCAGCCCGGCGGCATCATCGAGCACGAAGGGTTCATTCATCCGTCCAACGTGCGGCTGGTGAAATAACGCGAGAGAGAAGCGACCATGGCGGAGAAGAAAGACGTCAAGAAAGAGAAAGAGAAGGCCAAGAAAGCCGGGCAGACGCTCTTGGCCGACGTGCCGGGGTACAAACCCCGCCTCGCGGTTGAGTACCGGGAGCGGATCGTGCCCGCAATGATGCAGCAATTCGGGTACCGGAACGTCATGCAGGTCCCCCGGCTGGTGAAGATTGTGTTGAACATGGGGATCGGCGAGGCCAGCCGCGACGCCAAGTTGCTGGAGGCGTTGAAGATGAACCTGGCCACGATCGCGGGGCAGCAGCCGGTCATCACCAAAGCCAAGAAGTCCATCGCCAATTTCAAGATCCGCGAAGGCATGCCGGTGGGTTGCATGGTCTCCTTGCGGCACGCCCGCATGTACGATTTTTTGGACCGGTTGGTGAGCATCTGCATCCCCCGCATCCGGGATTTCCGGGGCCTGTCGCCCCGGTCCTTCGACGGGCGGGGGAATTACGCCCTGGGCGTGGACGAACAATCGATCTTTCCCGAAATCCATTACGATGACATTCCCAAGGTGCAGGGCATGGACATCGTGTTCGTCACCACCGCGAAAACCGACGAGGAAGCCCTGTCCCTGTTGAAGTTGTTTGGAATGCCGTTCCGGAACTAGACGAGGAGAATTGTTTCATGGCGAAGACCAGCCTCATTGTCAAGGCGTCACGGCCCCACAAGTTCAAGGTGCGTGATTATTCCCGCTGCCAGCGGTGCGGACGCGCCCGCGGTTATTACCGCAAGTTCCACCTGTGCCGGGTGTGTTTGCGCCAATTGGCCCTCCAGGGGTACATCCCGGGCATGACCAAGGCCAGTTGGTAAACGGCCGTCAGGCCCGCGTCCGCGGGAGCCTGGACGGGATTCTAGAAAAGAAGAAGGAGCAGGCGCCATGCCGACCACCGATCCGATTGCGGATTTGCTGACCCGTATCCGCAACGCCAATATGGCGAAAAAGGAAAAGCTGGATGTCCCCGCGTCGAAAATCAAGCAGGGCATCGTGGAGATCCTCAAGCGCGAGGGGTATATCCGCAGTTACCGCATTGTGGATGAGAAAGGCCACAAGAATCTGCGGATCTATTTGAAGTACGGCCCGAAGCAGGAGCGCGTGATCACGCACCTGGAGCGCATCAGCAAGCCCAGTGTGCGGCGGTACGCCGGGAAGGACAGCCTCCCCAAGGTGATCAACGGCCTGGGCATCGCGATCGTGTCCACCTCTCGCGGTCTGATGACCGACCGCGAGGCCCGGCAGCAGGGCATTGGAGGCGAGATCCTCTGCAGCATTTATTGATATTACCCGGTTACGAGATCCGGACGCGAGAAGGAAGATCATGTCACGAGTCGGACGACAGCCCATACCCATCCCCGCCGGGGTCCAGGTCCAGATCGAGGGCCAGGCGGTTTCCGTCAAGGGGCCGAAAGGGCACCATCAATTCCGCGTGCCCGCGCCCATCACGGTACGCCGGGACGGTGACCAGTTGGTGGTCGAGCGCCCCAACGACAGCCGCGGCAACCGCGCGTTGCATGGCACGAGCCGCGCGCTGCTCGCCAATCTGGTGAAAGGTGTTTCGGAGGGCTTTGTGCGCAAGTTGGAAATCAACGGGGTGGGATACCGGGCGGCGGTCCAGGGTTCTTCCCTGACCCTGGAGCTGGGGTATTCGCATCCCGTGAAGTACGATCTGCCCGCCGGCGTTACCGCCGAAGTGGAAAAGAATGTGCTGATCACCCTGATGGGCAGCGACAAGCACGTGCTCGGCGAGACCGCGGCCAAGATCCGCTCGTTCCGTCCGCCCGAGCCGTACAAAGGCAAGGGCATCAAGTACGCGGAAGAACAAATCCGCCGCAAAGTAGGCAAGAAAAACGTCTGATCCCCCCGCCGCGGGAGATCGGTGGAATAGGTTGGCATCATGAAAAGCAAATCCGTTAGCCGCATCAAAAGACACCGCCGTGTCCGGAAGATCATTCAGGGCACCGCGGCGCGGCCCCGCTTGGCCGTGTTTCGCAGCGCCCGGCATATTTACGTTCAGGCCATCGACGATGGCGCGGGCCGGACGCTGGCGGCCGCCTCGAGCCTCACGAAAGATCTGCCGCCCGTCGAGGACGCCCTGACGGCCAAGCAAAAGACGGCCAAAGCCGTGGGCCGCCTGATCGCCCAGAAATTGCTTGAACGGGGGATCACCCGCGCCGTCTTTGACCGCGGCGGATTCTTGTATCACGGCCGCGTCGCCCGTTTGGCCGAGGGGGCCCGGGAAGCCGGGCTGCAAATCTAACCGCGCCCCACCGCGCGAGGATCAAAAACTATGGTTGAAGTCTACAATGTCGAAAAATCCCGGCGGGAGAAAGAGCCCGAACTCAAGGAACGCGTGATTCACGTGAACCGCGTGGACAAGGTCGTCAAGGGGGGCCGCCGTTTCAGTTTCAGCGCCCTGGTGGTGGTCGGCGACGGGAACGGATCGGTGGGTCTGGGGTACGGGAAGGCCAGCGAGGTCTCCAGCGCCATCCGGAAATCCATCGAACGCGCCAAGAAGAATCTGTTTCAGGTGCCCTTGACGGAAAACACCATTCCCCATGAGATTTTCATCGAGAAGGGCGCCGCCAAAGTCCTCATGAAACCAGCCACCCGGGGGACGGGCATCATTGCCGGCGGGGCGATCCGCGCCATCCTCGAAGTGGCCGGCGTGAAGGACATTCTGGCCAAGTCCCTGGGCACCAGCAACCTGCTCAATGTCGCGAAGGCGACCGTCGTGGGATTGCAATCCCTCCGGAATCTCGAAACAGTGGCCAAGCTGCGCGGCAAAGATCCCAAGGAGATCCTGTAACATGGGCAAGAAACTAGCTATCACTCTGCGCCGGAGCGTCATCGGCAAGGTTCCCCGCCACCGCGGGACCATCAAGGCCCTGGGGCTCCGGCGGATCCACCAGACCGTGGTGCTGCCCGATTCGCCCGCCGTGCGCGGGATGATCAAGGCGGTGGAATTCATGGTCCGTGTGCGCGAATGTGAAGAATAACTTCCCCCCGTGGGGAAGGGAGTGAATGATCATGCAAATCAGCGAGTTGAACGTCCCCCACAAGAAAAAACGCAAGCGCCTGGGCCGCGGGCCCGGCTCCGGCCACGGCAAAACCGCCGGCCGCGGCACGAAGGGCCACAAGGCCCGTTCCGGTTACAAAAGAAAGGCGACCTTCGAGGGCGGGCAGATGCCGCTTCAGCGCCGGGTCCCCAAGCGGGGTTTCCGGCCTTTAGACAAGACCGAATACCAAGTGGTCAACGTGCGGAACCTCGAACGGTTCGAGGACGGGCAGACCGTGGACGCCCAGGCGCTCAAGGCCGGGGGCCTGATCAAAAGCCTGAAGCGTCCGGTCAAGATTCTGGGAACCGGTCCGCTGACCAAGAAACTGACGGTCCAGGCCGACCGATTCAGTCAATCCGCCCGTGAAAAAATCACGCAGGCGGGAGGCACCGCCGAGGCACCGGCCGCCCCGCCGGCCTGAGGCCCGGGAGGTCTTATGAATTGGAATCCCGGCAGCCCGTATGTCCGGCAAAGGAAAGTTGATGCACCATGATTGACGCCGTAACCAATATGTTCCGTATCCCCGATCTCCGGAGACGCATCGTCTTCACGCTTGGCATTCTGGCCGCGCTGCAGATCGGGCAATACATCCCCATCCCGGGAGTCAACCCGTCCCTTATCCGTTTCGGGGCGCAGGACAGCGGCCTGTTTAACCTGGTGGACCTGTTCGCCGGCGGGGCCTTCAGCCAGTGTTCGATTTTTGCTTTGGGGATCATGCCGTACATATCGGCCTCGATCATTTTGCAGCTGCTGACGGTCACCTCTCCTTATTTGGAAGAACTGTCCAAGAAGGGCGAGGAAGGGCGCAAGAAGATCAACCAGTACACCCGTTACCTCACGGTGGCCATTACCGCCTTCCAGTCGTTCATGATTTCCTTCTCGATCGAAAACTCGGCCATGTGGGGGGCCAATATCGTGTATTCCCCCGGGTGGTCGTTCCGGATTTTGTGCACCATCGCCATGACCACCGGGGTCATGATCATCATGTGGATGGGCGAGCTCATCACCGAGCGCGGCATCGGCAACGGCATTTCGCTGATCATCTTCGCCAACATTGTCGCCCGCATTCCCGATGTCACCGCCCGCGCCTTCGAACTGCTGCGCATGGAGGAGCCGACGTTCACCCCGCTCAAGGCGCTGGCCACGTTCATCATGCTGGTGATCGTCATCGCCGGGGTGGTGTACATCCAATACGGCCAACGGCGGGTGCCCATCAAACGCGGGCGCATGGTGCGGGGCGGGCGCATGTACGGCGCGCAGAGCAATTCGTACCTGCCCATCCGGGTCAACACCGCCGGCGTGATTCCCGTCATCTTCGCGGCGTCCATTCTCATGGTTCCCGCCACGTTTCTGCAGTTTCTGACGCCGCTGGCTTACAACGAAACGTTCGGGTGGCTCTATGACGCCTTTGAGACCATATCCCGTTATCTTGAACATGGCGGGGTGATCTACACCCTTCTATATGTGGCCTTGATCATTTTCTTCTGTTATTTCTATACCGCCATTACCTTCAATCCGAAGGACGTGGCCGAAAATTTGCAGAAATACGGATCCACCATCCCTGGATACAGCCATGGCAAGCGCACCGAGGAATACCTGACCCGCATCCTCAACCGCATTACGCTGGCGGGAGGCATTTTCCTGGCCTTGGTGGCCATCATCCCCGATTTGTTGACGGTGTATCTCGGGATCGACCGCAGCATCACCCGGTTGCTGGGCGGCACTTCGATCATCATCATCGTGGGCGTCGCCCTGGACACCGTCAACCAGATCGAAAACCATCTGCGCGTCCGCAATTACGAAGGCTTCCGCCGCCGGGGACGCATCCGCAGCCGTTCGGGAATGTAGACGCATGTTTCGAACCCGTGTTTTTTTGGAACGGAGGGGATATAATGACACTTTTGGACCGGCGGCCAAGTCCGGCCGGTCTTTCGCCCGGAGATTCGTAACACCACCGCGCCCGGAATACGTTCCGCGGACCAGGTCCTGATGATCACGCTGAAATCTTCGCAGGAAATTCAACGCCTTCAGGAAAGCGCGGATCTGGTATCTGAGGTGCAAAACCGCATGCATGCCATCGCGGAACCGGGCTTGCCGACGCTCGAACTGGACCGTCTGGCCGAATCCTTGATCCGGGGGTATGGCGCCGAACCGGTGTTCAAGGGGTACCGGGGATTTCCCTACACGGTTTGCGTGTCCATCAATGAGCAGGTGGTGCACGGATTCCCTTCTTCCCGGGTGTTGCGGGAAGGCGATGTGCTGAGCCTGGATGTGGGCGTGCGCTATCAAGGGTATGTGGGAGATTGCGCCCGGACGATCCCCATCGGCGAGGTTTCCCCCGAAGCCGGACTTCTTATCCGCCGCGCGTATCTGGCCCTTCAGGAAGCCTGCCGGGCTGTGCAAGCGGGGAAACGCTTGGGGGATGTGTGCCATACGGTTGAAACCATCGCGCACCATTATGGCTACGGCGTAGTGCGCGACTTTGTCGGCCACGGAGTCGGCCGCGAGATGCATGAGGATCCCCAGGTTCCCAATTATGGCATACCGGGAACGGGACCGCGCTTGAAACACGGCTTGGTGATTTGCATTGAACCCATGTTCAACCTGGGGACCCACGAGGTCGAAGTGCTCAGTGACCGGTGGACCGTGGTGACGAAAGACCGCCGCCTGTCGGTCCATGTGGAGGACATGGTTGCCCTCCTTCCCGAAGGCCCCAAGGTGTTGACCTCCGCCGGCGGCGTGCAACTGCCCGGCCCCGAGGAAATCGAAGAAGTGACCCGGATGCTGGCCCAGGCGCAACCGAAAGTCCGGCTCCGCCGGTCGTAATCAAAAATGGATTATGGCCAAAAAAAATGTGATTGAAGTGAAAGGCAAAATCATCGAGACCCTGCCCAACGCGATGTTTCGCGTCGAACTGGAAAATGGGCATAAGGTGTTGGCCCATATCTCGGGGAAAATGCGTATGCATTACATCCGCATTTTGCCCGGCGATACGGTGACCGTCGAACTGTCCCCCTACGATTTGACCCGGGGGCGTATCACCTACCGCCAGGCCTGATCCGGCCGGGAAAAGGGTTTCCCGCCCGGGAGGGCCGGGCCGTTATTTTTGGGAGAAGATCCATGAAAGTCAAAGCCTCGGTCAAACCGATCTGCGAACACTGCAAGGTCATCCGCCGCCGCGGTGTCGTCCGCGTGATCTGCAAAAATCCGCGCCACAAGCAGCGGCAAGGCTAACCGATAGGAACGGATTAGAGAAGGAGAACGTATTGTGGCCCGCATCGCCGGAGTCGATCTGCCCAGAGACAAACGCGTGATCATCGGACTGACGTATATTTACGGCATCGGCCGTTCGTTGTCCGAACGGATCCTCAAGAAGGCCAATGTCGGCGAGAGCACCCGGGTCCGGGACCTCACCGACGACGAGATCACCCGGATCACTTCCATCATCCAGCACGAGTGCGTGGTGGAAGGGGATCTGCGGCGCGAAGTGAACATGAACATCAAGCGCCTGATGGACATTGGATGTTACCGCGGCTTGCGCCACCGCCGGGGCCTGCCGGTCCGCGGCCAGCGCACCCGCACGAACGCGCGCACCCGCAAGGGGCCGCGCCGGACCATCGGCGTCAAATCCAAGAAATAAGCGCAGGATTTTCCCGCGCCGCGGGAACCAGACAAAGGAGATTGCCCTATGGCTCGATCAGCACGCGGAGCCGGCCGAAGCAAGAAGAAAGTCAAGAAGAACGTCCCCCGGGGAATTGTTCACATTCAGGCGACCTTCAACAACACCATCGTCACCATCACGGACATGGAAGGCAACACCATTTCCTGGGCGACCGCCGGGAACACGGGGTTCAAGGGTTCCCGCAAAAGCACGCCGTACGCCGCCCAGGTGACGGCGCAGGAAGCCGCCAACCGTGCCAAGGAGCATGGCCTCAACGAAGTGGAAGTGCGCGTGAAGGGGCCCGGTTCCGGCCGGGAAGCCGCGATCCGCGCGTTGCAGATCGCCGGGTTGAAGATCAAGCTCATCAAAGATGCCACTCCGATTCCCCACAACGGTTGCCGTCCTCCGCAGCGGCGGCGCGTGTGACCGCGAGTCAGGGGGTGGTACGGATTATTCACGGATAGATCAAAGGAGGATTCACCGTGGCCCGATATCGTGGACCTGTCTGCAAGCTTTGCCGGGCGGATGGGATCAAACTGTTTCTCAAAGGCAAGAAATGTCTTTCCGCCAAATGCCCCATCAACAAGCGGAATTACCCGCCCGGCATGCATGGCCAGCGCCGCACCGGGAAACAATCCGACTATGCCGCCCAGTTGCGTGAAAAGCAAAAGGCCAAGCGCACCTACGGCGTGCTCGAGCGCCAATTCCGCCGGTATTACCACGAGGCCACCCGCATGACCGGCATCACCGGCGTCAACCTCTTTCATTTGTTGGAGCGGCGGCTCGACAACGTGATCTACCGGCTGGGATTCGCCGCCTCGCGCGCCCAGGCCCGGCAGCTCGTGCGCCACAACCACGTGCTGGTCAACGGACGGCGGGTCAATATTCCGTCCTATCTCGTCCGCATCGGCGAGCCGGTCCAGGTGATCGAAGCCAGCCGCCAGCTGACGAGCATTCAGGAGTCGCTGAATCTGCGCAAGTCCATGGGGGGGTATCCCTGGCTGGAACGCAACGACGAGGAATGTTCGGGCCGGCTCTTGCGCTTGCCGAATATTGACGAGATGGCCGTGCCGGTCAAGGAACAGCTGATTGTGGAATTGTATTCCAAGTAAGCCGGTTTCTGCTTTGTCTATCGGATGGGGGTCATGAACAACCAGACAACATCCCGGTTTCCCGATCGGTTTGGCTCTACCCCCGGGCAGTGCGTTCCCGCGTTGCCGGGTTTTCATATCATGATCCGCCTCACCGCGGCAAAGGGGGAATAACATCCCATGAAGTTCAAATCCGTTATCATGCCGGGCCGCGTTCGCATCGACCCGGCCACACTTTCCGACCGCTACGGTAAGTTCACCGTCGAACCCCTCGAGCGGGGCTTTGGCACCACCCTGGGCAACTCGCTCCGCCGCGTGCTTCTGTCCTCCATTCAGGGTGCTGCCGTCAAGGCGGTCCGTATCAGCGGCGTACTCCAGGAGGTTTCGTACCTCCCCGGCGTGGTGGAGGACGTCACGGATATCGTCCTCAACCTGAAGGGCCTGCGGGTCAAGAATCACCGGAACGGTCCCGTGACCCTTTATTTGCAGGCCAAGGGGGAAGGGGAGGTCAAAGCCTCCGCCATTGAACCCAATCCGGATATCGAAATCATGAATCCGGATCTCCATATCGCCACGTTGGATAAAAACGGCGAATTGGAAATGGAATTGTACGTGGATGTCGGACGCGGGTATCTCTCGGCCGAGCGGCAAAGCAAACAAGCCGACACCTATCCGATCAACACCATTGTGATGGACGCCATTTTCACTCCCATCGAACGGGTGAAGTATATCGTGGAGAACGCGCGCGTCGGCGATATCATCGACTATGACCGCCTGATTCTCGAAATCTGGACCGACGGCACCATCACTCCCCAGAACGCCCTGGCTTATTCCGCCAAGATTCTCAAGGATCACCTGTTTCTCTTCATTCATTTTCCTGAGGATGAGGAGTCGCCCCAGGAACCGGAAGAGAAGAAAGAAGAGATCCTCAATCCCTATCTGGCCAAGGGAGTGGAAGAGCTGGAACTTTCGGTACGCGCCTACAACTGCCTCAAATCCGCCAATATCAAGACGATCGGCGAACTGGTAAGCAAAACCGAAAGCGAAATGCTCAAATACCGGAACTTCGGCAAAAAATCCCTTAATGAGATCAAGGAAGTGCTTACCAAATTTGGCCTTCACCTGGGCATGGATCCCGCCCAACTCAAACAGGGGCCTTCCCCTTCGGAATCCAGCCTTCCTCCCCGGCTTTCCGAGGAGGAGGATGACCTGGAAGAAAGCGTGGCCGCAGGGGATGTGGATGAAGAAAGTGAAACCTGACCCGGGAAAAACCTACAGCAGGGAGCGATAGATCCATGATTCATAAACGAAAACTCCGCAAACTCGGGCGCAAATCCGCCCACCGTTCGGCGATGCTGGCGAACCAGGCCACGTCCCTGTTCCGCCACGGCCGCATCAAAACCACGTTGGCCAAAAGCAAGGAATTGCGGCGGATTGTCGAACCGCTGATCACCCTCGCCAAGGACGACACGTTGCACGCCCGCCGCCAAGTGGCCCGCGTGATCCGGGATAAGGGCATTGTCAAGAAATTGTTCACTGAAATCGCCCAGGATATGAAGGACCGCCCTGGCGGGTATACCCAGATCTTTCGCTTGGAAACCCGCCTCACGGACGGCGCGCCCATGGCGTATATCCAGCTCACTGGCTACGTGCCGCCGGAGGACTAATCCGGACATCGGATGTCCCGGGAGAGGAGGGGCGTCCCGGTATGGAAATTCAGAAGAAGGCTTGCCCTGAAAAAGATGGCAAGCCTTTTTTATTGTTTTTGGGGGTGGCTAGTTTTATTCATGACGGTACGGCAGCGGCTCCGGCAAGCGGAGCCATATGGCCGTATCCTTTGCCGGAGGGACAGGGAAGGCTTTTGCGTACTTATCCACGCTCATATCACGAACAAAGCCCTGTGTAAGTTTTTCCTTCGTGAAAAGATCCGCGATAAAACAGCCGATTCAATTCAGATATCATACCGGGCTCCCACGTGTCCCGTGGTCATCCGTCCGCCGAAGGCCGTTTTCAACGCCTCGATGGCCAGGTCCCCGGTGCAATGGCAGGGAACCACCCATTCGGGGGAGAAGGAGCGCAAGGCGGCCAAGGTTTGTTCGAGCCGGCGGGCATTGGCATTCAGCAGGTGAAAACCTCCGATCACCGCGTGAATGTGGTCATGTTGAGTCAACCGGCGGATATGATTCAAAGTATTCACCAGGCCCGCGTGGCAACATCCCGCGCAGATCACCAGTCCTTTTCTGGTTTGAATCCAAAGGGACAAATCATCCTCGATAAGGTCGGCGTGTTGGCCTTCCGGATCAAGGTAAAACGGCCCACCTGGGTCTTCATACGGAGTCTGGCGTGGAATGGGTCCGGTGATGCCAATGTCCTCATCCAGCCAAACCGCTTCCGTTACCCAATGCAGGTTCCGTGCGGGCAATTGGTCCAAGGCGGCCCGGGCTTCCCTGGGGATCTGTACCGGTTTGGCAATGCCATCGCGGATGCTGTACCGGTTTTGTGTTACGCCGGGGTGGGCATAAACCTCGATGGGGTGGGCTTGTTTCAAGACGTGAGGCACCCCGCCGGTGTGGTCGTAATGCCCGTGGCTCAGCACCAGGACGTCGGTTTGACTCAAATCCACGCCCAGCGCGGGAGCATTGAACTCCAGTGCTTTTCCTTGTCCCGTGTCAAAAAGAATCCGCCGGGTGGGCGTTTCGATCCACAACGAGAGCCCGTGCTCCTGGAGGAATCCTTCTCCGGCTTGGTTATCGGCCAAAATGGTGACCGCTGATTGATTTTGCATGGTGTCCCCGCGGATGATGACAGGATGAATTGGTTATCTCAGGTCTTTGCGCTCTCCAAGAATAAGGATGTGGTGATATTCGAAGACTCGTCACCAGGGCAGCCCCAGGCTTTTTATGGCGTTTTGGCCGGCTTCCGGGTATGCGTCTATTTTGCCAATGTAGGGTTTGATATCGAGCACGGGGGTTTGATCGAAGGCGTCAATTCCTTTGACATGGAGGACACGCGCTTCCCGTTTCTCGAGCCGCAACACGGATAATCCAATGGGACAGGGCCGGGAATTGGAACGGGAGGCAAAAACACCCCGTGGTTTGGAGGCTCCCGGGGGGGTGACTTTGGCCGCCCAACCCTGACTGCGGTCAAAAACGAATAGGACGTAAATGTAATCAAAATCCTCGATGCCTTCCAACCCTTCTTCAAATTCCGGGTAGATCTCAATCGTAGCGGATACATCGGGGGCCAGATGGCCTTGCCGGGGCGGACGGTTTTCCGGGGAATAAGGAGAATGGAAGAAGCCAATGGGTTCAAATACGAAAGAAGGGCGGCTTTTCGCCGCGGCCAAATTGTTCTCAACTTTCTCACTTCTCACAGAAACATTTTCACCAGGGTGTGTTTCTTCGGGGGCGTTTGACATGATCACTCGCATCTGGGCGTGACTGGGTTGAAAAAGCATAAAAGTCAATGCAATGCTTACGATCAAAAAACCAAAATAAGCGGCTGCTTTTGGTAGATGACTCTGCTGCATGATTATTGGTTTCCTTTTCTACATTTTTGTTCTCCGCAGATTAAGGACCGAATCGCGCGATATCACCTGAGCTAGTCAGTCCATTGGAAGCGGCATAGGGTATCAATCCTCCATCTCCCCATGTATCCGGGCCATGGCTGAACGAAAACCACTCGTACCGGCCACCGGCGCCGGGGGATTGTTGAAAATACGATTCCTCGCGGCTGGCGACGAGATCGGGACTTTGGCGGCGGTTGAAATAGTGAAACTCATGTTTGGCGGGAATTCCCTCGGGAGCATTCCGGGCCGGGAAAATCTCGTCAAACAGTGAGGATAAATAGGCCACGGGCGTCGTGAGGGAGAAGGGCAGAAAATGCGGCGCCGGATGGATATCTTTAGCGTTGTTATGGGTTGGATAATATCCATGATCCATGCGGTACAATTCGATCGCTGTGGCACACGTTTTCAGTTCTGCTTCCACCCGCGCTACTTTCGCGCGGATCTGGGCATTCACAAAGTTGGGTACGGCAATGGCGGCCAAAATCCCGATAATTGCGACTACGATCAGTAATTCGATCAAGGTGAAGGCCGAATGATTCTTGTTCATCATTGCCGATCGCGTCTGGAACGAATCCCGTCTTTCGAAAAAAAATCAGAAATCAGTGATCGCAGAGGTTTTCTCCTTCCCGCAGCGTGCCGGCCAGGTAATCCGCCACCAGTTGCTCCGGCGTATCGGCGTGGGATCCAATCACCACCTGGATGCCTTTTTGTTGGAATAGCCCCAGGGCACGTTGTCCCATGCCGCCGGCGATGATCAGGTTGACTTGTTGATCCGCCAGCCATTGGGGCAGAAGTCCCGGTTGATGGGGAGGAGCCTCGACATCTTCCCGGTTGACTATTTTTTTCTCCTTGGGATCCACGTCCACCAGAGCGAAACGGTCGCAGTGACCAAAATGCAGGGCCAGTTTTTCATCCACCAAAGGAATGGCGATACGCATGATGTTGTCCTCCTTAGTACTGGTTAGTTTGTGTGTATGTGAAATATCGTCCCGGGCATCCAAGGCCAGGACCGGTTGGATGACCTCCCGCAAAATCTTTGCCGTGGGAGAATCCGAAAAATGTTGAATGAAGGCTTGGCCGTTGTCGCAGGCCTCGGCGATTTGGGGATCCATGGGGATCGAGCCTAAAAAAGGGACTTGCATGTCTTCGGCGATACGTTGTCCACCGCCGGCACGGAGGATGGGTGTAAGTGTCCCGCATTGGGGGCAGACAAAACCGCTCATATTTTCCACAACCCCGAGCACCGGCACCTTCAGTTGGCGGCAGAACGTGATGGATTTGCGCACATCCACCGCCGCCACCTTTTGGGGCGTGGTGACGACCACTGCACCGTCCAGCGTTCCGATCAGTTGGCAGACGGAAAGAGGCTCATCGCCCGTCCCGGGGGGGCAATCAATGATCAGGTAGTCCAGGCCGCCCCATTCCACATCCTTGAGGAACTGATTGATGACTCCCATTTTGATGGGCCCCCGCCAGATCACGGCGTCGTCCGGGTTTCGCAGGAGAAAACCCAGGGACATAACCTTCAATCCGTCTTTTTCGATGGGCAGCAAACCTTCCTCGCCGGCCTGGATCATTTCCCGCTCCAGACCCAGCAAGGTAGGAATACTCGGACCGTGAATATCGACATCCAGCAATCCCACGCGCTTTCCGGAAAAACGCAAAGCCGCCGCGAGGTTCACCGCCACGGTGCTCTTGCCCACGCCCCCTTTGCCTGACAGCACGAGGATCTTATGCCGAATGGGAGCCAGCCGGGCTTGGAGTTGCCGACGGTTTTCCAGTTCCAGATTTTCTTGTTTTTCCCTAGGCGCGCCGGTGGCATGTAACGAGCCGGGACTGGGGATCTTTTCTGGATTATTTTTCTGATGCTGCCGGTAATCTTCACAGGCCGCCTTGAGAGTATTAGCCGCCAAGAGAGCGCAGTGTTTCGCTTCCTCCGGGATACCGCCCAGCGCTTCGAGAATATCCTCTTGCGACAGATCCGCCGCTTCTTCCACTGGCAATCCCTCCGCCAAACAGGCGGCCATGCTGCCGCAGGCCCGGGAGGAGAGGCAGCCGTCGGTTATGAAGGCAATCCGGTCCACTTTTTCCTCTCGAACCGCCAGCCAGAACTCCATCGTATCGCCGCAGGGACCCGTGATACGCGCGTGGGCGTCAAAAGGATCCAATTTTCCATAATGGCGGGGATTTTGCGCGTGATCCCGCGCTTGAGTTGAAAAACCCTCAAAATCATTGGTTCCCATAAGCTTTTCTATCACTTTCATACGTCCAGATTCTTCCACAACTGCCGGATGTCCCTGGCGGAGGGGGCATCGGTTTCCACCACTGCCTTGGCCTGCAGTTGAGCCTGGGTGACCGCTGTGTCATAGCGGATGCGGCCGATGGTGCAAGCACCCCAAGAGCGCGCCTTATCCTCGATCCGTTCTGTCATTGTGGGATTCAGGTCCCACTTGTTCACACAGACCGCGGCCGGCATATCGAAATGCCGCGTGAGGGTGAGAATCCGTTCCAGATCGTGTTCACCGGAAACCGTGGGTTCCGTGACAACCAGCGCTTGCGCCGCGCCAGTCAATGAGGCGATGACCGAGCAGCCGATTCCCGGAGGACCGTCCACGAGAATCAGGGAACGATTTTCTTCATTCGCGATTCGGCGGGCTTCCTGGCGCACGGTGGAAACTAACTTGCCGGAGTTCTCGGCCGCGATGCCCAGGCGGGCGTGCACCAGGGGGCCGTGGCGGGTTTCTGAAATCATCCATTCGCCACAGAGGCGTTCGGGGAAATCGATGGCCTGGGCCGGGCAGAGCCGGACACAGACACCGCACCCTTCACACGCAATGGGATCGATGATGAACTGGGCCTCCCCGGCGGATTGTCCGTTCCTTCTCACCGCCTCGAAACGGCAATACGCCAGACACACACCGCAGCCGATACAGTCTTCCGGACGGATGAAGGCCTCATGCCCGGCGTGGAAGGCGTGCCGTTCCAGAACGCGGGGCGCCAGGATCAGGTGCAAATCCGCGGCGTCCACATCACAATCGGCGATGACGCAACGGCCGGACAAAGCGGCGAACGATGCTGTCACGCTGGTCTTGCCGGTTCCGCCCTTGCCGCTGATGACCACCAGTTCCTTCATTGTCTTGCTGATTTCCTTGTCACAACTGTTTACTCGATTTCAGAGATAGGAGGATTTCGCCTTTGCAGGGCTTCCCTCACCCTGACCTTCTCCCAAAGGGAGAGGGAATGGTTTCACGTTATGATCTTTCCTCATGCCACGAATAAAGCAATTGAGTAAGATCTGCATTCGAGTAAAGAATCACTTCTTGTCAAACTGTGATGACCTTGTCCGAATCGCGGACCAACTCGTACTGGTTTTTGAGCGTCGATAGTGGGCAAATCTCCGATCCTTCCGAATTGCGCCGTATCAAACATGCCCCACAGGCCAGGAATTGCCCTCCCGCGTCCAATACCTTTTGCGCCTGATCTTTCACATTGAATTTTGGATCTTCAATTTGGCCGATTTCCACACCCCGGCCGGAAAGGAGGACGCGCACGGTGTCGCCTTGCGCCAAACTGTACAACGCCAACCGCAATGCGTTGAAAACGGTTTTTGGACCGGTCAGAGTGATGACGATACCGAGTTTCATTTGGATTCCTCTGGTGGTTGGATAATGGTGTAAAATCTCTTCCCGCTGGTGACGGATGTGCTCAATTTCCCGGCGGTGGCCAAAACATCGAGTTGCTTGAGGACTTCGTTCAGGGGCATATTCAGACCACTCGCGATATCGCTGGAGGTGCAGGGGCGCCGGCTCAGCAACGCCAGGACATCCTGGCTGCTGACATGGAATGAGGCGGAAGCCAGACTCCGGTCCCGCCGTCTGTGACTGATGATGTCCACTGGGGCGGGAAAATATTTTTTCATCACCCGAATTTGAGTTGCGGAAAGCGCAAAAGCGAATTCCTCGGCAGGGGGGCGGCACACCGTGTTCAGTTGAGTCCGCGCGGGTCTGATGCGCCCGGCGAGGGCGGCGATTTTTTTGATTTCGGCCGGCATGCCGGTCACGCCGGCGAGCAGCATGATTTCCAGCCACACTTCACCCTGGAATATCCGAGTAAACTCAGTGATTCCCTCCACCATTTGTTCAAAGGAGATAGCCGGATGCGGACGGTTGACGTATCGAAACAGTTCTTCATCCCCCGCGTCCAGTGAGGGAAGCACGAGATCGGCCGTCAGCAGCGCCTCCCGGACTTCCGGCATCCACAAGAGGGAGCCATTGGTCAACACGGCCACTGGGATGTGGGTCATTTGCTTGATTTTCTGAATCAAGCCGCCAATTTCGCTATTCAGTGTGGGTTCACCGGATCCGGCGAGGCTGATGTAGTCCGGTACATCGGAACTGGCCAGTTTTTGTTTGAGTTCCGCGAGAATCGTCTCGATGGCAACGTAGGGCTTCCGTTCAAGGGTCTTCTGCGTGGTTCTTCCCAGTTGGCAGTAGATGCAGTCGTAGTTGCAGACTTTGAGCGGGACCAGATCGATTCCCAGGGACCGTCCCAGCCGCCGCGAGGGCACCGGCCCATAGACATGCCGAAAACCTTTGTCGTTCATGATTGGCCTTTCGTACCGGAGGTTGAAGCCGCATAGAGCCTCCCGGCACGGATTCGATTCTCAATAGTTTCGATTAATTTCTGGAACATTTCCTGGTATTCCGGCAGGGCTTCCACGATCAATTTCCCTTGGGAATAGGCTTCAGCGATGCGCCGGTCGTCCGGAATCTCCAAGAGAATGGGAATGTCTTCTTCCTGGCAATACGCGTGAATCCGGCCGTCGCCGATGCCCATGCGGTTGACGATCACGCCGAAGGGCAGGGCGATTTCCCGCGCCATGGCCACCGCCAGTTTCAAGTCATGCAATCCGAAGGGCGTCGGTTCTGTGACGAGCACGGCAAAATCCGCCCCCCGCAGCGTGGCGATCACCGGGCACGAGGTTCCCGGAGGCGCGTCCAGAATCGCGGGAAGACCATTTCGAAGCCGGGCTTTCACGGCGCGGATCAACGGCGGGGCCATGGGCATGCCGACATCCAGGCGGCCTTGGATCAATGTGATGTTTCCCGCTTGCGCGGTCTCCACCAGGCCGATGCGGTGGTCTTTTTCGTGAATGGCCTTCGGCCGGCAGACCAGGGCGCATCCCCCGCAGCCGTGACACATATCCGGGAAGACCAGAGGCTTTGAACCAAAGGAGACGATGGCGTTATATTCACAGAACCGGCCGCATTCGCCGCAGCCATCGCACAGTGATTCATCCACTTCCGGAACCGGCAGGGTAACGATTTCTTTCGTGTTCGAGGATCCCGGGAGAATATCGTTTTGGAGAAACAGATGGGCGTTGGGTTCTTCCACATCGCAATCCAGAAGTTGGATGGGCGCGCCCAACACCCAGGCCAGGTTCACGGAGACGGTGGTCTTGCCGGTTCCGCCTTTGCCTGAAGCCACCGCGAGAATCATGCGCCGCCTCCATCCATGCAAACTTGCGCGCCAACCGGCACGCCCGCGTGCGCCGCGATCACGGGACACTTGGCCTTGAAAAGGAAAAAGATGTCACGCGATTCATCATTGAGTGTTTCGAAGTTGCCTTGCCCTTTGGCGAGGATCAGGCCGGCCGCGGCGAAACGCCGGTTGAATTCAGGACTGCAATCCGCGAGGACCGTCCCGGGGGCGTCCGATCCGTTGTCGATGATTTCGGCGATTTCGTGGAGTCCCACGGCCCGCGCGTCGGTCAGGGTCGCGTCGTTGAGGATTGGAGCGCCCCGCACGGCCACGGTGACCCTCCCTGGCGGAAGCTGTTCGATGAGCAGCCGGTCAAAGACAATTTCGCCCGCGTTATCGGCCAAATACAGAATGTTCCGCGCATTGGCGATGGCCTGCTGAAATCCAGCTGAATCGCCGGTGAATGGTTCCTCCAAGGCATGCTGGATGGACCGGCGGACGTCCGTCTCCGTCACCGTCCCGTTAACCCCCATGTCGATCACGTTGCCCGCGATGGCCAAACGCGCGGCCGTGATCAAGGGATCCGGCGCGGTATCGATCATGGCTTTCAATTCTGGCAGGAGACTCAAAGCCATGCGATTCGACTGCTCTTTCGCCGCCCGGTACGGATCTTCCACGCCGGTGATTTCGCGCAACCGCCGGTGAATCCGCTGCCCCATGACCGGCGGCGGGATGCGGAGGTCCATCTCCCCTGTCCACCGCAGCACCTCGCGGACGATCTGTTCATGGACGGCGGGATCCGTGGACACCATCCGGGCCGCTTCCAGGGTTTGACGGATGAAACAGGGGATGCAATCGAGCGTCGCCTTCATGATCCTGGATATCCCCGTTTGCCGCGCCGCTGGGCGGATTCTTCGTCCACTTCGTCCTGCCAGCCGTTGCGCGTGGTCTGGAAGCAGTCGAATTTGGCCGTATAGGGTTTGATATCCAGCAACGGCGTGCCGTCCAGGATGTCCACACCCTCCAGGTGGAGCACGGGGCCTTCCCGCCGCACCAGTTGGACCACGCTCAGTCCAATCGGATTGGGGCGGCAGGGCGCCCGGGTCGAGAAGACCCCATGCTCGATATCTTGGAGAAATGGCTTCACCCGCAGTTTGACGTCTCCGGCGCGGTGGAAATGATAAATGAGGTACACATGGGAAAACCCGTCCAGATCACACAGACCTTCTTCGAATTCCGGGAAGATTTCCGCCCGGCCCATGCAGCCTTTCGCGTACACCGGCTGGATGGGGGTCTGGTCCGCCGCCACATGGGCACTGCGGATCACACCGATGGGCCGATACGTTATGAGGTTCTCTGGCATACTCAAACGCCCTCGGTGTCCGCGGATTCGGCCGCGGTCAACGTTCCCGCCCGGTATTGTTCCAAGGCCTTGGCCACCGATGGGGCCTGGGTGTAAAAGATTTTGATTCCCGCCGCGGCCAGCACGCGAAACGCCTTGGGGCCGCAATGCCCGGTCACGACGGCTCCCGCGCCCGACCGGGCCACGGTTTCCGCCGCCTGGATGCCCGCGCCGTGGGCGGCGTCCCGGTTTTGGCGGTTGTCGATCACTTCGAAGGTATCCGTCTCCAAGTCATAAATGAGAAAATATGGCGCCCGTCCGAACCGGTTGTCGAAGGGAGCCTGAAGATCGTTGCCGGAGGTTGTAAAGGCTACTTTCACGATTGGCTTCCTTCCGACGGAGGTTCGGTTTCAAGTTCTCCCAGGCGTTTTTTGATGAGATCCAGTTGCGATTGCAGAGCCGCGGCCTGGTTCTTCAACGCCTGTTTCTCCCTATCCGGATCGGGTTGCGGATAGGGAATGGGGAAGCCATAGGGCGCGGCATACCCGCCGAAGCGCATCCAGCCCGGCAAGCCGGTGGCGTAGTACATATGCCGCCAGCCCCGGCCGCCGCCGCGAAATCCGCGTCCCCATCCGAGCCCTAGTCCGAAACCCCATCCCGGAACGGGATTGGCGAAACCCGGCACTCCATATCCCGCGCAGTATCCCGCCGCGCGTCCGGTCATGGGTCCCAACCCCATGGGTCCTGTTCGATCTCCTCGTGGCATGATGGTGCCTCCTTCTGATTTGTGATTTTATTATTCCCGGGTCATCGCGGCCCCGCATTGGGGGCATTTCCGTTCCACGCAAGGTTCGCCCCGCTTATGCGGTTCCCGATGCCCGCAATCCGGACACAAGCAGTACCCGGCCATGCTGCCCGCTCGAGCGCCGCCCATGCGGCCCTGGCCTTGCCCTCTTCCTTTACCTCTTCCTTGTCCTCTTCCTTGTCCCCTGCCTCCCCCTTGTCCTTGACCGCCCCGGCCTTGTCCTGGTCCACCTGGCTGGTTGTCTCGCATCAGCAATTCCTCCTCGTGAGGGCCTCTCATTCCCCGGCATCGGCGCCGGCCGCAACACCCTGGCATGACGAACGCGTTATTGTCCAACTTACCCAGCAGCCAGGCCTGAATCACCTCGCGCAAATCCCCCGCCACGAATGGCACAACCTGAATGCCGTACGCGGAAATGACCCCGTGCATCGGATTGGAGATCGCCCCGCACACCAGTGTGCTGACGCCCCACTCCACCAGGCGCATGGCTTTTTGGACGGGCAGATCTTCCGTCAGGAGTTCCTCCGATTCGGCGATGATCCGGCCCGGTTCGGTTTCGGCCTCGACCAGGTGAATCTGCTGAGCGGTGTCGAAAACCGGGGCGATGCGGTCATCCCAATGGGCGAAAGCCGTTTTCATCTTGGGGGATCCTTTGCTACGCATTTGCTATCGCTTACCGCAGGGATCGTGCCAAATACAAGATCAGCAAGATATAGAATTTAAGTCATAAATTTTAAGGGGATTACAGAGAGGCAAGGTTCATGGAGAGCCAACTGCAGAGTAGCGGGTACGCTACTGATAGGCGATAAAGAGTAGCGTTTGTGCTACCTTTCTATGTCCGGCGGGTCCGGCCATCCCGGGGGGGCAAGGGGATTCCCAGTTTTTTCATGCGGCGGAACAGCGTGGTTTTGTGAATCCCCAGATCCCGGGCCGCCGCGAGCCGGTTATAATTGTTGCGCTCAAGCGCGGCCCGGATGGCCTGGGCGTCCAGGATATCATGAGCGGACCGCGTGTCCGCTCCCTGGCCTATGTTTCCCGCGTGGGCGGTCAATTCCTTGGGCAAATGGCGAATGCCGATATATCCCTCCTGGAGGAGAATGAACGCATGTTCGATGGCGTTTTCCAACTCCCGGATATTGCCCGGCCAATCATGGGCCATGAGCAATGACAAAGCTTCCGCGGTGACTCCCTGTACGTTTTTTTGCTGCAACCGGTTGAAGCGGGTGATGAACTGATCCACCAGCAGGGGGATATCCTCTTTCCGCCTTCGTAAGGGGGGCAGTTCGATCCGCACCACGTTCACGCGGTAGTAAAAATCTTCCCGGAAAACGCCTTCGCGCACCAATTCGGCGAGATCCCGGTGCGTGGCGGTAATCACCCGAACATCAGCGGTTTCCGAACGGACGGCCCCCAACGGCTCATAAGTCCGTTCTTGCAATACCCGAAGCAGCCGGACTTGGAGCGCGGGGCTGACTTCACCAATCTCATCGAGGAAGAGAGTGCCGCCCTTGGCCAGCGCGAAGCGGCCGGGCTTGTCTTTCGACGCTCCCGTAAAAGCGCCGGCCTTGTATCCGAATAATTCCGATTCCAACAACGTATCCGGCAAAGCGCCACAGTTGACGGCGATGAAGGGACCTTTGTGCCGGGGGCTGAGCGAATGAATCGTCCGTGCCACCAATTCCTTGCCGGTCCCCGTTTCTCCCAGGATGAGCACCGTACTGGGGCTGGCGGCGATGGCGGGCAGAACTTCGAAAACCCGTTGCATCAAGGGGCTGCGGCTGGCCAGATCGCCGATCCGGTACTTGCCTTCGAGTTCCTGCCGCAGCGCCTCGATTTCGGAGAGATCCCGGAACGTTTCCGCCCCGCCCAGCATACGGCCTTCCGCGTCCCGCAACACAGCGGTGGAGATGCTGATGGGGATGCGGTTGCCTTCCGCGTTGATGATGTATCCGGATTGACCGATGACCGGTTTTCCTGTTTGCAAGGTCTGTTGGAGCGCGCAGGCGGCTCCACACATGCTGGAACGGAACACCTCCGCGCACCGCCGCCCGATGGCTTCTTCGCGCGGCACGCCGGTGATGATCTCTGCCGCCCGGTTAAACGAAGTGACGCGCCATTCCAGGTCGACGGAGAAGACCCCGTCCGAGATGCTTTCGAGGATGGCATCGGTTGGAGTCAGAATCGTGGAGGTCCGGTCTTTTTTGCGGCCGCCCATCTTGGGATTCCCCCGGCATGGTCATAATGCTGTTATCTTCTGTTCGTATTATACTGGATCTTCGTTTTTTAACGCGTCTCCCGCGCCGGGAGGGGATCATCTTTCTGAATAGTTTGGGGGCATGGGTAATGAATCGGGGAAGGCCACTATTTACACAATTGTGGAGGAAGGATGCCTTTCGCCCTTTCCGGTCTTCCTGCACCCCACCCTTCTTTCCAAGGGCGAGGGAATCGTTTCAATCTTTTTATTCTTCTGAACCAATTGACTAGGTTTCTCTTCTTTTCGAGAGGGGCCTATGTTAGCTTTTCATTGGATTGACTGGCTTTACAGGACTCCCGGATGGAAATTGGAGGAGAGAGGCTTTCATGACCCGATCTGTGGGATTTACTTTAATCGAACTGCTAATTGTGGTGGCGATCATTGGCATTCTGGCGGCCATCGCCGTTCCCAACTTCCTCAACGCCCAAATCCGGGCCAAGATCTCGCGCTCGCTTTCTGACCAACGCACCATGGAACTGGCCATCCTGCAGTACATGGCGGATGTCAATGACAATCCCCCGCATTCGCACGAACCGAATCAAAACTATTGGCTGACTACCCCTGTGCCCTACCTTTCCGGATTTTTGTACGATCCTTTCCAGGACACGCCTGTGGCCACGGAACGGTTTTCTTCTGATCTCACCTACCATAAAAAGCAACACCATTGGGATCCGCTGGACAAGCGTTACTGGGGGGGATTGACGCGGGAGATGCTGGATCCGGCCAAGGATCCGGAATTCAAATTTTGGCTTCAATCGATCGGGATCATCTTCGGCATGGGGCCGTCGATGAAATACACGGGCGCGGCGGGCACGGGATTTACGTTTGGTGTGGCGTTTGTCCCCTTCGAGGCCTCCAATGGCCTCATCAGCCTGGGGATCATCCGGCGTTACGTCCCCGGCGTGCCGAAATTGTAAACTCCCCTCACCCGATCCGCCAAATGCCGCCCTTGCTGGTCAAGCCGTTGCTGGGATCGTAGGGCATCAGCCAGCAGGCCGTCAGTTCTGCCCGCCAGCCGTACTCCACCGAGGGGCCGATGGAATAGATATGCCAATGCGCGGCGCGGAAGCGGTTTTCGAACGGCAGGCCCGGCTCCCACGAGTTCACGCCCTCGTTGTATTTGCGGTTCAAAAAGAACATCGCCTTCATGTCCATTTCGGCGTTGTCGATCGGGGTCCACCCCACCCAGCCCATCTTGCTGTTGAAGGCGTCCCAGGGGATGGAGGACATGTACGCCACCGGGGTGGTCAAATGTTTGCCGGCGGAGGGTTGATTGGCCCATTTCAAGGAAAAATGCGTGTAGACGCCAGAGCGCCCGTCCGGCGGATATTCATTGGTATCCAACCGGTAGGATTCGAGCGCCGTGCCGATGCTGCGCGCGTCGGCTTCGCAGCGGGCGATCTTGGCGCGGATCTGCGCGTTGAGAAAATTGGGCACCGCGATCGCCGCCAAAATCCCGATGATGGCCACCACGATCAAGAGCTCGATTAAGGTAAATCCATTATCCCGCGTGGCTTTGGTCATTCCGAAACCTCTCTGCGATTCCCAACCATAAAACGTCTCGTATGGACGATGAATTACACCCTCGGCGGAAAATTCGATTGATTTTATCACATCCGCGTGCCTTTCGGCAATCTGTGTATACTTTATGGCTCCCAGGGCGTTGCCCTGGGTTCGCTTCTTCCGTGACGTTGGCGCTGAAACTCGAAGATCCGGGCGGACACCCAGGTCCGCCCCTACAAAAATTCCCTCACCCTGCCCCTCTCCCGGGGGGAGAGGGAATAATTACTTTCGTTTTTTCTTTCCCAGGGCGTTGCCCTGGGTTCGCTTCTTCCGTGCCGTTGGCGCTGGAACTCGAAGATCCGGGCGGAGACCCAGGTCCGCCCCTACAAAAATTCCCTCACCTGGCCCCTCGCCCGGGGGGAGAGGGAATAATTACTTTCGTTTTATCTTTCCCAGGGCGTTGTCCTGGGTTCGCTTCTTCCGTGACGTTGGCGCTGGAACTCGAAGATCCGGGCGGAGACCCAGGTCCGCCCCTACAAAAATTCCCTCACCCTGCCCCTCTCCCGGGGGGAGAGGGAATAATTACTTTCGTTTTTTCTTTCCCAGGGCGTTGCCCTGGGTTCGCTTCTTCCGTGACGTTGGCGCTGAAACTCGAAGATCCGGGCGGACACCCAGGTCCGCCCCTACAAAAATTCCCTCACCCTGCCCCTCTCCCGGGGGGAGAGGGAATAATTACTTTCGTTTTTTCTTTCCCAGAGCGTTGCCCTGGGTTCGCTTCTTCCGTGCCGTTGGCGCTGAAACTCGAAGATCCGGGCGGACACCCAGGTCCGCCCCTACAAAAATTCCCTCACCTGCCCTTCTCCCGGGGGGGATAGTTACAAAAAAGGAAAGCCTCACCTTCACAATATGCGCTATGGAATACGATATAAGGTTGCTTTATCGCTCCCTCTCCTTTCGGGAGAGGGCCGGGGTGAGGGAAAATCCAACTTCACACAACTTCCCTTCCATTTTACGCTAATACCTCACCCCTCTCGCTAAAGGGCATGCGGCCGCATGCCCTAATTTTCCCTTTCACCGCGTCCCCGGCATCCCGGCGGTGAATCCTGACGCTCAATTTCCCTCCCGGTAATAGTTCACGCCCATTTTCTCCAACCGGCCATAATGCGCCTTCAGCCGTTGCTGAAAATCCTCCCAGTTCCGGCGGTCCGGGGGCGACCAGAGCACCTCCGTGAAGGCGCAGATCCGGGGGAACAGTTGCGTATCGATCTTCTCCTGCGGGGCGTGTTCCGACCACATCGTGCATTCCGCTCCCCAGACGCGCTTCGCCTCTCCGGCGGACAGTTCCGGCGGCGTGGGCTGGAATTGATAGACCTTCTCCAACGAGGTCACCATCATCCAATCCGGCTTGGCTTGGGCTTGTTGCCCGTTCTGGGGATAATCGAAATACACGAAGTCGTTGGGCGACGAAATGACGTCATGACCCAGTTGCGCGGCGCGCACGGCCCCGGCCATGCCCCGCCACGATTGCACCACGGCCGTTTTCGGCAGGCCGCCCACATCCAGAATCTCGTCCCACCCGATCAGGCGCCGGTCCTTGCTCGAGAGAAAGCGGGCCACGCGCTCGATGAGGTAGCCCTGCAGTTCATCCTCGCTTTTGAATCCCTTTTCCTTCATCCGCTGCTGGCAATGCGGGCATTCCTTCCAGCGGTCGCGGGGCGCTTCGTCGCCGCCGATGTGGATGAATGGGGAAGGGAAGATTTCCGTGATCTCGTCCAGAACGCCTTCCAGGAATTCGAAGGTACTTTCTTTTCCCGGGCAAAACACGTCAGGGAAAATGCCCCATTCCGTCTGCACGGGGACCGCCTCGCTCCGGCACAACAAGTCCGGATAGCTGGCAGCCGCGGCGGTGGCATGGCCGGGCATCTCGAATTCGGGGACCACGGTGATGAACCGCTTCCGGGCATAGTCTACGATCTCCTTCAATTCCGCCTGGGTATAAAATCCGCCGTAGCGTTGGCTCCCTTCATTCCGCCACGCGCCGATTTCGGTGAGTTTTGGGTATTTCTTGATCTCGATGCGCCAGCCCTGGTCATCCGTCAAATGCAGATGCAAGCGGTTCAACTTGTGATAGGCCATCAGGTCGATGTACCGCTCGATGAAGTCCTTCTCCAGAAAATGCCGCGCGCTATCCAGCAGCAAGCCCCGCCAGGGATACAGCGGCGCGTCCTCGATGGTCACGCGGGGAATGGCTCCCTTTTCCGTTTCCGCTCCCGCCGCCAGCTGCCGGAGCGTCTGGATGCCGTAAAACAGGCCCGCGGTCTTGTGCGCGAGAATTTCGATCCCCCCCTCCGCGACGGTGAGCCGGTACCCCTCGTCTCCCAGACCGGTTTTCGCGGGATCGAGTTTCAAGACGATCGCGTCTTGAACCGCCCCGCCAGACCACTCCCGGATGGCTGGTTCGATTCCCAGCTCCCGCCGCAGGGCATCCGCCAGGTATGCGCTCAGGTCAATGGGGGAAACGGCGATTGGATCTTGATAAATCGCGGTCGTGGGTTTGATTTGAAATACACCGTCCTTCAGTTCCATTCGCGCGGGGATGGGAATCAACGCCATATCCGTTTTCTCCGTATATCCAATTTCACAGATTTGAGTAATTACCGCCGCGCACAGGATAATGAGGTTTGCTTTGGGAATCCACATGATCCGCTCCGCTTTCGGCTGATAGGCCGTTTGTCCGTGTTTTACACAATCATCCACAAAGATCAAACCATCCGGACTATACCACAACCGGCCGGTGATCGGCTATTTTCCTGGGGGGATTTTGTCTGGGGAAGTTTTTCCGCCGAGTAGCAGGATGGGTTGAGCGCAACGAAATCCACCCTAACGGGGGAACAATGCGGCAGCATAACGCCTTAGTGATCCCATTCCATCTCTCCTCTGTCTCCCTGTGGGAGAAGAAAACATCTAACGCTCTCCTTCGTAGTCAAACAATGAATAAAACAGTATAAAATTTAGCACTTAAGCATATAGGTACCCCGATGAACTTGATTGAAACTCCGCGTCCTCCGGGCCGTGGCGGGGAAACCGGCGTTCCTAACCTATGTGTCCTAGATGCGGCCGAATTCGCGGATCGAGGATTCCGATCCGTTCTTGATGAGCAGATGAAAAACCTGCACTTGGCCCGCGTTCAGGCTGCACTCCACTCCGTTATCCCAGGTCCCCGATTGGTGGTTGACGGCATCCTCCCAATCGGTCTTGACGGCTAGCGGCCCCTCGCCCGTCAACTTGCAGGTATTCGATCGCGCCGATGAATTCAACACGGTGATGTACCAATTTCCCTCGCTGTCCGGGCCGAAACGCTCCACCCAGACATCCGGCTCCGAGGAGCGGACATAGGTGACCGGCTCCCACCCGGCTTCGGCCACTTTCTTGATGACCGGCTGGTATTTCTTGAAGAGTTCCCGGTCCCGGTTGTACAACGCGGGATTCCGCCAATAGGGATCGTCCGCGGCGTTGTGGCTGAACATGCTGGGGAACATGCCGTAGAACAGGCAACGCTGGAAATATTGTTCCACCCGCTCGGGCGTCAGATTCTCGAAGCGCGTGTTCATCAGGAACAAATACGGCTTTTGGGCGCAGAGCACGCGGCGGTAGTTCATGATTTCATCGCTGTCCGGGACAAACTGGTTGTTCTGGATCCAGTTGGACTCGGTGCCCATCACATCCAGCCAGGGGCAGAGGAACGAATAGCGGTGGGGCACGCTGTTGGCGAACATCAACTTGCCCAGGCGGTGGACCTCGCCGCTGAGGAAGCGCGTGAATTCATAAAACGAAAACGCCTTGTAGATCACCGGCCGGCGGGTGTCGAGGGTGAAGGTCAAGGGAACCGAGACATATGTGAAATGCTCCTCGCGGAAATTCAAATCGGCGGTGACATAACCCTCCAGCGAATCAAGATACTCGCCGTCCTGTTCATACCGGGCGGCGGGGCCATAGAGCCGCTCGGCGATTTGCGCGTTCCACATTTCTGAGGCGTTGGTGATTTCCCCCGGCAGATAGGGACTGGGATTGAGGCTGAACACCGCGCCGTTTGCCCAGGGTTCGTTGCGGAACTGCATTTGGAACCGGCCTTCGGAATCGTGGGATCCCGACGCCAGCAACGAACGCGCCCGTGTCCGCCGGGACGAGCTGTCCTCCGATTCGGCGTATTGCTGCACCATCTCCATGGCGGCTTCGTAAGTCCGGGGCGTCTCCTCGGGCATGGACATCCACCAGGTGGAGGGTTCCGAGTACCGGAAACTCAAAATGTTGTTCTGGTCATCAAACTGGACGTTGTTGGTGCCCTCGTGATACTTGAAGCCGAAATCCTGCCAGCCTTGCACTGTGCTGACATCGGTGAACGGCATCCAGATGCCCTGGTCTTTACTGCGGACTTCGAAAAAGGAAGGAAAGATCCGGTAATATTTCTCCGCCGCGGCGCGGAATCCCCAGGCGGGGCCGGTTTGGTACAAGACAAACGCGAAGGGGGCCTGGGAGGGGAACCGTTCCGTGGCGGGATGCAGGCTGAAATCGTAAGCGATGTATAGCATTTTCAATCCCGCGCTGTATCCCAGCCGCCATTGAGCTGGGGATCCCATATCGATGCCCAGGGCGAGGCCGGCGGTGTCCGAGGTCACGCAGGCGAAGGGATAGCGGGACATTTTGCCATTGGTCCCCGTGCCGATGGTGACGGGATTGCTGTATTCTTCGGGATCTTCGATGGCCCGCGACGCGCGGGGATGGTCCCACCAGCGCCACCCGGCGGCCTCGAGCGGCACCGCGTAGAGCAGCGAAACCGCACGGGGCTTTCCGGTGAGATCCTTCAGTTTCCCCGAAAAATAAATCGCGCGCGGACGGGCTTCGGCGGTGAATTGCATTTCCAGGCCCAGTGGCTCTGAATGACCGTCAATCAACGCGTAGTAATCCGAGCCGGCCGCCACGTCCCGCGCCAGAAATCCAGACGGTGAGCCGGAAAGTGGGACGGGGTTTTCTCCCAAGCGAACCGCCGCGATTCGTCCATCCCGGGGATGGAGTGACACGGCCAAACCGTCTTCTGTCTTACTCTCCATGGTCTCCCCGGGCATGGAAACGGGTGGTTGGACATATGCCGCGAGTGTGTCCAGCAGTTGAAGCCCTTCGGGTGTTTCCCACACCCGGACCGCGAGATCATCGAACCAGACGCGGCCCTTTTGATTCCGGAACAGGGCATAGCAGGAAAGTTGCCGGATGGGCTTTTCGGGGATCACCACCACTTGCTTGTATTCCCAATCATGCGTGCCCACGCTGAAGGGAACGTTTTGGCCCCACAGCGGTGTACCGTCCTGGTAGATGAGATCGACGTAGAGCGAATAATCGCTGTTGGGCGCGCCTTCGACGTCCTCCGCCCGGCTCCATCCGCTGAAATGGACGGCTTCCGGGCGTTTTTGATTCAAACTGATGGACCATTGGAGGCCGTACGCGCCCGTGCCGGCGGGATTTTCGCAGCAGGCCGCGGTGGATTGATTCCGTCCTTCACCCGGCCGGATTTGATATCCCTGCCCGTACGCGCTCACGCTCACGAACCGCGCGCCCGAGACCCGCTCCAGGTCCCCGTTTTGGTTGACCAGCCGCATCGGTGCCTCTTCCGAATACGAAAACACCTTGATAGCGGGGGCTTCTTGCGCCGGCGTTTGAAGAGGAAGCGACGAAAACACGCAAGCCACGATGAATACCGCAAAAATGAAGTTGATTCGAATCCGTATCATGGTTATGTGCCCGTTTTTCCTATAATGGATTTCGCCCTTTTCGGGCTTCCCTTCCCCTCATCCTCACTCCGGGGGAGAGGGGATTTCGTCTTTTCCCCTGGGTTTGCACCCTGGGCTATGCGCACAGCGCGCTTTCAGCCCGTAACCATGGTTTGCCATTCCGGGATCATACTGCCTCCCAACACCCTTATTCCGTCATCAACACCGAAACTCCCAGCCCCGGCAGACCGTAATGGATTTGCCCGCCTGCCACCGTCAAGGTTTCCGGCTCGTCGAGCACTGAGACTATCTTCCCGTCCAGAAAAGCGGGGACACGGATCGAGAACGCCAGGGCTTCGGGCGCTTCGTTCACAATGAAGAACGCCCAGCGGCCTTCATGCTCCTTGGCCATCAGCCGTACGCTGTTCTCCCCGGAACCAGAAGACGGTTCCACCGTCAGTGTGACCTGGCCGGTGGCATCGGGCGCGGAAAGGAACGGCTGCAGCCGGTGCAGTTCGGAGATCACGCTTTTCAACTCGGACCAGAACGCCGAGGGCTTTTCCACGGCGAAGGTCCCCCAATAGAGCAGACCGCGCGCGCCGTTGACGATGGCGTCATAGGCCATGAAACGAGTCTCGTGCTTGGTGGGCCGCCGGTTTTTTGGTTCACCGCCGGCCGGCGATTCGTTGATGTCGTCCCAGCCGAAGCCCTGCAGCACCATCCACGCGGGTTTTCCGGGGGCCGATTGGATCATGCGTTGCGTGTAGCGCCCCACGCTGGGCAGGTTCCGTTCGGGCAGATCGCTGTGGCCCACGAACGGGCCAAAAGGCACGGGATAAATATCGCAGCCCACGATGTCCGCCAACTCCCCGAAGCGGGCCAAGTCGCTCAGGCTGTTGCGCGGCGCGTGGTTGAACCAAATGACATGCCGGGCATCCACGGAGCGCACGGTGTCGCAGCCGGCGGCCAGTTGCTGATAGAGCGGCTCCAGGTGTTCGCGCCAATCGCTTAAGCGCTCCGTGAGGGGAGCCATGCCCACGAGGGCGCGGATATCGTTTTCCACGGCCTCCGCCAGCGCGTAACGCCCGCTGCCATGGTACCGACGCCAGGAGGCCGTAAGGATTTCCAATTTTTGTTTTTGCTCTGGAGTGCCCACGAATTTCTGAATGGCGGCCTCCACCGCGCGCCGCCGCGCCTGATCTTGGTTCAGCCGTGTCCACCACACGTTCCACAACGCCTCGTCCGGCGCTTCCCACACCGCCAGGGCGGGATGATCCTTGAACTTCTCGACCAGTTCCCGCAGGCTTTCTTTCTGAGCGCCGGATGTCACCGGCAGCCCGCCGAGGGGAATCCAGGCCTGGAGGCCGTGCGCCGCGGCGCGGTCCAGGTCTTCTTGATTGGGATTCACGCGGATCAAATTGAAACCCGCCTCCGCGGCTTCCTGGGCGAAGGCGCCGTCTTTCGCGTTCTCGTAGAGTCCGAGAATAAAGACCCGCTTCCCGTCAAGGCGGAGCAAGCCGTCCGGATCGAGGGCGGTGGGACGCGCGGAAACTCCTAGGGCGGTCAGCGACAAACACACAGCCAGAAATACCTTTTTCATGAATGATTCTCCTGGGATGCATTGTGCCCGCGGTTGCCGGGCAGGCGGCGTTCATTATACCGGACTGGTACCATTTCGGCAGAGAGGGGTTTGCCGGATGGCATGATGAAAAGGGAGCAAGAGGAGAAAGGGGGAAATTTTATTGTGGATCATCATTGTGGATCATCCGGGAAGAGCGTGCCTCATGAGGCAAAATCGATTTCATTCACGCCGGGGTGAGAATGGATACTCAGGTTACTGCTTATAAAAATACCCATAAAAATACCCTCACCCTGGCCTTTCCCAGCGGAAGAGGGGATTTTTAGAAGTCAACTCTCAATGGGAGAGGGGGGTTGAGGAGTAGTTTTCCGGTTCATCCGACAAGGGCCTATTTCCGGCGCTCCAGGTCCAGGGTTAAAACCCTGGGCTGCTGTAAAGCCGACCCCGGAAGGGGACTCCCATGAAGGCAAGACTCCAACCCATTCCAGAGAAGCCTAGCGGGGCGAAAGGGCTGTGCCCCATGCCATCCGCCCGCCCAGCGAGAAGGACGCAGGGGCCATACTCTCCCGACGGTTTGATGGAAAAGCATAGCGAACCCAAAAGAAAAAGTACGTACTTACCGGATGAGTCATTATTGTTATCCTGCCTGGAATTCGTTAACGAGGGGAGGGGGCGGGGGGATCGGGCTGGATTTTCAGATGCTGATTCAAAGCAGGGGAGGGGATAATCTGGGCTTCGCGGCCCCGCCAATGGATGATGAGTTCGTCGATCGAATCGATCTCCCCGAATCCGAAATGCAAAGTTTGGCTATTTTGGGACAAGTAACTGGAACCGCCGTCGATGATGCGGGTCCAGATCCGATCTTCCTTCCGGGCGGTTACCTTCACACCAAAACAATCCGCGCTGGGAGCGGCCAGGGTGACTTTCAGCCAATGGCCTTGCGGGGTTTGATTTTCCAGCAACAGCGGGGTGGAATCGACGCAATTAACGATTATATCCAAGTCGCCGTCGTTATCGAAATCCAACAGGGCTGACCCCCGCCCGCCGATGGCCGGAAGGCCGCCGGGGAAGGAGCGCGTGGAGACATCCTCGTATTTTTGTCCCAAGTTCCGGTAGATGGACAGGCCTTGTTTGTATTTCCGTCCAAGGCCCAGTTGGTCGACCTGGGGATAGAGATGGCCGTTCGCGGTGTAGAGATCGAGGTATCCGTCCGCGTCGAAATCGCCGAAGCCCGAGCCCCAAGTGATCAGCCAATAGCTGGAGAATCCCAATCCCCACGCGGCCGTCACGTCCGTGAAGCGGCCCTCGCCGTCGTTGCGATATAGCACGTCGGACATGGTCTCGTAGGAGGTGACGAAGAGATCGAGGCGGCCGTCGTTGTTGAAATCACCCAGGCTGACGCCCATATCCCCTCCCGCCACGCCTTCCTCGTTGAACGCGGCGCCGGAATAGAAGCTGATGTCTTCGAAGATCCCGTTCCCCCGGTTGAGCAGAACATAATTGAAAGCGGAATCGATGGACACGTACAAGTCGAGGTCGCCGTCATCCTCGATATCGAAAACCGCGCTTCCCATGGCGCGGCCCTCCGAGACGTTGATCCCCGCCTCCGCGCTGGTTTCCCGGAAAGTTCCATCTCTTTGATTGATATAGAGATGATCGTCCTGGTGCGCGTAAGCGAGCGGATTGCCCATGACCCGTATCCCATGGTAGATGCCTTGTTTTTGCCCGTCGGTCTGAGGATCGAACGCCACGTAATTTCCCACGAAGAGATCCAGCCAGCCGTCGCCGTTGATGTCCGCGAAGGCCGCGGCCCCTGTGTAGCCGGGCTCGTTGATTCCGGCGGTGTGGGTGATATCGGTGAAGGTGCCATCGCCGTTGTTCCGGTAGAGCGCATCGGGGCCGTAATTCCCCACGAAGAGATCCAGCCAGCCGTCGTTGTCGATATCCCCGAAGACCGCGGCCATGCCGTAACCCATGTCGCCTACGCCGGCCGCGTCCGTCACGTCCACGAACCGCCCGCCGTCGTTGCGGAACATAGCGTTGCGGTATTCCGGCTGGGGACGGGCGTAGTCCGGCCGCGCGTTGACGAAATAGATATCGTCATCCCCGTCCCGGTCGTAATCGACCACGGCTACACCCGATCCCATGGCGTCAATGATCCATCGTTTGTCCGGGTTCCCCTGGGTGTGTTTGAATGCCGTCAGGCCCGTTTTCTCCGTTACATCCACAAACCGGAAAACCAAGGGAGCGGAAGCGGACTCCACCAGGTTCGGGGAGGTTTCGGGGTGTTTTTGTTTTTCGGCCTCCAGTTTTTTGGCGAGGGCTTGGAGCGGTTTGGAATCCGGGAACCGGGATAGGGCCTCTGTCAGGTAGGTTTGGGCTGCTTCCACGCGGCCCAGTTGGAACAGCGACCAAGCCCTCTCTTCGGCGAAGATCTGCGATTCCACCGCGCGGGGATGCTGGAGTTGATTCTGCAAGGTCAAACATCCTGTGTAATCGCCGTCCTGAAAGCGGAGTTGGGATAGCAGAAACAGGATGGGTTCATTGGCCTGGCCTTCCCGCAGTTTCAGTTCCAGGTATTTGCGGGCCAAGTCGCGGCGGTTGACGAAACACAACTCCGTGGCCAGTTCGTAGCCATCTTTGAGATTGATTTCGGCCGGATGGAAGAATGAATACCGCAATCGTCCTTCCTTGATGTCATCCCAGGAAGCCATGTGCACGGCGACGGCTTTGACGGCCTGGAGCGCGTCATTCTTCTGCAGCCGGGCCAGCGTGGTCAGCAGCGCGTTATACGCTTCCCGGAAGAAAGGATAAAATTTAACGGCTTCCCTGAAATTTTTTTCGGCCTCTTCATACTGCCCGGCCTGGTTTTTCAACCGGCCTAGTTCGTAATACGCCAGGTAATGCCGGGGATTGGCCTGAACCGCGCGTTGCAGCAATGGCTCCGCTTCCGCTCCTTGGCCCTCGGCCGCATGGATCCGGCCCAGGAGAAACAAGCCGTCGGGATCCTCCGGTTGCAGGGCCAGCAACTCCGACAACCAGGTCTTGGCTTCTTCGTTTTTTCCCAATGTCTGGGCCACTGCCGCGCATTGATATAGCAATTGGACATCCTGGGGAGCGATTTGCAAAGCGTTGTGGCATTGCTGAATGGCGGCATCCACGTTTCCTGCCCGCCAATACGCCCGCCCTAGAAGAAAAGCGATATGCGCGTTTTGTCCGTATTTCTGATCGAGGGACTGCAGAAACGGAATCCAATCCCCGCCCGGATTGAGCCGGTTCAAGGCCTCGACGATTTTTTGGATTTCGGCCGGCGGCAGCGTCGGGGGCAGACCGTTCAAGACGGACGCCGCCTGAATCCGGTCTTCCTCCTGTAAGGCCTGGATCAGCGAATCGGCCTTCGCCTCCGGACCCGGCGTTTCTTCCCCCCCACCAATCAGAGAAATGCAAGCCAGACAGAGAAATAAACCACTGGCGGCCAACGGTTTTGGGATCATGGATGGATACTCCTTGATTATACGCCTTCTAAAGAAGGAGCAACCAATTGTTCGATTGCGGATAAAGGATACGTTTCCGCCCTTGTAGGGCTTCCCTTCCCCTGGCCCTCTATCCGAAGGAGAGGGAATCAAGTAGGGATCTTATCCATACGCATTCCCTGAAAAAAGTACGGAGAACATTCCGCATTCGGATAAATCGGGTCGATGAGGATCACACGAAATCAGCTCAAGATCCTTTGCCGATAGGATATTCTCAAATCATTCATGCTGTGTATATCGTTCTATCGAATTTATTTTTATTTTTTTTCTTGACAAAGACAAGCGGTTCTGGTAGGTTGAACTGGGTTTGTGTGTGCATCAGACGATTCGCAACCAGGAGGATGGATGATGAAGAAACAGTTTGGGATTGCGGCACTTATCTTATGCGTGGGCGCGTTTTCCGGTTTTGCCCAAGATACCTCAGTCAACGTGAATTCCTATACCATCCCCGAACTGCCCGGTGTTCCGGTCATTGACGGGGACCTCTCGGACGCGGTTTGGGCCAACGTTCCTACAATTCCCATGGATAAGGACGGTGACTCGCCCGCCGCGGCACCCGGTACGGGCGATCTGGACATCGTACTCAAAATCGCCTGGGACGATGAAACCAACGCCCTCTATTTTGCCTTGAATGTCATCGATGAATCTTTTGTCCAGGTACGGGGATTTGGGTCCTCGGCGGGAACGGACGGCTACAACAACGAACGGTTGGAGATTATCATCGACGGCACCAATACCGGCGATGCCAACTCGACCACCACGTCAGGATTCCACCAGCAGTATACATTTGACTTGCCTTATACGTATGACTATTGGGGACCCGACAATGATATCGCCAAGAAAAAATTTGTAGCCGGGGAGTTAGGGTATTTCAACACGCTAGAAGGGGGCATCGCTCCTTCGAGCACTTTCATTCCGGTTCCGGTATTCGAACGGATTGAAGGGACCTTGAATCTGACCAACGATTCGGCTCCGTGGGATATTGCTGATGACTATGTCTTATCTGCCGCCCAGATCCGGGTGACGGATCCCAATGTCACGGAGTGGATCGAGGCTCCGGTGGAAATTAATTGGGAAGTCAGGATCGTTCCTTTTGAATATTTGGAGCCAGCGGCGAATCTGGGCTATGACATCACGGATCCCGCGGAAATCGCCACCGGATGGCTCTCGTTCTGGAAAGATCCCGCGCACATTCCGCTGGATCTGGAGCCAAACAAAGTGATCGGCTGTGTGCCGCAGCAAAATGATGGGGATGTGTGGGGTCAGGCCCCGGCACGCGAGCATCAGACCAATACTTCTGGGGTGGCGGGCAACTGGAACAGCAGTGAGAGCTTGACTGGTTTGATCCTCGGCGCGAAAGCCACCGCGATTCCGGACTGGTCGTTGCAATAAGAGATAGATAGATATCGGACATTTTGAGATCCGGCCCTGGGGATGGAACGATCCTGAGGGCCGGTGTTTGTTTTACCGGCCTGGGCACGCTGATGGGATTTTTACCGTTTTTTCAAGAAACGAGTTGGATTTTCCCTCCGCAGGAAAAGCACGGCCGAGTCAAGCCCCGCCCATTACCAATTAACATCATTTCGAATCGTAAAGCTGGGGATTCCTGTCACGAATGATATCCTCTGGTTCCAAACGGAGTAACTGTTTACTCCTTTGCAGAGAACGGATGAATTTCGCTTCTTCAGGACTTCCTTCACCCTAATCCACTCCCAGAGGGAGAGGGGATTAATTACTATGGTTTTATCTTTCCCGGGGCTGATGCCCTGGGCCTATACGCATGCCGCGCCGTTGGGGCTCAAAAGCAGTACAGCAAACCGGTAAATAGTTACATCCTATTTTTTCTTATGAGATTCTTTTGCAATTCGATTTTAACTTTTTATCATCCTGCCGATAAATACCAATGAAATAGTAAACGGTTGGCGGGCGGCCGGTAACGAAAAGAGCGCGGGGGGCCGATCATGCACGGGAATTGTATCCATTGTGGAAACTTCGCGAAGCTCACTTTGTACAAAACTTGCGCGGCGTGTTTCGAGATCGATGAACAACTCTTGAAATTCATCCGCAACCGCTTGCGCAAGGACCGCATGACCGTTTTGGAAATGGCCGAGACGCTTGCCGTCCCGCCTCACCGCATTTTCCGCTGGATTGATCAGGGCCGGCTTTCGGCCAGCCTCTTTTTCTTCCCATGCCCCATCTGCGGGAAGGATCTGTTGAATGGCGTGTGTTTGTGCCAGATGCCGGAATTTATCCAGGCACCAGAATCGGAACCTTCCCTGCCCGGTCCAAAACGGAAGGGGTTTCATTCCGATCTCCGCGCCGCGGACAAATGCGGCACTTACTGGGACCGGAAATCCAAGATCCGCAAGAATCAACGGCGGGATATTTGGCTCTTCACCCGGTAGGGTACGTGGAGGTCGGACAGGAGTTCGGGGAAATACCAACAACGGGCAGGGATGGGAAGCCGCCGTCCATTTCGGTACAATGGGCGGCGGTTTGATAGTATCTACCTCTGGTCCGCGTTTTCCGGTTACCGTGGGAAGCGCGGCCGGTGTGGGGCATGAACATGCGTTCTGGTTCCCAAACTGCATCGTGGATTCATTCGTTTCCCGCATTGGTTGTCACCAGCGCGCTGGTGTATGGGCTGGTGTTTGCCGTTCATCCCGCATGGCCCAACTTCCGTTTCACTCCCGGACTGCTGGCGGGTTTGGAAGTGTTGATCACCCTGCAGCTGATCCTGGCATGGCAAGCGAAGGAGGGGCGGCTCCCCATCGCCCATCTTTATCTCTTGGTGATGCTCTTTTTCATTCGCCTGATATTTTTGTTTCTCCCTGGGAGTTTTGGATTTTGGGGGTTCCGGGCGGGAACGGTGATGAATCCCTGGCTGGGGATCCTCGTGTGCGGGCCTGGCGCGGCCGGATTGCACCCCGCGGTATTCCAGTGGTTTCTGCGCGGGGGGGATTTTGTGGAGAATTTCCCTTCTTTTATTAGAATTTTTCTGTTTGCGGGATGGCTGGTGCTGCTGACCGTGGTGTTCTGGTCGCTTCCCTCCACGCATATCACCCGCGATGGATTCGACTGGATCCAGCGGACCACACAGCCGGTCTGGCATCTGTACGTGCGCGAGCCGTTGACCATCGGTCTGTACCGGTTGGTGTTTTTGTTCGCATGGCCGTGGTGGGAAATGACCAGTTTCCGGGTGATCGCCACGCTGTCGATGCTGGCGGGCGTATGGTGGGCGTTTTGGTATGGATGGTTCCTGCGCGAGAAGGTGCCGGACGCCGCCGGCCGGTGGCTGGCCTGGCTGCTGGCGGTTTCGAGCGGAGGCATGGCGGTGTTGTTCTGCGGGCATATCGAAGTCTACGCGATTTTCCTGGCGGGAGTGATGCCCGTCTTGTTCTTCGCGCAACGCTATTTGAACGGCCGGGGAAGCATTCTGCCCGTGGCGGTATGTTTTTCGATCGCCTTTTTGCTGCATCTCTCCGCCGGGTGGCTGCTGCCCGCGTTTTTGATTCTGCCTTTCTGCCGGGAGAAACCGGAAAAGCCTTTCGGCGAGGCGGCGCGGTTTTGGGGCGTGTTCATGGCGGTTATGGTGTTGTTCTGGGGCGGACTGGCGTTCTTCTGTTATGAAGGCGGTGTTCTCCAACTGCTGTCCCGTGTCCATGAGGATTTCAACACCGGACCGGACCGGGCGATGTTTCTTCCGGCGTGGCTCTGGTTCGACCGGGCCCGGCTTCTGGATCTGCTCAATTCGTACGTGTATCTCTCGGTGCCTTGCCTTTTGCTGACTCCGCTTACCTTGGCGGTCATGCCGTCAAGTTTCAAGAAGGAAACGATCTTTTGGGCCCTGCTCGCGGGTGGATATTTTCTGTACAGTTTTTTTTTCAATCCCGACCGGCGTTTTCCCGAGGATTGGGACCTGTTTTCCGGATTGGTTTTATTTACCGCCGTGCTACAAGTGCATGTCTGGCTGAGTCCGGCCGGGGGGAAAAACGAAGCCCTGGAACATCGGCCAGCTTTGGTTTATCTTGCCACGATGGGCGCGCTGGGTTACGCGGCCGCCCAAGTGTGGTATCATCACACAGTCCCCTTTATTCCTCCCACCCTGTATTGAGGTTGGGAAATCCCAGGGAGGAGGATCTTTGACCCCGGTTCTCTCCGATTGGGGTAGTGAATCCCCCTCCCTTCGGGGTGAGGGAAACCCAGAAGGGTGAAATCGATCCTATCATTGGAATAGAGAAAACAATTACGAGATTCAGAATGCAACGAAAGAAGGAGTCAGCCTCATGAAAAAATTGCGCGCTGCCGTCATTGGGTGTGGTGCGATTGCGCATCACTGCCATATCCCTGGATACTTAAAAAACCGGTATACCGAATTGGCCGCCCTGGTCGATCCCTACGAGAAAAATTTGAAGGAAGCGTGCGCGAAATTCAACATCGAACGCGGCTACACGAGCCTCGAGGACTTGTTCGCGAACGAATCCCTCGACGTGGTCAGCGTCTGCTCGCCGAACATCTACCACGCCGAACACGCCATCGCGGCGCTCAACCATGGGTGTCATGTGCTCTGCGAAAAGCCTATGTGCATGAACCTCAAGGAAGGCCAGATGATCCAGAAGGCCGCCCAAAAGCATCCCGATTCCATCTTCATGGTGGCGTTTACCCACCGGCTGTACAGCGGCAACATCAAGGCCCGGCGCATGATCGAGCAGGGCCAGATCGGCGAACCCTACGTGATCCGTATCCGCTTCGCGCACCAGGGCCCCATGACCGGCTGGGCGATGAGCGACTGGTTCTTCACGCCGTCCAAGGCGGGCGGCGGAGCGATGTTCGACATGGGGATCCACGCCATGGATCTCGCCCAGTTCTATTTCGGTCCAATCCGCAAGATCAACGCCATGATGGCCACCCTGGAGAAAAAAATCGAGTTGGAGGATAACGCCATCCTGCAATTCCTGTTCGCCTCCGGCAAGATGGGCTACGCCGAGGTGGGGTGGTCGAGCAAGCAGGGCTTCGCGGGCGTGGAGATCCACGGCAGCGAAGCGGCGATCATCAACGATTACTTCGAAGGCCTGTACCTCATGAAGGGAGAATCCTCAGCCACCGGCAAACGGATCATCCGAAAACGGATGATCGACAAGAATCCTTGCCAGGGCGGTTGGGACGTGGAGATTGACTATTTCGTCAATGCCATCCGCAAGAGAGAGCAGCCGGAGATGGGGTTGCAGGCCGGCCTGAACTCCATGAAGGTGGCGATGGCGGCGTACGAATCGGCGAAGAAGGGCAAAACCGTAACAATTTAAGACGGGCCAAGATCAACTGCATGAAGGGCGGGCCGCGATGCGCTGACGGTCTGCCCTTTTTTATAAGCTACCGCCAGATGGTTTATCCGTCAGGCGAACTCCATCCGCAAAACTAGATATCTAGTTTTATAATAATTATTTCTTGATCAATCCAATCAATTTAATCATCACTATTTAAAAAACGAAATTTTTGTAGACAATCTCATGGATTGTGATAATGTGATTGTGTCAAAGGGGTGAATATCCATCACATCATGAAGATCCAGGGGTAAAGTATCATGAGAAGGTTCGGCGGAAGGGCATGGATGTGGATGGCATTATTCATGGCGGCGGGTTTTCAGGCATCAAACGCGGATGAACAATTGATCAAGGAGTTCGTGGACTTGATCCAGGAACGCGGCACGGCGGAATGGGTGGATGCGTATGGACGGCCGGTGGGGTTGGAGGGGCCGGATTCGGACCGCAACCTCCTGCAAATGCGGCCGATTTATGATCCCGAGGCGGCGGCCCGGGGGGATGAACCCAGCCTGGGTTTATACATGGAGGCCAAGCCAGCCCCGGGCGACATGGAGTTCGGCCTGGAAGGGCGGTTCATATATCAGCTGCCCGCCCAGCGGTTTTACCAGTTCCAAGGATTCGTTAATGTGCAAAACGGGGAGGCCCGGGGAACCAACGTGAAGGTGCTGGTGCAAACCCGTCCTGACCTTCTATCCGATTGGACCACCGCGCAAATCTTCACCGGGGAAAAGTTGGGTACAACGGCTATTAACGATGAATTGAAAGAAGACATCCTCGCCTTCGTGTTGGATTTAAGTGACTGGGCAGGGGATGAAGTGCGGATCGTGCTGGCGATGAACGTGGTTCCCTCGTATTCGAAGGTGGGACCGGAGGAATCGTGGTCGCCCAATGTGATCTCCGCGCAGTGGACTTCAGCGCGGATCGTGGGCAGCGCATTCCGGGTCATCCTGGGGGAACCGGAAAAGGTAGTTGATTTATCCAGCGAAACGAGTAAGGCATCGGCCCTGCAAGGCGCGCAGGCGCGGGTTCAGAGCGTGACGGCGTATCCCACCGATTCCGAAATCCTGATACTCAATGGAGAAACGGACGCGGACGGGGGGGATTGGCATATGACCAATCCGGGCGAATCCGGTGTGAATACGACTTACATTCCGG
>JABLXU010000045.1 GCA_013177805.1 Candidatus Omnitrophota bacterium
CGGTTTGCCTGCGGCTTCCTTCAGACTCCACCTCGCGGTGGACGCCCTTGCCGTCCGGCTAACAGTTCCCCCTGTCGGGTCTGTAGAGGACTTGCACCTCCAAGTCGACGCGCCCTGCCGGGCGCACCAAAAGGAAAACCCGCGGGGGTGCGGGTTTAGAGGGGGTAAAACAAATGGTTCTATGTACTACTTTATCTAAAAAGCCCACGCAAGGCAATGGGAAACAATGGGAGAACACCGGACGGAATCAGGATCAATCCCTGGCTTATCCGGACGGTTCCCGTATCCGCAAGCCGAAGCGGGAATTGAATCTCCCGTATGTATTGGAAGTCACGAAAGCCAAGCCGTCAGGAACAAATACGTGGCAGGGCCATTGCCCCGTCCACGATGACAAGAATCCATCGCTTTCCATAACGAATGAAGGGGGGAAGGTGCTTGTCCACTGTCATGCCGGATGCCCGCAGGAAGACATTTATAATGCCCTGGCCACCCCGGTTGATGATTGGGATTACGCATTCCAGACGCGGGAAATCGTTAAGAAGGATAAACCCGCGAATGACCCATGGGAAGCCGTGGCCCATATCCCCAACAACGCCCCGAAGCAGTTGACGCGATTCAAGAATTATCCCCCGCCCTCCAAGGCGTGGAAGTATTTCAATGAGGAAGGTAATCCAGTCTTTTATGCCGTGCGGTTCGACCTGGGCGACGGCAAGAAGGACGTGATACCACAAACGTTGTGGCGAAATAAATTAACCGGCGCGTTGGAATGGCGGTGGAAAGCCTATCCCGCCCCCCGGCCCCTCTACAACCTGCATTGCCTTGCGGGCCATCCGGACCGGCCCGTCGTTGTCGTGGAAGGAGAAAAGGCGGCGGACGCGGCGGCCAGGTTATTCCCGTATCACGTTATTACCACCAGCCCCGGCGGATGTCAGGCAGCAGGAAAAACAGACTGGATGCCCATCAAGGGAAGGGACGTCATTGTCTGGCCTGATGCCGATGATCCCGGCCTGAAATACGCGGATGACGTGGCCCGGCTGGCCCACGCGGCAGGCGCGGCAAGCGTGAAGGTTCTTCCCGTCCTGGATGAAAAACCGCAAGGTTGGGACGCGGCGGATGCCCTGGCGGAAGGCTGGACCCCGGAACGCGCGGTGGAGTACCTAAAAACCGCGAAGTCATTGACGCCCACGGCAATGGACGTGACCGTTGACATAGGAGATGAGGCGGGGGAATGGGAAGATCCGGTTTTGTTCGATGACATCCACGTTCCCGAAATTGATCCTGGCCTGTTCCCTGGCTGGCTGGCGGAATATATCCGGGCAGTTTCCGAGCACACCCAAACGCCAATTGCATTACCGGCCATGATTGCGCTTTCCATCCTAGCAACCTGCCTGCAAAAGAAATTCATTGTGTCCCCGTTCGATGGATATGCCGAACCTCTCAATCTATGGACGCTGGTTGCGCTCCCACCGGCTACTAGGAAAAGCCCAGTTTTTAACGCCATGACCGCCCACCTTGCTGATTGGGAAAAATCGGAGGCAGACCGATGGCAACCTGAAATTGACCGGATTATGACCGAACGGAATGTCATCCAGGACCGGATCAAAAAGTTGCAAGCCGATGCAGCGAAGGCCGAAGATCCGGATGAACGGAAAAGACTAATCGGCGAGATATGTACCCTCAAGGAAGAAATGCCCCCGGCGCTCATGGCTCCCCGGCTCTGGACTTCGGACTGCACCCCTGAACGACTCCAAAATTTACTACTGGATCATGGAGAACGGATGTCCTTACTCTCCGATGAGGGGGGGATCTTTGAAATTCTCTCAGGACTTTATAACGACGGCAAGGCAAACATCGATGTGTTCCTTCAAGCCCACGCGGGAAGCCCGGTTCGCGTGGACCGGCAGACACGGACGGTATGTCTGAACTCACCGGTGTTGTCCTTCGGACTCACCGTCCAGCCCGAAATTCTTCGCGAAATGTCCCGTGGATCAAAGCGGCGGTTCCGTGGCCTTGGCGCACTGGCGCGGTTTTTGTATGTCGTTCCGCCCTCCAATATCGGAACGCGCGACATCTTCCAGCAGATACCTGTCCCCGAACGGATAGCCAGCAGTTACGCCCGGCAGATTCGGAATTTAATTGCAATCCCGTTACCCGAAGAACCGTCCGTCCTGTCACTGGACAGGGAGGCGTTGGATGCCTGGAAAAGGTTTTCTCAATTCATCGAAATTAACCAAGGCAATCACAAACCATACGAGGCGATCCAGGACTGGACTGGCAAACTCCCCGGCGCGGCCCTGCGAATCGCGGGAAACTTCCACGTGGCAGAGTATGGGGAAGGGAACCCCACCATCGGATTGCATACGATGGAAAATGCCCTCGACCTATCCAATCTCCTGATTGAACACGCCCAGGCAGCCTTCGGTTTGATGGGAAGCGACCCGGCCATTGAAGACGCCAAGACAATTCTCCATTGGATCAAGACCAATGGCGCGGAACAGTTTACCCAACGGGAAGCCCATCGTGCGGTTCGAGGGAAAATCCCGAGAGTGGACCGATTGACCAAGGCGCTGGATGAACTTTGCGGACGCGGAATCATCGGCTCTCCTGAAGCGAAACCCACCGGCGGAAGACCTTCGATTCATTTCAAAGTGAACCCGAAAGTCTTCCAGGAGGAGAAATCATGAAACTTCATTGGCGCGATTTCCAGGTTTCAAAACCGATGGACAAAAGGGACAAAATGGACAAAAGCCCTGATTCGGACCCCTTTTGTCCATATTGTCCATATTGTCCATGTGATTCTGAATCGAATTCGGACCCATCCTCAGCCCTGCCTTCCCCGGCGGAAGACACCCCGGCGGACCCCCAACCGGCCCCCGTGGACACTCCCGCCCAGGACGATGACTGGCGTTCCGCCGTTCCGAAGGACACTATGCGGCGGTACATCGAGAAGGAACAATCCACCTGGACAGATGAACGGCGGCAGGCCCATGAGGATGAAATCCGGCGGATCGAGGACTACCGGCGGTGGCGGGGCCCTGCCTCCCCCGGCCAGGCGGTGGGAATCCCCCGCGCGGAATCCCTCCAGGCGGTGGGGGAAGTCCTGGCCCGGCTGGGCGCCATCTGGCCCGACGGCCTGGAACCGGATCCCCAATGGCAAGCGAAGGTGGGGGAAGCGGAACGGGCAGGCAACCGGGAGGCTTTTCATTCCGTACTCAAAGATTGGGAAGCGTCCGAGATCCGGCGGGTGGAAGCGTACATGTCCGGCATCCGGGACACCGTGGCGGCATGGCCGGATGAATACCGCCGGCGGTTCGCCCTGATGGTGAAGGGTTTCTGGGATGGCAACCGCGGGATGGGAATCACGGTCCGCGGCCTCAATCCAAACGCGGCGATGGACAAGGCCTGCCGGGAACTGCTGCCCTACGTCCCGGGGAAAGGGCGGGACACCGCATCCCCGGCCACGGCCCCGGCGGATGATTTCCCCTTCACGGACATGCACCCGCGCACACGGGAAATCCTGCTCCGCCATTGGCATGCCTGGGGCGCGGACCGGCGCCAGCGGTTTGAGAAATCCGTCCGGGATGTCATGAAAGAGACGGGGTACAAAGAAGGCAACGCCGCGGCCTTCGTCTTTGAGAAGTGGAGGAAGAGATAGTGAGGCAATCCGACATCCCCAACGTCCTCCATTCCGGGGGTGATCCGTTCCCTAGCCAATAGTTATATAACTATTCCACCATTCCGGGGCGGCATGTGGCGGGAATGGCGGATGCAAGTGTAATCCGTTCAAGATGTTACCTGCCAAATCAACGCCAGGGGGTGATGACATGCTTTCCGATTTCTTGATCCTCTCGTTACTGGCTTTCCTGGTTATTGAAATGCTTAAAGGTTTTAGAAAACTCTAATCATTTTGGAAAATGCGATCATGGGCGGAATGGGTTCGGGTAGAGGTTCCTGGCCAAATCGAAGACTCACGGTGGAAGACTGCTATGTGATGAGCATTCCGCAATTGGTGAAGAAATCCCTTGTGGACGACTTGCCTTGTTCGGCCTCGGTTTTATGGCCGGGGTATTCCTTCAGCGTCCATTACTGGATGGAACCCGTGGATGAGGACACCTTGAGGGCTGATCTGGAATATGGACTTTTACTCGGGGGGTGTTTCAAGAAGGAAGCCTATACCATATATCTGGTAGCCACGCGGCCTCATTACGGGGGGCGGCGGTGGTGGTTCGAGTGTCCGGCGTGCGGCCGACGGTGCTTCAAGTTGTATCTTCCACCGGGGGCTACGGTTTTTGCTTGCCGGGCATGCTACGATCTGACGTACCGTTCCGCCCAGGAAGCCAATTCGTACAATGACGGGAAGTGGGCCGCCAGGTTTGGGATCACCACCCGGCAATGGCGGGGCTTGCGCCGTAGCCTTCCCGCGGTTCCTCTTCCGTCACACCCCGGTGATTACTATCAAAGCAATTGTTTTGCATACAAAACAATAATCCCAAAAATGGGATGTACTATGCAAAAGATAAGGGGATTCAAGGCGTTGCCCGTTTCCCATCCGGATAGGCTGGAAGCCCCTGAATCCACTTCACCCATGCGCCGGCCCCGGTAAACCGCCCGGAACGGATCTTCACCCCCAACGCCATATCGAGAAGAGATTGTATGTAATTCATTTTATTAGGTTTTACGCTGATCCGGCAGTTTTTTTCTCGTGACTACCCGGACGTTTCTCCACGGCAGGACCTCCGGCAGGCGGATATCCAATGCCTGGAGCAAGCGCTGCGATTCGTCCCGCGGCGTGGGGATCTTCTGGCAGACGATCCGGCCAGGCCCGTGGATCTCCATCGCGCTCAGGGTGGCCAATTGCTGCAACCCTTCCTCCACGGTGCAGTCGAAGGCCGCCCAGGCCCGCCGTTAGGCGCACACCACCAGATACGCCAGCTTCACCACCAGCACGTGGCCGCGGGTGCCGGCCTCGGTGCGGACAAACACCGGCCGGACTTCCCAGTGCGTGGTCTTGCACGTCCGGAACGCCCGCTTTTGCCGGGGCGTCCTGACGGTGGAATACGCGTTGGTCCGCAGCCGCCTCTTCGAGACACCCTCCGGAATCCCCGTCCTGCAGGTCCCGGAAGAGGACATCCTGGCCGTCGGGACCATCAACCCGCACTCCGACGTGGCCACCTGTCTGCGTGCGGAAACGCACAAACAGGCACAAGCGCACGTGACGGCCCGCATGTCCAATCCCGAGCCAACCCCAAACCGGCTTTCGAAGAAGGGCACAGGCGCGCCCTGGGGCCCCGTGTACGGGGAGATTCTGACCTTCGACGACCCCGAGACCCACCTTCCGGCCATCGACCGGCTGGAGGGGTTTCACCCAGCGGTCCAAGTCTCTACCGCCGCGTTCTGGTTTCGGCGCAGGCCCACAGAACCGTGCTTCAGGCCTGGCTCTATGTGGATGATGAGACTGAATATCTGGGCTTTAAGCCGCTTCCGTCCGGCAAGTGGCGCTTCTGAAATCCGGGTCGATCAACCTGCGGATTTCTCTTGCTTTTCTCTTGCGAACGATATAACATACGCTATTAAATTCGGACAGAGGCCGCGGTCTGTCATTCAGACGAGAGGTGCAGCAAATGGACACACAAGGTCGAAGTCTTTCGGTATTGGTAAAAGAGATACGACGTCAGCTTTCCTTGAGCCAGGAAGACCTTGCCCGGCAGCTCGGCGTCAGCTATGCGACCGTCAATCGATGGGAAAACGGTCTGTCCAAGCCTTCCAAGCTCGCAAAGGCCCAACTGGAGAGCTTCTGCAAGAAAATGACCGGTCAGGGCAAGTTGACGTTTCCGGAGGGTGACCGCAGATGACGACTAAGAACGAAACGCACAAACCGCCGCTGCCCCTTCTTATCCTCCGTCTGCGCGCCGTTGTCCTCGCCCTCGGCGAGTCGGCCTCTCCCGCATGGTGGAAAACCGAATTCATGAATGAAACCGGGCTGAGGTTCTTGGAGCGTCTGTATCCGCGGACGACCTTTCACGCAGCGGTCCACGCCGCAGGGAAGGCCGCAGGCGACGCTCATGACCGTGCCGTCGGACGCGTCGGTGTGTACCACCTCTTCAGGCTGCCTGAATCCCTGGAAACCGAACTCCATCGAATGCCTCCGGACCCGGCTGATGATTTCTTCCCGACATTGCGCAACGCCATGGGGCGGCCGGAGGAGCTGATGAAATTGCTCGCCCCTATGTGCGGCGGCGAGAGAGCGGACGCCGCTCCAGGAGCAAGAAAGATCGGCACCGACAGGGACATGATGACAACGGCTGGCATCAGGAAAACCGCCGCTGTTTACCATACGGCGTTTGCGAGGAATAAACCCGGCTTCCCCTATTTCACCGCCGAAACAGACGGAGGCCGTGGATGACCAAGACCATGGATAAAGAAGTACCGCGGAAATACTCGACCGCGATCAGCAAGGGTGCCGGTATGATCGAAGAGACGCGTCGCCTCCTCGAACAATGGCGTCCCGATGAACCGCTCGATGACTTCACGCACAGGGTCCAGACTGAAGGGCTGCTCGGCAACTCCACCGCCTACAGAACCCGCGACGTCGTGCGAAGAGTGTTTGCACCGCGGTTTTTGAGACCGAGCGACAAGCCCGCACGGATTCTGCAACAGGTGCTTGCATCAGGCCTGCCGGGGCGTGTTTTCACCGAACTCCTGTTCGTGTTTGCGGCGCGTCAGGACCCCCTGGTCTACGACTTCACGATACGTGAATACTGGCCCGCCGCCCGCAGGGGGAGACCCGTCATGGACACGGATCCGATGCTCTCTTTCCTGTCGGAAGCACATTACGACGGTCGGTTGGACAACCAGTGGTCGGAGAAGGTGTCGGTGCGCATCGCCCGCTGCGTTCTCGGTCTCCTGCGGGATGTCGGATTCCTCCGCGAAGTCGTCCGGGGCCGCAGGGAGATCGTCAATTACCGCATGTCGGATGAAGGGGCCGCGATCTTGGCCAAGGAACTCAATGAAGCGGGCGTGACGGACTCCTCCCTTTGCAACCATCCCGACTGGGGGCTGTTCGGAATGACGCCTTCGGAGGTGGTGGAGCGTCTGGACGGGATCGGAGAACACCGCGGGGTGATCGTTCAGCGCGCTGGTTCGGTCGTGCATTTCACCTGGGTCGTCAAATCCATTGAGGAGCTGATCGATGTACTCGCTCGATAACGCATTCAACGAACTGCTCGATAAGATCCGAGACCCCGATGCGCTCAACCCGGCCAAGAGCGCACCGGTCTTTTACTTCCGTTACCCGCCTGAAATGATGCTTACCGTGAAGAAGCATCTTCCCCGCTTGATATCGAGAATCAGACAGGAGGCCGGCCGTGACGTCCGCCGCGTTTCTCTTGCCGATGTTATCTGGGACATTGTGGATAAGTCGGGAAGATGGGATATCTGGCTCGATCTGGAAAGTGATGCCGACGCCGACCAAATCAACGAGGCGGTCCGTGATGTTCTGCGTCAGGGAAACAAGCTGATCAACCGCGTCACTGAAGCGATTACATCCGCGCCGGAGGGGACGATCGTCTTCCTGACGGAAGCCGAGCTTCTGCACCCCTATCTGAGAACGCGCGTCATCGAGGAGTACCTGCATAACAAAGTCACCGTCTGCACGATCATATTCTACCCCGGCGAACGAAGCGGCCAATTCGGGTTGAAGTTCCTCGGGTTTTACAAAGAAGACAGCGGATACCGCTCGACGATTATCGGAGGCCTTTAGCGATGACGAAAATCCACGAATACTTCAGGCGTGACATAAACAGGACTATCGAGAAAGTCATCGACTATTACGCCCAGGAGGAGGATCGCCTGGCGCGAGAGGTCGCCGAATACGAGGTTACGGACAACATCGAGTCCTGCTTCCGCAAGTTCCTCGATGTTTTCGGCGAAGGCGTCCGGGGCGGTCAGGTGACCGAGGTCGGCATCTGGGTGTCCGGCTTTTACGGCAGCGGCAAGAGCTCGTTCACCAAATACCTCGGCGCGTCCCTTGACCCGATGCGTACCGTCGGCGGCAAGCCCTTCCTTGATCTTCTTTGCGACCGTTTCCCCCGCAACGAGATTCCGGCCGCACTGCGCACCGTTTCCAAGAAACACCCCACGGCGGTGGTGCTGCTTGATCTCGGGGCTGAGCAGCTTGCCGAAAGCGCCGCCGCCCCGGTCTCCACCGTGCTTTATTGGAAGGTGCTTCAGTGGGCGGGTTTTTCCAAAGAGAAAAAGACCGCTCAGCTCGAGTTCACGCTCGACCGCCGCGGAAGGTACGATGAGTTCAAAGACAAATACCGGAAGCGTTACAACGGGGAGTGGGAGGAAATCCACAACGATCCGTTGATCGGCGTGGCCCGCGCGGCGGAGATCGTGCCGGAAGTTCTGCCGGATGATTTCCCTACGCCGGAGAGTTTTCGTACCCTGCGGTTCGAGGAAGCCGGGGACGTCCGGGACCTGACGCGTGAGATCATCGACATCTGCAGGCGAAAGACCGGGCACGAGAATATTCTGTTGCTGGTGGACGAGGCAGGCCAGTATGTCGCCCCCCGCGGCGAGTTGATCCTCAACCTCGACGGCCTGGCCCGCAATCTCAAGGAACTCGGAAAAGGCAAGGTCTGGATCGCCGCCACCGGCCAACAGACCTTGAGCGAAATCGTCGAAAAGGCCGCGCATAACTCTGCGGAGCTCAACAAGCTGCGGGACCGTTTTCCGATTTCCATCCATCTCGACGCAAGCGACATCCGGGAGATCACACACCGGCGTCTGCTCGACAAATCCGAGGAGGGACGGAAGAAACTGGAAGCCCTGTTCAAGGAGCACGGTGAGTCCTTGATCACCCACACAAGGCTCTCCGGCACGGCCCTTTTCAAGGGCGACCCCGATTCGGCAACGTTCACGCGACTCTATCCCTTCCTGCCGCAGCACTTCGACCTTCTGCTGGAACTCATCCGGACCCTCGCCCGTTCCACCGGCGGCATCGGTCTGCGGTCGGCGATCCGCGTCATCCAGGATGTGCTGGTGGACAAGAGCCGCGTTCTCGGGGCCGATGCCGTCAAGCTCGCCGACCGGGAGATCGGCGTGCTCGCCTGCGTGGACGATTTCTACGACACCCTCCGCGCGGACATCGCAAAGGTCCTTCCCCATGTGATCGGCGGAGTGGAGAAGACGGCGAAAATCTTCGGGGTTGACTCCCTCGAAACACGCACGGCCAAAGCGGTCGCCGCCCTTCAACCCGTGGAGACCTTCCCCCGTACCGCGGAGAATCTCGCCGCGCTGCTCTATCGAAAAATCGGGTCACCCGGACTGCTCGACCAGGTACGGGAGGCTCTTCGAAAAATTGCATCCGAAAAGGAATGCGGCCTCATCGAGGACCCGCAGGCGGGCGGCTGGGTCTTTCTTAGCGACGCCGTCAAACCGATCCGCGACAAGCGCAACAGCTATGCGCCGACCTCAGGCGAATGCGCCCGGGCGAGGATCGACGTGCTCAAACAAGGCACTCCTGACCATGCCATGTTCCGGGTGCAGCCCGCCGCGAGACTGGAGAACATCAAGGAAGTCAGGTCATCGGTCAAACTCGGCCGGATGCCGGTCGTAGGCGGCTCCGAAGATGTCGAGCTGCGTCTGGAATTCGTCGATCCGGCCCTCTGGGACGGCAAGCGGGGTGAATTCCTGGTCTCGACCAATACGCAGGTGGAGCTGAAGCACACCGTGGTCCTCCTGGTGAAAAACGATGACACCGTGGAGGAACTCCTTCCCGAAATCGTGCGCTCGGAAAAAGTCCTCGGCGACGTCGACGAGCGGGCGGCGGATCACGTGGTCGCCCAATATCTGCGCGCCGAACGCCGGGCGGCCGAGCGCTGCCGTGAGCGGACGGCCGCCGCAATGGAAAAGGCGATGCTCGAAGGCGTCTTCATCTTCCGCGGCAAGCCGACCCCGGTCCGCGAGGCCGGGGAGACGCTGGACGCCGCCGTGCGCGCCATTCTCTCCGCCGCCGTCAAGGAGGTCTTCCCCCATTATCATCTGGCCCCGATCCGGCCTTCCACGGACGAGGCGGCCAAGTTCCTCAACGTCGAGCGTATGGACCGCATCACAAAGGACCTCGATCCTCTGGGCCTTGTGGTTAAAAGCAAGGGAGCTCCTCGGGTGGACACCGCAGCCCCGGTGCTCGCGGAGGTCCTCAGGGTGTTCAGGACCAAGACCGCCGAGTCCGGTTCAGGAAGGCTTCAGGGTTTCTATCTTCAGAATTTGTTTTCCGCGCCGCCCTACGGGTGGACCAAAGACACCGTGCGATACCTGTTCGCGGCTCTCCTTCGCGCCGGAGAGATCGAGTTCCACGTCCCGGGCGCGGGAGGACCTGTTCGCACCGCGGGACCGCAGGCGGTGGAGGCCGTCAAAAGCACGGTTTCGTTCAACAGGATCGGTGTATCGTCCCGCGACGCCAAGCTGCCCCCCGAAGCTTTGGACAGGGCCGCCCGGCGTCTGGAAACCCTCTTCGGCGACGAAGTTCTGCCGTTGGAAGACCACATCAGCCGCTCCGTCCGGCGGCACGTTCCCGACCTCCTGGAAAAACTCGGGGCATTGCCCGACCGTCTGCGTCTCCTGAGCCTTCCCGGCGAGAGCCGCTGCCGGCGCCTGCTGGCCGACGCGGCCGATCTGCTGAAGGGCGACGCCGGCGGGGCGGCTTCGGTCCTCGGCGGTGTGGAATGTGCGCTGCCCGACGAGATCACTTGGGCCAAGGCCGTCTTCCACGCCCTTGAATCCGGCGCGGAAGCTGACGTACGGAACGCCCGGTCGGTGCTGGATTCCTCAGCCGAGCTGGAGCGGCTCTTCCCCGGTGCACTGAACGACCTCCTGAGCGCCGAAGACAGGACCGCGGCGGAGGAGGTGCTGTCGAACGAACGGTTTTTCGAGCGGCTTCCCGAAATGCGTGGCGTAATCAGATCCGCTGTGGACCGCACGGAAAAGAGATACACGGCCGACCGCGCCGCGTATGAAGAGGACCTCAAGAAAGCCCTCACCGGGCTCGAAACGGAACCGGACTGGGCGAAGCTGCTCGATGAAGACCGCGAGGAGATCGCCGCCAAGCTTACATGCGATCTGCCGCCGACCGCCGAAAACGGCGACCCCGTCAAGCTGCTGCAGACCCTGCTGGTGCGGCGGCGGACCCTGCCGGGTTTGATCGAAGACCTGAAAGCGGAAATCAAACGGAGACGACCGGCCGGGCCCGAACCCGAACCGTTTCCCGAAGAGGGCGGCGGGCCGCTGGTCGAAGAAATCGTCGAAGTCGATGCTCTGGTGGAACCCGCCGTGATCACTACGGTTGCGGATTTGGATTCCTGGCTGGCGGGCATTCGGGAGAAGCTGGCCGGGCTGTTGAAATCGAACAAGCGGATACGGATCAAGAGGCGCTGATGAGCTTCGACAAAGACACACGAAATCTGCTGGCCAAGACCGTCGCAGCCTGCCGGCGTCGGCTGGTGGAGGACGTCACCGATCAGCTCCGCGGCGTGTTCGGACTCCACCCGGACGGTACGGTGCTGCCGCTTGAAAAGCTGACGCACCTCTCGCCCGATCAGCACGCGGCGGCCCGCCGTCTGCGCGATCTTCTCGATCACTACACCGCCGGCGCAGTGGGGAAGGATTCGGACCGCCGCAAGGCCGCCTATGAGCGGATGGTCCTGGAGATCTCCTTCACCGCCCTCAATCGGTCCGCGGCGCTGCGTCTGTGCGAGGAGCGGGGGCTGGTCGTCGAATGCGTCCGCAAAGGAACGGGCTCGGCCGGTTTTCAGATGTTCGAGCGCATCTCCGGCGGCGCGCTCGGCGGGCGTTACGACACCTACCGGGTGTTTCTGGAGTGTCTTTTCGACGAGCTCGCCCTTGATCTGGGCGTTTTGTTCGACCGGATGACGCCCCAGTCGGCGGTGTTCCCCTCGGAGCGCTGCATGGAAGACGTCCTCGCCGAGTTGAACAAACCGGAACTGACGCACCTCTGGACCGAAGACGAGACCATCGGCTGGATCTACCAATATTTCAATCCGCCCGAAGAACGAAAGGCCATGCGGGAGGCGTCCCAGGCTCCGCGCAACAGCAGGGAATTGGCCGTCCGCAACCAGTTCTTCACCCCGCGGTACGTCGTGGAGTTCCTCACGGACAATACGCTGGGGCGCATCTGGTACGAGATGCGCAAGGGTGACACGGTCCTCAAGGAGGAATGCCGTTATCTCGTGCGGAGACCGAACGAAATTTTCCTCGGTCCAGATGAAAAAGCTCCCGCTGGCAAGGATGACGAAAACGACCTTTCCCAAGAGGAACTGTCCAATCGTCCGGTATACATCGAGCACCGACCGAAGAAGGACCCGCGTGATTTGCGTATCCTCGATCCGGCCTGCGGGTCGGGCCACTTCCTGCTTTACGCATTCGACCTGCTGGAACGGATTTACGAAGACGCCTGGGAGGAGCAGTGGTCGGTTGGCAGTGGTCAGTGGTCAGTGCAACAGGAGGTTATAGAAAATGTCCCTGAAAAGCTACAGGGAACTGATTGTTTGGCAGAGAGGGATGGAATTGGCGGAATTGATTTACAAGTTGACAAAGGAGTTCCCGAAAGAGGAACTTTACGGGCTCACATCGCAAGTTCGCAGAGCGGCGGTATCGGTGCCCTCCAACATAGCGGAAGGCCAGGGGAGGAACTCGACCAAGGAGTTCCGCAACCACCTGTCGATGGCATACGGTTCCCTTCAGGAACTGGAAACACAAATTCTGCTGGCTCATCGTCTGGGTTATCTCAAACAGGAGGGATTACAGGCGACATTGAGCCTGTCCGGGGAAGTGGGCCGACTGATCAACGCTCTATCGTCCTCGCTCTTAAGGCGATTGGATACAACTACGAAACACCGACCACCGACCACCGACCACTGATCACTGACTTCCCGACAAAGGAAGCACTTCGCAGGGAAGTCCCTAAACTGATAATCGAGCACAACCTGCACGGCATCGACATCGACCCGCGCGCGGTACAGATCGCCGCGTCGGCTCTATGGCTGCGGGCGCAGAAGACCTGGAAAAATCTCGGCCTCAAGGCCCCGGAGCGGCCGCGCATCGCCAGATCGAACATCGTCACCGCCGAGCCGATGCCCGGCGAAGAGGACATGCGCCGCGAGTTCACCGCCGGCCTCAAGCCCCGGGTCCTGGGGCAGATCGTGGATGAGGTGTTCGAGAAGATGAAGCTCGCCGGTGAGGCGGGCTCGCTCCTCAAGATCGAAGAGGAAATCAAGAATGCTGTGGCGGAGGCGAAGAAACAGTGGCTTGAAGGCCCGAAGCCGGAACAGCAGCTTCTCTTCCCTACCATGGACGCCCCCCGGCCGAAACAGCAGGAACTGCGCTTCGATGTCAAGGGGATCACCGACGAGCGGTTTTGGGATCAGGCGGAGGACCGCATCCTGGATGCCCTGAAAGAATACGCGGAGCGGGCGGAAAACGGACAAGCAACGCGTCGCCGTCTGTTCGCCGAGGATGCTGCCCGCGGCTTCGCCTTCATAGACCTGTGCTGCAGGCGCTACGATGTGGTGCTGATGAATCCGCCGTTCGGGGAATTCAGCGTCACCACCAAGGCATATTCACGAGCCGCTTTCCCGAATTCCTATAACGACATCTTTGCAGCGTTTACGGAACGGTTTTTCTGGACCCTATCACAACAAGGTCTCCTTGGCGCAATCACAAGCCGCACGGGCTTTTTTCTGACCACCTTCACCAAGTGGCGCCAGGAATTCTTACTTCGTAGCGCGTCTTTAGGCTGTCTTGCTGACCTCGGCATGGGCGTCATGGATGATGCGATGGTGGAGGCCGCCATGTATTGCCTTGAGCGGAGGCCAAAATCAGGTCGAACGCCCTTTCTACGAGTCCTTCGCGAGGTAGACAAGGAACATGCGCTTCTAAATTGCATTGCTGACTTGCGCCGGTCAGCCACGAATCGGGCCACATTTCTTTCCCAGCAATCGGAATTCCGCACTTTGTCCGGCGCTCCTTTCGTCTATTGGGTCACTTCACCGATTCTGAGGCGCATCTCTGAGATGCGTCCGATTGCGCCGGAGATTCTGGAGGTCAAGCAAGGGCTTGCTACCGCTGATGATCCTCGCTTTGCGCGGGTCCTGTGGGAAGTTCCCCCTCGTGAGCTTCGTACGGCACCCTTTGGCGATGGTCGATGGGTCCCTTACGTCAAGGGTGGGAGTTCCCAGCCCTGGTTCTCTCCAATCACGCTCGTCGTGAACTGGAGTGCCGATGGGGCAGAACTCTACAACAACCTCAACGCCCGCGGTGGAATCCGCTCTAACATATGGATGCTGAGGGATGCAATTACAAACTACTTCTTCCGCCCGGGTTTCAGTTGGACGCGGCGAGCGGTGCGTTTCATTCCGTACATCGTCCCGACAGGTTGCATGCCGTCCGCAAGTAGATACATGGCATATCCATCACCCGGCTTCGAGTTCTCGGCGATCGGGGTTGCGGGTGCCAATGTCGCCACCGCATACCTTCGGTTTTTCGGCGAGTGGTTCCTACGTCCCAACTACATGGTCGAGGTGGTCAAGACCCTTCCCTACGCCGATCCCGGTCCGAAGTTACTTTCGAGAATCGAGGCTAAGGTCACCGCAGAGGTCGAAAAGCGGCGCTCGGCATATATGTCCCACGAACCCTACCAGGAGTTTTGCATGCCGAGGGGATCGTGGCCCGGGCCTCATAGCGGGGATGTCTTGCGTTTCGACTATCGCACGCTGCTCGGGATGGATCTCGATCAGGCTGTCGCCGCAGCGTACGGCTTGGATGATGAAGCGTTGCGACTCCTTGAGAGGGACTTCGTGGAAGCGCTTGAAGCGCAGGCCCTGACCAACAACCCTAACGAGGAGAGCGACGGCGACAACGAGGACGGACCGGACATCGAATCAGAAGATGATCAGGCATTGGCAGAAGATCAAGAAAGCCAGTACGGTGAACTCCTGTACTACTCAGTCGGTGTCGCCTTGGGCCGCTGGGACGTCCGCATCGCCCTCGACCCGGCACTCGCCCCGAAGCTTCCCGATCCTTTCGATCCGTTACCGGTCTGCCCGCCGGGGATGTTGGTCGGCCCGGACGGCCTGCCCGCCGAACCGAACCGCATCGCCAGCGAGGAATGGCTCCGCGCCCGACCGGACGCGAACACCCTGCCGCCCGAGGGCTCGGTCAAGAACCCGACCATCCCTGATTCAGAGTATCCGCTCCGTATCTCCTGGGACGGCGTCCTGGTGGACGACCCCGGCGGTGTCAGTGGACAGTGGGCGGTGGGCAGTGGGCAGCCGCACAAAGATGATATTGTGAGGCGGGTCCGGGAAGTATTTGAAGTTTTGTTCCCGGATAGGCCTGCTGGTTCAACTGCTCACTGCTCACTGCCCACTGCCCACTCAATTGAGCAGGAAGCCTGCGACATCCTCGGTGTCTCCGACCTGCGGGATTACTTCCGAAGGCCCGCGGGCTTCTTCCAGGACCACCTGAAGCGCTACTCCAAGAGCCGGCGCAAGGCCCCGATCTATTGGCCGCTATCCACCGCCTCGGGCTCTTACACCATCTGGCTCTACTACCACCGCTTGAACGACCAGACGCTCTACATGGTCGTCAACAAGTACGTGGAACCCAAGATCGCCGAGGTGCAGAAGGCGGTAGGCAGTATGCAGTATGCAGTCGAGGCCCGAGAAAGAGGAATCACGGACACTCTGCTCACTGCTCACTGCTCACTGCCCACTGGACAACTGCGTCAGCAGTTGGAAGACGCCCGCGCGTTCCTCGGTGAGCTGCGGGACCTGCGGGAGGAATTGCTCCGCATCGCCGCGCTGCCCTACAAGCCGGACCTCAACGATGGCGTGATCATCAACGCCGCGCCGTTCCACAAGCTTTTCCGCCTGCGCTCCTGGGCCAAGGACACGGAGGACTGCTGGAAAAAGCTCGCCAAGGGTGATTACGACTGGGCGCACCTGGCGTACACGATATGGCCCGACCGCGTGCGGGAGGTCTGCAAACGCGACCGCTCCATCGCCGTCGCCCACGGGCTTGAGGACCTCTGCGAGGTCGAAGCCCCGGAATCCAAGAAGAAAGCCGGCCGCGGCCGTCGGAAATCATCCATCTCCTGAGCAAAGGAGGAAGTAATGAAAATTGCAAACGATCTTATCAATAATCCGCCCGAGGAAAAAATCGAGTTTGTCGCTCAGACTCCTTTGGGCCGAAGGCTTTTATCCTTGAGGAAGAAAGCCGTGGCCGGGGGAATGTCGCTACTTACCGAAGAAGAGGTTCTCGATGAGGTCAGTAACAGAAGAAGCGGCGGAACACTTCCTTGCAGAACGGAGAATGAAGGTTCCGATGTATAAAATCAACCGAATACGAATAACCGGATTCAGGCGGATCATGAATCTGAACGTGGTTATCCGGCCGTTCATGGTGCTCATCGGCGCCAACGGGGTCGGCAAGACTTCTTTTCTGGATGCCCTCTCCATCCTGTCCGCCTCGGCCTCAGGCAATCTGAATGCCGCCCTGTCGCAATTCGGTGGGGTTGCCAATCTCTTGACCCGCGGGAAAAGTGATGGTTTGTCATTCCTCGTTGATATGACGGTGCCCGGTCACGAGCCTCTTGAATATGAACTTCGGCTTGAACCAAAGGGAACGGGGTATTCCATTGCCAGAGAATTGTTGTGTCAGCGGCGGCCTGGTTTTCTTGATCCGTTCAGACACATCGATTCGTCGGACGGCGACATCAAGTACTACGAAACAGAGGCAAATCGTCTCGTCCGCCCCGATTGGGAGCACAACCCCCTGGAGACGTCTCTCTCGCAGGTGCCGAAAATGTTTCGCCAGCCGGAAGAACTGCGGCGCATTCTGGCGACCGCCACCCAGTATCATGTTTTGGACGTCGGCCCCCGTGCGCCGGTGAAAATGCCGCAGCCCATGAAGCCCGCGACCTTGCCGGGATACGATGGTGCCGATCTGGTGCCGTATCTGTACACGTTACGTGAGGCGGAACGGGATCGCTATGAGGCCGTTCTGGATGCATTGAAAACGGCCTTCCCGGATTTCGAGGAACTGAATTTTCCGCCGGTGGCGGCTGGGATGCTGACCATGACCTGGAAAGACAAAAAGTTCAGCAAGCCGATCTACATGAACGAACTCTCCGAAGGTACCCTGCGGTTCCTCTGGCTCACGGCGCTGCTGCAAAGCCCGCAACTTTCCACCATCACCATGATCGACGAGCCGGAGGTCAGCCTGCACCCGGAATTGCTGAGCATTCTGGCGGATTTGATGCGCGAGGCCGCCAAGCGCACACAACTGGTTGTCGCGACCCATTCGGACAGGTTCATACGCTTCCTCAAACCGGAAGAAGTGGTGGTGATGGACTTGGACGACGAGGGGTGCGCATCGGCGACATGGGCGGACTCCATGGATATCGAGCATTGGTTGGCAGAGTACAGCCTCGACGAAGTATGGCGCATGGGCCGGATGGGAGGTCGGGCATGAAAATAGCCCTCATCGTCGAAGGCAAGACCGAAAAGGCGTTTCTTCCTTCTCTGCGCGAATTTTTGCAACGCCGCCTGGCCGGCGCCATGCCCAGGCTGGACGTTTTTCCTTACGACGGCCGCATCCCCAAAGAAGGCAAACTCAAACGGGTTGTAGAGAACCTTTTGGCAGGAAGAAACCCTGCGGACCATGTGATTGCGCTGACCGACGTGTACACCGGTACAAATCCCCCTACAAATCCCCCAGACTTCATCGATGCGCAAGACGCCAAGAACAAAATGAGGCAATGGGTAGGTGCGGAGCCGAGATTTCATCCTCATGCCGCCCAGTATGATTTCGAAGCATGGCTTTTGCCTTACTGGCCGACGATCCAAAAATTGGCAAAACATAACAAATCCGCCCCCGGCGGCAATCCGGAAACCGTGAATCATAACAAACCACCCGCACACCGAATCAAGGAAATCTTTGAGATCGGTAAATGCCGGGACAGCTATGTCAAGCCCCGCGATGCAGCGCGGATCCTCAGAGAAAACGATCTTTCGACGGCCATCAATCAATGCTCGGAACTGAAAGCCTTTATCAACACAATTCTCTCAGTCTGCGGAGGCCCCTTCATCCCATGAACGCCGGAGCTTGTTTTATGCCGCCTGCTGCATACCGCCTACCGCCCTCTGAATCCGGGGGCGCCCGATGAAGTTCACCTCGTTCCTGCACAAGAAGCTGGTCGATCTCCTGGGCGACCACCGCATCGTGGTCTGGTACGACGCCGATGGGGGCTTCAAGTCCTTCGTCGCGGGGTTCAGCGCACCGAACTGCGAGGTTCTGTCCGCAGAAGACTCCATCCTTAAGACCCGCCGCCGGGCCGATGAGATTTACCGGCTGATGAACGAATCCGAGAACCCCGCCGAACGGGACCGCTGCCTGCTCATCTACATACCGCGCCGCCGAGGCGCGGGCGAGGAAGAGAAGATGCGGGACCCCTTCGAGGTCTACGCCCTGGCGGGCGCTCCCTTCGGCGACGCCGAGGACCAGAAGTTCGAATCGCTCGCCCGCCAGGCCATGCCGGACAAGGTCGACGAGATCAACAGGCTTTTCCGCGAGGGGAAGCCGGACATCGCCCTTCTGGACGGCTTGGAAAAAACGCAGCGTTGGCCGCTCTTGAACGACGTCTTCCGGACGGAAACCCCGGCGGAAATCATCGCGGCGGCCCTGTGCGACACGGCGAAAGCGGAGAAAGCCGCGGCCAAGCCGGGCTGCGTCGAGGAATTATTAAGGCTTCTTGAATCAACCATTGGATTCAAGCCTGCCCACTGCACACCGCCCACTGCCCACTGGAGCGATCTGCGCCAGCAGATCGCGACATACGTACTTTTCAGCGAGTTCGTGTTCGATCTCCCGGGAAGCGTTCCCGACGCCTTGAGCGCCGTGCCGCGCGCCGGCGTCGAGGCGAAGTCCGTGGTCTATGCGGCCTGCGACAGGATGCGCAGCGACACAGGTCTGCGTGAAACCTATGTCGAGCTGGCGCAGGGGATCGAAAGCGGACTCCGCCTTCCGGACCTCATGCCGAAGGATTTCGACACCGGCGAACGCGACACCTTTCCCTTCGAGGAGCGGCGTCTGCTCGGCCGTGCGGTCGGTCTTGTCGTCACCGGCGACCCGGTGGCGGCCCGAACGGTGATCGAAAACCGCAAACGTTCGATTTGGCGGAAGGACCCGCAGAGGTCGCCTGCCTGGACGGCTCTTGAAAGGGCGGCCGCAATGATCGAATCCGCCGCCGCGGTTTCGGGGAGCTTGACCGGGAAAAAGAACCTCACGGATTTGATGAACGCCTACACCCAAGGCGGTTGGTCGGACCTCGACCGGGCGTCGCGCCTGTTTGAAACCGCCCTCACCGCCTGCACCGACGATGACGTAATCGCCCCGGTCGTCGACCTCTGTCGTCGTCGCTACCGCGAAACCGTCACGGCTTTGCAGGATGTATTCCTCGCAGCAGTGCAGGCGGAGGGCTGGCCGCCGGACGGAGCACCGAGGCAGACCCGCATATTCGACGAACATGTAGCCCCGTTACTGGAACGGCGTGAGAGAACCGTGTTTTTCATGGTGGATTCCCTCCGCTACGAAATGGGGCGCGATTTGGGCGAAGCCCTGGCGGGAACGGGTGAAGTCCACGTCAGTCACGCCGCAGGGGTGGTTCCGACGGTGACCGGCTGCGGCATGGCGGCGCTCATGCCGGGTGCGGACGGAATGCTCCGGCTTGTCGAGAAAGACGGGGGCCTTGTCCCGGCCCTCGGAACCCGCCTGCTGAAGACATCGGCGGACCGTATGAAACTGTTGGCCGAGACTTACGGCGACCGGTTTTTCGAGACCACCTTGGACGACCTGCTCGGCTCGCCGAAGAAGGCCGCCGCCAACCTGAAAAAGGCGGAACTCTTTGTGGTGCGGACTCAGGACCCGGATGCGGTGGCAGAGAACCTCGGTGCCTGGCGCGCAAGGCGGTACCTGTCGGACGTGATCGGGGATATCGCGGCCGCGGTCCGGTGGGCGGTTTCCCAGGGGATCGACCGTGTAGTGATCAGCGCCGACCACGGCCACATGATGCTGCCGGAAATCCAGGCGGGTGATGTGGTCCAGGCGCCTCCGGGCGGCTGGCTGGAGAACAAGCGCCGCTGCCGATTGGGTTCGGGCCTTTCCGGATCGGCCGGGACCGTCACTCTGAAGGCGGGCCATGTGGGGATTCAAGGAGATGTGCAGGAAGTCTGCCTGCCCATCGGATTCCGCGTCTTTTCGGAGGGCGAGGGTTATTTCCACGGCGGACTGAGTCTTCAAGAGGCGGTGGTGCCGGTGATCGTCTTCCGGGCCGGACGGGAAAAACAAACAACTGCGGGCAAGCCGGAGATCGACATACGCTACCGTTCGGACAAGTTCACCAGCCGGGTCATCGGCCTCAAGTTCCACCTCCAGAGCGATATGTTCGGAACCCCCGCCCGGGTAGGGGTCGAGGCCTACGACGGTTCGGGCGCGAAAGCCAAGGTGGTCGGCGAGGCCGCCGACTGCGAGGCGCGGGACGAGAAGACCCGTGAGGTGACCCTGCAGGCGGGCAAAGAAACACCCGTTCCTGTGTTGATCGATCCGGATTTCGACGGAACGGAGATCGAAATCCGGGTGAGCGACCCGCAGACGCGCGTCGTGTGGGCGAAGCGGAAGCTGAAGAACGCGATGCTCGATTAAGGAGACCGGAATGCAACAGGACGACCTGGACAAAAAAGCAACGGGCGTGTTCGCCGGGAAAGTGGTGCGGAAGGACCTTCTGCATCAGATCAAAGGCGGCGAGAACGTTCCGTCCTATGTCCTCGAGTATCTCTTAGGTAAATACTGTGCTTCGGACAACGACGAGGAAATCCGCATCGGCGTGGACGCCGTCAAAGAAACCTTGACGACGAATTACTTCCGCCACGACGAGGCGAACAAGGCCCAGTCCATGGTCGAGCAGAAAGGCAGACATCGTTTCATCGACCGCGTCGAAGTCCGTTTCCTCCCGAGCGAAAACAAGTACTGGGCGTCTATGGACCATTTCGGATACGCCAAAATACATATCCCCGAGGAATTCTATCGACGGTACGAACGGCTGCTTGAGGGCGGCATCTGGGCCGTCATCGACGTGGAGTTCAGGCTGTCCGAAGAGGGCAAGAAGGACAGCCCCTTCCACATCGTCGACCTGAAGCCCATCCAACTCGCCCGCTTCGACCTGGACGAGTACCTGGAGGGTCGACGCGCCATGAGCAGGGACGAGTGGATCGACCTCCTCCTCCGGAGCGTCGGTTTGGAGCCGCTGCGGATGGAACGCCGGCTGAAGATTCTCCTGCTCACCCGCCTCATCCCCTTCGTCGAGAAAAACTATAACTTTATCGAGCTCGGTCCGCGCGGCACAGGCAAATCTTACGCGTTCAGCGAGATGTCCCCTTACTGCATGCTGCTCTCGGGAGGCAAGGCGAGCACCGCCAACCTGTTTTACAACAACGCCCGTCGGCAGGTGGGGCTCGTGGGACATTGGGACGTCGTGGCCTTCGACGAGGTCGGCGGCATGAAAATAACCGACCCCGACGCGGTCCAGATCATGAAGGACTACATGGCCAACGGCCGCTTCAGCCGCGGGGTCACCCAGGTGCTGGCGGACGCATCCCTGGTGTTCATCGGTAATCTGAATCAGCCGGTGGAGAGCCTGGTCCAGAACTCGGCCACGGACCTTTTCCAGCCGCTGCCGAAAGAATTCGATCTGGCCCTGCTCGACCGGATGCACTTCTACCTGCCCGGCTGGGAGGTTCCGAAGAACTCGAAGGACATGCTCACGGTCCACTACGGTTTCGTCACCGACTATCTGGCCGAAGCGTTCCGGGCGCTCAGAAAACAGAACCGCTTCGATGAGGCCGAGCGGGTCTTCCGTTTCGGATCGCACGTTGAAGGCAGGGACGCCACAGCAACGAAGAAGACGGTGAGCGGCCTTCTCAAAATCCTCCACCCGGGCGGAGGCTGGACGAAAGAGGAACTCACGGAGTACGTCGAACTGGCCATGGAGGGGCGTCGCCGGATCAAGGAGCAACTCAAGAAACGCGGCTCGTTCGAATTCTACAAGACCAGTTTTTCATACATCGATCTCGCGGACGATACTGAACGGTCCGTAGGCGTCCCGGAGCAAGGGGGGGCCGGAGTCATTTCTCAGGACCCCCTGCCTCCCGGAACGGTCTACACGGCCGCGGTGGATTCCGAAGCCAAGGTCGCTTTGTTCAGGCTTGAGGTCACCTTGACGGCGGGCACGGGCAAGCTCCGGACCCCGACGGGCCTTGAGAAATCGCTGAAAGAATCCCTCAACCGGGCTTTCAGTTATCTGCAGAGCGTCAAGGACAAGCTCGGGCTCACACAGATGCTGGCGCAGAAAGACATCTATGCCGAAGCCGTGGACCTCTCCGGCGGCCGCATCGACTGTCCCTGCGGTGTAGCGTTTTTCGCCGCCATCATTTCCGCGGTCCGCAACCGTCATGTGCAGGCTGGTACGGTGATCCTCGGCGATCTGACTATCCAAGGGAACATCAAGGGCCCGGCTTCGATTACCGAACCTCTGCAACTGGCGCTTGAATCAGGGGCACTTCGCGCCCTGGTCCCCGTTTCCAACAAAACGCAGTTCGCAGGACTGCCGGAGGACGTGATCGAACGCCTGGACGTGGTGTTTTACGGCGACATAGACCGGGCTGTGCTCAAGACATTGGAGATTTAATGGATGCTGCCGGAAGCGACGGATAGCCTAAAACCAACATGCGATCCCTCCGGGACGAACCGCTTCCATTCCACGGATGAAACCGGCGGTTCAGTCGGCCCATCGGTAAGTAACCTCCTGAAAACGCTCATGGGGAGCGCCTATTCGAAGAAAAGGAGGTTTTCCCGATGAAAGGCAAGGCGATACGAAGCAGAGGACTCCGTTCAAACGGTGACGGCAAGCCCACGGCCGTCGACCTGTTCTGCGGTTGCGGCGGACTGACGGTGGGGTTGAAAAGAGCCGGATTCAGGGTCCTGGGTGCGGTGGACGTCGATCCGCTGTCCGTCAAAACCTACAAGGCGAACCATCGCGATGTCACATTATGGGAAAGGGACATCAGAGAACTTGATCCGCAGGAACTGCTCGACACGCTCGGATTGAAGAAAGGCGGACTCGACCTCCTGGCGGGGTGCCCGCCGTGCCAGGGTTTCTCCACGATGCGGACCCTGAACGGCAGTCTCATGGTTGATGACCCCAGGAACGACCTGCTGCTGGAGTTCGAACGGTTCGTGGAGGCTCTCCGGCCGCGTGCCGTGATGATGGAAAACGTCCCGGGGCTGGCGTACGACGAACGTTTCGAGGCCTTCCGCCGGAAGTTGAAGAACCTCGGATACCTGGGAGAGCATCGTATATTGAACGCCGCCCACTATGGTGTTCCGCAGAGGAGATGGAGGTTGATTTATTTGGCGGGGTTGGGCGTGACAATCCCCTTCGCCCGCAAAGCCGCCAAGATGAAAACGGTTGAGGATGCGATCGGCGGGCTGCCGAAAGCGGGTCAAAGCGGGGACCCCGTGCATGACATGCCTGAGAATCGGACTCCGAAAGTTCTGGAGGTCATCCGGCTTATCCCGAAAGACGGCGGAAGCCGCAGAGACCTTCCGGAGGAATTCCAGCTCGAGTGCCACAAGCGATGCAACGGATTCAAAGATGTTTACGGGCGCATGGCCTGGAAGAAACCGGCTCCGACGATCACCGGCGGATGCTTCAACCCGTCAAAGGGGAGGTTCCTGCATCCGGAGGAGGACCGGGCGATCACCATGCGCGAGGCGGCGCTTCTGCAGGGTTTTCCACGCCGGTACAAGTTCCCGACCACCGAAAACAAGTCCGCCGTGGCTTTGATGATCGGCAACGCCCTGCCGCCGCCGATTATAGCGGCACACGGAAGAAGCATCAAACGGGTCCTGCGGAACAGCGCCGGGACATGACCATCAAAGAGAGGGACTGGATTCACATGAGTATCGACCAGGTCTTGAGAAACGAGTTGACGCCGCAGCAATACGCAGCGGCGGTGGATACCGCCCGCGAGGTGTTGTGTCTGGCATGCGCCGGCTCGGGCAAGTCCAGGACGTTGGCTTACCGGATCGCCAGACTCCTCGCCCAGAATGAGCCGCCCGAAGGTATCGTGGCCTTTACATTCACCGAAAAGGCGGCCGAGTCCATCAAACGCCGGGTTTCTCAAGCCCTGACCACCGCAGGACTCGATCCCACCGTGATGGGGGCGATGTATATCGGAACCATCCACTCTTACTGCCAGCGCGTACTAGGCGACATGGACGCAACGTATCGACAGTACGACGTTCTTGACGAGAATCGGCTCAAACTCTACATGATTTCGCGTTATCACCGGTTGGGTCTTCAATCCTTCCGACTGCGCGCACGGAACAACAGCTATTTCGACACAGTAAAGCAGGCGTCGGATGCATGGAAGACCGCCAACGACGAGCTGTTGGACTTCAATACGGTCGCCGCCGAAGATCAAGACATCGGTGGCTTGCTCACCCGCATTCGGGACGGTCTCAGGGCGGATCAATATATCGATTTCTCGTTGATGATCCGGGATGTGGTCGAGGCGATCCGTTCCAATGCAGCCGGCGTGGAAAACGGCATTGGGAATTTGCGTCACCTCATGGTGGATGAGTACCAGGACGTCAACCCTTGTCAGGAGGAGCTGATCCGACTGTTGCATCAGCGCTCGCAGACGCTTTTTGTTGTTGGAGACGACGACCAGTCGATCTATGCATGGCGGGGGGCCGACGTCAGCAACATTTTAGGTTTTCAACGACGCTATACCGGTTGCAGCGTGCACACCCTCTCCCAAAATTTCCGCAGCACGGAGCCCATCGTCCAGGCTTCGGACGCCTTCGCGGCCGCCATGCTGGGCCCGAGCCGGATTCCGAAAAATCCGGCGGCCTTTGCGAATCGGACACCCCAGGATTTTAGAGTGCTGTGGTTTCCGGACCGCGCCGCCGAGGCGGGATGGGTTGCGGATAGAATCCGGGATCTGTTGGGCACCGCTTATGATGACAACGGTGTCGTCCGTGGTTTGACGCCTGCTGATTTCGCGATTCTGATGCGCTCGACACGTCAGGCGGAGCAGGATGATACGCCGAGACATGCGGCGTTTACGACCGCACTGGAGACCCTCGGCATTCCTTTCAGTTTGGAAGCAGGCGGGGGGCCCTTCGACCGCCCGCAGACATCGGTTCTGCGCAGCACCTTTGAACTCCTCCGTAATACCCCGCTCGACCGGACCATGGTGCAACAGCATTTCAACAGCGAGGTTCTGCCTGCGTTTCCCGATGCGGATTTCAATGCCCTGATCCGTGTCCTCACTGATTGGAGCCGCCGCATTCACCGCCCGCAAGGCTCGACGAGAATCCGACTCTATCCGCAACGGCTTGTCTACGATCTATTGGAGGCTTTCAACATCGCGCGGACGAATTTCAGCGACGATGTCATGCGGGACATCGGACTTTTCAGCCGCATGATTCTCGACGTCGAGACGGTGTATATGAGCGTGGACTCCGGACAACGTTTTTCAGAGGTCCTCAACTTTCTGCAGAATGCGGCCGAGACCGGTTACGATGTTTCCACCGACGATGTGCTTCAACGACCCGACGCTGTCACCGTGTCGACCGTTCACAAGATGAAAGGTCTCGAATTCCCTTGCGTGTTCGTGGTTGATGTGGAAGCACATCGGTTCCCCAAGCGGAGGAGCAACTATTCGGGATGGCTGCCGCCGGGGGTCATGGCCGCAGCGATCAACCGCGGTGCATACCAGAGCACCCCGGATGAGGAAATCCGGCTCTTCTACACCGCGGCGACGCGTGCCGAACGGTATCTTTACATAAGCGGGGCGGAGAGTCTGCCGCAGGCCAGACGGGCGGCCCGCCGGTCTCCCTACGCATTACAGATTGCGGCCCATCCGGCGGTGGTTCAAAACGCCGCAGGTCTTCCGACCGGTCTTCTTCAGGCTCCGCCGTGCCGGAGAATCGAGGATACCGATTACCCTACCAGTTTCACCGAGATCAGATACTACCTGCAATGCCCCAGGAGTTATCAATTTCGGGAACGCTACGGTCTCAACCCGGTCGTCCCCGAAATGTTCGGTTACGGCCGGACCGTTCATACATCGATCCAAAAGCTTCACGAGCTTCACCCGGACTCTCCGCCGGCGGAGAACCAAGTGGAGCAGGTTGTGCTGAACACATTCCATTTGAAGCACGTTCCCCAAAGCGGCGATCCGGTGAACCGACCGGGCGCTTACGAGAATTCGAGAAATCGGGCGGTGGAAATCGCACAGGTTTACGTCGCGTCCTTCGGCGGGGATTTCGAGCGCGAAAGACAGGTTGAAGCGGTGTTTGAGATTCCGGCCTCCAACTGCGTCATCACCGGCTCGATTGATCTCCTGCTCCACGAGGATGACGATGGAAACATCCTCCAGGCCGAGATCATCGACTTCAAAACGATGGAAGGTGGAGAGACGCCGGGTGAGAACGACGACCTCGATTGGACCGAGCTTGCTTTACAGGTTCAACTATATGCAAGAGCCGCCGACCAGGTTCTCGGACAGAATGCGAGAACAGGCAGTGTTCATCTTCTGAAGGACAACCAGAGAGTTGAAGTGCCGATCACCCAGGAGGCGGTGGATTCAGCACTCGCAAACATCGAATGGGCGGTCACGGGAATTCTCGCGTCGGACTTTCCGATGCGACCGCATCCCGACAAATGCTCCAAGTGCGACTTCCAGAAAATCTGCCCCGGAACGCCGCAAGGCTTTCAAGTCCTCACGACCACTCCCCCCGAGCTCCACCTGCCGGGGCGCAGGGAGATGGCCAGGGCTTTCAGTTTGTATCAGGGACAGGACTGATGCCGGACAACCTGACACCCGAACAGCGCCGCTACTGTATGTCCCGCATCAAGGGGAAGGATACGGGTCTGGAGGTGCGGGTGCGGTCGGCGCTTCATAGGAGAGGTTTGAGGTTCCGCAAGCACGTCAAAGAACTGCCCGGCAGGCCGGATATCGTCTTCAGCAAGGCTCGGGTCGCGGTCTTCGTGGACGGCGATTTTTGGCACGGATACCGATTCCCTTCCTGGGAGGACAAGGTCTCTGATTTTTGGAAAAAGAAGATAAACAAGAACCGGGAACGGGACGCCGCAAACCATCGGAAACTGCGGCAGATGGAATGGACGGTGATCCGCCTGTGGCAGCATGAAGTCGAAGAGGATTTCGATGCATGCATTGATCGGATACTCGCAGCGGTCCGCGGGCACGAAGAGAAAACCAACTCAAATCAGGAGGCATGAAAATGTCGAAGCGCAAGACTTACCACGTGTTACCCAATACCGACGGCGGCTGGAAGGTCAAAGAGGAGGAGGCATCAAGGGCTACCAGTAAGCACGAAACGAAAGCGGAAGCCGTTGAGCGTGCCAAGGAGCTGGCGAAGAATCAGGTACTTGGACAAGTCGTTATCCACAAACAGGACGGAACTATCCAGACCGAGCATACTTACGGTAAGGACCCGTATCCGCCGAAGGGTTGATGGCGGATGGCTTTCCGTATTTGGATCGCGGCAGGCACTTGTGACAAGTTCACGACTCGACTTGCGACATCCGCATTGGATCGAGTAATTGCGAAATCGGAATCACCCTCACTTCCGCCTCATCGGGGGGGGAGCCAGATTTTTGATAATCCGTTGATATTGAAGGACTTCGATTAACGGTGGGAGAAAGAGAACAACTAGGAAAAGGGTTGCACAAGGGGAGCCAAAATTAAATCCGCAGATTTTAGCGGTTCTTGTTTACCACAAGACCCCGTGGGGTGACCTTACGGGGTTTCGTCGTTTCTGGCGTGCCCACGCCGACTGACGCCCGCCTGCACACTTACTCTGATTCTCCGTTTCAACGGATCTTCACCCCCAACGCCATATCGAGAAGAGATTGTATGTAATTCATTTTATTAGGTTTTACGCTGATCCGGCATTTTTTTTCCTCGTGACTACCCGGACGTTTCCCACGGCAGGACCTCCGGCAGGCGGATATCCAATGCCTGGAGCAAGCGCTGCGATTCGTCCCGCGGCGTGGGGATCTTCTGGCAGACGGCCCGGCCCGTGGATCTCCATCGCGCTCAGGGTGGCCAATTGCTGCAATCCTTCCTCCACGGTGCAGTCGAAGTCCGCCCAGGCCCGCCGCAAGGCCCGCACGATCAAATACGCCAGCATCACCACCAGCACGTGGCCGCGGGTGCCGGCCTCGGTGCGGACAAACACCGGCCGGACTTCCCAGTGCGAGAGTGGGTTCCCCCGCCGTGAGCGCGGGCAGATCGCCCTTATGCCGGAGGACCAATTCGAGGACGGCGATCTCTTCCGGTTTGCACCGGGTCAGATTGGCGACCGTCCGGTTCTTGACCTTTCCCCCTTCGCGGTAGGATTCGCGCAAGAGGACATTCTTATAAGTCTTGCCGTTCTTAGACATGCGTATGGGCTTGGTGATATACATGAGTACCATTATGCATGGTTAAATATCATCATATTAAAAACTCTGTAACAGATCACCCTTCTGAAATGATAACCAGTGGAAAATGCGGCAGGTACCCGGTGCGGACGTACTCCCGCAGGGTGGTCACTAGGGTCGCGATGGGATTGAAGCTGCGCCGTTTCAAGGAGCATGGGAATCATCCCGAACGGGGTGTAAGGCGCAGGCGAGGAAGATTGGAGCCGCTGGGCGATTTCCAGGAACAGAAAGATGAGCGCTTCCTTGCCCGCGATCAGGATCTGTTGCGCGAGGAGACGGGCTTGCGCTTCCCCCAGCGCGAGGCCCAAATGGAGCAATTCGGCGAGAATTGGCTCGACGATGGCGGTCCGGTGCTTGTCGACGTTTAAATTTCAAAGCCGGCCGGAAAGATACGCTTAGTGTAATTTATTTTTTTGCGGGGCGGGATTTTTGAGTAAAAGGGGGGGGTAGGGGAGCGGTTTTTTCAGATGGGTGACCTGTTACGATTAATGAATGGAAAGAATCCCATTCTCGATTAGGCGAAGCGGAACCGGTACTGATTTCCTCTCTACGATCTAATCAAATAGTTTATATTTTATCCTTTGTTTTTTTTATCTCATTCATTTCCCTGAAAATATATATATATTGTATGTAGATTTTACGAAGTGATATATTCGTGATATGAGTATTGATAGGAAGGCTAAACGATCCCTCTCCCTCCTCCCTCTTCCTCCGGTAGAGGGTGAGGGAAATGGAAAGTCCTGACTTCGGCGCCTCTCACCCCGGCCTTCTCCCAAAGGGCGAGGGAGAAATATTTTATTTCTTGGGCTATATCATGACACCGTTTTTTTCCTTTGATCGGCTTATTTCTCGAGTACGCGCTTACCGGATGAACCACTTTTCATCCCTTCAACAATATATTTGGCACCTGGTTCTGACCATTCATCACAAAGAGAACACCTTTCCGTTTCATTCATTATATATCCTGAGATGATTGCGGTTATTTGCTGGCTCGCGGATCATGGCGAAACGATTTCTTGCGCGGCGGTCCCGGGATAGGGGGGAGAGAAAAGAGAGAGTTAAGCGCTACGAGGGCGAAATGCCAATCACCGATGGACGGGCAAGCCGTTCCGATATGAGAAAAACATGAATTTCCTGGGGATCGGCAACCATCGGCAAGTCAATGATACCAGGCCTCCTCTCCCGCGGAAAGGGAAAAGCCATCCTTTGGAGGATCGAACAATGAATGTGGAAATTGCACGGCAATTCATGGAAAAACATGTCACGGACCGGGAACACGCGCTGCATGTCGAGAACCTGTCTCTCCAGTTGTTCGATCAATTGCGGGAATTGCACCACGGCGGAGAGATCGAACGCCAATTGCTGCAATGCGCCGCCTATCTGCATGATATCGGTTGCGTGGTCAGCTATCAGAAACATCACGTCAATTCCTTGCGGATCATCTTGGATGCCAATTTGCCGTCGTTCCGTTCCCGGGAAAAACAGATGATCGCCAACATCGCCCGCTATCATCGGAAATCGACGCCCAAACACAAGCATTATGAATTTGCCTCCCTCCCGCCGGACGATCAAACCACGGTGAAAAAAATGAGCGCCCTGCTCCGCATCGCCGACGCCCTCGACCGCAGCCACGGCTCGAAAATCCAGTCGCTCCAATGCACCCTCGTCAATAGCAAGTGTTACTGCGTGCTCTCCGCCAAGGAAGATTGTCCGGAAGAAAAATCAGCCGTCCTGAAACGAAAAGATCTCTTTCGGGATGTTTTTGGAGTAAACTTCCGGATCGCCGTGGAAATAGAGGAAAAATCCGATGATTCATCCCACATTTATCAGGAGATGGCCCCGGTCTATAATGAGTTGCAAACCATTGGGTGATTGAATGCTACACAACCTCGCGGGGGGGCTGTCCCGATTCCGCATCAAGCCTTAAAAATCCGCCAAGCCCTCTCCCCAGACACGGATCCTATTTTTGTCATAAAAAGGATGTCCTTCATGATACGAACCGGAACGGCTTGGATGGTCTTGAGTTTCTTGGTCATGCCGGGGGCGGACAATCCTTCCCTTGGAACATCTCAATCGGCATATCCCATTATTTCCGAGTTCATGGCTCATAACACCCAGACCGTGGCGGACGGAGACGGCGATTATTCCGATTGGATCGAGATTTACAATCCTACTGGCGAAAATCTCAACATCAATTCCTGGTATCCGACCGATGATCTTACCCGGCTGGATAAATGGCGTTTTCCCTCTTCGGACGTGATCGGATTAACTTTACCTCCCGGCGGATATTTGATTGTGTTTGCCTCGGGAAAGGAATCGGCTGGCTCTCCTTACATTGACAGCGCGTCCTTTGTTCATGCCAATTTTAAATTATCGGCCGAGGGCGAAGACCTGGCCTTGGTGACGCCCGACGGCCAGACCGTTGCGCATGCCTACGAAAAATTTCCGCAACAACGCATGGATATTTCCTACGGAACACCGGAATCCCTGGAGGGAACCGGCTATTTCACATCCCCGACTCCCGGTCAAAAAAACACTTCCCTCTATGGGGGCGTCGTAAAGGATACGAAATTCAACGTGGACCGGGGTTTTTACAGGGAACCCTTCGAGCTGGAAATCACCACGAGCACGGAAAACGCCACGATACGGTACACGCTGGATGGCTCCGAACCTACGGTAGACAGTGGATTGATATATGAAACGCCGATTCCCATCGGGGGTACAACCACCATCCGGGCCGCCGCTTTCAAGGACGGATATTTACCAAGTAATGTGGATACCCAGACCTACTTGTTTGTTGCCGATATTCTGACCCAATCCGCAGACGGCTCCGCTCCGGGCAGCGGCTGGCCGGCGCCCACCAACATCCGGAGTTTGGCGCAACGCAATCCCGGCAATCCGGGGAACCCGGGGCCGGGCGGGGGAGGAAGCCAGGCCATCGATTATGGCATGGATCCGGATGTCATCAACGATCCCCGCTATCGGGATCTCATGGACGACGCCTTACTGTCGATACCCTCCCTCTCCATCGTGACCGATTTAAAAAACCTTTTCGACAAGACATCCGGGATTTACATGAACGCCACGCAAGACGGCAGCCAGTGGGAAAGACCGGTTTCTCTGGAATTAATCCCTCCCCAGGGTGCGAAAGGATTTCAAATCGATGCGGGACTTCGCATCCGGGGCGGAGTCAGCCGCGCCAGCAGCAATCCCAAACACAGTTTTCGTCTTTTCTTCCGTTCGAAATATGGCGGTAAACTCAAGTATCCTTTGTTTGAAGAAGAAGGCGCGAAGGAATTCGACCGGGTGGATTTGCGCACATCCCAAAATTTCTCCTGGAATTTCACCAGCCCCGCCGGTTTCACCTTTTTGGACGACATTTTCACCCGGGATTCGGAACGGGCCATGGGAAAATCCTATACGCGCAGCCGGTATTATCATCTCTACCTCAATGGCCAGTATTGGGGAATTTACCAAACCGAAGAACGTCCCGATTGCCACTACGCCGCCTCGTATATGGGAGGAAACGCGGACGACTACGACTCGATCAAAGCCGATAACGATAACGGGACCATCTACGCGGTGGATGGAAATTTGACTCTGTATCAACAGCTCTGGACGGAGGTCAGCACCGGCGTCAGCCAGAACGAAAAGTATTTCCGGCTGCAAGGCTTGGACCTGGATGGACTGACTCCGGTAGCGGATTACCCGAAATTACTGGACGTGGACAGTTTGATCGATTACATGCTCTTGATTTACTATGCCGGCAACCGCGACTGCCCCCTGGGCCCGCCCGGTTCCGATTCGCGGCCCCGCAACCTGTTCGCGGTCATCAACCGGGTGAATCCTGCGGGAGTGCAGTTCATCACCCATGACAATGAGCAAAGCCTCGGGCTGGATATGTCCGGTTCCGTGAGCGTGAATGTAAACCGGGTCAATGTAAATCTCAACTCATCGTTGAGCCAAAAAAAATATTTCAATCCCTGGTGGCTGCACGAGAAACTCATGACCGACAACGCGGAATACCGCTTGCGTTTCGCCGACCGGGTTTACAAGCATTTCTTCAACCAGGGGGTGTTGACCACCGAAGCCGCCGTGGCGCGGTTACTCGCCCGCAAGGCGGAAATCGATATGGCCATCCTGGCGGAATCGGCCCGCTGGGGGGATTACCTTTCCCCGAATTCCCCTCGCACCAAGGATGATGACTGGCTTCCAGCCGTCAACAAGATTGTGAATAATTTTCTGCAAGCCAGCCCCAATCCGCGAACCACGATTGTTTTCAACCAAATCAAGGCCAAAGGCTGGTATCCCAGCGTCACTCCCCCCGCGATGAATCAATGGGGAGGGGAAATCCCGCCGGGATTCGCGCTGGTTCTTTCTTCCTCCTCGGGTTTGATTTACTACACGCTGGATGGATCCGATCCCCGGCTGGCCGATGGCATTATCAATCCCCGCGCGGACTTGTATGAAAGTCCCATCCCCCTGGATCGATCCGCCCGCGTCAAGGCGCGGGTTCTCGACAGTGGGACCTGGTCTCCCCTGGCCGATGCCTTGTTCACGGCCGCCAATCCGGTCCTGCAGCACTTGCGCATCACGGAAATTCACTACCATCCCGCCGCCCCGGACGCGCGGGAAGCGGCGGCTGGCTACACGGACGGAGACGATTTTGAATTCATCGAACTATACAATACCAGTTTCGATCAAACACTCGATTTAGCTGGCGTCTCCCTCGCGGGCGGCGTCGAATATACTTTTGACGTGAACGAACACCCCTTTTTGAATCCCCGCCAAATTTTGCTTCTGGTCAGCAAACGCTCCGCTTTCGAATTCCGGTATGGAATTAATTTACCCGTCCATGACTCGTATGCGCGGAATTTGAATAACGGAGGAGAACTAGTCCAGTTACTGGATTCCTCGGGCGGCACGATCCTGCAATTCGAATACGATGACAAGGCCCCTTGGCCGGAAGAACCGGACGGGAATGGCCCTTCCTTGGAAGTCAGGGATGTCAATGGTAATTACAGCGATCCCGCCAACTGGAAATCCAGCGGTGTGATTCATGGAACACCGGGACGGATCGGCAGCGATGTTACAGCCGTTCGGGACTGGATTCTTCATGAATAAGACGGGGCGGCCAAAAATGAAAATGCTCCTGAAATGTTCTATAGGTCGTTGCGCAGGCGGCCCGCCTGCAAAAATATCGTGGTGCAGACAAGGTAACGGGTCACTCTTCTGAAGTGCTAACCGGCGGGAAGGGCGACCGATGCCCGGTGCGGACGAACTCCCGCAGAGCGGCCACGAGGAGCGCAATGGGATTGCAGCCGCGCCGTTTCAAGTTGCGGAATATACTCATCAACACCCCTTGAATCAACGCGCCCTGGTCGCTGCGGTTGCCGTACATGATCTTGCGGATCAGCACCGCGAAGCGGACCTCGCGCTCCCCGTGGTTGTTGGCCGCAAAAACCTCCGGACGGGGAAACAGGCAAAACGAGGGGATTTTTTTTCGTCCGGGTGTTAGCACCCTGTTAGCACGGGCGATTTTGGGGGTCGAAGCGTATGAACATAAGTCTAATTAAATCAAGATAAGGCATAGAGGTATTCGAACCACAAACCTTCTGATAGGTGGTCACCGGGCCTTCGTAGAGGTTGACCAAACCGGCCGGCGCGTACGGCTCCGGATTTCGGCAACCCCAGAAAACACCTGGCCCAAACAGAGCCATCAACGCGAGGAGGCAGGGTGGAGAAAATACACGGCGCATGTTGAGAATCCTGGGTGATGGGAGAATTGTGGAGGATTATGCCGGATTTCACGGATGAGGCAAGGGTCGAAAAATAAGCCCAGGGTCGAATTCCTGGGCTTCCTCACGCCGCGCCGTGGGCGCTTCAAAGCACCATGGCAATCCAAAAAGCAGGCTGTTCACCTATCCACCACCAACACTCCATGGATATGCAAGCGGGGAATCGTGGCGTGGAGGATACCCTCTTTCCAGGTCCACTTGATCCGCTCGCCGCCGGGAATCCAGGAGACCTTCTTCGGCTTCGTATCGGTCCGCAATTGCACTTCGAGAGGGCCCACGGCGGGGACCACGTCGATCACATGGTAGCGGTTGACCTGAGGTCCGTTGGCGCGGTTCATCAGGTGCAGCGCCAGGCGGCCGTCCCGCGTTTTCCGCAAGGCGAGATCCACGCACGAGGGGCCGTCGATCGTGACCGCCGGATGGGGAAACAGTTCTTGCACGATGTTCCCAATGAATTGACGCATGACGGGATGGTGGCTGTTATAAAACTGCACCGCCAGCGGGCCGTACACCGCGCCGATCTTGCCTTGGCCGTATACCGTGACCGTGGCCGCCACTTCACCGGGCTTACGCGTGTCGCGGGTGGCGAAACGGTAGCCCGCCGGCTGGGCGGTTTGAGGCGTCACTTTCAGCCATTTGCCGTTGGCGTTGACCGGCCAGAGTCCCACGCCCAGTTCCGCGTTAACCTGCGCCGGTTCGCCTTCAATTTGGACTCCCAAGTACGGTTCGAACAGCCGCGCGCTGTCATCGCTGAGCAGCAGCAGGCTTCCGCCTTTTTCCACGTAGTCCAGCAGCGCGGGTTTAAACTCATCGGTGAGTTTGTGGGTATCCGGCAGCACCACCAGGGGAAATTCCTTCAGCCGGGGCTGGAGTTGGTGCTCGGCCAGGATATCCACGGAGTAGTGCAATTCGAGGAGCGCGTGCAACGCGCCTTCCAGGCCTTTCAGTTCGTTCCCCCAATGGGCGAAGACCTGGTCCGAGCGGTCCATGAGCGATTCGCTGGAAAGCAGCAGCGCCACTTGGGGGATGGAAACGCTCTGGTGGCTGACCGCCTGGCGTTCGCGGCAGAAATCGGCCACCGCGCCGGCGGTTTCAATTATCGGTTCGGGGATGTACCCCGAGCGCGTGGGCTGGTAATAGATTTGGAAACCGCCGCCCTGCATGAGCACCACGGAGGCCTCCTGCATCAGATGTACCGGCGTTTTCCAGCTCCAGTTGAGGTCCTGTCCCTTGTCGAAGCCCCAGGCCATCAGGTCCCACGGCATGCCCGTGCTGGCCAGGTAGCGCGCCTCCAGCCGGGCGGTGTCGACCGACTGGCCGGGGGAATAATCGCCGGAGAGATAATCCAGCGGCGCTTTCACGGGGATGGGCGCGAAGGTGGTGTACATCCAGTTGCTGGTGATTTGCACGCCGGGATGCCGTTTGTGCAGTTCGTCCACCCAGTGGGTCAGGTAACTCTCGAACTGCCGGCGGTGAAAGTTCTTCCAATCCAGCCAGCGGGGATCGCTCTTGTCCTTGGGCGCGTCCGCCTGCCCCGTTTCGGCCTTCCAGGCTTCCAGCGCGGCGGGCGAATAATCGAGTTCCACCGCCCAGCATTCACCGTCCACCCACACGCCGTCCAGCTGATAGTTGCCTACCGCTTCGCTCAACTGGGGGATCAGCAGTTCATCCACGTAGGGGCCGAAGGTGCTGGTTTTCTGGTCGCTGCGCTGGCCCTGGGCGTCCACGCGCGCCCATTCGGGATGCAGCTCCAGCGCGCGGTTGTCCCACACGCCCGAAAAATGGATGTACAACCCCACGCCGTGCTCCCGTGTGACCCGGCGCCAAATGGCCAGCGCGTCCTGCACGATGCCCGGCGAAGGCGAGCCGGTTTTCGTGGGATACCCGGCGTAGCCCCGGTGGCCCTTGCAATCGTACTGCACGAAATCGGGCTTCACCCGGTCCAGCAGCTGAGCGATGTTCTCCTCGCTGGTCTCCTGGCCCAGTTCCGTGTCGAACTCGTTGGGATGCAGGTCGAAATGCAGGCCGAAGAAGCAATCCTTGCGGGGCAGCGATTTTTTGGCTTCTTCCGGGATGACGGCGGCAGTGAGCCACAATCCCGCCCCGGCGAGGAGGCCCATCCAAAGGATTTTCTGGGAAAAATGGATCATCGGCAATCCCTCCCATCGCAAGCAGTTTCCTGGATAAAACCTTGGGCTATTTCACCCACGCGATCCAGACGCGGCCCTCGTCCGGGCTTTTCAGCCGCAGGACGCCGCCGGCCACCGCCACCTCGCGGGGCGGATCAAACACGCCGGTATCCTGGTTCATCCACCGGACCTCCCAGCGCGTCTTCGATCCGGATGCCTGGAGGGTCACTTCGCCGCCTTGGGGGAAATAGACGGCGCACTCGCCCGAGGCCAACCCCAAGCAATAGGCTTCGTTCTCCTCACGGTCTCCCAGCCAGTCCGGTTGGGGCTCGGCGTGGAAGATGTCGAAATACGCCAGCAGCGTCCGGGCGGCTCGGATCGCTTTGCGGGCGGGTTCACTGGCCCCCAGGCCGGAGTCGGGGCGGTGAAAGCGGGTGGAGGCGCATCCCGCGAAGAGGTTTTGCCACCAGCGGTCCAGGTTGAGTGGCTCGATGAGCGGCTCGCCGGGCCGGGTGCGCCCGTAGACCTTGACGTTGTTCATGGGGCGGACGCCGCCGGGATGCTTCGCCAGCATGTTCCGGAACCACATGAGATTGTCATAATGGGTTTGCCCCACTTGCCAATTGTTCTGCGAGATATCCACAAAAGAAAAGATTTCGGGGAAATCGTAGGTGCGCTTGTGGTCTTCGTGCCGGATATCCCATATATCCCACATTTCGGTGACGTGGACGGGGATGCCGCGCTTGCGGGCTTCGTCCTGGATGAACCGGCCCCAATAATGCGCCCATTCCACCGGCGCGCGGGTCTCGTTGTCGAGGCAGTAGAGGATATTGGGATAGGGCAGCGAGACTTCCATCACTTTCCGCACGAAGGCTTCCTGGTATTTCAGCAGCACGCGGTCGTCATGGCGGCCGGGAACCGAGAAGAAAAACGGTTGAACCCGGCTGGCGGGATGATGATCCCACTCGGTCTCCAGCCGGGTGTTTTCCACCGTGTAATTGATGTTGTTGGCGGGATTGAAAGGATTTTGCCGCCAAAATTCGCGGTAAAAATCGAACGTGGCCCAGACCTCGATCTGCACGATGATATCCCGCTCGAAGGCTTCCCGGAAACTGGTCTCCAGGCGGTTCCAGAATTCGGGATTGAATTGTTCGAGATCGTAGCGGTCTCCCGTCTTGGCGAAGGGCCACACGTTGCCTTCGTCCCGGCAGGAGAGGGTGGAGCGGATGTAGTTGCCGCCCACTTCTTCATACACCGCGAAGTTTTGGCGCATCAGTTCGGGATTGTTGAACAGATTGTCTTCATCCGAGCCGCCCAGCAGCATGACCGGCTTTCCCTTGTACTGCCAAAAGCGGGGATTTTCCTTCCAGGGTTGAATGCGGTCATCGGGCGTGGCCGCGGACGCGGCGGAACCCAGGCAAACCATCCCGAGAAGGAGGAAGAACCAAACACCGGTGAATGCGGTTTGACCAAAAACGCGATACGGATTTCGATACGCAATCATTGTTACCCCCTGCTCAGTGGAATCCGGATTTTTCGGTAGAGGTGATTTCTCCGACTTCAAAACCGGGCCGTGATCGAAACGCCATGGAAGTCGGTCTTCCCAAAAATTTCGTCCTTATCCGCCAAGGCTTCGTTGATGTAGGCGTAATCCAGTTCGATGTTCTCGTTGAAATGATACGTAAAACCAGCCGTGAAGCCGCCATTGCTATAGCCCGCCCGGATATCCACCGGAATTTCGAAAAACACGCCCAGCTGCTGCTCCGCCCCGACATTCCAGCGGTCCACATCCTGGTCGAACGGCGTGGTGGGATCCACGGCGCCTTCCATCTCGCCGTTCCAGTAATCGGCCGCGATCAATGTTCCCTCCCAGGGCATCACCGCGGCGCCGATGGCGAAATAGTGGATGTGGAAATAATCGCCCATTTTCACGCCATTGGGCATCGTGACTTCCAAGTCATCCTTGATGTAGATGAACTGCCCGCCGATGGTGAAATAGGGGCTGGGCCGGAATAAGGCTCCGATCTGCATGCTGCCGATCTGCGACAGCGCCTCGCCCTCCAAAGTCCCCGCCGGGGTGATCAGATCCACATGGGCCTTCTCATAGGGGTAGGCTCCCACTCCCAGGGACGCCCACTCGATCGGGCTGATACCGTACTGCAGGCCGAGGGTAACCGCGTCGAACTCCACCTCCGGCGAACCGGGCAATGCGGTCGAGGCCGCGTCCTCGCTGAGCACCCCGTCCAACATCAGGCGGAATGCGCTGTTTCCAAGGATCGGAACCATGTCCGGCACAGGGAACGGCAGCACGAGATCCATGCGCCCCCGGTGCGCGGCCGGGCCTTGGTCGTGATCGTAATACCGGTAACCCAGGGTCCCCTCCATCTGTTTGACGTTGCCCAGCGCCGCCGGGTTCATGGAGCGGACATCGTCCACGCCGACATACGCGCCGCCCATCCCGGCGCTTTTGATCGTGGGCGTCAGGCCCAGAGCGTATTCGTCCCGCATGATCCCGCCGATGTGAATCTGTCCCGCCGCCTCCATCGCGGCAGCGGCCCACATTCCCAGAACCAGCATCCTTACCAGATGTCGCTTCATCGCAGACGTCCTCCCAATCTCCTTTAGCCAGGTGAGTTGAATCGATGCGTTGGGCGAGTCTATCACTTCCGGAAAGTGCCTGTCTATATGGAATCCAAGATTGGGCGGGGAATCGGGGATGGAAAGAATTTGATGACGTTGGTCCCGGCTGGATCCCCCGGTTTTAATCCGGAGCGATACGTCCCCCTCTCCTCCTGGAAGAGGGCCGGGGTGAAGGAAAATCTTATCTTCACGCATCCACTTCTTGAGTTCCGCATTCCTCCTCCCTTCTTCCCCCGCGCCCCTTCCAAGGGGCCGCCGTATAACAGCCCAGGGGTTCAACCCTGGGCTGTTTCAACCCGGGGCACAATCCACCCCCGGGCTGTTCTTCCTCTCCTGTACCGGGTAGACAGCCCGGGAGCTTGTGGCATAATTCGAACCGGGTGCCGATCATGAAACTCCGCGTGAAAAAAAGTCTCTTCGGGCTGTTCGGATTCCTCTATGTCCTGGGATTCGGCGTCCTGGCGCTCACCGGACCGGATGGCAGCGGCCGGCGGGGCTTCTGGGCGTCGGCGCTGATTGTCGGAGGTCTCGTGGGGATGTTTGGGATTCTGCTGATCCGGCCGGAATCCTCCCGCCCCCCTTCGGAGGACACATGATTCACCTTCTTCCCCCGGAGGTGGCCAACCGCATCGCCGCCGGAGAGGTGGTCGAGCGCCCCGCCTCCATCGTCCGCGAACTGATCGACAACGCCATCGACGCAGGGGCCACGCGCGTGGACATCGAAGCCGAAGAGGGCGGCCTGAAACTGGTGCGGGTCACCGACAACGGGTGCGGCATGTCCCGGGACGATGCCGTTCTGTGCGTCAAACGCCACGCCACGAGCAAGATCCACCGCGCGGAAGACCTCAACGCCATCCTCACCAAGGGCTTCCGGGGCGAAGCGTTGGCGGCCATCTCCGCCGTGGCCCGCGTGGAGATCAAGACCCGGCCGGCCGCCGAAGACTTCGGCACCCTGCTGGTGGTCGAGGGCAGTGTGGAACAAGAACCGCGGCCCGTGGGCACGCCCGCGGGGACGATCGTCACCGTCCGCGATTTGTTCTTTAACACGCCCGCCCGGCGCAAGTTTTTGAAGAAGCCCGCCACCGAGCAGTCCCATCTGCTGGCCGCCGTAACCTGGAACGCCCTCGCCCACGAGGACATTCATTTCACCTTCACGCATAACGGCCGCCGCGCGATGGAGCTGCCCCCGGTGGCCAGCCGGGCCGAACGCGTCCGCCAGATCTACGGCAAAGATCTCCTGGCGGCGATGATCCCCGTCCAGCTCGACACGCCCGCCGTCTCCATCTCCGGGCTGATCTCCCGCCCCACCCTGACGCGCAACACCACGCAGGATATCTTCTTCTTCGTCAACGACCGCTTCGTCCGCGACCGCCTGCTCCACCGCGCCATGATGAACGGCTACCGCAACCTGATCCCCGCTGGACGCTTTCCAGCGGCGTTTCTCTATGTCGAGATCGATCCCCGCGAAATTGACATCAACGTGCATCCCACCAAACAGGAAATCAAGTTCTCTCACGAAGACGCCGTCTTCCATGCCATGTACAACGCCGTGCGCCAGGCCTGGGACGTGGACCAAGCCGTGAAGGCTCCCGCCCCGGCCCCGCCTTCATTGTTTACGGAGATCCGTCCCGCCGCGCCCGCGCCGGTACCATCCCATTCCGCTTCTTCACCGGCCGGCGGGTCTCCATCGATACAGCCCCCCATCCCCGCGGCGGGAACGAATCCTTCCTCAACGCCCGTATCGCCCGCGACTTCGACCACGGAGACCGATCCCCTCGCGGCGCTGAACCGCCGGCCATTAACCACCGTGACCCCTCCCGGCGATAATTCCCCGGCCACGCCCGCCGGGCATGGTTTGGAGAATCTCCCACGCGTGGAAAAGAAACCGGACGAACTCTTCGACGCCCGCCCCCTGGAAGAATCCGGCGAACTCCAGGTGCTGGGGCAATTGAAAAACAGCTATATCTTGGCCCAAGGGCGCGACGGATTGTATGTCATCGATCAACACGCCGCCCACGAGCGCCTGATGTTCGAGAAATTCCTGGCCCAATCGCAAAACGCCCCGCTGGCCAGCCAGGCGCTGCTGTTTCCCCTCACGATCGATTTCTCCCCCAACGAGGTCAGCGGCGTGGAGGAAAACCTCGAGCACCTGCGGACCTTGGGCTTCGAACTGGAAGCGTTCGGGCCGCGGACCTACGTGGCGCGCGCCATCCCCACGACCCTCGAGATGGACCAAGTGGAAGCATCCCTCAAGGATATCCTGGCCGAGTTGCGCCTCGAGGGCAGCGCCCAGGAACGCAAGGAGCGCGCGCTGCAGACCCTGGCCTGCCGCGCGGCGGTGAAATTCGGTGATCCGTTGACGTTCGACGAGATGGAGGCCCTTGTGCGCGGATTGCGGCAAATCCCCCGCCGCCACGTCTGCCCCCACGGCCGCCCGGCTATCCTGTACGTCGCCGATGCCTCCCTGGAGAGAGCGTTCAAGCGGACGGGATTTTGAGGGGGATTATCCGCCTGTCCCGTGTTCCGCGTATCCCGTGCCGGCAATTCCAGAAGGATTGAATACAAATCGCCAGGAGCGGCAATTCCTGGGGGTATTCGCGCGAGAACGGCCGCGAAAGAGCCGCATGGAGTTTTCCACCCCGCGGGAATTGGAATTCCCTGGTTACGGAACCACAGGCTGCCGCCGATGGCTTTTTCCATGCATCCCCGCCGGGATGGAATTCATGCCAATCCAGGGCCATCCAACCCTGGGTGAACGATCCCCGGCGGGAATTCATCGTTCCGGCGGATCCGGCCGGGGATCACTCCAATCCCGCGATGATACCCCGCAGATATTCGACATCCTGCCGCAAAATACCGGCGCGCTTTTCTTTCGGGTAATGCCCCAGCGAGTCGTCCTCGATGCTGACATAGCCGCGGTATCCGGCCTGGTGCAGCTCGGTCAGGATGCGCTTGAAATCTAAATCCCCCTCGGCCACCGGCACAGAATGCTTTCCGTATTCCCAACCCGGTTCACGCTGGACTTCGCGCCGGTCTTCCGGATGGGCCACGTTCTTGGCGTGAAAGTGGCGGGCGCGGGGGATGTACTCGGTGACCAACTCATACACCCGCGAGCGGGGAAAGCCGTACCAGTAGAAGTTGATCGGATCAAGGCACAGGTTGAATTCCTCCGGCGCGAAAGCCTGGAGCACGGGGCGCAGGTAATCGGGGCGGTTCCAATAATGCTGGAGGTTTTCGATGCAGACGTCCACGCCGTGTTTCCGGCCATGCGCGGTCAACTCCTTAAGGACCGCGATGGCGTGTTCCACATTCGCCTGGACATGATCCGGTGAGGCGGATTTCCCAAAGCTCAAGGGAAAATAGATCAGGGTGGCGCCCGCATGGGGGGCGTTTTCGATCAGTTTCAGCGCCCAGTCCGGGGCGGCTGGTTTCCCGCCCAATTGGAGTTGAATCCCCGCGCAGATCACCGGCGTGACCAGGCCTTGGGCCTGGGCGGCCTCCCGGAGTTGCCGCGCGTTTTCGGGCGTGTCCAGCCGGTAGGGCGTCTGGCCCTCGACGAATACCCGCGAACAGATCAAGTCGGAGCCCACCGCCAGTTCAATCCCCTTGACGCCAATGGCCTTCGCCGCCTCCCAGGTATTCTCCGCGTTGACTTGCCCCAGAAGCGGATTGCACACGATCACGTCCATCCCCGCCGGGCGGGATTCTTCGGAATGCCCGGCGGGAATCCCCAAGCCCAAAACCATGCTGGCCAATACCAGAACGCCCATTGTGTTTCGAATCATGACCGGTCCTTTCCCTTTCAATCGCTTCGTCCAAGATGGCTCATTGTAGACCATCGGCGGGAGATGAAAAGATAGAATAACGATACGGCCGCGAATCCTGCCTCCTTCTTGCATCCCTTCTTGCATCACATCTTGCTTCACGCCTCTTTCGCGGGGCCGCCTAAAGCAGCCCTGGGATTCAAGCCGGTGCGCCGAAGCCCCAACTCCATTCACCAGCCTTCCTAACTCATTTCCCCACTCCCGTGCAGGCCTGCACGGTTCGCCCGAAGCGGGCGATGCCGTCCAGGCTGTACAAACCGTTTTCCGACCGCGTGTTACTCCGTATGCAGCAAGGCCCGGGACAGCGTCAACACCGCGATATATTCCGCCCCGGCTTGCCGGAGAACCGCGCAGACCTCGTTCACGGTCGCGCCGGTGGTCATCACGTCATCCACCACCAGCACCCGCCGGTCCCGGACCTCGGCAGGACGAGGAACCGCGAACGCCCCCACCAGATTCCGCGCGCGCCGGGCGGGAGAGAGGGACGCTTGCGGAATCGTAGGCCGTACACGGATCACGATGTCTTCACGAAGCGGGATGTTCTTCTTTTCCACCAGGGCTTGGGAAATCAAGGTGGATTGGTTGAACTCGCGCTCGCGCCGGCGGCTTTTGTGCAGGGGCACAGGGACTACCCAATCAAAGCGCCCGCCAGAAAAAAACACCGCATACCCATGCTCCATCAGGCGGGCCAACAAAGGAGCCAGGCCGGTTTGGTAATGGAACTTAAGGGCGTGGATCACCCGTTTGACGCGTTCATCCTCGTACGAGTAAAGGCTGTGCGCCCGGTCGAAGTAAACCGGGCCGGCGGGGCAGTTGCGGCACGGTTTGCCAGGCTGGCTCTCTTCGGCCGAGGCCACCGGAGCGCCGCAGCGGCCGCAGTAGGGGGAGGGGAAAATCCGGAAATGATGCAGGCAATCCTGGCACACCCGCTCTTCCGCGTGCGTTTGCTCTTTTCCACATCCGGCGCACACCGGGGGATAGATCAAGTCGAGGAGGGATAGGGCCATGGATTTGAGCGTGG
>JABLXU010000046.1 GCA_013177805.1 Candidatus Omnitrophota bacterium
AAAGGCCATGTAGTTTCCTTACTGCACACGATGCAAAAACTGCCTCATTTGATTCAAAGTTTTTTCCGGCATCCTAAACTAAGCTATATTACAATGTAATGTCGGGATACTTACGTAAGGATTAATAATTGTGTTCCCCCACATCCAACATCCTCGCATTGAGGATTCCCAGGCCACAATTCCGGCTCCACCGATGCTCCCCACGCTCCCGGCGATGCCGCCACGGCGAGAATCGCCACCACCGAAAACCAAAACACGGATTTATAGCGTTTAACTTGATTCATGATCGGCCACCTTTTTCTGTATGTTTTGATTTCTGTCTGTCTAGCCCACCAACCGCAACGCATCGTTCCGATGCCAGATTCATTCTTACGGTTCGTTCTGCCTTGCGTTAACGAACGGCGCTTGAGAGATGTTCAGGAATCCCGGTTCTCCTTCTTTCTCACAAGGCTTTCGGCTTTTTACACCTCCCCATTTAGGATGAACCACCATCCGTTGCCTCTGCTTCTCGATTCGTCATCATCCCAGTCGACAAATCCACGTCTTCCTGCGCCATACGATAAAAACATCTTAAAATACTTCAGCCGGATTACCTTTTCTCTCAGGCAACCCGGCTGTCTCATCGTCTCAGGAGATCCGTGGCTTTCCGCCCCCACCTCGCGGCGGGTTTGGCTTTTTCTGGAGATTCAAGAACGTTTCGGAAGCCTCACATCAAATCGCACTCCCCCTTCCCTCAACTCCCACGATTTGAATGTTGAACCCAATCTTATAGATTATCGACAGAAAATCAATCGGGTTTTCTCCTATTTTACATAGTGATTTTCCCTTAAAATAATGTAGGCAAAACCATTACAAATGGTCAGAGATTACATTTTTTGTAAAACCGTAACTAACCATTTACGAATGAGTTAGGAATAAAATCTGTCAGAGAATCCCTTACACGCCGACTGATTGCTCTCCGGTCCAGCCTGAGGCGTAGCTCGGCGGAAGATGTAGGATTCCCATTCCAAAACCGGAATATTCCGTGTGGTTTTCCGTGTGGTTTCTTCGACTTTGAGCGGGAGGCGGATGTCCATGAACCGGCAGGTGTAGCGCGGATCCATGGGAAAAACGGAGGGAGGGCAAGGCTCCTGCCGAGCCGCGTTTGCGCGTGACCAGCACTCCACGCCGCCTCACCCGGAGCGCCGCCCTCCCGTCAGTTCGGTGGGATGTTCCTCACTTCAGAAAAACGGCCTGTTGGATAGCGAATCGCGTAACGTGCCCGAACCGCTACATCCATTTGAGGAGGATCTTGGTGAGCCATAAGTAATAGTCAAGAACTCGCCAAGGGATGGCGCGGCTTGATTTACCCGCCTTGGCCATGGTTCCCTCATCGCTCAATCCGGAAAGATCGATCGAAGCCGCCTTAGAGGAATTCCAATCCAACGCGGCTAACTCGTTCGCCCACGTTACGGCGGACACAACCGGTTTTGAATTGGGATCGCCCGGATGAGTGACCTTGCTGGCGTCACCGGGTCGCGGATCACCCGGCCGCCACGTCCCCGCCGGATCTTGCAACTCCAGTCCGTTGGAGGCTCCGTCGCCGTCCGCGTCCGCCGCCGCCAGCGCCGCGCTCCAAAATGCCGCCGTGGATCCCGGAGCCACCAAGGCTTCCACGGCTTGCCCAAAAGCGTTGCGCGCTCCTCCGCCCGCCGGACTGGTGTGGCAGGTGGCGCATCCATACACCGTGCCATTGGGGATCAGGTTGACCCGAAAATCGCGGGCCGTCCCAAGATCCGGCGTCAGTGACAACACTCCGGCACTCACACCCAACCAGCAAAACCATTTCCTGAACTCTTTACGCATACTCGTTACCTCCTTGCGGGAAGCGGAAGGCGTATATGCGCACGCGCGAAAACGGTTCCAGGATGAATCATGCACGCCTTGCGGAAATGATAACAGGAAGAGTTCTCAATGTTGATAATGTGAATCAATTAAGTCATTATTTTTTTGCCGCACAAGATGATTCATGCGGAGGGAATAAGTCCGATTTTACTGGAGTGATTGTCCAGGGCCGGATGGGGAGGTATGGTGTGGCTCGATGCGGCCTAAATTTAGGCCTACAATTCAATGGAGGAATACCGGGGCGTGGAAGACTTCCTGGCTTATGCTCTCCGGGAGAGGAGAGTAAGGAAAAACGGTCATCGGCTGCGTATTGCTATGAAAACGGAGGCGGAAGGCAGCAAGGGGGAATTGAAGAGCGGAGCGCGGCCGAATCGAGTAAAAAAGTATGCCGCTGGAGGGATTTGTGATCGCCGGCCGTATCCGCGGGGGAGAGATGGTTGAAAGCGGCCCCAACTGTCCATCCCTGGGATAGAAACAAAATAACCTCCCCCTTTATGGACCCGGATCAAGAATCGCCGCCGATGGCCCTATTCAGAGGACTTTTCTTTCGATTCCAGCAGCATGTGGAGCAATTCTTCTTCTTTTTTGCTGAGTTTCTTCACGTTAAGCAAGTACGTGAAGAGCACGGTCGGATCTTTCAGCAGCGATTTTCCGAAAAGACGGTCCATCACTTGCTCGAAAAACCGCACCCGGGGAAACTTAGCCGAGTAGACATAGCGGCGGCCTACTTTGGTGCGGTTCAGGTACCCCTTATCGTACAGCCGGTTCGAGAGGGTGATGACCGTGGAGTATTTCCAATTCTTTTCGGCCAGGACGCGTTCTTGGATCTGATACACGTCGGCTTCACCTAATTCATAGATTAAATTAAGCAACCAGATTTCCGCCGGGGACAAGTCTTGAGTTTTCATGAAATTTTCCTTCCACTTTCTGGTTTTATGGGCTTATAGAATAATGATTCTACGTACATAGATTTATACGATATTTTTCTCATGTCAACCGATGTATCCCCGTTTTTTCACATTTTTTTCATTGTAGAGTGTTTTTTAGGTATTAAAAAGAGAAAAAGCAGGTTAAATTACCTGCGCTGTAATATAGAAAGACAGATTCCGGAGCCGAACTTTATCGGATTCCTCCACGACCAATCCAACAGCGAGCGGGTATAGGCGGAAGGAGACACCGCCGCTTCCGGAGACCATGGATTTTTTTTGATTCCATAGATCATCTCCCGCTTGAACCGGAAGTTGGAAATGCTGGATACTCAAGGGCAGGCGGAGGATTCCGGTTCCGGTTGCGCCCAGGGCCGGACCGGGGAGGGGGAAATTCACCGAGGGAAAGGGACAAACGTTGGCGGGTTGGCGGTTCAGGTGGGTATGGAGCATTTGGCTGGGGCTCGGGGCTTGGCCAGGAACGGCCGCGGAGATATCCGGGGACACGTTCTTGCGGGATGCCCGGATTCTCTCGTTACGGGATGCGTTGGCCGTGGGTTTGGAGAGGAACCTGGATGTCCAGATCGAAGAACTCGCCATTCCGGCCAGCCGGGAAGGGGTGGAAATCGAACGGGCGGATTTTGATCCGGCTTTGGAAGCCACCTTATTTTCTGAGGAACGAAAAACTCCCAGTTCCTCCTCGTTGACCTCCGGCGGTTTCAATATCAACCGGGAGACGGGCGGCGACGTGGCCCTCCGAAAAAAATCCGTAACCGGTCTGGATTCGCGATTGTCCCTGGCCGCCTCCAAGACCGCCAACAATTCCCGGGTGGACGGTTTGCGGCCACAATATCCCAGCCAATTGTTATTGAACTTGACGCAACCGTTGTTGCGCGACTTCGGCGCCGCGAACACCGCCGCCGTTCGCATCGCCGAGAACGCCGTGGAACAATCGTTTTATACCTACGTGGACCAGGCGCAACGGACCGCCGAAGAAATTGAATTGAGCTATTTTCAACTGGCCGAAGCGGTCTCTACTTACCAGTACCGGATCGAATCCAAAAACTTGGGCTTGAAACTGTTAGAAGGCAACCAGGCCAAATTCGCGGCCGGACTGGCACCCATCAGTGAGGTTCAGGAAACCCAAACCGCGCTGGCGGAACGGGATCTGGCGCTCATCGCCGCCCAACAAGTAGTGGAACTCGCCGAAAACCGGCTGAAGGATCTGCTCGAAATCCGGGAAGGGGATCCCCTTTACCGGGAACCGTTGATGCCGGAGGCGGTTCCGGAATTGGAACCCCATATTCCTTCGTTGGAAGAAGCGTTGGCCGTGGCGCTGCAAAACCGGCCGGATTTGAAGACCCAACGGCTGGTGATCGAAAATTGGGCGTTGCGACTGGAGTACGAAAAAAACCAAACACTTCCCCGGCTCGATTTGCTGGCTACGCTGGGATTGAATGGATTGTCGGGCACATCGCGGTCCAGCGTGAACGTCGGTGGGACCGTCACGCCTCCCAATTCCCATACCGGCGATTTTCCGGACACCTTTGGGCATTTGGTCGAAGGGGATGGGTTGGAATGGTATGTGGGATTGCGGGTAACCTATCCCTTGGGCAACCGGGCGGCGGAAGCGCGTTTCCGGCGAAGTAATCTCCAAAAAACGCAAGCCATCTACGCCCTTAAGAACCTGGAAGGGCGAATCGAAACCGAAGTGAAAAACGCCTTGGTCAACGTGCGGCGGAGTATGGAACGCGTGCGGGTGGCGCAAGAGTACGAACGGCTGGCGGAAATTTCTCTCGAGCAGGAAATGCAGCGCTTCACCGAGGGAACTTCCGATACGTTCCGGATTTTGGATTTTCAAGATGACGTCATCGAGGCGCGAATCCGGAAAATCATCGCCATGGTGGATTTTCACCGGGGCTTGGCGAACCTGTACCGCGCCAATGGCATGAATCTGAGCCGCTATGGCATTGAAGTGGGAGTGGATGAAGAATTTCTCGCGATCGAGGGAGACAACTGATGCGCAACCGCCCTTTCCCACCGGTTCTGATTTTTCCCATCCTGATGGGGGCGGTGCTGGCCTTCACGGCCGGCTGTACGGTGAAGGCCCAAGAAACGGTGAATAGCACTCCCGCGCTTCCTGTGATTTTGGGGGAGATCGTTCCCCGGCGCGTGGAGAGCGTCTTGAACCAAATCGGAACGTTGAAGGCGCGGCAGGAAGTGATGATCCGGGCCGAAGCCGAGGGAGTCATTACCCAAATTCTGTTCACGGAAGGGAAGGAGGTCAAAAAAGGAGGCGTGCTGGTGCAACTGGATTCCACCAAGATCCAGTCGCAGATCCAAAATCTGACGGCCAAGATCGAACAGTTGAATGTCCGCCTCGCCAACAAACAAAAAGAGTTGGAACGCAACAAGCCGCTTCTCAAACAAAACCTGGTGTCCAGCCAGCAATACGACAACCTGGTGGCGGTGATCAACGAAACGCAAGCCGAAATCGGCCAGGCGAAGGCGGACCTTGCCTTGCAACAGGAACGGTTGTCCGACACCACCATCCGCGCTCCTTTCGATGGCATCACGGGCGCGCGCACTATCGCCGTGGGGGATTATATCAAGTCGGGGGACTCGCTGTTGCCCGTACTGGCGATGGATCCCCTGGAAATTCAGTTCCTGGTGCCGGAAAAATACATCCCGGCTGTCCAACTAGGGCAAACCGTGCAGGTCATGGTGGACGCGTATCCCGAACGGGTATTCGAGGGGACCATCTTTTTCATTTCGCCGAATGTGGATACCATCAGCCGTAACATCGAAATCAAGGCCGTGCTGGATAATCAAGAACGCTTGTTGAAGCCGGGGATGTTCGCCCGCCTCTCCCTGGTGACCGATGTCCGGGATAACTCACTAACCGTCCCCACGGAAAGCATCGTGATCGCGGAGGATGAAACCTACATTTATGTGGTCGATGATCAAATGACTGCCCATAAGGTCACCGTCCGGTTGGGGCAGATTACCAGGGAATGGACGGAAATTCTGGGCACCGGCCTGCAACCCCACACCCGGGTGATCGTGGAAGGCAAATATTCGGCCAAAGAAGGCGTGAAAGTCATGGAGTCTCAAAAGGCGGAGCCTCCGGTCGAGCAACCCTGACGGAGGAACGCGATGTATATATCCCATTTTTCCATCCGCCGCCCGGTCGCGGCCACCATGCTGATCTCGATGCTGGTCGTCTTCGGCGTCATCGGGATGAGCCGGCTGGGTGTGGCCCTGTTTCCCAACGTGGACTACCCCATCGTGACCGTCTCCACGGACTGGCGGAACGCGCGGCCCGAAGAGGTCGATAACGAAATCACCGACCGCCTGGAAGACGCGGTCAGCGGCATCAGCGGCATCAAGCATATCACCTCGCAAAGCATGCAAGGCCGTTCGCGCATCACGATTGAATTTGAACTCAACAAGGACGTGGACATCGCCGCCCAGGAGGTGCGTGACAAGATTTCCACACGCCAGCGCGATCTGCCTGAAGAAGCCGAAGTGCCCATCATCGAAAAACAGGACATCAACGCCAGCCCGATCATGTTCCTGGCCGTCACCGGACCGTATCCTGTGGAAGTGTTGACGAAGGTCGCCGACGAACTCCTCCGGCCTATGGTCCAGAAAATCGAAGGCGTCGGCGCGGTGGAGGTCCGTGGCGGCCGGGAACGGGAAATTCATGTCCGGCTCTACCGGGAACGGCTGGCCGCGTACGAACTCGGCGTCAACGAAGTCATCAACGCCATCCGCAATCAACACATTGATATTCCCGGCGGAAAAATCGAGTCCCAGAAGCAGGAATACGTCATCCGCACCATGGGCGAGTTCGAGACGGCGCAGCAATTCAATGAATTGATCGTGGCCACGCGGAAGGGAACGCCAATCCGCGTCAAGGATATCGGTTACGCGGTAGCCAGCCGGGAAGAGGGGCGGCCGGGCGCCAAATTCACAACCCAGACCACGTCGGAGCGGGCGGTCGGCTTGTCCATTACGCCCCGCTCGGGCGCCAACGACGTGGCCATCGCCCGGGCCGTGAAAAAACTCCTGCCGGAACTGGAAAACCTGCTGTATGAAGGTATGTCCCTGCATATCGCCACCGACCGTTCTCTTTTCATCGAGCAATCCATTAACGAGGTGAAGACCCACTTGATTCTAGGCGGCATCCTGGCCGCGCTGGTGATTTTCCTGTTCCTGCAAAATTTCCGTACCACCTTGATCAGCGCGGTCTCGATTCCCACTTCGATCATTTCGACTTTCGCCTGCATGTATATGATGGGTTTCACCATGAACAACATGACCATGCTGGCTCTGGCGGTTTCCGTGGGGATTGTGATTGACGACGCCATCGTCATGGTGGAGAACATATTCCGCCACCGGTCCGCCTTGCAAAAAGACGCCGTGAAAGCCGCTTTCGACGCTTCCCACGAAATCGGCTTTGCCATCATCGCGACCACCTGCGTGCTGGGGGGCGTCTTTCTGCCGGTGGCGTTCATGGGCGGGATGATCGGCCGCTTTTTCTATGAATTCTCCATCACCCTGGCGTTCGCCATTGGTTGTTCCTCGTTGGTGGCGTTGACGGTGGTGCCCATGCTCTGCTCGCGCTTTCTTAAGGTGGGGTATAGCGACTGGTTGGTGTTCCGGGTGTTTGAGTATTTCATGGAGGCGGTCACGGCGGTATACCGGCGGAGTATCACGGTGTTCTTGCGTCACCGCTTGCTCATGGTGTTGCTTTCTCTGGCGGCACTGGGCGCCGGCGGTTGGATGTATTTCATCATTGGGAAGGAATTCATCACGGAGGAAGACCAGGGACGGTTTTCGCTCCGTATGCAGCTGCCTCTTTCTTATTCAGTGGAAAAGGGAGATGAAATCATGGACCGCGTGTTGGAAGTCTTGCGGTCCATTCCCGAAATGCAGCACGCATTTTCTTTTTCGGGGACCGGGGGATTTGCCTTTGTCACCCTCGTGCCCAAAAGCGAACGCGAACGGCCGCAATTGGCAATCCAATCCGAAGTGCGCAACCGGGTACGGATGATCCCGGATCTCCGTGCCTCGGTGACCTCGACTTCCCCGTTGGGCGGGCGCGCGCGCAATGAACCTGTTCAGTTTGTGTTGCAAGGGCCCAGCATCGAAGAAATCGATCATTATTCCAAACTCATCATGGACCGGCTGGAGAGTTTGCCCGGGTACGTTGGCGTCAACCGGGATTTGGAAATCGGCAAGCCGGAACTGCGCGTGATCATCGACCGCGAAAAGGCGGCTGATGCCGGGATTCAAACCCGGGACATCGCCTCGGCGGTCGGCGCGCTGATCGGCGGCACGGACGTAGCGGAATTTAAAGAGGGTGGGAAAAGTTACGACATCTGGCTGCGCCTGGACCGGGAGGAGCGGGAATTGCCCGGCGATTTGGAGAGGATTTGGGTCCGGGCGGCGAACGGCACGCTGATGGATATCCGGAATTTTGTCCGGTTGGAACAGGGCGTCGGCCCCAGTGTGATCAACCGCTTGGACCGGCAGCGTTCCGCCACCATTTACGCGAATTTGGAAGGAAAGGTTATGGGCGACGCGCTGGAAGAAGTAAGCGCTATCGCCGACGAGGTGTTGCCAGATTACTTTGCGACCAAGTTGGCCGGCCAGGCCGAAAGTTTCATGGAAGCGGGGCAACACATCTGGTTTGTATTCATCCTGGCCGTGATTTTGACCTACATGATCCTGGCGGCACAATTCGAGAGTTTTGTGTTTCCCTTTTCCATCATGATGGGATTGCCGCTATCGTTCCTCGGAGCGTTTGGCCTTTTGCTGCTGCTGGGCAACACGCTCAACATGTATTCCATGATCGGCTTGGTGTTGCTGGTCGGTCTGGCGGCCAAGAACGGCATCCTGCTGGTGGAGTACACCAACCAGCTGCGCGCGAAGGGGATGAATGTACATGACGCCCTGGTGGAAGCCGGGACAGTGCGGTTGCGGCCTATCCTGATGACCGCCATTTCCACGGTGGCGGGCGTGATCCCGGTGGTGCTGGGCATCGGGGAAGGCAGTGAGAGCCGCCAGCCCATGGGCGTCGCTATCTCGGGTGGAATCATTTCGTCCACATTTTTGACATTGGGGGTGGTTCCCGTGGTCTATTCGTATCTCGACCAATTCGCCCATTGGCGGTTGTTCGATATCATCAAACGCAAAATCATGGTTTCCCCTGCGGAATCCTCCCTGCCCGTGGAAAACAGCCCCGGCGCATGATGTCCCTGCCGCCTGCGTTTCAAGATAATCATGCACTTTTTGGATCTCACGTTTCCCACCCCCGCTATGAACCTTGCGTGCGATGAAGCCTTGTTGAGCGAACGGGAAGCCGGGCAGGGCGGAGAACTGTTGCGCGTGTGGGAACCGGCCAGCTATTTTGTCGTGTTGGGACGTTCCAACCCGGTCCGCCGGGATGTGGATGAAAAAGCATGCCATATGCGCAACATCCCCTTTTTCCGCCGGACCAGCGGCGGGGGAACCGTGTTGCTAGGACCGGGCTGTCTGAATTATTCCCTGATCCTCTCGATCGGCCCGGAGAGCCCGTATCAGAACCTATCCACGACCTATTCCGCCATCCTCCAGCGGCACCGGCAGGCAGTGGGGGAACTGATGGGAGTGGAGATCCAGATCCAAGGCATCTCCGATTTGACCATGGGTAACCAAAAGTTTTCGGGAAACGCGCAACGCCGCAAAAAACGCTTCCTCCTCTTTCATGGCACATTTTTGCTCCATTTCGATTTGTCTTTGATCGGCCAGTTGTTGCCATTGCCTGGAGAAGCGCCGGAGTACCGGGCCGGCCGGCCGCATGAAGATTTTCTGGCGAATCTGGGCGTCTCCGCATCCGCCTTGAAAGAATGCCTGCGCAAGACCTGGATGGCGCAGGAGCCTCTCGAGGAGATCCCGCTTGAAAAAACACGTGACTTGGCCGGCGGTTTTCTTTCCGATCCAGAGTGGATTTATCAATATTAAGCAGGCAGAATGGATTCGAAATGGCGGGCGAGAGGTATGCTCAATATTCACAGTCATACCTGTTTACTGAAGGGTAGAGAAAGGATGTCTTACGCCCTTTTGAGGTTTCTCTCACATCAGGGGGAGGTGTCCTTGCTTTTCTTCACCTGGTCTTGGGAGAGATAATACTGCATCAATCTGGATTCCCACTTACGCGGGGAACCCTTCTTTATGCAACCTTTATGCAACTGGCTATTGCTTAAAATCCACCCAATGAGAAAAAGGGCGCCCTCTTCCTCCCCCCTAGGAAAAGGGCGCCCCCTGCATCAAACCTTCTGCCACGGTTATTTCTTGCCGATGATCACCGTGCCTTTGTTACTGATACTGATGTAATCCACTCCCTGGATTTCCGCGCCATTTTCGCCGGCCAATTTTCCATGGAGGACCAACTTCACGCAATCCGACTGTTTGACTTTCCCGAGGGCATCGATGACCTTTTCTGCGTCAAAATAGAACACAAGATCAGGGATCTTATCGGGCTTTTTCGTGTTACAGGCTTCGCAGCCAGTGACCTGAAGGCCGGGGTCGTTGGGGGCCCCCACGTCGCCAATGACCCAGCTTCGGGGCTCCACGTCTTCGAGAATGACGGATTCCGGATCGATCGAATTCACGTCGAAGGTGTCTGTTCCCATGATAGCCACCGCCAGCGTCCCTTTATCGTTGGTGCTCACGTTATTAGGGCAGACGCGGGGTTTGATATCCACCGCCACCTCGATCGGACCATCAGTCAGGTTTTCGTTATTGCCCCCATCGCCGTTGTTGTTATTGTCATCGTTGCCGTTGGTTGGGTCATTGGTACCGTCATCATCACCGGGTGGATTCACGCTGCCCCCGTTATCCGCAGGCAATTCCTCCTCGAACCACACGGGACCAGCATGGGTGTACGGTCCGGTGAACGCCTTGGGCCCTTTAGTCTTCAGGACATAGACGTAGAACTGATAGAGATGGCCAAACTGCGGACCTTGTTTGTAAATACCTGCTACCAGTTTATTTTGATTATCCCAAACAAAGGAATCGGCGTCCGCCGAGCCGGTGCGGCCCAAATATTGGGGTTTACCCTCATTGTCCACGAGCACATAGATGTGGAAATCCTTCACATCCATTTCTTCCAAGTTCCAACGGACCACTAACTGCCGGGCATCTTGCGGATCCTGATCCTTCTCGTTGCTGAGATCTTCTCCCGCGTCCAAATAGTCCTCCACATACACTTCCATGGAGGGCGTTGGTTTGGGAGTGGGTGTCGGTCCGGGTTCTACTTCCTTGCAGCTCCAGCAAATCTTGAGGATGCACACGTCCGACCCTTCGATCTCGATCGTGCGGATACCTTTTTTGCCCATTCCGCTGACCAGGGTGATTTGCTCCATGGGAGTGGTGTTGTCCGTCAGCCGGATGGAGACCGGCGCTGTGATGAGGGTATTTTCAGGAGTGTATCCTTTTGATTTTTGCTTATCCACTACTTTGCCGTCTTCGTCCAAGGCGGTAAACGTGGTTTTTTCTTCACTGCTCATGGTCACTACGGCAGTTCGGGGGCCTTTACCCTCGCAAAGGTCATCATTGAAGATGATTTTGGCCTTTTCCTTGGCGCTGGCCTCAGACCAGAGGATAAAGACATCCAGACCTTCGTCACCGGAGCAATCGATGACATCCAGTAGTATGGTTTCCTCACCGCTGTTGGTTTCCACCACGGCGCCGGTGAGTTGGACTTCACCGAGAAGCACCGGGGAGATACCAATTTCTTTTTCATCATAATAATCACCGGGCACCACGCATTCCATCTCCTCCGGGGGTTCGGGAGTGGGTGTGGGTGTAACGGTCGGCTCAGGGGTCGGGGTTACGGGTATTTCCTCAACCTTAAAGAGGACCGGGCCTTTGGCCGCGAAGGGGCCTGACACGGCCTTGGGACCTCTCTCGTGTAAGATGAAGACATAGAAGCGATAGCTGTTGTTGGGTTGCGGGCCTTTTTTGAATTCTCCCGCCACGAACTTCGTGCCTTCTTGCCAATCGAAATAATTTTGCATCCCGCTGCCCGTGCGGCCCAGGTACTTGGCTTTGCCTTCGTCGTTAGCCAGCACGTACACGTGGAAATCCTTCGCGTCCGCGTCCGGGAAGTTCCATTGGATCACCAACTGGCGCTTACCGGGTGGATCGATATCCTCTTTATTACTGAGATCGTCCGTCGAATCCAAATCGTCCGTGACAATGACTGTGTTGGCTGGAATCTCACCCGGCGTGGATTCTTCCTCCTCCGTGACAAAGAATTGCACGGGGCCGGCGTTCGTAATGGGCCCGATCACCGGCTTGTTTGCCTTGTCCGTAATCGCGAACACGAAGAACCGGTACGCGTGGCCCGGCTGGGGGCCAGGATGAAACACTTGAGCCAGAAAATGGCTGTTCTCCCGCCACCGGAACAGATTGGTGTTGCCGTTTCCAGTCCGGCCCAGGTATTGGATGGGAAGCAAGGTGTCTCCCACGACGTAAATATGGAAGTCCTTGGCTTTCACGTCTCCGAAATTCCAGCGGATCACCAGTTCGCGCTTGTTTTTGGGGTCGGTGTCCTGGCCGTTGCTGAGATCCTCATAGCTATCGATGTCATCCGTGATGATCACGGTATTGACGGGGATTTCCGGGGCGGGTGTTTCGCCGCCCGAAGCGGATGTCCGGAAAAGCACCGGCCCCGCAGCGGCGAGAGGGCCTTCCACCGGTTTGGCCGGATTGCCGGTCAGCGCAAAGACGTAGAACAAGTAGGAATGGCCGGATTGCGGCCCCTTGCGGTAAGACGGCGCCAGATTCTTGGCGCTTTCCTCCCACAGGAGGTAACTCGTCACGCCGTCACCGGTGCGGCCCAGGTATTCCAGTTTCCCTACCTGGTCGTCCAGCACGTACACATGGAAATCCACCGCGGTTGTGGCACCGAAATTCCAACGGATAGCCAACGCCCGGGCGTTGGGCAAATCGATATCGCCGCTGCCGCTCAAATCGTCAAAAGAGGCCAGATCATCCGTGACGATAACTGATTCCGGTGGCACGGCCGGTGGAGTTTCTTCCGCTGAGACGGTGAACGGAAATGAGACCAGCACGACCAAAGTAAACAGGATCAGTGCTTGCTGCCAATATTTTTGTTTTTTCATCTTTCTCCCCCCCTGTTTTTTTGATCAATCTCCGCGCTCCTGTCGAGAGACTGTATTTCCAGGTTTCTGATTGGTGTGTGCGTGGCATACTCGGGTGTTGATAGGCTAGTCATGCGAATCTCTAGGTGGCCATGATTTTTTATTTCGAGTTTTATTCAAATCCTCCTTAGAAGATGAATTGTATGATCTTTTTTTCTATTTGGTTAAGACAAGAATTATGGTTAGAAAGCTTCAATGAAAAATTCAACTTATTGTCCCATTTTGCAAACAAGAATAGCAAAATTCTTTCTTTCTCGAGCAAGTAAGAACAATTGGCCCTCCTATCTCGCAACGCATTGGAGACCGGTAAGAGACCATTCTCTTTCTTCGAAATTCACTTTTCCTTCGAAATTCACTTTGATCAATAAAAAAGGCCGGGTGAGAATACTTTCTCCGGCCTCATTCGATCTGGAATTCCATCGTCGAAGGATAAAGGGGGACTCTATTCTTTCGTTCCAGATATCAAGCCCTCACACAATCATTAGACATCATCATTCTGTTGAGGCCTGCGGATGGAATTTCACGTGGATGATACTGATATCGAGTTGTTTGTGGGAATGGTTCCGTCTTGTCTCCTTTCTTGCGGCGAAGATCGGTGAAGTTTGCCACTGCGTTTTGTTCACCCCCCACAAACAAGGACAGGAGTATGTGCGGATAAGCTTCAGAAATGAGTGAATTTCGCCCTTTTTTCATTCCCGGTGAATTCGTGGAACCGTTTTCTTGAGTGCAGAGATGATTGCACAAAATGGATGCCTGCACCCTCTCCGAAGGAGAGGGAATTCATACCCCCTGTTTAATTGATCCAGCTTTATCCGATGCAGGGCATAAGACCTGAGATCTCCTTATGCCGCGCCGGTAATGCCTGAATGCTTTTCTGAAAAACCAGTAAACCGTTACAAAATTTTTATTCAGAGGATCTCGAATTATGAATTTTTTCGAATTATATCGTATTTTTTCTTATAGTATTTTTCAGTATTTCTCATAGAGAATCCAGTCCTCTACGGGTGTGTTACCGTTGGGGGTCGGGGTGAATGTGGGCGTCGGTGTCGGCACCGGGGTGGGCGTCCACGTGGGTGTGGCTGTGGGCGTCGGCGTAGCGGTAGGAGTCGGTGTCCAAGTCGGCGTCGGTGTAGGGGTATAGGTGAATGTGGCCGTTGGAGTGGCTGTGGGGGTGCGGGTGAAGGTCGGCGTGGGGGTGGGCGTCCATGTGGGAGTCGGTGTGCGGGTGGGAACCGGTGTGTGCGTTGGTGTCTCGGTGGAAGTCGGGGAAGGAATCCCGATTGTCGCGGTGGAAGTCGGGCTGGGAGTGGGGGAAGCCAACGGTGTGGGGTTGCCGGTATCCCAACTTAGCGATACCGTGCGAATCCAGCCATTTTGGGAGAGTACATGCACTCCCTGACCTTCGCTCCAGGTCATATCGACGATTTCTTGGAAACCATCCGCCAGCGCGGTTTCCACGGCGGTGGCATTGGCGGCGGCAAGGGACCGGCTGCGGCTGCTGGAGGTTTCCGGAACGCTGATCCAGGCCAACGATCCAGCCTCGTCATTATGAGCGATGACAAATCCCCGCTCGGGGATATAGGCGAATGAGCGGCGGCTGCCGGTTTGCAGCGAGTTGAGTTTCACGAGTTCTGTGAACTGATTCGTGGAGGGCTGATAGCGTAAAATCACTCCGGCGCGGCTGTCCAGCGCGTAAAGCGAGGCAAATGAATCCGGGGCCGCCGCATCGAGATCAAAATCGCTTAATTGGTAAGGCTGGCCGGATATCCGTTTTTCAAACTGGCCCTTGCTATTGAGAAGCACCAGTTCGTTCATCAAGCGGTCCAGTACCCAGAGCGATCCATCCGTATTCAGGCGCAATTTTTCCGGAGAAAAAACTTGTGTCGAGAAGACCCGGATATTGTCGCGCGGGCCGGTTTGCAGGATTTTTCCTTCTTCCGTCGAAGAAATCAGAAAGGCGCCGTCCGCCTGGCGGACCAGGCCCGCGCAGGGTCCCTTGGAATTGGATTGAACCTGGATGGAATTTTGAAACGTTCCTTCGGTAATCCGTTGGATTCGGGCTTCGGGAATATTTTCCAGCACGTAAAAATCCCCTGGACCGGCCACGGTGAAGCTCTGAGGCCGGCCCAATCCATCCCACAGCACTGTTTGGGAGCCTTTCCAATCAAAAAAAGAGATCCGTTCCGCGACTTCCTCCAGGACATAGATGCCATTCGGCACCGGGATAATGTCGGTAGGGCCGAAAAGATTCTGAAGGAACGTCTTGTCGATTTTCGACTTGTTGACATCCATTTCCACGATTCCCCCGCTGGAGAAAGTGGAACGCAACGATTTACTGGTCAGGTTGCGGACGCTGATCAATAGGCGGTTGACATCCCGGGGATCGAGAGCCATGCGGACCGGATCGATAGGCGATGGATCGGATGTCAAGCCCTGCCGGATGACGGTTAGGGGATTAGGCGGCAAGGCGAAGACATGTGATTTTTGAGCCAACGCCGCGGGCTGGACAACTGGAGGAATGTCCCCGATCGACACGCGCCCTTTGGTACCGGAGCGGTCCACGAGCTCACTGACCGCGAATCCATTGGGGAGAGGAATCACATCGCTGGGAAATTCCAGCCCTTCCAGAATCAAATCGCGGGTGTGGGTTTTCAGGTTGAAGCGAATCAGGCGGCCTGGTTCCAGCTCCGTGATCCACAAATTTCCCTCGTCGTCCAGACGCAAGGTGGAAATGTCGGCGAAATCCCGGCCAATTTCCCGGAGATTCGAACCTTGAAGGCGGAGGATCCGGCCGGATTGACGTTCGGCAATGAACAAGGCGCCGTTAGTCTGCAAAGCCAATGCGATGGGATCCGACAATTGAGACACCACGGTATCGATCGTTAAAGAATCCCCGTTTGGATTGAAACGAAGACCGGACAGCTCCCCGGAGTCGTTTTCTAAGACGAGCAGGGAGCCGCTGGGCTCAATTGCCATGCCGGTCAACAGGTTTTCTAACGGAATGTGAGCGTGGATGGATTGAACATGGGGAGGAGCGGTGAATCCTGCGGGGACCAGAAAAAAGAAGCAAATCGTGCCCCAGAAAAGACACACGGGTCCTTTCGCGATACGCAACCACTCCGCCGGCCAAGTCCCCGAGATCACGCCACCCATGCCATTATGGATTGAACCTTTTGTCGGATGTGATTTTGGCAATGTCGGGGGTATCCAGTATTTGGGAACGGAACGGTTCACGCCAGCGGGCGAATTCACCCCGTTCAAACGGTGCGGGAAGGGATACGTAATCCGGCCGCAAGACAGCCTGATGGCCGGAAGGCACTTCTTGACTGAAGGCGGCTGAGCCCGCATGGACCCGGACCAGACCTTTCCCCACCCGGATTTCGGATTCCCGGATACCCACCCGCACCTCAAACACCGTCCCTAGAACCACGACCGAACCATGCGGCGTATCGAGGATATAGGAATTATCCCCCCGGGCCACATGGTTGCACACGACGCCGCTTTCCACCCGAAGACGCCGCGGACCTTGGAGTTCGATCCGGGTTTGAGGACCTAATTCGACAAATGACTCTCCATCCCCCATCCGGAGAGCCAGGTAACCTTGCCCGATTTCGATCCGGTCGTGAATCCGGATCGTGGGATCGGAGGCATCCGGTTCAGCGGCCACGATGCGCACTTCGCCGGCCTGCCGCAAGATCAGAAATCCGCCGGGCGCGGATAACCATCCGGAACCCCATACAACCACTACCAGCAGGCATGCCGCCAGCGCTGGGGCCCACCATGCGGGACGCCCCACGAACCAGGGATGGGATCGGATTTCGGTTCCAGCAGGCGATTTCGATTTGACTGCCGACATAGCCGCCTGGCGCAAGCGGGTATAACGGCCTAACTCCGCCAGATTTGCGTCCAATTGCTGCAACTGGTGTAAGTGTTGACGGGCGGCAGGATCGCCGGCCAGGGATTCTTCCACGGTTTTCCGGTCCTCCTCCGGAAGCAACCCGTCTTGGTAATACGAAAGGATTTCATTCGGAATGGGTGTGGGCATAATTCCATCAATCCGCCGTTGTTTCAATGATTTTTATTCCGTGACGGCCCTCGAATACAATGCTCAGGTTTTGTTTCGCCGCGAGATCCAGGAGAGCGGCCCGCGCGGCGGCCACCCGGCGGTACACTGTTGAGGAAGACTCTTGGAGGAGAGAAGCGATTTCCGAGCGGGAATGCTGCTGAATGTAGAACATCTCGATGTAGCGGCGATGTTCTCCGGGAAGTTCAGCGAGCAATGCTTTCAGAATGGAAAGCCGCCGCATTTCGCTGCCATCGGATGACTCGTTCCACGTTTCGGCGGCGTACCAGAAGACCTGCATCAGTTCGCGGAAGCGGATTTTCCGTTTCAGCCAATTGATGCTGCGGTTTTTTGCGGATTGAAAAAGATAGCGCTCAAAGGCCGCGGCTTCCTGGATCTGGCCGATTTTTTGGAACACGTTCATAAATACTTCTTGTGCGACATCCTCCACGTCCGATTCATCAACATACCGCCGGATAAAACCCACCACCCGGTAATAATACCGATCGAATATCGCCTCCAAGGCCAACGAATCCCCCTCCCGAACCCTCAACATTAAGAGTTCCATATCCCTTGAGGGGATATCCGCCTCCGCTGGTGCAACACCCCACCCTGAGCCGTTCACGCAGGAAACAGGTTCTTTCGCGGTGGCAATCATCCTTACGCCTTTACCTTGTTCTGTCATCGTAGACACATAGTATGCCTAAAAAGCTTCAAAAATTAAGCTTGCCTTAAATTCCTTTACTTGATATAGTAATGTTGAAGTTCTTCTGATTTGGTATGGCAGGTTCAAAATGGGGATACGGACTCGGATTGATTTTCCCGGCCGGTGCACTGCGACGGAGGGTTTCACCTTGGTGGAACTGCTGACCGTTATGGCCGTGATCGGCATTCTGACGGGGATCGCGGTCCCCCGTTTCAGTGAAATGAAAATCCGGGCCACCATCACGGCCTCCAAACAAAATCTGGCGGGTCTGGCCAACGCGGCACAACTTTTCCGCATCGACCGGGGTTTTTATCCCAGCAGCGTGGCTTATGATTCGCGGCGGGATCTTTTTCCCATCACTCCACACTATATTTCTTCCATTGATATTCCCGATCCATTCCAGCGAAAACCGGCCACCGATCAACTGGAAACCGAGTTCGACAGTGAGGTTTCGTTGCGGGAGGGCGGAGATCAACCGGCCGGTTTTGTCTATGTCCATTACCGGGATTTCATCGGTGTGGATATTCCCCGAATCGATGGCATCGGAATTTACAGCATCGGACCGGACCGCGTGGATTCCTGGTTGAGCCTGTATCCCCTGCCGGAAGAATCGCAAAACATCATCCGCCGGCGTTTGTACGCTTACTACGGCGAAAGCGCCCTCAATGCCGTCGTGGTATATAGTCCGACCAATGGAACCTTCACCCGGGGGGATTACGGCGTGTTTCGTGGGGATTTCAACGGCTTCGTACCCGCCGATTTTCAATAACCGCGAATTCCTTTTGATCTGGATTAATAGCCCGCCGCGAGGCCTTCGCCGCGCCCATCCGCATATCCTGCCAACAAGCCATCTTCCATGGTTTGAATCCCGGCGGCGCATCCGATGGAATTCACTTGCTGCAGCGTATAACCCCGTCCGGATAGGTGGAGCAGGGTGTCCGGTGAAAGGGCAAACCGCTCGAATTGAATCCGGTCAGGCAGCCATTGATGGTGAAACCGGCGGGCGTCGATGGCTTCCCGGATGTTCATGCCCCATTCGGCCATGTTCAAGAAGATCTGGAGATTGGTGGTGATGATCGTGGGTCCGCCCGGTGTTCCCACGGTAAAGGCGAACTTCCCGTTGCGCAGCACAATCAGCGGGGTCATGCTGGAGAGCATACGCTTACCGGGGGCGATGGCGTTGGCCTCGTATTGGATCAATCCGAAGAGGTTGCTCGAGCCCGGCTTGGCGCTGAAATCGTCCATCTCGTTGTTGAGGAGAAAGCCCGTTCCCGCCACCACGCCGCCCATGCCATACGATCCGTTCAGCGTATAGGTGACGGCCACCACGTTGTGTTCCCGGTCCACTACGCAAAAATGGGTGGTTTCGTGGGATTCGGGATTTCCATGGGACACGCCTTCGCTTTTCCCGGCGTACCAGCCGGGAATCAACCGGCGGCGTTCCTCCAGGTAGGCATCGGAGACCAATCGGTCCACGGGGACCTCCACGAAATCGGAATCCCCCAGGAAGTAGTTGCGGTCGGCGAATGCCAGGCGCTCAGCCTCGACCAGCGAGTGGATGTATTCCGCCGAATGGTAGCCCATCTTCTGTAAGGGAAGCGGCTCGAGCAGGTTGAGCATCTGCGCCAGGGCGATGCCGCCGGAACTGGGCAATCCCGGGGCGATGAGTGAATAATTCTTGTAGGCAATAATAACCGGGGGGCGGAATTTCGATTTGTAGGCAGCCAAATCTTCGCGGGTGATAAGGCCACCGTTTTGTTCCATGAAACGCGTCAGTTTTTCGGCGATTTCGCCTTGGTAAAACGCGTCAGGACCGGATTGGCTGAGTTGGCTTAACGTCCAAGCGAGATCGGGCTGCTTGAGAACTGAACCATAAGCCGGCGTTTTGCCGTTCGGGTAGAAGACGGCCGCCGTGGAAGCGAAGCGTGTGAGATATTTATGATTGGCCTGGAGAGAGCGGTGCAACGAATAGGAGACTGGAAATCCCTCCCGGGCCAGCCGGATGGCAGGCGCCAGGATGTCCTCACGGTTTTTGGTCCCGTATTTCTGGAAGATCTGGAAAAGACCATGCACGGTACCAGACACCCCCGCCGCGAGAAGGCTTGTAGTGCTCTGGCCTACAACGAGGTTTCCCTTCTCATCCAAAAACATATCCCGCTTGGCTGCTTGGGGGGCCGTTTCCCGGAAATCGAGAAAGAGAGGATCACCGTCTTTCGTCCAGGCGGTCATAAAGCCACCGCCGCCCAGGTTCCCCGCGGTGGGATAGGTGACTGCCAGGGCAAAACCGATGACCGCCGCCGCGTCGAACGCGTTGCCACCCTGTTGCAGCATCTCCACACCCGCCTGCACCGCGAGCGGCTCGGGCCCCGCCGCCATGCCGTTCCGCGCGAATACCGGCTCGAAGCCATAGGCGGCGGACTGCATTCCGATGAATAGAAACGCAATTGAGATACAGCCCCAAACACTCATCATCCCTATGCCTCTGAAATAGATTTTCGTGTGGCCAGTTGTTTTATCCAGATAGCCGGTTTCCATGAACAAATTCATGGGCTTTTCATCGAGTCCGTCAACCGGTGGACTTCGTTCACGATTCGATCCTCGATTTCCGGCCGCCAGGAACTGGGGAAACCATATTCCACCATGGCGCTGGTTCCTTCATATCCGCCTTCCCGCAGAATCCGCAAGGAAGGTATATAGGCCATGACGTCGTTGGAATACCCCATGACCCATGTCCGGCCGCGTCCGAATTCGTATTTCAAGCGCAGGGCGTAATCGACCACCACTTCACCGCCCAGGGCGATGACAAGAATCTCATTTCCCACCCGCCAGACTTGCACCGGATAGGGATACGTCTCCGGCAGTGAACCTTTCCGGCGATACTCCTCCAAAATCAATCGCAGGCACCTTTGTATCATCGGACTGACGGTCTGCAATAATTGCGCCTGCAATTCATTTACGGTGGGAGCCGGCTCCAACGGTAAATCGATCAGGGAGAAGGCGGCTTGCAGCGGCCCTTCCACCGGTTTCATCCTGCCGGACATGGATTGGATTACTGCTTGACCCAGTTCCTTGCCGTACTGGACCGCCAACTCCAATTTCCGGCGGGGGAGAGGATTGCAATCCGCCCCGCATCCGGCCCAAAACAGCGCGGTCGATCCCGGAATTTGCTTCTCCACGTAAAGTTGCGCGAAACCGGCATAATCCCCGCAGTACTGATCTATGTTCAAAGTGGTGTTATGGCAGGCGTACCCAAAAACCACGGCTTTCACTTGGCCGTTATTACCGGTCACCTTTAGAACCGGAACATCATGATCGACCGGCCCGATGGGATTTTCTCCGTTGATAATCCCTTCCAATGTATATTGGCGGCGGTTTTTCGCGAAACCAGCTTGGCCCTGGCCGTAATGGAACTGGGCGGGTTCCAGGCGGCTGAGCGCTTGGTGAACCACTTGAATGATTTTTTCCAGCAATTCCTCGGCATAGCGCCTGGATAAGTTCCATTGATCCTCGGGTGCCATATGAATTCCTTGCAGTCTATCCGGCAGAACCGGCCCGCAATGCGTATGGGAGGAATTGAACAAAACGGCTGCCCGTGGCAACTGGGTTTCCGATTGAATCCGCCGGGCAGCTTGGTCCGTGAAATCCGCCCACAAATTGATCAAATCGGTGGTGATCAAGACCAGCCGGGCGCCCGCATCGTCTTCCAACGCGATCGCCTTGGCGTATAAATCGTGTATCTTCCCCTGTGAGGGATGATCGCGGTCGCCATACCCCGCCAGCCACATATCGCAATCCGGGGTAATCACGATGGACGCCACTCCGGCTTTCATACCGGCCCAACCGGCCGGTGACCAGATCAACGCGGGCCCGATAAATCCCAATACCATCAAAAGCCAAGATCTGAATATCATCCGAAACACCTCCCATTTTTCTCGGAACTTTCTATCTGCGAGTATGAGATTTCGCAAACATCCAGCCATCTGCAGAATATATACCACCTTTTCCGGACTGATCTTACCCTGATTCCATCCACCGGGGCTGATTTTCCCCACCAATCCGGCTCCGGGAAGGCGAACTTTTGGGCACTCACATCGACCCTTGTCCACAGGGAAAGGGGATTGTGGGGTGGTTCTCTTCTTGAGAGAGGGGATTGAGTAGTATACCTATCCTTGTTCGTATTACGAACAAATAATTCATGAGGTTCTGGATATGTGTACAATTTTGCTATTGTAGATCGGTTTTTTTCTTCTGCCCATCTCCCTCTCGTTTTGGAGCCTGCATTCCCTAATGATGAACAAATCAATGTGATATCGTAATTCTTGACCCATAATTTTCGCAAAGGTGGATAGGAATGAAATACCAGGCGTGGCTGATCCTTCCTTTTGTGGCGCTGCTGGTGGGGTTATCCGCTGAATCCGGATTCGCGGATCCCAAGGTGGAATATGGCAAAATCGAAATCCTGCGGGATCCGTGGGGAGTGCCGCATATTTTTTCCGAAACCGACGCGGGTGCGATGTATGGGTTGGGATATGCCTGTGCGGAAGACCGGGCGTTTCAAATGTATTATGTCTTGCGCATTGTCCAAGGCCGGGTCTCAGAAATCCTGGGAGACCGTCCTCTCATACGCCGCGGCCAAACCACCGTCGATAGCGACAAGAAGTACCGTATCCAAGGATTTTACCGCGCGGCGCAACGCCTGGTTCCCAACCTTGATGAAGAAACGCGCGCGCTGCTGCATGCCTATAGCGAAGGCGTCAATGACTATACCCAAAATCACCGTAACAAACTCTTGTATCTTTTCAGCGAACTTGGACTCGAACCAGAGCCGTGGACACCCGCTGATTGCATCGCTTCCTGGTGGCGGCTGGGTAATTTCTTCGCGGGAGACGGCCTCAACGATGCGCTTCATTATCACCAATTGAAAGGGGACGCAGAGCTTTCCGCTCCAGCCATTGCCCGGCCTGGCCGGGAACCGGACCGTCGCGCCCAGAGAAGAGAGGCCTCCCGCGAAGCCACTGTCCGCCGTCCCGTGCGGGACTTTCCGCTCCCTTCCGATGACACGGCCGCTGTGGTCCAACGCGGTGATGTTCGTGAGGAATGGCTTAGTCAAGTTCAGAATTTCGCCCGCCAACATGGCATCATGGTTGATGGCAGCGGTTCTCCGGAAGGCCCCCAATTCAGCCATGCTTGGGTCGTGGGCCGGAACAAGTCTACAACGCAATCCGCCGTACTGTGCAGTGATCCTCAAACCCCGGTGCGAAACCCTTCCTTGTTTTATGAATTTCATATCGCGGGTAAAACCTTCAACGCGCGGGGTATCGGTGTACCGGGCAGTCCAGTCATTCTGATCGGCTGGAATGAGCACGTGGCCTGGGGAGTGACGGCCCTCGGCGCGGATCAGGCGGATCTTTTTCTCCTGCAGACCGATCCGGACCGCCCCAATGAATACCGTTTCGATGGCGAGTGGCGGGAATTGAAAGTCTGGAAAGAAACCCTCCCTATAAAAGGCCAGGATTCCGTAACCTTGGAGTTGAATGAATCGCACTGGGGACCGGTCGTCACGCCTATTGCTGCCGGCCTGCGTCCTGGGGAGGAAGCCTCGCTCAAACGTGTTCCCCTGTGTGAGACCACCCGCGAAACCGTGCAGGGTTTTTGGGGTATGATCCGGGCCAAGAATGGTGAAGAATTCGCCCGGGCGCTGGAGGGATGGCGCTTCCCAAGTGCGAATCTGGTCTTTGGCGATCAGAGCGGAAGGATTGGTTTTTGGACTCTGGGTGCGATTCCTCTCCGTTCCCGCCAGGCTCTCGACGCGGGGAATGCCGCCCACGATGGCACGGAATCCAGGTATGATTGGCAAGGCTTTCTTCCTCATGACCTCATGCCTCATGTCATTGATCCCCAGCCGGGCGTTTTGTTCAGTGCCAATCACCGGCCGATTGCCTCGTTTTATCCGCTCCCGCTGGGACTCAGTACCGGTTCGCTGGGCGATACGGTCCGCTCCTGGCGCTTGCGGCAATTGCTGACATCCAAGGAATCATTGACTCCCGCGGATGTTTTGCGAGTGCATTACGATTCGGTCAACGCGGCCAAAAAAGGAATTCTGGCAGCAGGCTATCACTTGCGGGATGTCATGCGATCCCCGCTGCCCGGCAATGCGTTGAAGACGTTGGATTACTTGAGGAATTGGTACAAAGCGGGGGCGAAATCTGAGCAGGCAATTCCTGGAACCGATCTGGCGGATTTTATCAATCTCATGTTCCGCGCCGGGAACACTGAGTTGGCTGTGGAATACGGGGGAGGTGAGTCGGGATTGTGCCGCTTTCTCAAGTCGGTGGAGGCGCGCCTCCGCGAGAATCCCCAAGCGCCGCTATCCGAGTTGGAAAGCGAGTACATCGGCCGGGTTCTAGCCGCCGCCTGGGAAACCGCGGTGAACCGGTACGGTGATGATCCTGCCGAATGGCCAACCAAGGCACGCCGGCAACTGCGCGAGCGGAAAATCGGTTACATGGAAAGTTTGGATGGCATCGGATCACTCGATCCGAAGTATGATCTGGCGTTTCCCGAACTCGCTTGCGTGGACGGAGGGACCATCCTCTCTCAGGCGGCTCAATCCTATACGCAATGGGTTCCCATGTACGATGCCGATGCCGCCCGTTCGTTGCTGCCCATTGGCAATTCCGAGCATCCGGATAGTCCGTTCCGGCTATGCACCTATGATCTCTGGGCGAAGGGGGAACTCCACCCCGCGCCCCTCACCCGCCCGGCGGTGGAAAAACACGCCGTGGAAACGCGAGTGTTGTCGAAATGATCGACGCGCAAGCTTACGCCGCGCTCCCGGATTTCCATGACTTTTCGATTTCCTCCAGCGTCCGGCCTTTGGTCTCCGGCACGGCGGTTAAAACGAAAACGAACGTAAACAAACTTACCAAACCGTACATCCAAAAAGTCAACACCGGGCCGATGGCGGGATTGTCATTGAGCGAGGGAAACGTCAAAGCCACAATGTAGCACGAGGACCAAATGGTGAACGTGGCGATCGACATCGCCCGCCCGCGGATTTTGTTCGGGAAAATTTCCGAGCACAGAATCCAGGGAATCGGCCCCATGGCGATCGCGAAGGCGCCTGTAAACGACACGACGCAAACCAGCAGAATCAGGCCGCCTTGCTGAATCTGAAACATCCAACCGATCAACGCCAACGCGACGGTCTGCACGGCGGTGCCGGTCAACAGCAACGGTTTGCGGCCCGCTTTGTCCACGAAGGCGATCGCCACGAAGGTGAATATCAGGTTGATCAATCCCACCCAGGCGGTCGAGGTGAACGCAGCGTCCTTTACCGCTCCAGCCGATTCAAATATTTTGGATGAATAATAGATGATGGCGTTGATCCCGCAAAACTGCGAACAGGCCATCAGCACCACGGCGATGATCAGCGGTTTGCGGTAGGAGCGGGTGAACAATTCCGATAACCGCCCTTCTTCTTGCCGGAGCGTGTCGCGGATAGCCGCCAACTCAGTCTCGGCATGCCGCCCGCCGCCGATCCGCTTCAAAATATCGCGGGCTTCCCCCTCGCGCCCCTTTTGCGCCAGCCAGCGGGGGCTTTCGGGCACGAAAAAAAGCAATCCGAAAAAGACCACGGCGGGCAACACTTCCATGCCCATCATCCACCGCCAGCCCAGGGCGGTGTTCCAGGCGTCATCCCCCATCCCCTGGATCAACTTGTTCACGAACAGCGTGACAAAAATGCCAGTGACGATGGCCAGCTGAAAGAGCGAACCCAGCCGCCCCCGCCACTTTTCGGGAGAAATTTCGGCGATATAGACTGGACAGATCATGGACGAAGCCCCGATCCCCAGGCCGCTGACGAACCGGGCCGCCAGAAACTGGCCGAAGGTGCGGGGAATGGCCGAACCAATACCCGAAACGGCGTACAATATCGCGCTGAGAAAGAGCAACTTTTTCCGCCCGAACCGGTCGCTGAGGAATCCCGCGAACAGAGCCCCGGGAATGCATCCCAATATCGCGCTGGCCCCGGCGGAACCTTCCTGGAGGGGCGTCAAGCTCATGTGCGCCTTGAGGTACGTGTTGGCGCCGTTGATGACAGCCGTATCGTAACCGAACAGAAACCCTCCAATCGTAGTGACCGCAGTCGCGAAAAGGACATAACGAAGATGATACGAAGCAGGGGGATTCATATGGAAAACCTTTCCAGATACCGGGAATAACAATCTCAGGCGCACAGCCTATCATAGATAAGGCTACTCTGCCCGCCCCGGATTAATCCATGCGGGCGGAAAAATTCTGGAACGGTTTGATAAATGGAAGCAAACCATGAATTCCATCGATCCGATTATTCAGCAAATCCACGAGGCATTCGGGGGGAATCCATATGAATCCATATCCGGGCGGCCGGTATCTCCAGGGCCGTTTCGAGGGCTGTGAGCCGTGCGAATCGGCCGCACTTTTCAAAAACAGGCGGATTAGCGGACCTTGGATGCCAAACTGCTGGATGAAAATTACTCCGCCTTGAGTTTTTTCTCTAAGGCCGGATTGCGCTTCTTTATCCCTCCCTTCCTCATGCCTCTATTGCCTCAGCGACGATTTCAGCAATATCCCGCACCTGGACCGTATCCTGCGCTTTGATTTCTTTCACTCCGTCCTCGAACATGGTCATGCAGTAGGGGCAGGACACCGCGATGGTGGAGGGCCGGGTGGTTAGGGCTTCTTCGGTTCGTTCGAGATAAATGCGTTTGCCGGCGCGTTCTTCCAGCCACATGCGGCCGCCGCCCGCGCCGCAGCAGAAACTCTTGGCCTCATGGCGGGGCATTTCCAAGGGTGGAATGCCTTCGGAAACGGCGCGAAGCACGTTGCGGGGTGGCTCGTATATGCCATTATACCGGCCGAGATAGCAAGAATCGTGGACGACAGTCCGGCCGTTCACGCGTTTGCGCAGTTGAATTTTCCCCTCCCGCACCAGCTGGTCGATGAATTGGGTATGATGGATAACACTGTAATTTGCGCCGAATTGGGCGTAATCATTTTTCAACGTGGTGTAACAATGTGGGCAATGAGTGAGAATGCGGGTCACGCCGTATTTCTCGAAAAGCTGGAGATTATCCATGGCCAGTTGGTGGAACACATATTCGTTGCCTAAGCGGCGGAGCGAGTCGCCGCAGCATTTTTCCTCATTGCCCAAAATGGCCCAGGACACGCCGGCGGCGTTCAGGATCCGGGTCATGGACGTGACGATGTGGCGTGTGCGGGAATCGAACGAACCGGAACAGCCGACGAAGAAGAGATACTCCACCGGCCGGCCGGCTTCCAAGAAGGGGACGTCCAAGCCCTGCGCCCATTTGGCCCGGTCGGACGGCGCGATGCCCCAGGGATTGAAACGCTGTTCGGTATTTTCGAAGAATCGGAGCAATTCTTCGGGGAACCGGGCCTGTTCCATGACCAAGTGGCGGCGCATTTCTATGATTTTCGGGACATGCTCGATGAAGACCGGGCACTCGACCATACAGGCCCCGCACGTGGTGCAGGCCCACAAATCCTCCTCGGCGATGCTTTCATGGCCCTCACCGATCAGGGAGACTTTCATGGCTTTTTCATCAACCGGGGGAGGCAGGGAATCGATGCGGCGGCCGTTCCACATGGCTTGGCTGTTAATGAAGAGGTTGCGTTTGCCCTCATGGACCAGGAGGCGGGGATTGAGCGATTTGCCTGTGCGTTCGGCCGGGCAGGCTGCTTGGCAGCGTCCGCATTCCGTGCAAGCCATAAAGTGCAAGAGATCTTTCCAACTGAATTGGTTGATCTTGGAGACGCCGAAGTGGTTGCCTTTTTCGAATTCCAGCGGAGGAACCGTTTTGGGAACCGAGAAGCTCCGGAAAAAACAACTGGGAATCGCGGTCAAGATATGGAGATGCTTGCTGTAGGGCAAGTAGTTGAGGAAGGCGAGCAGCACCAGGGCGTGAATCCACCAAAATGTTCCGGTTACTCCTTCCGCGGCCTGGGGAGAGAGCGAGGCATATAGGGCTGAGGCCAGGCGCGAGACCGGCATCCAGGCGGCCCAGACGGTTGTTCCCAAGTGGATTTCCCCTGCGTGATAGCCAAAATAGGCCACCATCAGGACGGCGATCAGGCCCAAGATCAAGAATGCGTCCAGGGAAGCTTCGATATAATCCGGGCGGAAGAACAGCCGCCGGATCGTGGCCGCCGCCACGGCGAACAGCACCAACACGGACATGAGTTCGGTCATTACCAGCAATAGAGCGTAGGGATAATGGCCGAGAAACGCCAAGGAAAAATGAGGGAAAAGGCCAGCCATCAGAAACTCGAAATTCAACAAGAGCAGCACCATGAATCCCCAAAATATGAGGAGATGATTGAAACCGTAACTACTCCGGAGAACCCGCAGTTGACCGAAGGCGAACAGCAGCATGCTGACCATCCGGTCCTTGAGCCGGTCGAACCGGTTCTCCCACCGTCCCAGGCACAACATAGCGAACAGGCGGTAGAGGTTGCGGGCAAAGAAAGCGATCGAGACGAGAAAAATCACCGTGAAAAGGAGACGCGACCAGTTCATGTTCATTCGGGTTACCTAGATTACGGCCAGGGATTTTTCTTCGAGTTGGGCGTAATGGTTTTGCAGCTCGGCAATGAGCGCGGGGAGAATTTCGAACAGATCCCCAACGATACCGAGGTGCGCGACACTGAAAATAGGCGCGTTTTTGTCTTTGTTGATCGCGATGATGTAATCAGAATTCTGCATGCCCACGAGATGCTGGATCGCGCCAGAGATTCCGCAAGCGATGTACAGTTTCGGCTTGACGGTCTTGCCGGTCTGGCCCACCTGATGCGCATGCGGCAGCCAGCCGGCGTCTACCGCGCTCCGTGAACAGCCGATCACGCCGCCAAGCAGATCCGCCAACTCCCGGAGCAAGGCAAAATTTTCAGGGCCCATCATTCCCCGCCCCCCGCTGACGATGACCCGGGCGGCCGCCAAATTCACTGTGCTTTCCGAACGCAAAGGAATGACTTCAAGGATTTTGGTGGTGATTTGGTCTTCGGGGAGGGAAAACTCTTCCAGGATTACACTCCCCTGGCGTCCGGACTGGAAATCCGGTTTGGGCATGACATGCGGACGGACTGAGGCCATTTGGGGACGATGGGTTTCGGTCAGGATGGTCGCCATAATGTTCCCGCCGAATGCTGGGCGGGTTTGTTCCAGAAGACGGTCGGCTTGACTGATGGAGAGGCCTGTACAATCGGCCGTCAGCCCCGTCCGCAGTTCGGTAGCGACCGCGCCGGCCAAGTCCCGTCCCTGGCCGGTAGCGCCCATCAACACGATTTCCGGCTTGTATTTCCGGATGAGCTGGAGAGAGGCTTCCAGGTATGGATACGTGCGGTAGTGCTTCAAGACCGCATTGTCGATGACGTATACTTTGTCCGCGCCATAGCCGAAGGCTTCGGGGATCAAGTGTTGAATGCCGCTTCCCAGGATGAAAGCCGCTAGTTCGACTCCCAGATCGCGGGCCAGGGCCCGGCCGGCGCCCAGCAACTCCCATGAAACCGGATGGGCGGTTCCATTCGTTTGCTCCACGAAAATCCACACGCCTTTCCATTCCGCCGCTGTGGGTGCGGAGGCCGGGGCTTCGATCCCGGCCTGCGCGCGGTTGTATTCCGCCAGGATTTTCTGTTCATCCGGGGTGTAATACATCTCCAATGCGCCGGCAGGGCATACCTTGAGACACTTTTGGCACCCAATGCATTTCGCCAGGAGAATCACCGGTTCGTCCCGGTTGTTCATTTCGATGGCGTCCACCGGACACGCGGACTGGCAACGGGCACCGCAAGCGATGCACTTGCCTTCGATATAACGGGCTACGCCGCGGGGCTTTTTGGGTTTCTTGCGTTCCATGGCTACTCCCGGTACGTCATGATCAGCCTTGGGGGTCCTGCCGAAAAGCATACCGGCTGGACCGGGCTTGCTGCGCTGCATCCTCCCGGACGAAGTCCCATTCTTTCATCTTTTGGACGATACGCCGGACAGCCAAGTCACGGTTCACTCCGAATCCGTCCATGAGTTCGCCTTCTTCCCGCTGGGGAGAAAAGATCCGGCGAACCTGCGTGGGAGAACCCTTCAAGCCTATCGTTTCGGGATCCAGTTTCAATACCTCGTTGGACCAGACCGGCACCAAGGCATCTTCCGCTTCCAAGCGCTTGGGAACCGTGGGATAGCGGGGGGTATTAATCTCCCGGACAACGGTGAGCAAGGCGGGAAGTTTGGCATCCACAGTTTCATAATGAGTTTCCAGCTTCCGCCGGACTTTAATGGTTCCCCGGGAGTGATCGATTGCGAGAATTTGGTCCACCAGGGTCAATTGCGAAAAGCGCAGGCGGCAGGCGATGCCGGGGCCGACCTGGGCGGTATCGCCGTCGATGGTCTGCATCCCGCAGAACACCAAATCCACCGGTTCTTCGTTCGCGATCTTCTCGATGGCCGCGGCCAAGACCCGGCTGGTGGCCAGGGTATCCGCGCCACCGAAGGCCCGGTCGCTCAACAAAATGGCGCGGTCTGATCCTAGTGCTAAAGCCCGCCGCAACACCCGTTCGGCCGTGGGTGGCCCCATGGAAATTGTGGTGACCCTGGAGCCATACCGGTCTTTGATCCGAAGGGCTTCCTCCAGGGCGTGCGTGTCGAATGGATTGGTAATGAAGGGTACACCTTCACGCACCAGGGTATTGGTGACCGGATCGATCTGCACCAGCGTGGTATCTGGGACCATCTTGACACAAACTACGATATGCATACGGCTGACTCCTGTATGGAAACCGGCAATCCGGCCGCTGAATCACAGATACAATATTCCCCATTCCCCCGGTAGAAGGAAATTTTCTCGGGGCGTGGGAAACCGTTGTCGAAGTGATACGATAAAGGCTGGATACGGTACGGCTCCAAAATGACTGCCAAGGGATTTATGAGTAAGAAGAAGGATCTGACCTCCAGAAACAGCCATGCTGAGATATATCCCGGTGTGAATCAACGGCGACTCGATCCTGTCCTCCTTAGCGTGAAATCGATTCTGATGAGCCGGAATTTATTGAAAAAAATCGTTTCGTTTCTCGTGGATCGATCATTATATGCCCAGTGGTTCAAACAGCAAGTTGGGTTGATTTATCCCGTTTTTTTATACAATCCTTGCATAATATTTTCCCATCCGGCTGAACCGTAACCGGCAACGGCCGGGTTACGTCACAGTCCGGTCCCAAATATTCATTGCCGCACTCTTCACAAACCAGGAACACGATCGGATTCCCGCAATGAAAATGGGGACCGCAATCGCAAAAATGGTTGATTCGCATGATGAATTTCTCCTAATCGTGGCTTCCAACTATTCGAGTTCACTTTATGCACCGTACGGTCCCCAAATCCTCCTCTCGGCCAGAGCGGAGAATTTGTCTAGAAAGTTAAAAAAAACCGCATTTCCAGGTTAAAATGTTATCCATCTTCGCATATTATTAAATGATTTTCTGGCAATGTCAACCGGATTTTTGAATAAATTTCGGATTGCAGTATATTTATTTAACTATTTAAATTAGATAAAAAAGAGGACAAGTGATTATTCATAATATATACTAAATTAATCAATTTAATCAGAAAAACGATTTTTTCACCAATTCTTCCGATTAACGAGAAGGGATGAATTCGCGCCGCAGGGATATGGGATCCACCATGTTCTGGAGAATGTTCGGATCGTTTTTTTTGGGGGGGGCGAATACGCGCCTGATGGATTCTCGATCTCCTCGAACACTTGTCTCTTGTTATGGATGGGCCCCCTCGGTATACCGATGGAGAGGGGAATCAGGAATAGAGAGTAATATTGAGGAGTTCTGTAAAACCAAAGAAGATTATTTCACGCTCTCCGAATTTATTCGTATTTTCCACGTTCTGATTCATCAAGAGCCGTCTAGAGTTTCTTTTTGGCTCTTTCGGCCTTTCATCCCCCTTAAATTTTCACCGGAAACTTTTCTATGATAAAGCGATCGCTCATTCCATCTCATACTTCGATGACTAACAAGGAGTTCTGCTCATGCAATCCGAATCGAACCGCCGGGATTTTCTTCAGAAAACCGCCGTGACCGGCGTGGGAATCGCCGCTCTCACCCGCCTGGCTCCCCCCACAGCGCTGGGCGCCAACGAACGCGTGCGCATTGCGGGTATCGGTACCGGAGACCGTGGCTCGGACCGCCTGCGGGTGGCCAAAAGCCTGGGGGCGGAAATCACCGCCCTCGCGGATGTCAACGAAGCCATGCTGGACCGGTGTGAGGCCAGCCTGGATCAAAAAGTAAAACGCTACCGGGATTACCAGGAGATGCTGGCTCAGGATCCTTGCGATGGTGTCATCATTGCTTCGCCCGATCACTGGCATCATGACATGTTGCTCGACGCGATCCAGGCCGGGAAAGACGTGTATATCGAAAAACCCCTCTCCCGGACTATCGAGGAAGGCCAGAGCATGGTGAAAGCCGTGCAAGCATCGGACCGCATCGTCCAGGTCGGCAATCACCGCCGCAGCGGCCAACATTGGGCCATCGCGCATGACGTGGTGGCGTCCGGCCGGATCGGCGATGTCAAATGGATACGCACCTGGGATTGCCGCTACCGCCTGATCGATCCTTACCAGGACCGTGCTAACAACAAGGACCTGTTCAATCCCGAACGGATCGACTGGAAACGCTTTCTCGGCCGCGCGCCGGAGCGGCCGTTCGACGCGGAGCGCTGCTCGGCCTGGCGCTGGTTTTGGGATTACGCGGGCGGTCTGATGACCGACATTGGCCCGCATATGCTCGACGTGGCCATGTGGATCACCGATTGCCCCGGCCCCAAGAGTGTCGTCTGCAACGGGGGTAATTACCACTATCCGCGTTGGGAAACGCCGGACAACGTGCACGCCATCCTTGACTGCGCCACCTACGCCATCGTTTTCGATGTGCAGTTCATGAACGGTTTCGAGGGCGACGGCGCGGCCTTTTATGGCACCAAGGGTTGTGTGATCCAAGAAAAGGACGGCCATTTCCGACTGTACGACACCAAGAACAAGATGTTGGAAGAATGGGAATATGGGGACGAAGGCCGCGCGCACATGCAGAATTTTCTGGATTGCATCCGTTCGCGCAAACAGCCCAATTCGCCCGTGGAAATGGGGCACAAAGTCCTCGCGGGCGCACATCTAGCCAACATCGCCTACCGCACCGGCAAGCGCGTGGATTGGGATTCGGCCACGGAGAAGATTCTATAGGCCGCAGCGGAGGAAGAAGGCACGCCGGATTTCGAACGCGGGGTCACCCGGACACGTGCTCCCGCCTCGATGATCCAGGTTTTTTCGCACCCAACTGAAAAAGAATTCCCGGGGGAGGGTTTTCCCTCACCCCGGCTTGCCTCCCGCGAGGGGGAGGGGGGGAGTAGAGGCAGGTGGTTTGGACGGATTACGCGTTGCCCCATTCTCCGCGCCCCTCTCTCCCGGCACGGCCGGACAGAAGTTCCCAGACAACCATCCGTGCGGATTTTCGTGAAACCTCCCCACCGCCATCCTCTCCTTCCGCTCCGTGAAATTCAATACAATATCCTTCGCCCGGTTCCGGTTTTATCCAGCCCGGGACCGCGCGCAGCGAAAGCGACCTCTCACCGTGCGCCTCCTTCACTGGCCTATTTGATCCTTACCTCAGGACCATTCCCATGACCTCTATCAAACCATTGACCGCGCGGACCCTCGATGAAAATGCCGCTTTGCGCATGATCTTGGAAGGAACCGCCACTGAAACGGGTCAGCCTTTTTTCGAAGCGCTGGTGTTGAACCTGGCCCGAGCCCTGCAAACCACCGCGGCCATCGTGACTGAGTATATCGAGGAAATCCATACCCTCCGCTCTCTCGCTTTTTGGGTGGGTGGGGAGTGGATACGCGATTATCAATACGATGTCTTGGGCACGCCGTGCGAACCGGTGGTGAAATATGGTTGTTTTTTCCATCATCCAGAGAATATCCAGGAGTTGTTTCCCCAGGACATCAGCTTGCGGGAGATGGGCCTGGTCAGTTATATGGGCGTTCCAATACTGGACCTCGAAGGCCATGTACTAGGCACCTTGGCGGTGCTTGATATGTGCCCCATGCCAGAGGAACCCACCGGCCTGGCTGTGTTCCGGATCTTCGCCGCGCGGGCCACGGCCGAAATCCGCCGTATCCGCGCTGAGGCTGACGTGCGGGAGCGGGAAGCCCAGCTTTCCCGCCTGGTCCACGGCGCGATGGACGCCATCATCCAGGTTGACAAGGATCTGCGATTGTTGTTGCTGAATCCGGCGGCGGAGAAGATTTTCGGATGCGTGGCGGGCCAGGCCGCCGGGTGGGATTTCTCTCGCTTCCTCACTGGAGAGGATCCCGGGAAGTTGGCCCGGTTGATGGATGAACTTGATGCCAGCCCGCCAGACCGGCAATGCCTCTGGATTCCCGGCGGATTGCAAGCCCGGCGTTTCAATGGCGAAACCTTTCCCGCGGAAGCGACTCTCTCGCGCCATGAAATCCACCGCCATGCCGTATACACGTTGATCCTGCGCAATGTGAACGAACGCCTCAAGGCGGAGAAGAAAATCCAGTCACTGACCCGTGTGGCTGAGTACCTAAAGGAAGAAATCAAGGAACTGCACAATTTCGATGAGATCGTTGGACACAGCGAGTCATTGCTGCAGGTCTTGCGCGACGTGCGGCAAGTGGCGGGCACGGATGCGACGGTGTTAATCTTGGGCGAAACCGGTACCGGCAAGGAATTGTTCGCCCGGGCCATCCACAACGCCAGCCGGCGGAAAGACAAACCGCTCATTAAGGTCAATTGCGCCGCGATTCCCGCCTCGCTCATCGAAAGCGAATTTTTCGGCCATGAGCAAGGGGCGTTCACGGGGGCGACGCGAAAACGCGACGGGCGTTTTACCCTCGCCGACGGCGGCACCATCTTTCTGGACGAGATCGGTGAGCTGCCCCTCGACCTGCAAGGCAAGTTGTTGCGGGTCTTGCAGGAAGGCGAGTTCGAACCGGTGGGGAGTTCCAAGACCCGGAAAGTCGATGTGCGGATTCTGGCGGCGACCAACCGGGATCTGCAGCACGACGTGAAGCAGGGTAAATTCCGCGAGGATCTCTACTACCGCCTCAATGTGTTTCCTCTCCATGTGCCGCCTCTGCGGGAACGGGGTGATGATGTCATTCTCCTGGCCGAGGCTTTCGCCCGGCGGTTCGCGCAACGCATGGGCCGCGCCGTGGAGCCGCTCTCCCCGATATGTGTCCGGCGGCTGAAAGCGTACGATTGGCCCGGCAATGTGCGGGAGTTGGAGAATGTGATCGAGCGGGCGTTGATCATCTCCCACGACGGCCGGCTCAATCTGGACCGCGCCTTACCGGATTCGCGCCCCGGTGCTGATTCTCCCATCGCCGTTCCATTCACCTCTGATACCGGGGATCCCTCTCCTCGAATTCACACTCTACAAGAACTGCAAGAAATGGAGCGGTCCAATATCCTCCGGGCATTGGACCGTTGCGCCTGGAGGGTCTCAGGCGGCAATGGTGCGGCCCGCTTGCTTGGCATGAATCCTTCCACTCTCAGTTCCCGCATGAAGGCACTGGGTATTAAAAAACCTGTAGGTACCTGACGAAGGGAGAGGAGAGAATCAAAGGACGATAAGGATACAGTATACAATTGGACGAAAAGCAAAGTGGGGCAATATGGACGGGCCGAGAACGGTTTGACCTCGCTTTGGCCCTTTCCCTTGGTCGATAAATTTGTTCATTTCATGATTTCGTAGAGCTAATAGGACTTTACTCCCTCTGACCTTCTTCCAGAGGGAGAGGGGATCGTTTCGAGTTTCCATTCGTAGTTATCCCGCGAATCAAGCGTTAAGTGAGAGAGTTCTGCCTTTGGTAAATAGTTACCAACTTTTTTTACCCTATATTGATTTCGAAATAACTTCTCCCGCTGTTTTTATGTATTTTCGTGAATTCCGCTCCCGAGATCTCATCATTCACGAAATTCCGTAATACCTCCTTCAAGTTACCTGGCCTTGTAACTACTTCTATTTATTGATGTTAATGCCAATTGAGCGATTTGGCACGCTGCCTGCTTTCGAATAGACCGCCTGCAGGGATATAAACAAGCGAATCCGAAAAATAAAGGAGCAAGGATCATGATGAGTCGAATGATGATGTTTCTGTATGGCGTGGTTTGTTACGCGGTTTTTTTCGTCACGTTCCTCTACGCGATAGGCTTTGTCGGGAATTGGGTGGTCCCCAAGAGCATTGATGCTGAACCGACGACTCCGCTGGCCCAGGCGTTGTTGGTCAACACAGTGTTGCTGGGTGTGTTCGCGGTGCAGCATAGCGTGATGGCGCGTCCGGCGTTCAAGCGATGGTGGACGCGGTATGTTCCCAAGCCGGTGGAACGCAGCACGTATGTGTTATTTTCCAGTCTGGCGTTGATCCTGGTGTTTTGGCAATGGCAACCAATGGGTGGAGTTATTTGGAACGTATCGAATTCCACCGGGCGGATGATCATGCATGCGGGCTTCCTTTTCGGTTGGCTGACGGTGCTGGTCACCACGTTTCTGATTAACCATTTCGATCTCTTCGGCTTGCGGCAAGTGTACCTGCATTGGACCGGACGGGAGTATCAACCAATTCGTTTCAAGGCGCCAGGGCCTTATAAATACGTCCGTCATCCGTTGTATGTGGGCTGGCTGTGCGCGTTCTGGTTCACTCCCACCATGACCGCCGCGCATCTGCTGTTTGCGATGCTCACCACCGCGTACATCCTCATCGCCATCCGCTATGAAGAGCGCGACCTGGTGGTTATCCATGGAGATGTTTACGCCGATTACCGCCGGCGCGTACCGATGCTGGTTCCCCGGATCTCGCAAAAGTATGAGGAGACTCCCGCTATTGCCGAGGCGGAATCAAAACCTGCATAATCCGGCCGGATCAGGTGTTCTTTTTTCCAAGATCCAAGATGATTAAATCCGTAGAAGAAAGGAGGCAGCTCACAATGAATCCAACTCCCCTGCACAAATCCATCATCGAACAAGTCAAATCCGTGGAATGGAAGAAAGCCGGAATTGCCGGATTGATATTCTTTTGCCTTAAAGGCCTGGTGTGGCTGGCCGCTCCCCTGACTCTGTATTTCACCCGGTGACAAGCGATCCCGCCGAATTCAAAAAATCCAGCGTTGTTGCATCCATGTACATAGCAGTCCAGACATTGTTCATGTCATTGGGGAGAAAGGAAGCTTAATTCATCCTGTATATACATAAAAAATTATTTTTCTTATAAGGAGAAAAACCATGAACCCAACCACTACTACCTCAACCAACACTATGATGAACGGCGTGAATGTCAGGCAATTTTTCGATACGATGGACGCAGTCCGGGCGGATCCCACTCTCGCCCGCTGCTTCTTTCGGGCGCGCAACCGGTGGGTGGACGGTGGACACAATCAAAACACGATCCGGGATTACTACTGCGCGGGCCAGGAACTCAGCCGCGCTGAATCCTTCGTGATCAACGCCGATGAGCCACCTGTGCTCCTGGGCCTGGACCGGGGTGCCAATCCGGTGGAAATCGCCCTCGCCGCGCTCGCCAGCTGCCTCACCTCAAGTCTGATCTATCATGCCGCCGCCAAGGGTATCGAAATCGAGGAAGTGGAATCGCAGTTGGAGGGCTTTCTCGACTTGCAGGGATTTATGGGGCTTTCGGATCAAGTACGGAACGGGTATCAAACCATTCAGATCCATTTCCAGATCAAGGCCGCCGCGCCGGAGGAAACCTTGCGGGAACTGTGCGAACTGGCCCAGAAACGCTCACCGGTCTTTGATATTGTCTCCAATCCGGTCCCTGTGACGGTGACGATGGAAAAGAAGCAGACTGCTCCCGGTGCGTGAATCCGCGCGCAGAAAGCCAAGATCAGAGAGAAAGTGCAGCCCCTGGCGGTGGAGCAATCCCGCCAGGGGCAAATACTTTGAAACCGCGTGGATAGAGAAAAACAACCGAGACAGGCTGCCCCATGCCCCCGCCATCCCCTCGCCTAAGTCATGTATCGATCGATCGGCTGAACCAGTCCTCATCGCGTCAGCGAAAGGTTGTAGATTGAGTTCGAATGCGGCGCGTCGGGATGAATGATGGCCTTGGATTCATGGATTTTACACATTTGGATCAGCACATACCGGTCTTCAAGTGGTCCGGTCATCTGCACGTGCATGATTCGAATCCCCACGAATCCGCAAATTTCATAACAGGCGTTGTCGCCACCGCTGCCGGTCCTGTTCATGAACAAAGGGATGACGCGTGGCTGGCCGATGATTTGCTCCAACGCGCTTTTGATCGCGGTGCTGACGCCGGTATCGCCTTCGAGCATTTTGGACAACACACCATGTCCATTGTCGGTGAGCCGCAAGTTATCCACCGCCGCCAGTTCTTCGGGACTGATTCCTTCCAGGATTTGCCGCACGAGGTCGTTTGTGCTGTTATTGGAATACCCGATATCCACAGTGCCGAAGTTACCCGGGGCACCCGGCAGTCCGCAATCAAGAGTCCGGTTGGGATACATTTTTAATTCTGGAATTTGATCATGACCGGCGCGGACCTTCCCGTTTTCATAGGCGAAATCATCGCTCAGAGATTCCCGGGGGCAGTCATCCGGGCCGGGGGAGTAATTGGCGTCATAGGCCGCGTTCCAGGTTTGGTGATAAAGCGCAAACGGTAAGAAACCCAGATTCCGGCCGGTCTGTGAATCCGATCCTCCGGGCGTGGCGTCAAATCCAATCACCCGGTCGTCAAGCGTGGCGGCCGCCCGGGTACGGATTGACACTGCCTCGAGACCCGTGAAATACCCCAAAAATAATCTCAAGGGACCGTTGATTTCCGCCGATCGCTTGGTCACTACTTGCACCGTGTTGTACCGGCTCAATCCCTCCGTTTGCAGTGGATCGCTCAAATCCATGGGATTATGGAGGTATCCCACCACAATTCCGCCCTCACGGGCGTTGGAGTCATTACGTTCAAGCGCGATACTTTCCTTGGCCGCGCTGTTGTAGGAGGAGAAATCCTGAGAGAAATCGCGTGCCAGATCGAGATCATCCTCCGCCAATTGGGCCGCTCCAGCCAAAGCGGCGGAATCGGCGGCGGCTTGCAGTTCACTCTTGGTGAGCATAATCCAGCCGATGTCCACGCTCAGGGCTAAGAAGGTGAAAAACAAGGTCAACGCGACGGCGAAAAAGACCAACACGTTCCCTTTTTGTTGTTTCAAACGGTCATTCATGACAGAAGCCTCATGGTGGAATTCCAGGTATATGCATCATTATTATCGGCCGGTTTCAGCAAAAACAATACATTATTCCGGATATTTGTTATATATAATTATAACATTATAACCCGATATACCAATAGAGAATTTGAGGGTAAGAAGCCAAAAGAAGATAAAGGAGAGGATTTATTCCAACGATAGCTGATTTTTCGTGTGGTATTTCAATTGCGGGTAGGCCGATTGTACCTGATGTATGAGTTCTCGTCTCGAGCGCATCCCGTGAATTGATACGCCTCTGTATACATCTCGCCGATTCTTTGATAGCCTCCTGCGGATTGAATCGAACGGAGGGCAAAGAAGATGAAACGAATCAGGGTGTTAGCCAGGGTGATCTTGATCGCATCGTGGCTTCTAGGGTTTTCCGCATCCGCGCCGGCGGCGGGAAATTATACGGCCAGCCGGTATGACGTAGTCTGGGATTCGCCCAGCGGCGGCCCCGCGGGTTCGGTCCCCTTGGGCAATGGGGCGATCGGCTTGAACGCATGGGTGGAAACAGGCGGAGATTTGCTGTTTTACATCAGCAAGACTGATTTTTGGGACGACAACGGCCGGTTGGTCAAGGCTGGCCGGGTACGCATCCATCTTGATCCTGTTCCTAGTGTCCAGGAAGGTTTTGCGCAGAGATTGTCCCTTAATGACGCCACTTTGTACGTCCAGTTTGGCCAGGGCGAGGCAGTCACGAAGCTGATCCTATGGGTGGACGCGAACCATCCCATGATTCATGTCAGTATTGACAGCCCCCGGCCTGTCACCGCCACTGCGAAGATCGAGCTATGGCGCTCCGCGCCGTACGAGCTGCCTTCTATCGAAGTCAGCGATGTTCTGCTGGACCGCTCCCAGCCCGGTGATAAACACGGTCCAACGATCGTTGAACCGGATACCCTCTTGATTGGTTTGAAGGACCGGGTTGGCTGGTATCACCATAACCAGAAATCCGTAGGGCCGGAGTTGACCCTGAAAATCCAAGGGCTAACCGGCTTGCTCCAAACCGATCCTTTATTAAACCGGATTTTCGGAGCCATTATCAGTGCCGAGAATGCCCAACGGATTGATGACCAGACGCTGGTCTCGCCCGAAGCCGCCTCACACCGGTTCGATATCGGCGTGTTGACCTGCCATCCCGCCACGCCGGAAGAATGGCTGCGGGCCATCGAGCAGGCGATGACCAAGGCGCGCCAGCTTCCCTTCGAGCAGCGCCGCCAGGCTCATGAACGCTGGTGGCGGGAGTTTTGGGACCGCAGTTGGATTCATGTCACAACTGCCGGCGCGGATCGATCGGCCGATGAGGAAAACGACGACGCCTTCGTGGTCAGCCGGGGCTATGCGTTGCAGCGCTTCATCAATGCTTGCGCCGGGCGGGGGGAGTATCCGATCAAGTTCAATGGATCGATCTTCACGGTGGACTGGCCGGATGTGCCGGGGGGGCCCGATTACCGCCGCTGGGGGCCGGGTTATTGGTGGCAAAACACCCGGCTGCCCTATTACGGAATGTGCGCGGCTGGCGATTTCGACCTGATGGCGCCGCTGTTCCGGATGTATATCGATGAGTTGCTGCCGTTCTGTATGGAACGCACCCGTCGGTATTTCGAACATGAGGGGGCCTATTATCCTGAATGTATTTATTTTTGGGGCGCGGTGTTCAGCGAATCCTACGGGTGGACGCCCTTTGAAGAACGCCAAGATCCCCTGCAGGTTTCTGGCTACCACAAGTGGGAGTGGGTCGGGGGACTCGAGCTGGCTTTTCTGGCTCTGGATTATTCCGAGTACACCCAGGATGAAACATTTCTCACGAAAAAAGCCATTCCCTTGGCCAACGCGGTCATGACGTTCTTCGACAAATACTACAAAACCGGCCCGGACGGCAAACTGGTCATGCATCCTTCCCAGGCGGTGGAAACCTGGTGGAAATGCACGAATCCCATGCCTGAACTGGCTGGTCTGCATGTCGTGACCGCGCGGTTGTTGGCCTTGCCAGAGCAACTGACCACCGCAAAGCAGCGTTCCGCCTGGGCGGCCTTGCGCCAGAAACTGCCCGATCTACCCACGCGCGTGGTGAACGGTGTCCGCATGCTGGCCCCAGCGGAGAAATTCGAGGACAAGCGCAATATTGAGAATCCCGAACTGTATGCCGTGTTTCCCTTCCGGCTGTTTGCTTTCGACAAGCCCCATGTGGATCTGGCAGTACAGGCATTGAATCACCGCTGGGACAAGGGAAATTCCGGCTGGCGTCAAGATGACGTGTTCATGGCATATCTCGGGTTGACGGAGGAAGCCAGGGAATACCTGGTAGGCCGCGCGCGCAGCAAGCATGAAGCATCTCGCTTTCCGGCGTTCTGGGGGCCGAATTACGATTGGGTGCCCGATCAGGACCATGGGTCCATTTTGATCAAGACCCTTCAGGCCATGGTGCTGCAGAGTGATGGCAATACGATTCATCTCCTGCCCGCGTGGCCCAAGGACTGGAACGTGAGTTTCAAACTCCACGCGCCCCGGCAAACGGTGCTGGAATGTGAATACCAGGATGGCAAGATTACCCGGCTTGAAGTCACGCCTTCCGAACGAGCGATTGATGTAGTGAAATCCAGCCGTCTGTAGTAACGAAAGCGAATGAATATAGTTGCTTTTTCTCATTTCCCTTGCGCTAATGCATCGAAAGATTGATCGCACGGTGAATAATCCCTTGTGCTGCTATTCATCTGAAATCAAGAATCCATCCTTCCGTACCGGTTAGGGAATCTAGTTGACACTTTTCACCCCTTTATGCGACCATCATCCCGAACAAACCCTCCGAAGGAGACCTCTCATGGATACTTCTCAAACTGTACGGAGACGCTCATTCTTATTCACAACGGCGGGCGGCGCCGTGTATGGCTTGATCGGCATGCGGGGCCCCGCGTCCACCCGGCCCTTAGGCGCCAATGATCGCATTCATACCGGACATATCGGTGTGGGCGGGCAGGGGACCGGCCTCTTGCGGAACGTGGTGCGGCGGGAACAAAAGCAGGGGGACGTGAAAGTAATTGCGGTGTGCGATCTCTATAACCGGCGCAAGACGCGGGCCAAGGAAGTGGCCGGGCTGGACAATTCCGGCGTCTATCACGATTACCGCGAATTGCTGGACCGCGCCGACATCGATGCGGTCTTCATTGCCACGCCCGATCATTGGCATGCCGGAATCGCCATCGATGCCATGAAAAAGGGCAAGGATATCTATTTGGAAAAGCCGATGACCCTGACGGTGGAAGAGGCCAAAGCGGTATATCAGGCCTCCAAGCAATACGGGCGCGTCCACCAGGGTGGCGCCAGTGGGGCCTCTAGCGCCTGGTGCTGGAAAGCGCGGGAGGTCATCGCCGAAGGGATGATCGGCAAGCCGGTCTGGTGCCAAACATCCTACTCGCGCAATAATCCGCATGGGGAATGGAATTGGGAGATCGACCCCAACGCGGGACCGGATGCCACGGGGGAGGATTATGTGGATTGGAAATTCTGGCTGGGTCCCGCCAAAAAACGCCCCTGGTCGGCGGACCGCTTTTTCCGTTTCCGGAAATTCTGGGACTACTCGGGCGGCATCGCCACCGACTTGATGTATCACCGCCTCACCCCGCTGCACATTGCCCTGGGGTTGGGATTCCCTAAGCGGGTGGTGGGAACGGGCGGCATCTGGTATTGCAAGGAAGTGATCGATACCACTACCGGCCAACCCGATGTGCGGGAGGTACCGGACACCTTCACGATCAGCGCCGATTATTGGGCTAAACTATCCGTCAATATCCCTTCCTCGCTGGTGAACGATACCGGCGTGCCGACCTTGATCCGCGGCCATAAGGCGGATCTTTACCCCCTGGAGGGGCGGGGGCAACGGGGCATCCGGATCGTGCCCCAGGGGCCGTACCAGAAAGAATTCCAGGAGAAATACGGGAAAGAAGAAGTGGTAATCGAAGCGGAACCCCGGGAGGATCATATGAGTAACTTCTTCTCCTGCATGCGCACGCGCGAGCAACCCACGCTCAACGCCTTGGTGGCCTATCAGGTGATGTGCACCATCGGCATGAGTGTGGAATCCTACAAAAAAGGGCGGCATCTTTATTTCGACGCGGAGAAGGAAAAAGTCACAACTCAGCCTTTCAAGGACATGGTTGACCGGTTTTAAAGTTCATCCGGGCGGGGTTCACGATTCTTGGGGCAATTGATGAACTAGAGTTTTTCGAGGGGTGGTTCCATATTTTTTTGTTATGGACTTGTATTATCCGGATGGTCCGAACGAAGAATCCACAATTATGAATGCCCGGCTGGATCAATTTTCGGTGCGGTCCGTTCCCTTGTTGGCATTGAAAGGAATCACCAAGCGCTTCGGCGGCGTGACCGCGCTCGACCACGTGGATTTTGATTTACGGGCGGGGGAAATTCACGCGCTGCTGGGGGAAAACGGCGCGGGGAAATCCACATTGATTAAAATCCTGGCGGGTATCTATCGTCCGGATGAGGGAACGGTTTGGATCGACGGCCGGCCGGTAACGATCGGCGAGGTTACCGGCGCGGACCGCCTGGGCATCCGCGTGATCCACCAGGAACTCTCGCTGGCGCCGAATCTTTCTATTGCCGAAAATCTTTTCCTGGGGCGTGAACTTACCCGCTGGGGCTGGCTCGATCGCCGCGCCATGGAGGAACAGGCTGCGCGATGGGTTGCCGAACTAGGGCTGGACGATATCCGGGAGGTCCGGACCAGGGTGCGGGATTTGACCGTGGCGCGCCGCCAGATGGTGGAGATCGCCCGCGCCTTGTCGCAGCGGGCCCGCATTCTCATCCTGGACGAACCCACTTCTTCGCTGGCCGAAGCCGAGAC